>CAJXYS010000090.1 GCA_913063035.1 uncultured Maritimibacter sp. | reverse complement strand
TGGACCCTGCAGAAGGCCAATGGCGGGCGCGGCGTGCTGATGGGCGGCGTGCCCGGCGTCGGGCCGGCGAAGGTGCTGGTGATCGGCGGCGGCGTCGTCGGCACCCATGCCGCGCGGATCGCGGCCGGGATGGGAGCGGACGTGACGGTGCTCGACCGGTCGCTGCCCCGCCTGCGCTATCTCGACGACGTGTTCGGCGATCTCTTCAACACCGGCTACTCCTCGGCCGGGCTGCTGGCCGAACACCTGGAGCAGGCCGACATGGTGATCGGCGCGGTGCTGATCCCCGGGGCCGAGGCGCCGAAGCTCGTGCGCCGGGACCAGTTCGCCGACATGAAGCCGGGCGCGGTGCTGGTGGACGTCGCCATCGACCAGGGCGGGTGCTTCGAAACGTCGAAGCCGACCACCCATGCCGACCCGATCTACGACGTGGACGGGATCATGCACTACTGCGTGGCCAACATGCCCGGCGCGGTGGCGCGGACCTCGACCATCGCGCTCGGCAACGCGACCATGCCGTTCATGCTGAACCTCGCGGACAAGGGCTGGCGGCAGGCCTGCATCGACGACCCGCACCTGCTGGACGGGCTCAACGTTCATGCCGGCCAGCTGACCTATTACGCGGTCGGCCGGGCGCTCGGCATCGACGTGATCTCGCCTCAGAAGGTGGTGAAACAGTAACCTCCCGCACCACCTTTGCCCTGCAGCGCCGCACAGCCCCTGTGCGGCGCTTTTCATTGCCGGGGCCGCGGCATAGGTAGGGCCCGACAACGAAGGAGCATCCGATGACCGATCTTTCCGGCTTTCCGATCACCCGCCGCTGGCCGCCGCAAAACCCCGGGATCCTGCAACTCTACTCGCTGACCACGCCGAACGGGATCAAGGTTTCGGCCATGCTGGAGGAAACCGGCCTGCCCTACGAGGCCCACCGGATCAGCTTTGCCGACAAGGACCAGTTCACGCCGGAATTCCTGTCGCTGAGCCCCAACAACAAGATCCCCGCGATCCTCGATCCGGACGGTCCGGGCGGCCAGCCGATCGGCCTTTTCGAGTCCGGCGCGATCCTCGTCTACCTCGCCGAGAAGACCGGCCGCTTCCTGTCCGACGATCCGGCCACGCGCTACGAGACGCTGCAGTGGCTGATGTTCCAGATGGGCGGCGTCGGTCCGATGTTCGGCCAGCTCGGCTGGTTCACAAAGGGCGACGGGAAGGAGATCGACGACCCGCGCCCGCGCGACCGCTACGTCGGGGAAACCGCGCGCCTGCTCGGGGTTCTGGACCGGCACCTCGAGGGGCGGCGCTTCATCATGGGTGCGGATTACAGCATCGCCGACATCGCCACCTTCCCGTGGCTCCGCACGCTGCTGGAGTTCTACGAGGCCGGCGACGGGACCGGCTGGCGCGATCTTGCCAACCTGCCGGCCTATTACGACCGCTGCATGGCGCGTCCGGCCTCTCGGCGGGCGGTGAAGATACCGCCCGCGCCGGGCGGCTGACCCGTCAGCCCGGCAGCTTGCCCTGCAGGACGTAGCGCAGGATCTGCGCCACCTGTTCGGGCGTGCGGGCGACGGCGTCGGCGGCCGCGTCGACCTCTTTCAGCGCGTGGTCGTGCTCGGGCGGCTGCAGGACGATCAGCGACTTGCCCAGCGCGGCCGCCTGGCCCGCGTCGAAGGCGGCGTTCCACTGCTTGTACTTGTCGCCGAACCGCACCACCACCACGTCGGCATCCGCGATCGCCTTGCGGGTGCGGATCGCGTTGATGCCCGCGCCCTTGCGGTCGTGCCAGAACTTGTCGTCCTCGGCGCCCAGGATCGCGACGCCGCAATCGTCAGAGGCCGGGTGATCGGTCACCGGCGCGGTGAAGGTCACGTCGAGCCCGTTGGTCGCTACGGCGATCTCCTCGCGCCAGTCGGTGTGGATTTCACCGGCGAGATAGACGGTCAGGGTCATGTCACTTCTCCTTTCGCCAGGCGCGCGTCGGGCGTCAGCCCCGCAACACGCCGCCCGTCGCTTTCTGGACCTTCTCGACGATCTTGCGGGCGACCGCCTCGATCTCGTCGTCGGTCAGGGT
>CAJXYS010000089.1 GCA_913063035.1 uncultured Maritimibacter sp. | reverse complement strand
TTTCGCGCTCATTTCAGTCGAGCCTCCAGTGCTTCGACACCCGCCTTCGTGATCACCAGCGTGTCACGCTTGAGGATGTCATAGACATTCGCGCCCTGGCTCGGCAGCACGTCGAGACCCTCGATGTTGCCCGCGGCGCGGGCGAAGTTCTCGTTGACCTCCGGCCCGTCGATGACGAGCGCGCGCTTCCAGCCCAGGTTCTTGACCGCCTTGGCCAGTTCCTTGGTCTTGGCTTCACCCATCTCGGCCGAGTCCAGCACGATCAGCGCGCCGGCCGACGCCTTCGACGACAGCGCGTGCTTGAGGCCCAGCTTGCGAACCTTCTTGGGCAGGTCATGCGCGTGGCTGCGCGGGGTCGGGCCCTTGTAGATGCCGCCCTTGCGGAAGATCGGCGCGTTCCGGTCGCCGTGGCGTGCGCCACCGGTGCCCTTCTGGCGATAGATCTTCTTCGACGAGTAGCTCGTCTCGGAGCGGGTCTTGACCTTGTGCGTCCCCTGCTGGGCCCGCGCGCGCTGCCAGCGCACGACGCGGTGCAGGATGTCCGCGCGCGGCTCCAGGCCGAAGATCTCGTCGTCGAGATCGATCGAGCCCGCGCCCGACGCGTCGAGCTTGACTACTTCAGCCTTCATTTGTCCTCGCCTCCTTCGGGGGCGTTGTCGTCGGTGGACTCTTCGGCCTCGGCCTCGGCCGCCTCGATCGCGGCCTGCTCTTCGGCGAGCGCGGCCTCGCGGGCAGCCTCTTCCTCGGCCGCGGCCTGCGCGGCAGCTTCCTCGGCGGCGCGCTTGGCTTCCTCGGCGGCGGATTTCAGCGCCGCGGGCAGGATCACGTTGTCGGGCGTCGGTTTCTTGACCGCGTCCTTGATCGTGACCCAGCCGCCCTTGGACCCCGGCACCGCGCCCTTGACCATGATCAGGCCCCGCTCGGCGTCGGTCTTGACGACTTGCAGGTTCTGCGTGGTCACGCGCGCCGCGCCCATGTGGCCGGCCATCTTCTTGCCCTTGAACACGCGGCCCGGGTCCTGACACTGACCCGTGGAGCCGTGCGAGCGGTGGCTGATCGACACGCCGTGGGTGGCCTCGAGGCCGCGGAAATTGTGCCGCTTCATGGCGCCCGCGAACCCTTTACCGATCGAGGTGCCGCAGACATCCACGAACTGCCCCTCGAAGTAATGGTCGGCGGTGATCTCTTCGCCGATACCGATCAGGTTTTCCGGCGCGACGCGGAATTCCGCGATCTTGCGCTTCGGCGCAACGCTGGCGGTGGCGAAATGCCCGCGCATCGCCTTGGACACGCGCTTCGCCTTGGCCGTGCCCGCGCCGAGCTGGACCGCCGAATAGCCGTCCTTGTCGGCGGTGCGCTGCGCGACCACCTGCAGATTGTCGAGTTGAAGAACGGTGACCGGCACCTGCCGTCCGTCCTCCATGAACAGCCGGGTCATGCCCAGCTTCTTTGCGATAACTCCAGAGCGCATCTCGGGTGCCCTCCTCAAACCTTGATCTCGACGTCGACACCGGCGGCCAGGTCGAGCTTCATGAGCGCGTCCACGGTCTGCGGCGTCGGGTCGATGATGTCGAGAAGACGCTTGTGCGTCCGGATCTCGAACTGCTCGCGCGACTTCTTGTCGATGTGCGGGCCCCGGAGAACCGTGAACTTCTCGATCTTGTTCGGCAGCGGGATCGGGCCACGCACCTGCGCGCCGGTCCGCTTGGCCGTGTTCACGATTTCCGCGGTGCTGGAGTCGAGCACCCGGTAATCGAAGGCCTTGAGCCTGATGCGAAT
This sequence comes from uncultured Maritimibacter sp., assembly GCA_913063035.1. GTDB lineage: Bacteria > Pseudomonadota > Alphaproteobacteria > Rhodobacterales > Rhodobacteraceae > CAJXYS01. Next base: position 368 of record CAJXYS010000089.1, on the reverse strand, counting down.
GTTTTGCGACTGCATGTCGGTGCCTTTCGCGGCTAGGGTTGAGAGGTAGACCGGGCGGGATCGCCCGGCCTACGTCGAACCCGAATGGTTCACTCGATGATTTTGGACACGACGCCGGCGCCGACGGTGCGGCCGCCTTCACGGATGGCGAAGCGGAGCTTCTCTTCCATCGCGATCGGGGCGATCAGCTCGACGGTGAAGGACACGTTGTCGCCCGGCATCACCATCTCGGTGCCCGCGGCCAGCTGGACCGTCCCGGTCACGTCCGTCGTGCGGAAGTAGAACTGCGGGCGGTAGTTGGCGAAGAACGGCGTGTGACGGCCACCCTCTTCCTTGGTCAGGATGTAGGCCTCGGCCTCGAACTTCGT
>CAJXYS010000088.1 GCA_913063035.1 uncultured Maritimibacter sp. | reverse complement strand
CGCAAGGGGCGGGCGATCTCGTCACCTTCGACGTCGGGGGGACGAGCACGGACGTCGCGGTGCTGGAGGGCGGCGCGCCGCGCTTCTCCACCTCCCGCGCCGTCGGCGGCCACGCCGTGCTCGCGCCGATGATCGACATGGAGGTGATCGGCGCGGGCGGGGGGAGCCTCGCCCGCATCGGCCCCGACGGTGCGCTTCACGTGGGCCCCGAGAGCGCGGGCGCCGAGCCCGGCCCCATCTGCTACGACAACGGCGGCACAGAGCCGACGGTGACGGACGCCCAGGTGGTGCTCGGCCGCCTCGACGAGGAGCAGTTCCTCGGCGGCGACCTGTCGATCGACCACGCCCTCGCCGAGAAGGCGATCGAGGAGCACATCGCGAAGCCCCTCGGCCTGTCGCTGACGGACGCGGCCCTCGGCATCCTGAAGATCATCAACAACAACATGTCGCTCGCCATCAACGGCAACTCGGTGGCGAAGGGCATCGACCCGCGCGGCTTCACGCTGATGGGCTTCGGCGGCGCGGGCCCCCTCCACGCCCAGCGCCGCCTTGCGCCCCAGCCACGGCGAGAGCGCGACGCCGTTGCCCGAATAGCCCATCGCGAACCACCCCCCCTCGCGCCGCCCCACATGGGGATGCCGCGCGAAGGTGAAGCCGAGCGAGCCGGTCCAGACATGGCTGATCGGGTGGCGCGCCAGCTCGGGATAGGTCTCGGCCATCAGCCGGCGCAGCGTCCGCAAGGGCGGCATCGTCCACGCCGATCACGGAGTCCAGGGTGGATTCAACTGGTCGTCGCAACACCCTGAGGTAGTGGAGGTGTTCGACGGTGGCGAGGTCGGATTGGAGCAAGAAGACCAGCGATGTTCCCGAGGGCGCGCGGCGGCAGTGGCGTGCGGATCGGGCGTTGCGCCCGGCGATGCGTTCGCCGGGTTCGCCGACGCCGTCGCGGGCGGTGCAGCGGCAGTTTTGGCGCCTGATCGCCACGGGTATCACCTCTGCGGAGGCGGCGTTGAGGGTGGGCGTGTCCGTGCCGGTGGGAACTCGGTGGTTTCGCCACGCTGGTGGCATGCCACCACTGTCATTGGATGAGCCCAGCGGACGCTACTTGTCTTTCGAAGAACGCGAGGAGATCGCGCTGCTGCGCGCCCAGCAGATGGGAGTGCGCCAGATCGCCCGCAGGATCGGCCGCGACCCGGGGACGATATCTCGTGAGTTGCGCCGTAACGCCGCGACCAGGGGTGGGAAACCGGAGTATCGGCCGCTGGTGGCGCAATGGAAGGCGCAACAAGCCGCCAAGCGCCCGAAGGTGGCGCGACTGGCGACGAATGATCGGCTTCGTGAGTATGTCCAGCAGCGATTATCGGGCCATGTTCGCCGCCCGGATGGCAGCATCGTCGCCGGACCTAAGCCGCCGCCGTGGAACAGGCGCAATAAGCCGCACCGGCAGGACCGGCGGTGGGTGGTTGCGTGGAGTCCGGAGCAGATCTCCCAACGGTTGAAGATCGATTTCCCCGATGATGAATCCATGCGCATCAGCCACGAGGCGATCTACCAGTCGTTGTTCATCCAAGGCCGCGGGGCCTTGAAGCGCGAACTGGTCGCGTGCCTGCGAACCGGACGCGCACTACGCCAGCCCCGAGCTCGAGTGAGGAATCGACCACAAGGGCATGTCACCGCAGATGTCGTGATCTCCCAGCGTCCCGCGGAAGCAGCAGACCGATCCGTACCTGGGCATTGGGAGGGCGATTTAATCATCGGTATCGGGCGTTCTGCGATCGGCACGATAGTCGAACGCAAAAGCCGCTCGACTCTGCTGATTCACCTGCCCCGAATGGAAGGCTTCGGCCAGACCGCGCCGGTGAAGAACGGTCCCGCCCTCGGTGGCTACGGCGCCGTGGCCATGAATGCTGCACTTACCGAGGCGATGACCAAACTCCCCGAACAACTGCGCAAGACGCTCACCTGGGACCGCGGCAAAGAGCTCTCCGCTCACGCGCAGTTCGCGCTCGAGACGGGCACGAAAGTGTATTTCGCAGACCCGCATTCGCCCTGGCAGCGGCCCACGAACGAGAACACCAACGGGTTGCTACGCCAGTACTTCCCCAAAGGCACGGACCTGTCGCGCTGGTCCGCTGACGACCTCGAAGCCATCGCCTTCGAACTCAACAACAGACCACGCAAAGTACTCGGATGGAAGACCCCCGCCGAAGTATTCGACGAACAGATACGCTCACTCCAATAGGCCGGTGTTGCAACGACCGATTGAATTCAGTCAATACACGTCGATCACGTTCACCGAGCACCTCGAAGTCGAGGGCATCCGCCCCTCGATCGGAACCGTGGCCGATGCGTACGACAACAGTCTGATGGAGACCGTGACCGGGCTGTTCAAAACCGAATGCATCCGCACCACGGTCTTCCATCCCGGGCCCTACCGACACCTGGCCGACGTCGAATGGGCCACCGCCGGATGGGTCGACTGGAGGAACACCCTGCGCCTGCACAGCAGCCTCGCCTACCA
>CAJXYS010000087.1 GCA_913063035.1 uncultured Maritimibacter sp. | reverse complement strand
AGGTAATGGGCCAGACGATAGGCCTGCATCGCCTGGAACCCCTTGTAATAGAGGATCGGCTGCAACAGGCGGTGGCAGGCCGGGTCGCGTTCCTGGATCGCGGCCAGGTCCGCGCGGGCGGCCTCGACCAGGTCGGGCGCGTCGGCATAGGCCTCTTCGGCGATCTCGCGCAGCAGGACCATGCTCATTTCATTGGAGCTCAGCTTGGCCGAGAAGCGATAGGACAGCGCCTTTTCCAGCGTCTTGTGATGCAACACGCAGGCATGGATCAGGCCGCCCATGAGCGGCTCGTCCAATATGGCCTGCTCGGCCTCGGCGGTGATCCGCGCCCAGACCGGATCCAGCTGGGCAAGTTTGGGGTTCGGCTGTGCCATGAGGCGCCTCCTTTTCGGCCACTCCTATCCCAGATAGGGTGGGTTGGCCAAGAATAAACCCGTGATGGAAAAGGTCACTGAAATGGATGACCGCGAAATCGTCGAATTGAAACAGGCGCTTCTCGACCGGCTGGCGGCGCTGGACGAGGAGGATGCGCGCGGCTCGGACGGTCAGAAGACGGTCGAACTCGACCAGCAGGCGGTCGGGCGGCTCAGCCGGATGGATGCACTGCAGAACCAGGCCATGGCCAAGGCGCAGGCGGCGCGCCGCGCGGGGGAACGGCGCCGGATCGCGGCGGCCCTGGCCCGGATCGCCGAGGACGAATACGGGTATTGCACAGATTGCGGCGAAGCCCTGGGGTTGGACCGGCTGCGCGCCGACCCGACCCTGCCCCGCTGCCTGTCCTGCACAAGGGGCTGATCAGCGGCGGCGATCCGGGTCACGGCGCCATTGATCCAGGGCCGTCAGCAAGACGACCAGCGCATCGCAATAGGCAGTATCGCAGCCCCGCCTTTCGCGGCTGCGCCGCCAGCCCATGGCCTCGGAGGCGAGCGAGCCGCAGCCGCGCCCGGCGACCGGACGCCGCAGACGCTTGCGCAAGCGATCCGACAGATGCGCCTCTCGCACCAGGGCCGCCGCCACAGACGGCCATTCGACCCGAGGTCGGGCCAGCAAAACCCGCACCCCCGCATCGAGGTCATGCCATCCCGGCTGCCGCATCAGAGCGTGACGACCACCGACCGGGCCGGACCGGGGCCGTAGCGGTCCGAGAGTTGCGCCACCGAGATCGTGATCTCGCCGGACGCTCCGTCACTGGCCTGGTCCCCGACGCTATAGGTCCACTCCGGACTGGACCGGGTAACGTCGCGCAGCAGGGTTTCGCCCGCATGCACCTGCACGCGGTAGTTTTCGGCGGTTTCGCCCAGCGGCACCTCGGCCTGGTCCCAGCTGTCGCCGTCGATCCGGGTCCGTCTGATCCAGTTCAACGCCAGATCGCCGCCGCTGCCGGACCGGGCGCGCAGATGCGCCACCGGGTAAGGCCGCAGCCCGTTGCCGCGGAAACTCTCGGCGCGATACTGGTAGCTCGGGTCGGACATGGGCCGGGTCGCCGGTCCATAACGGTAATGACGCAGGGTGCCGCGTGCGGCGGGGGCCAGCGCCAGTTGCCCGGGAACGGCATCCATCAGCACGAAAATTGATCCCACGGGCCAGGCGGCGGGCATCAGCCCGTCGCTGCCCGCCTGCCCGCGCAGGCGCAAGCGCAGGTCATAGGTCCGCTCGCCAACCAGCGTGGCCTCGGCGAACTGGAACACTTCCCACGCATCGACGCTACCATCGCCGATGGCGGCCAGGTTGCCGCCGCCCAGCACCTGCGCGCGAGACAGGCTGTCCAGCGTGCCCCGGATCAGCCGCACCCGCAATGCCGGGCCCGCGTCCCAGACGCCTGGCGGGGCGCTGGTCATCTCGGTCTCGGTCACGCCGATCACCGCCGGGTCATGCAGGATCCGGCCCAGATCGTATCCCGCGTCCTGGTCTGACGTGTAAAGCGCCACGCTGCCCGGCCAGGGCACGCCGCTGACGGCGGCATGGGGTGCGATCTCGTCCTCGTCACCGCGCATCAACGGCAGGTCCATGAGCATCAGCTCCACCGGGATCGGCGCCACATAGGGCGACAGCACCGGCGCCGTGCCCGGCACCGGATGGCGGGTATAGACCGAGGGGTCGATCCGCACCGCCTCAAGAAGTTGCCGGTCGGTCTGTTCCACCTGGTCGACACGAAAGAGCCCGCCCCCCTGCCCTTCGGGCAAACGCACCACGTCGCCCGGTCCAATCTCGGCGCGCGACGGCGGCAGGGCGAATTGCGCCGTATCGCGGGCCAGTCGCGCCTCGGCCAGCCAGCGCTCGGCGATCCTCAGCCCCTCTCCCGGCGTCAGGGCCAGCGACAACTCGCTGCGGGCGGTGGTGGGGGTCGCGTCACCCGGATGGACGGCCTCGGTCGCACGGATTTCATAGTCGCCATCCGCCTCCACATGGGCCAGCTGGACGCGCCCGACGATCTCGGGGGCCTGAGCGCGGGTCAGTTCGATTGCGCCGGCCTCGTCCACGGCCTGGGCGAACTCACCGCGATCAACCGCCGTCGCGGCCCGTCCGGACCGGCTGCGGAAAATCAACTTGCCGTCCCGTTCCAGGGCGTCGAACCCATAGGCCAGCATCAACGGCTGCAAGG
>CAJXYS010000086.1 GCA_913063035.1 uncultured Maritimibacter sp. | reverse complement strand
GGCTTCCTGCGCATCGCCGTCGAGAACATGGCCAACGCCATCAAGAAGATCAGCGTCCAGCGCGGCTACGACGTGACACGCTACCTTCTCAACGCCTTCGGCGGCGCGGGCGGGCAACATGCCTGCCTCGTGGCCGATGCGCTCGGCATGACCAAGGTGCTGGTTCACCCGCTGTCGGGGCTGCTGTCGGCCTACGGTATCGGGCTCGCCCGGGTGACCGAGGCGCGCCAGAGCGGGCTCGAGACGGAACTCAGCGCGGACGGCGCGCCCGAGGTCGAGGCGGCGCTCGACGGCCTGGCCGGCGACGTGCGCGCCGAATTGGCGGCGCAGGGCGTGCCAGGGGACGCCGTGACGCTGATTCCACGGCTACATCTGCGCTATGCCGGGACCGACACCGCGCTGCCAGTCGCCTGGACGGGGGATGTGGCCGCCGCGCGCACGGCCTTCGAAGCGGCCCACGAGGCCGAGTTCGGCTTCACCGATCCGGACGCCAAGCTGGTCGTCGAGGCCGCCGAAATCGAGGGGCAGGCCGCGGAGGCCGCCGCCGACCCGGAGACGCGCGCCGATCTCGCGGACGGCGCGGCCGAGACGGATGCCGAGGTGCCGATCTTCTCCGGCGGAGAGACCCACCAGGCCCAGGTCGTGCGGCGCGCGGCACTGGTGCCCGGCCGCCACGTCACGGGCCCGGCGCTGATCATCGAGCCCAACCAGACCATCGTGGTCGAGCCGGGCTGGCGGGCCGAGGTCACCGCCCGGGATCACGTGCTGATGACCCGCGTCGAGGCCGCGCAGCGCGCGGACGCCGTCGGCACGGAGGCCGACCCGGTGCTGCTGGAAGTGTTCAACAATCTCTTCATGAACATCGCCGAGCAGATGGGCGTGGCGCTGCAGAAGACCGCGCGATCGGTCAATATCAAGGAGCGGCTCGACTTCTCTTGCGCGGTCTTCGACGCCGAGGGCGCGCTGGTGGCCAACGCCCCGCACATGCCGGTGCATCTGGGGTCCATGGATCGCTCGGTCGAGACGGTGATCCGGCTGAACGCGGGCCAGGTTCGCCCCGGCGACGTCTTCGCGCTCAACGCGCCCTATAACGGCGGCACCCACCTGCCGGACATCACCGTGGTCACCCCGGTCTTCGACGACGCGGGGGACGATATCCTCTTCTGGGTCGCCTCGCGCGGTCATCACGCGGATGTGGGCGGCGTGGCGCCCGGCTCGATGACGCCGCTCGCCACCACTGTGGACGAAGAAGGCGTGCTGATCGACAATTTCAGGCTGGTCGAGGCCGGGCGCTTCCGCGAGGCAGAGATCCGGGATCTCCTGACCGATCATGCCTACCCCGCCCGCGATCCGGGCCAGAACATCGCCGACCTGAAGGCCCAGGTGGCGGCCAATGCCCGCGGCGCGGCCGAGCTGCGCGCGATGATCGGGCAATTCGGGCTCGCGGTGGTGCAGGCCTACATGGCGCATGTGCAGGACAACGCCGCCGCCGAGGTCGCCCGCGTGATCGGGCGGCTCTCGGACGGAGAATACGAATACGCCACCGATACCGGCCAGGTGATCAAGGTCAGGATCACCGTGGATCGCGATACCGGGACGGCCACCGTCGACTTCACCGGCACCTCCGCGGCACAGGCCAACAACTTCAACGCGCCCGAGCCCGTGACGCGGGCGGCCGTGCTCTACGTCTTCCGGGTCATGGTCGAGAGCCCGATCCCGATGAACGCGGGCTGCCTGCGGCCGGTCAGGATCGTGATCCCGGACGGGTCCATGCTGGCCCCGCGCTATCCCGCCGCGGTGGTGGCCGGCAACGTCGAGACGAGCCAGCACGTGACCAACGCGCTCTTCGGCGCGCTCGGCGCGATGGCGAACAGCCAGGGCACGATGAACAACCTGACCTTCGGCAACGACCGGTACCAGTATTACGAAACGCTCTGTTCCGGCAGCCCGGCCGGGATGCATAACGACGGCAGCGGTTTCGCCGGGACGGACGCGGTGCATGTTCACATGACCAATTCGCGGCTGACCGATCCCGAGGTGCTGGAGCTGCGCTATCCCGTTCTGCTGGAAGAGTTCCGGATCGACCGGGACTCGGGCGGGCAGGGGCGCTTTCCCGCCGGCGACGGCACGACACGGCGCATCCGGTTCCTCGAAGAGATGGAGATGGCGATCCTCTCCTCGCATCGCTCCCGCGCCCCGCAGGGCATCGCCGGCGGCGGGGCGGGCCGCGTCGGGCGCACGGAAATCCATCGCGCCGACGGCACGTCGGAGACGCTGCGCGCCGCGGACCAGGGCCGGCTGGCCCCGGGCGACTCGGTGGTCGTGGTCACGCCCACGGCCGGAGGCTATGGCGCGGACTGAGCAGGTGCCGCACGCGCCCGGAACCACCGCCGGGTCGCGGCCCCGGCGCCGTGGCCGGTGAAGTTGCGCTGATCCCGTATACATCCAGGGGCCGGGGTCGAGTCGCCCGCGAACGGCTCGGCATGAATCGGCAGACCCCGGCGCGGGCCAGGCGCCCGATTCCCGTGGCGCCGGGCCGGGTCACGGCGTCTTGGCCGGGATGTGCCAGTGCTCCGGCGCGGGGCCGCGGGGGCGGGTGCGGGCGCTTTGCCCTTGTATTCAAGGGCTGTGCGGGACGTGTCCGGCGTGATTTCACGGCCGCCCGTTTTTTTCGCAAAAAACCTCTTGCGGAGATTTGTTTTGGTGCGTAGATACGCCTTCACCGACGGCGCGGGGCGCTGTTGGGTTC
>CAJXYS010000085.1 GCA_913063035.1 uncultured Maritimibacter sp. | reverse complement strand
TCCGCAGGCCCTGCTGGACGACATGCTGGCGGTCGATCCATGCCGGCGGCTCGATCCGGCCGACCGGCCCGCCTTCGAGGCCGCGTTTCACGCCGCGTGCCGCAGCGACGCGCAGGGCCGCTATCTGCCCTACTGGCAGCGGCTGGACGTGCTCACGCTGAGGGGGGAGGCACCGCGCCGCGACTGAGCGCCCGGCACGGCATCGCGGCGAGATGCCACAACCGCGCCCGGCACGCTGTCGGGTGTCGCCTAGGCGGCAATTGTCGGCTACCTTTCCTGCATGACTGGCGGTTCCGGCATTCTTGTCTTTTCCGATCTCGACGGCACGCTGCTCGATCACACCACCTATTCCTGGGCGCCGGCCCGCCCGGCGCTCGACCGGCTGCGCGCCTTGGGTGCGGGGCTTATCCTGGCCACCAGCAAGACGGCGGCCGAGGTTGCGCCGCTGCGCGCGGAGCTCGGGTTTCCGGACTGGCCGGCCATCGTCGAGAACGGCGGCGGCGTCCTGCCGGCCGGGAGCGAGTCGGTCGGGGCGGCGTCGGTCTATCCCGATATCCGCGCGACCCTGCGCGCGCTGCCCGGCGGTTTCCGCGGCTTCGGCGACATGACCGTCGCCGAGGTGGCCCGGATCACCGGGCTGGCGCCCGAGGCGGCGGCGCGCGCGAAACGGCGCGGCTTCAGCGAGCCGGGGCTCTGGACCGGCACCGCGGCCGCACGAGAGGATTTCCTGGCCGCCGCGGCGCGCATCGGGCTTCACGCGCGCCGCGGCGGGCGGTTCCTGACGCTGTCCTTCGGCGGGACCAAGGCCGACCGGATGCGCGAACTGGTCCGGGCGCTCGCGCCGGCGCACAGCATCGCGCTGGGCGACGCGCCGAACGACGTCGAGATGCTCGAGGCGGCCGATTACGGCGTCATCGTCGCCAACCGCGCGGCCCCGCCGCTGCCCACGCTGCCCGGCGAGGCCGACGGGCGCATCCGTCGCACGAAAAACGAAGGTCCGGAGGGGTGGGCGGCGGCCATTTCCGCCCTGCTGGACGCGCTGTCCACGACCAGGGAGCCGATGCGCCATGGCTGATTTCCACCAGAACGGCAACATCACCACGCTGCACAACCTTCGCACCCGGAGCCTCGAGGATCTGACCTACGAGCTCGTGACCTTCGCGGAGACCCGCAAGATCACGCTGATCCTGCCCTGCCTCTATTCCGAGCTGGAAGGCCCGGCGCTGCCGCATATCCTCGACGAGCTTTCGGAAGTGCCATACCTGCACCGTATCGTGATCGGGCTCGACCGGGCGGACGAGTCGCAGTTCCGCCACGCCAGGGACTTCTTCGCGCGGCTGCCCCAGCAGCATATCGTGATCTGGAACGACAGCCCGCGGATGAAGGCGCTTGGCGCCCGCCTGGAGGAACTCGGGCTCGCGCCGCAGGAACCCGGCAAGGGCAAGAACGTCTGGGGATGCATCGGCTACCTGATCGCGCGCGCCGACAGTTCCATCATGGCGATCCATGATTGCGATATCCTGACCTATGACCGCTCCATGCTGGCCCGGCTCGTCTACCCGGTGGCGCATCCGGCCTTTTCCTACCAGATGGCCAAGGGGTTCTATCCCCGCACGGACGGCCACCAGCTGAACGGCCGGGTCACGCGGCTGCTTGTCAGCCCGCTTCTCATCGCGCTGAAGCGGGTGGTCGGCGACCGCGACTACCTCGACTACCTGCGCAGCTTCCGCTACCCGCTGTCGGGCGAGTTCGCCATGCGGACCCTGACCCTGCCGGATCTGCGCATTCCCTCGGACTGGGGCCTGGAGGTCGGCGTGCTGTCGGAAGCCTGGCGCAACCTCGCGCCGGGGTCCGTCTGCCAGGTGGAACTGGCCGATTCCTACGACCACAAGCACCAGGACCTGTCGCCCGAGGATGCCTCGCGCGGGTTGAGCCGCATGTCCACCGACATCTGCAAGGCGATCTTCCGCAAGCTGGCGGCGGACGGGACGGTCTTCACCGCCAACCTTTTCCGCACCCTCAAGGCCACCTATTACCGCGCGGCCCTCGATCTCCTGGACAGCTACTACAACGACGCCAAGATGAACGGGCTGTCGGTCGACCGCCACAAGGAAGAGAAATCGGTGGAGCTTTTCGCCGAGAACATCATTCGGGCCGGCCAGATCTTTCTGGAGAACCCGCATGAAAGCCCGTTCATCCCGACCTGGAACCGTGTCCATGCGGCAGATCCCGCGTTCCTTTCGGACCTGCTGCGCGCCGCGCTCGAGGACAGCAAGGAATACGGCTGACAACCGGCTTCAGCCGCCGTTCGCGATCCAGCGGCACTGATAGGGCGCGAAGGGAATCTCCGGCCCGGCGGCGAGGATCTCGTCCCCGGTGAGCAGGTCCACCCAGACGTCGTCCTCGATCAGGTTGATCGAGGAGGGGCTCACCAGCACGGTCTCGTCGCTGACATTGTGGATCGCGAAGATCGACTGGTCCCGGTCGAGGCTCTGGCGCCAGATGCCGAAGAGCCGGTCGTCCATGCGCAGCGTGAACTGGGTCGCGTTGGGGTGAAAGGCCGGTTGCCGGGCACGGATGCGCAGCCGTTCCGACATGCCCTTCATGACCCGCGCCTGGTCGGATCCCGGATCGGCCAGGCGGTCCAGCAGGTCCGGATAGTGCCAGCGGTGGCGGTTGATCGCCCGGTTCATCCCGCGCCGTTCGACCGCGTCGCGGTCATGCGGGGTCGCGAGGAAGGAATGGATATAGAAGGCCGGTATGCCCTCGAGCGACATGGCGATGGTCTGCGAGCAGAGGAAGCGCGCGACGTGATGCGCGTCTTCCCCCCGGAAGGTGCGTCGCATCGCGTCGAAGAGCGAGCAGTTCAGCTCGTAGGGTTCCTCGCCCCCGCCGGGCCGCGAGCGCATCGAGACGCGCCCGCCGGTCGCCTGCACGGTTTCGATCATGCGGTCCTGTTCCTCGGGCGGCAGGACGCCCTCGGCCGGGCGCATCCCGATCCCGTCATGGCTGGCGGTGAAGTTCAGATAGGTGCAGCCCAGCTGCGCGGGCGGCATCGCGGA
>CAJXYS010000084.1 GCA_913063035.1 uncultured Maritimibacter sp. | reverse complement strand
CTCGACACCGCCCTGAACCGTTTGCATGACGAGGGTCGGTACCGGACGTTTATCGACATCGAGCGTCGGAAGGGCGCCTATCCGAGCGCGGTCTGGCGTCGTCCTGACGGGACCGAGCAGGACATCGTCGTCTGGTGCGGCAACGACTATCTCGGGATGGGCCAGCACCCTGCGGTTCTGTCCGCGATGCACGAGGCGATCGAGGCGACGGGCGCGGGATCCGGGGGCACGCGCAACATCTCCGGCACGACGGTCTACCACAAGCGCCTCGAGGCGGAGCTGGCGGATCTTCACCGCAAGGAAGCGGCGCTGATCTTCACCTCGGCCTATATCGCGAACGAGGCGACGCTCTCGACGCTGCCGAAGCTGTTTCCGGGCCTCGTGATCCTGAGCGACGCGCTGAACCACGCCTCGATGATCGAGGGCATCCGGCACGGCAATTGCGAGAAGCACATCTTCCGCCACAACGACGTCGCGCATCTGCGCGAACTGCTCGAGGCGGTCGAGCCGGGCCGCCCGGTGGTGATCGCCTTCGAATCGATCTACTCGATGGACGGCGATTTCGGGCCGATGCGCGAGATCTGCGACCTGGCCGAGGAGTTCGGCGCGCTGACCTATCTCGACGAGGTGCACGCGGTGGGCATGTACGGCCCGCGGGGCGCGGGCGTGGCCGAGCGCGACGGCCTGATGGATCGGATCGACATCGTAAACGGGACGCTGGCCAAGGCATACGGGGTGATGGGCGGCTACATCGCGGCGAGCGCGAAAATGTGCGACGCGATCCGCTCTTACGCGCCGGGCTTCATCTTCACGACCTCGCTGCCGCCGGCGGTGGCGGCGGGCGCGGCGGCGTCGGTGGCGCATCTCAAGACCGACCAGCTGCTGCGCGACCGGCACCAGACGCAGGCGCGGATCCTGAAGATGCGGCTGAAGGGGCTGGGCCTGCCGCTGATCGACCATGGCAGCCACATCGTGCCGGTGCATGTCGGCAACCCGGTGAAGTGCAAGATGCTGTCGGACATGCTGCTCGAGGATTTCGGGATCTACGTGCAGCCGATCAACTTCCCCACCGTGCCCCGCGGCACCGAGCGGCTGCGCTTCACGCCCTCGCCGGTCCACGGGCCGGAACTGCTCGACGGCCTCGTGAAGGCCATGGACAGCCTCTGGGGACGCTGTGAGCTGAATCGCGCGCATCTTTCCGCCTGATCCCGCAGCGAGTGGTGCGCCCATTCCCGGGCTGTGTTAAGCTTTTCGCCAATTAAGCCGAGTCTCGAATCAACGGCTGGCTGGGGAAGACGCATAGGCATGACGGGGCAGGGGCAATGATCGGGCGGAAGACCGACCCGGACTCCGAGCAGGAGAACACCCTTCGCGGTTTCGATTCCTTCGAATTGAAACTCGGCGACATCATGCGTGGCGAACGTGCCACCATGGGCAAGTCCCTCCTGGACGTGCAGCGCGATCTGAAGATCAAGGCCACCTATATCGCCGCGATCGAGAATTCCGATCCCACCGCCTTCGAGACCAAGGGGTTCATCGCCGGCTATGTCCGGTCCTATGCCCGCTACCTCAATCTAGATCCCGACTGGGCCTACGAGACCTTCTGCGAGGAAAGCGCCTTCGACGGCGTCAATGGCGGGCTCGACTCCAGGAAGCCGCAGGCGCGGAAAAGCGCCGCGAAACCGGCCCCGGCCGCGGCCGGTCGCGGCGGCGCCCGCGCGACGCAGGCGCAAGACCCGCTGGCCACGGCGCGTACGCGCTACGTGACCCCGCAATCGGCGGGTCTGCTGTCCCGGCTCGAACCCGCCGCGATCGGCTCGTCGCTGGTGCTGCTCGGCCTGATCGGCGTGCTTGGCTACGGCGGCTGGGCGGTCCTGCAGGAAATCCAGCGCGTTCAGTTCGCGCCGGTCGAGCAGGCCCCGGGCGTGGTGGCGACCCTCGACCCGCTGGACGAGGCCGTGAGCGGGGAAGCCGGCGATCCGGTGGCGACACAGATTGCCGGGATCGACAGCGCGCCCGAGACCAAGCTCGAACGGCTCTACCGTCCGCAGGAACTCGACGTGCCGGTGCTGGTCGCGCGCGACGGCCCGATCTCGACGCTCGATCCTGACCGGGTCGGGGCGCTGATCGACGCGGGCGATCCGCGCCGCCGCAGCGCCGGGGCGCTTTCCGTCCCCGCGCCCGCAGCGGACCCCACGCCGCCCGAGATCGCCGCGGCCGAGCCGGGCGCCGCACCCGGCGAGGTGCAGGTCACCCAGGACGTCACCCCCGAGGTCGAGATCTTCGCCGTGCGGCCGGCCTGGGTCCGGGTCACAGCGCCCGACGGCAACGTCATCTTCGAGAAGATCCTCGATGCCGGCGAACGCTATGCCCTGCCCGAGATGGACGGCGCGCCGCGGCTGCGGGCCGGCAATTCGGGATCGGTCTATTTCACGGTGGGCGCGCAGGTCTACGGCCCGGCCGGCCCGGGCACCAGCGTGGCCAAGCAGGTTTCGCTCGCGGCGGCAGATATCGCCGATGTCTACCAGGTCGCCGACCTGCCGCCCGAGGCCATGCCCGAGCCGCGCCCGAGCGTGGCCGAGAACCGCAGCGCGACGGACTGACCGGTCGCGGGGCGTTGCCAGCCCGGCCCGGCGCGATTATCTAGGGCGCAGGGCCACCGGTAGACAGACACCCGAGGACGAGATGAGCGTGAACGACGTGCGCCCCTGGCGCAGCATCCATCGCCGCAAGTCACGGCAGATCCATGTGGGGCCGGTCCCGGTGGGCGGCGATGCCCCGATCACCGTGCAGACCATGACCAACACGCCGACGACCGACGTGCGCGCGACCATCGAACAGGTCCAGCGCTGCGCCGAGGCCGGCGCCGATATCGTGCGCATCTCCACCCCCGACGCCGACAGTGCCCACGCGCTGAAGGAGATCGTCGCCGAGAGCCCGGTGCCCATCGTCGCGGACATCCATTTCCACTACAAGCGCGCCATCGAGGCCGCCGAGGCCGGCGCGGCCTGCCTCCGGATCAATCCCGGCAATATCGGCGATGAAAGCCGCGTGCGCGAGGTCATCCGCGCGGCCAAGGATCACGGCTGCTCGATCCGCATCGGGGTCAACGCCGGCAGCCTCGAAAAGCATCTGCTGGAAAAATACCGCGAACCCTGTCCCGAGGCGATGATCGAGAGCGGGCTGGAGCATATCCGGATCCTCGAGGACAACGACTTCCACGAGTTCAAGATCAGCGTGAAGGCCAGCGACGTGTTCCTGTCGGCCGCGGCCTATATGGGCCTGGCCGAGGCGACGGACGCGCCGCTGCATCTCGGCATCACCGAGGCGGGTGGGCTCACCGGCGGCACGATCAAATCCGCGATCGGGCTTGGCAACCTGCTCTGGATGGGGATCGGCGACACGGTGCGCGTCAGCCTCTCGGCCGATCCGGTCGAGGAGGTCAAGGTCGGCTACGAGATCCTGAAATCGCTCGGGCTCCGGCATCGGGGCGTGAACATCATCTCCTGCCCGTCCTGCGCGCGGCAGGGTTTCGACGTGATCAAGACCGTCGAGCGGCTCGAGGAACGGCTGTCCCACATCAAGACCCCGATGAGCCTGTCGATCATCGGCTGCGTGGTGAACGGCCCCGGCGAGGCGCTGATGACGGATGTGGGCTTTACCGGCGGCGGCGCCGGGTCGGGCATGGTCTACCTCGCCGGCAAGCAGAGCCACAAGATGTCGAACGACCAGATGATCGACCACATCGTCGAGCAGGTCGAGAA
>CAJXYS010000083.1 GCA_913063035.1 uncultured Maritimibacter sp. | reverse complement strand
CCGCGCGCCTTCCAGATGAACGTGGATCGCGAATACGAGCGGAACATGGAACGCTACCAGTTCCTGAAATGGGGGCAGGGCGCCTTCGACAATTTCCGCGTCGTGCCGCCGGGCACGGGCATCTGCCACCAGGTGAACCTGGAATACCTGGGCCAGACGGTCTGGACGGACACCGACCAGGACGGCAACGAGGTCGCCTATCCCGACACGCTGGTGGGCACCGACAGCCACACCACGATGATCAACGGCCTGGCCGTGCTCGGCTGGGGCGTCGGCGGCATCGAGGCCGAGGCCGCGATGCTGGGCCAGCCGATCTCGATGCTGATCCCCGAGGTCGTCGGCTTCCGCCTGACCGGCGCGATGGTCGAAGGCACCACCGCGACCGACCTGGTGCTCAAGGTCGTGCAGATGCTGCGCGAGAAGGGCGTGGTCGGCAAGTTCGTGGAATTCTACGGCGACGGGCTCGATCACCTGCCGCTGGCCGACCGCGCGACCATCGCCAACATGGCGCCCGAATACGGGGCGACCTGCGGCTTCTTCCCGATCGACGACGAGACGCTGCGCTATCTCGAGCAGACCGGCCGCGACAAGGACCGCATCGCGCTGGTCGAGGCCTATGCCAAGGCCAACGGCCTGTGGCGCGACGGCGATTACGACCCGGTCTACACGGATGCGCTGCATCTCGACATGGGCGACGTCGTGCCGGCGGTCTCGGGGCCGAAGCGTCCGCAGGATCACACGCCGCTCACCGCATCCGCGCAGAGCTTTTTCAACGTCGTGGCCGAGTATCGCGGCGAGGACGAGGGCGTGGCCGCCAACGACATGGCCGCCGAGGGACCGGCCCCCGATGCGCTGGTCGATCCGCGCAAATCCGCCAAGGTCGAGGGCGAGGATTACGAGCTGCGCGACGGCTCGGTGGTGATCGCCTCGATCACCTCCTGCACCAACACCTCGAACCCCTACGTGATGATCGGTGCGGGGCTGGTGGCCCAGAAGGCACGCGCGCTGGGCCTGACCCGCAAGCCCTGGGTCAAGACCTCGCTGGCGCCGGGCAGCCAGGTGGTGTCCGAGTATCTCGAGGCCGCCGGTTTGCAGGACGACCTCGACGCCATCGGCTTCAACCTCGTCGGCTACGGCTGCACCACCTGCATCGGCAATTCCGGCCCGCTGCAGGACGAGATCTCCAAGACCATCCACGACAACGACCTGGTCGCGGTCTCGGTGCTGTCGGGCAACCGCAACTTCGAGGGCCGCATCAGCCCCGACGTGCGCGCCAACTACCTGGCCTCGCCGCCGCTGGTGGTGGTCTACGCGCTGGCCGGCGACATGAACATCGACCTGACCCGCGACCCGATCGGGCAGGACAGGAACGGCAACGACGTCTACATGAAAGACGTCTGGCCGAGCCTGAAGGAGATCAAGGATCTCGTCGACCGCACCGTCACCCGCGAGGCGTTCCGCTCGAAATATGCCGACGTCTTCAAGGGCGATGACAAGTGGCAATCGGTCGAGACGTCCGAGGGCCTGACCTATGACTGGCCCGCGGCCTCGACCTATGTGCAGAACCCGCCCTATTTCCAGGGCATGTCCCCCGAGGCCGGCACCATCGACGACATCGAGGGCGCACGCGTTCTGGCCGTGCTGGGCGACATGGTCACCACCGACCACATCTCGCCGGCGGGCTCCTTCAAGCCCGAAACCCCGGCCGGGACCTACCTGACCGACCGCCAGGTCGCGCCGCGCGACTTCAACTCCTACGGCTCGCGCCGCGGCAACCACGAGGTCATGATGCGCGGCACCTTCGCCAATATCCGCATCAAGAACGAGATGCTCGACGGCGTCGAGGGGGGCTACACGCTTGGCCCCGACGGCCAGAAGACGACGATCTTCGACGCCGCCATGGCCTACCAGGCCGAGGGCACGCCGCTGGTCATCTTCGCCGGCGAGCAGTACGGGGCGGGCTCCTCGCGCGACTGGGCGGCCAAGGGCACGAACCTTCTGGGCGTCAAGGCGGTGGTCGCCGAGAATTTCGAGCGCATCCACCGCTCGAACCTGGTGGGCATGGGGGTCATCCCCTTCGAATTCACCGGCGGCGACACCCGCAAGACGCTTGGCCTCAAGGGCGACGAGACGGTGGCGATCCAGGGGCTCTCGGGCGATCTGAAACCGCAGGCCGAGGTGCCCTGCACCATCACCCATGCCGACGGCACCAGCCGCGAGATCACGCTCAAATGCCGGATCGATACCGAGGTGGAGATCGAATACGTCCGCAACGGCGGCGTGCTGCACTACGTGCTGCGCAACCTCGCCAAGGCATCCTGACCCAAGACAGCGCGGCCCGCACCCCCGGGTGCGGGCCGATCCCGTCGCGCGACCACGGTGCTGATCGCGGGGCTCTCGCAAAGGCTTGATTGGCGTTCCCCGGTCCGCTGCCCTAAAACCAGTGGACACGCGAAACAAGCGAGCCGTCATGCGCCAGATCCTGACCCTTTTCACCCTTGCCCTGATCCTTGCCGCGGCGCCGCTCCGGGCCGCGGACCGTCCCGTGGTGGTGGAGCTTTTCACCTCGCAGGGCTGTTCGTCCTGCCCGCCGGCGGATGCGCTGCTGACCGAGCTGGCCGCGCGCGACGACGTGATCGCGCTGGCGCTGCACGTGGACTACTGGGACTACATCGGCTGGAAGGATCGCTTTGCCGATCCGCGCTTCACCAAGCGGCAGAAGGCCTATGCGCGGGCGGCAGGCACCAAGACGGTCTACACCCCCCAGATGATCGTGCAGGGCACCGCCCATGTGATCGGCAACCGCCCCGACGAGGTCGCCGAGGCGATCGCCCGCTTGCAGACCCGGCCCGCGCCGGTGGCCGTCGAGATGACGCGGCGGGGCGACATGCTCGACATCCGCGTGACGGCCGACGCCGCGCTGCCGGGCGGCGCGGTGATCCAGCTGGTGCGCTACGACCCGGCCAAGCGGGTCGAGATCACCCGCGGCGAGAATGCCGGGCGCACGCTGCTCTACTCCAACATCGTCACGGCCTGGGACAGGCTGGAGTCCTGGAACGGCCGGGGCGTCTGGACGGCCAGCGTGGAGATGGACGCCGACACGCCCTGCGCGGTGATCGTTCAATCCGACGGGGTGGGGCGGATACTCGGGGCGGCACGCCTGCGCTGACGGTGCGGCTTCCAGCGGCGGTGCACCCAGAACCACTGGCCCATGTGCCGCCGCACCTGGGCCTCTAGGCTGTCGTTGCAGGCCTGGGTCATGGTCACCGCGTCGGTATGCGCGACCGGCTCTTCCAGCGCGATCTCGATGGAGATGCCGTCGGGCTGGCGGATCCCGTAGGCCGGGATCAGCGCCGCGTCGTATTTGAGCGCCATTTCCGCGACCGAGGTCGCCGTGGGCGCGGTCTTGCCGAAGAAGCTCACGTCGGCGCCCTGTCCGAAATACTGGTCGATCAGGATGCCGGTGACGCCGCCCTCGCGCAGATGCTTCACCAGCCCCGCCATGCCGCGGCGATCCCGCGCGAAGAGCGGCTTGCCGAGCTGCGCGGTCGTCTCGACATAGTGGCGGTTGAAATAGGGATTGTTCATCGGCCGGTAGAGCCCGGCCACCGTCCAGCCCCGTTCGCGGAGCGCGACGCGCACCGCCTGGTAATTGCCGAAATGCCCCGAGACGAGGATCGCGGGCTTGCCGGCCGCCTGCGCGGCCTGCAGCGCGGCCAGCCCCGGCCCGCGGATCTCGGCCGATCGCATACGCTCTGCGAATGCCTCGATCGAGTAGAACTCGATCACCGTGCGCCCGACATTGTCCGGCACCTCGCGGCAGAGCCGCCGGATCTCGGCCTGGGGCAGGTCGGGCAGCACATGGGCGAGATTGGCGCGGATGCGGCGGCGATACCCGGCGAGCGGGGCCACCAGATGCGCCGCCACCCAGCCGAAGAGCGGGACCCGCCAGCGATAGGGCAGCAGCAGCGCCAGGCGGATCATCGCCCTGAGCGCTAGGTCTGTCGACCGGTCCGCGATCCGGTTGCGGGGGGTCTTCATGCCGCGTCGTCCTTGCCGGGGCCGGGCCGGGCGCTGGCCACGGCCCGTGTTTCGCGGTGCCAGACATAGAGCCCGGCCGCCACGATCACAAGCGCGCCCATGATCGTCCAGCGGTCGGGATACTCGCCGAAGAAGGCCATGCCCCAGATCGC
>CAJXYS010000082.1 GCA_913063035.1 uncultured Maritimibacter sp. | reverse complement strand
GGCACGATCATCAACCAGCTCAAGCGCCTCGGCGCCTCCTGCGACTGGTCGCGCAACGCCTTCACCATGTCCGGCGCGCCCGGCGCGCCCGCCGGCGAGGAGGGCAATTTCCACGACGCCGTGATCCGTGTCTTCGTGGAGATGTACAACAAGGGCTTTATCTACCGCGGCAAGCGGCTGGTGAACTGGGACCCGCATTTCGAGACCGCGATTTCGGATCTCGAGGTCGAGCAGGTCGAGGTCGACGGCAAGATGTGGCGCCTGCGCTACGCGCTCGAGGACGGCGCGACCTGGGAAGCCCCGGTCGACTGGGACGCGGAGGGCAACGTCACCGCGACCGCGCCGCGCGACTACCTGGTCGTGGCCACCACCCGCCCCGAGACGATGCTGGGCGACACCGGCGTCGCGGTTCATCCCGAAGACCCGCGCTACCGGCACCTGATCGGCAAGACGGTGAAACTGCCGATCACGGGCCGGTCCATCCCGGTCGTGGCCGACGAACACGCCGACCCGGAAAAAGGCACCGGCGCGGTCAAGATCACGCCCGCGCACGACTTCAACGACTGGGCCGTGGGCCAGCGCTGCGGGCTGCGCGCGATCAACGTGATGGACACCCGCGCGGGGATGAGACTGTCGGACAATCCGGATTTCGCCGCGGGCTGCGATCCCGAGATGCTGGCCGCCGCCATCGAGCGGCTCGACGGCACCGACCGCTACGAGGCGCGCGACGCGATCGTGACCTGGGCCCGCGACGAGGGCTGGCTCGACGGGATCGACGCCGACCGCCACATGGTTCCCCACGGCGACCGCTCCAAGGTGGCGATCGAGCCCTACCTGACCGACCAGTGGTTCGTCGATGCCGGGAAGGTCGTCGGCCCCGCCATCGACGCCGTGCGCTCGGGCGAGACGCGCATCCTGCCCGAGCAGGACGCCAAGGTCTATTTCCACTGGCTGGAGAACATCGAACCCTGGTGCATCTCGCGCCAGCTCTGGTGGGGGCACCAGATCCCGGTGTGGTATGACGCCGAGGGCAACGAGTACTGCGCGCCGAGCGAGGCCGAGGCGCGCGAGATGGCCGGCGGCAAGCCGCTGACCCGCGACGCGGACGTCCTCGACACCTGGTTCTCCTCCGGCCTCTGGCCGATCGGCACGCTGGGCTGGCCCGAGGAGACCGAGGAGCTGCGCAGGTACTTCCCCACCGACGTGCTGATCACCGGCTTCGACATCATCTTCTTCTGGGTCGCCCGGATGATGATGATGCAATACGCCGTGGTGGGCGAGAAGCCGTTCCACACCGTCTATGTCCACGCGCTGGTCCGCGACGAGAAGGGCAAGAAGATGTCCAAGTCGCTCGGCAACGTGCTGGACCCGATCGAGCTGATCGACGAGTACGGCGCCGACGCGGTGCGTTTCACGCTGGCCTCGATGGCCGCGATGGGCCGCGACCTGAAGCTGAGCCCGCAGCGCATCGCGGGCTATCGCAACTTCGGCACCAAGATCTGGAACGCCGCGCGCTTCGCCGAGATGAACGACTGCCGGCCGGACCCGGCTTTCGACCCGTCCGCCGTGCGCGAGACCGTGAACCGCTGGATCGTGGGCGAGACCGCCCGCATCCGTGAGGCCGCCGACGCCGCGCTGGAAGCCTTCCGCTTCAACGACGCGGCCAACGGGCTCTATGCCTTCACATGGGGGAAGGTCTGCGACTGGTACGTGGAATTCGCCAAACCGCTGCTGAATTCCGAAGATCCCGCCGTGGTCGCCGAGACGCGCGCCACCATGGCCTGGGTGATCGACCAGTGCCTGGTGATGCTCCATCCCTTCATGCCCTATGTGACCGAGGCGCTCTGGGGCCAGATCGCGGACCGCCCGAAGATGCTCGTCCATGCCGACTGGCCGGCCCATGGCAGCGACCTCGTGGACCCGGCGGCCGACCGCGAGATGAACTGGGTGATCGGGCTGATCGAGGACGTCCGCTCGGCCCGCCAGCAGATGCATGTGCCGGCCGGGCTGCAGATCCCGGTGCTCCAGATCGAGCTGGATGCGGCGGGGCAGGCGGCGCTCGACCGCAACGAGGCGCTGGTGAAGCGTCTCGCGCGGATCGACAGCATCACCGTGGCCGACACGCCGCCCAAGGGCGCGGTCACCGTCGCGGTAGAGGGCGGCACCTTCTGCCTGCCGCTGGCCGACGTCATCGATGTCGGCGCCGAGAAGGCCCGGCTCGAAAAGACGCTGGCCCGGCTCGAGAAGGAAATGGGTGGCCTGAAGGGCCGGCTCTCCAACCCGAAATTCGTCGAGAGCGCGCCCGAGGACGTGGTCGAGGACACCCGCGCCCAGCTTGCCCAGAAAGAGGACGAGGCCGCCAAGCTCGCCGCCGCGCGCGACCGGCTGGCCGAGATTGCGTGACGGGCTCCGTCCAAGTGGTCCAAATATCCCCCGCGCGGCGCGCATGAAATCCGCGGCCGCGCAGCGGCCGCTCGCCTCGCGGGCCGCTGCGCGGCGATTTCCGCCTCCGGCGGGGATATTTTTACCACTTGGAAACCGGCCGTGCCGCAGGATGGCCGGGCGGTACAGGCGGGGACGCCGATGACCGCCCACTTGGACGGCGCCCCGTCGCGGCTCCCGCGGCGGGGCGTTGCGCCCGTCTTGCCGGGGCGCGCGCGATGCCCTATCCCCGGGTCCATGACAGGACCACGTTACACAGAGCTGGTGGCCGGCCTGCCCGCCACCGTGCCCTTCGTCGGCCCCGAGACCCAGGAGCGCGACAGCGGCCGCGGTTTCCGCGCGCGGCTCGGCGCGAACGAGAGCGCCTTCGGCCCGTCGCCCAAGGCCATCGCCGCCATGGAGGCCGGCGCTGCCGAGGTCTGGAAATACGGCGACGCGCAGAGCTTCGCGTTGCGCCAGGCGCTGGCCGCGTCTCTGGGCGTGGGGGCGCAAAACGTGATGGTGGGCGAGGGGATCGACGGGCTGCTCGGCTACCTGGTGCGGATGCTGGTCGCCCCGGGCGACGCGGTGGTCACCTCCGACGGGGCCTACCCGACCTTTGCCTACCACGTTGCGGGCTTCGGCGGCGTCCTGCACAAGGTGCCCTACCGCGACGACCGCGAGGATCCGGAGGCCCTGATCGCCAAGGCTCGCGAGACCGGCGCCAAGCTCGTCTACCTGTCGAACCCCGACAACCCGATGGGCACCCGGCACGACGCGGCCACCGTCCAGCGCATGATCGAGGCCGTGCCCGACGGCACGCTGATGGTGCTCGACGAGGCCTACCTGGAATTCGCCCCCGAGGACACCGCCCCCGCGATCGATCCCGACGATCCGCGGGTGATCCGGCTGCGGACCTTTTCCAAGGCCCACGGCATGGCCGGCGCGCGCGTCGGTTACGCGATCGGCGCCGCGCCGCTCATCGACGCGTTCAACAAGATCCGAAACCATTTCGGCATGTGCCGGATCAGCCAGGCCGGCGCGCTGGCCGCGCTCGAGGACGGCGCATGGCTGGCCCATGTGCAGGCCAGCGTCGCCGCCGGGCGCGACCGGATCGCCGCAATCGCGGCGGCGAACGGGCTCGCGGCGCTGCCCTCGGCGACGAATTTCGTCGCGATCGATTGCGGTGGCGACGGCGCCTTCGCCCGGCGCGTCCTGAACGGTCTCGTCGCGCGCGCCGTTTTCGTGCGCATGCCGGGGGTCGCGCCGCTGGATCGCTGTATCCGGGTTTCCGTCGGCCTGGAGCACGAGCTCGACGTATTTGAGGCCGCGCTGCCCGAGGCGCTCGCCGCCGCGCGGGCCGGTTAGCCGGGACTGCCCCGCGCCGAATCATGCTAGGCTTCGCCCCGGACATGGCGAGGTCGCGATGCAATACAGGCGCCCCATCGGCGAAGCTCCGAACTATACCAGGCCCGCGCTGGTGATGGCCGGGGTGAACCTTTTCAACCTGCTTTTCGTGCTGTGGGCCGTTTTCGGGCTCGCGGCTGTCCTCGTCCTGGCGGTGGGACTGAACTGGGTGATCGCCCGGATGGCGACGCGGCGCCGGGGCTAGGACCCGGCCACCGCGCGGGTGGCGGCCTCGACCGCGCCGGGGCCATGCGGGATCCCGAGCGCTTTCAGCCCCGCGTCGATGGCGGCGAGCGCCCCCAGCGTCATGTGGGCGTTCACATGGCCCATATGCGCGATCCGGAAGAAGCCGTGCCAGGCCGGGTCGCCGGGGTCGGCCATGCCGAGCCCGATCCCGAGCGTGACGCCGGCCTCGGCCTCGAGCCACCGGCGCAGCCGCGTGCCGTCGGGCGCACCGAGCCGCACGGCGGTGACCGCGTGGCTGCGGGCCGCGGGATCGGCGATGTTGAGCTCCAGCCGTCCCTCCCGGCCCCAGGCGGCGCAGGCGGCCCAGACCGCCGCGGCGAGGCGCGCGTGGCGGGACCAGGCCGCCTCGAGTCCTTCCTCGTGGACCAGCATGTCCAGCGCCTCGCGCAGGCCGAAGATGTGGTGGGTGGGCGCGGTCCCGCCGAAATACTGGTAGAACATGTCGGGCCTGGTGCGCGGGACCCAGTCCCAGTAGGCGGTGGCCATATCGGCCCCGGCCCGCGCCGCGGCGGCCCTGGCACCGAAGGCCACGAAGCCAAGCCCGGGTGGCGTCATCAGCCCCTTCTGGCTGGCGGCCACGGTCACGTCGACGCCCCATGCGTCCATCTCGAAGCGGTCGCAGGCGAGGCTCGCGATGCAGTCGGCCATCAGGAGCGCGGGATGGCCGG
>CAJXYS010000081.1 GCA_913063035.1 uncultured Maritimibacter sp. | reverse complement strand
CGCAGCGGCAGCACCGCCTGGTTGGCCCGCGCCCGGCCCTGCTTGGCCGACCCGCCGGCCGAGTCGCCCTCGACGAGGAAAAGCTCCGACAGCGCCGGGTCCTTTTCCTGGCAGTCGGCGAGTTTGCCCGGCAGCGAGGCGACGTCCATCGCCGTCTTGCGCCGTGTGAGTTCGCGCGCCTTGCGCGCGGCCTCGCGGGCCAGCGCGGCCTCGATGATCTTGCCCACGATCATCTTGGCCTCGTTCGGATGCTCTTCGAACCACTCGGAAAGCTTTTCGTTCAACAGCCCCTCGACCGCCGGGCGCACCTCGGAACTGACGAGCTTGTCCTTGGTCTGCGAACTGAATTTCGGATCCGGCACCTTGACCGACAACACGCAGGTGAGCCCCTCGCGGGCATCGTCGCCGGTGAAGGAGACCTTTTCCTTCTTCGCCAGTCCCGAGCTGCTGGCATAGAGGTTGATGGTTCGCGTCAACGCACCCCGGAAGCCCGCCATATGCGTGCCGCCGTCGCGCTGCGGAATGTTGTTGGTAAAGGGCAGGACCGTCTCGTGGTAGCCGTCGTTCCACCACAGCGCCACCTCGATGCCGATGCCGTCACGTTCGCCCTCGATATGGATGGGCTCGGTGATCATCGGATGCTTGTTGCGATCCAGGTAGCGCACGAATTCCCGCACGCCCCCGTCGTAATGCATGTCGATTTCCTCGGCCTCGGCCGGGCGCTCGTCGCGCAGGCGGATATGCACGCCGGAATTCAGGAAGGCGAGTTCGCGCAGGCGGTGCTCGAGCGTCCTGAAGCTGTAGTCGCGGTTCGAGAACGTATCCATCGAGGCGAGGAAGCGCACCTCGGTGCCGGTCTTGCCGCCGGAGTCGCCCACCACCTCCAGATGCTGCGCGGTCTCGCCGCGTTCGAAACGGGCATGGTGTTCCTTGCCGTCCCGCCAGATGCGCAGCTCGAGCCAGTCGGACAGGGCATTGACCACGGAAACGCCGACGCCATGCAGGCCACCGGACACCTTGTAGGAATTCTGGTCGAATTTCCCCCCGGCATGGAGCTGGGTCATGATGACCTCGGCGGCCGAGACGCCCTCTCCCTGGTGGATGTCGACGGGGATGCCCCGACCGTTGTCGGTGACCGAGATGCTCTCGTCGGCATGGATCGTGACGGTCACCAGGTCGGCGTGCCCGGCAAGCGCCTCGTCGATGCCGTTGTCCACCACCTCGTAGACCATGTGGTGCAGGCCGGAGCCGTCATCGGTGTCACCGATATACATGCCCGGGCGTTTGCGAACGGCCTCCAGGCCCTTGAGAACCTTGATGGATTCCGCGCCGTATGCCTGCCCGGCCTGGTTTTCTTCGGTCATGTCGGGAAACCCTCTTGTCTTTGGCCGACAGGATATAGGTTTCCCCCGGGAATGTCACGCCGCAAGCCCGACTATTTCCGTCGCGATTTCAGGGGCTTGGGATGATTCGAACCGGGGATCGGGCGGCTCAGGTGAAGGGGATCGCCAGACCCACGGCGATCAGCAGAATGCCGGCCGCGATATTGGTCCGCCGCAGCGCGTCCGGCGAGGTCAGAACCGCCCGCACCCTGTCGACGAACGCGGCCATGAACACGTTGCCCAGAAGGGGCACCAGCATCGATACGGCGCAGATCGCGGCGATGTCGAGCACGGTGATCCGGCTGATGTCGAAGAAGCCCGGCAACACCCCCATGTAGAACAGGATCGCCTTGGGATTGCCGATGATCACCAGCACCCCCGCCCAGAAGCCGGCCCACATGCCGGGCCGGGTCAGGCGGCTGTCACCGTCGATTCTGCGGTCGGCGTGCCGGATCAGGAGCGTCCCCATCACCAGGAAGATCAGGCTCGCGCCATAGCGCAGCGCGATCAGGAAATCGGAATAGACCGAAACGATCCAGGCAACGCCGAAAATCGCCAGCAGCGGCCAGAGCGCATCGCCGATCACCACGCCCAGCGCCAGGGGCCAGGCGGCATGGAACCCGCCCGATAGCGCGCGCGCCAGCAGCGCGACCCAGACCGGCCCCGGCGTCAGGAAGAGCGCCAGGACGGCACCGGCATAAAGCAGAAGCTGCGCGGCGGTAACCGTCATGGCGCCTCCGGCAGGGTGACCGCCCCGGCGTCGTCGAGCGGCCAGAACGGGTTCATCGCCATTTCCCACACATGCCCGTCCGGATCGGCCCAGTAGCCGGAATACCCGCCCCAGAAGACCGTCTCCGGTGGCTTCAGCGCCGTCGCGCCGGCCGCCAGCGCCGCGGCAAAGGCCGCGTCGACCGCGGCCTCGGTGGCGAAATTCTGCGCCAGCGTCACCGCCCCGGTGCCCAGTGCCGCGTCCGGCCGGCCCTGGTCGGCGGCGAGCGCGGCGCGCCCGAAGAGCGTCAGGACCTGGCCCGGCAGCCGGAAAAACGCGACGGCCTCCTGCGAGGCGGGCGCTTCCCGCCAGCCCAGCGCCTTGTAGAAGGCCCGCGACCGGGCAAGGTCCGAACAGCCGAGCGTGATGACGCTGATGCGTTGCGGGGTCATGATCCTACGTCGCCTCCACCCGTGACAGTCCGTCCGCCGCGGTGACGTGCAGATACGCGGCCCGCGCGCCCAACGCCTCGAACAGCTCGCGCCCGGTCCCCGTCATCCAGGCCTGCGCGCCGAGCGCCACGATCTCGTCGTAGAGCGCCGCGCGCCGGTCGGCATCGAGATGCGCCGCCACCTCGTCGAGCAGCAGGATCGGCGGCGCGCCGACATCCTCCGCAAGGGCGCGGGCATTGGCAAGCACCAGCGAGACCAGCAGCGCCTTTTGCTCGCCGGTCGAACAGAGGCGTGCCGCGATGCCCTTGGCCGCGTAGACGCCGACAAGATCCGCGCGATGCGGCCCGGCCAGCGTGCGCCCGGCCTGCAGGTCGCGGGGGCGGCCCCGGGCCAGCGCGTCCGCCAGCGCCTCGGCCGTTTCGGGCAACGCCACGCCGTCGGGCCCTTCCAGTGCCAGATCCGCCGCGGGAAACGCCGTCTCGGCCCCGGCCTGCGCAGTCGCCAGGCGGTGCAACGCCGCCAGCCGGTTCTGCATGATGTCGGCCCCGTGTGCCGCCATCTGCCGCTCGAGCGCACCGTACCAGCCCGGATCCTCGACACCCTCCTTCAGCAGGCGGTTGCGCTCGCGCATGGCCTTCTCGTAGGCGAGCACCGCCTCGGCATGGTCGGGCGTCAGGCTCATCGTCATCCGGTCGAGAAAACGCCGCCGCCCTTCCGCGCCCTCGATCCAGAGCCGATCCATCGACGGTACCAGCCAGAGCACCCGCAGCAAGCGGCCCAGCGCGACCTGCGGGGACGCCTTGCCATCGATCCGCACCTGCCGGGGGCCGGCATCCTCCACCCAGGTCTCGACCTCGTGGCTCGACCCGGGCGTCTCGACCAGCGCCGACACCTTCCAGCCCGGGGCGCCCGGGCGCGCCATCTCGTCGGCGCCGGCCCGGCGCAACCCGCGCCCCGGCGAGAGCAGGGAGATCGCTTCGAGGATATTCGTCTTGCCGGCGCCGTTCGGGCCGTGGATCGCGACCGGGCGCCCGTCGCACGACATCCGCAGCGCCGCATGGGACCGGAACTGCGCCAGCGTCAGTCCTGTCAGCGCCAGCCGGGGCATGGAACGGCCTTTCCAAGTGGCGGAAATATCCCCGCCGGAGGCATGATCCGCCGCGAAGCGGCCAGGATCACACCCGCATCGGCATGACGACGTAGATCGCCGAGGTGTCGTCGCCCTCGCGCATCAGCGTCGGGTCGCCGGCGGAATTGAACAGGAACACGGCGTTCTCGCGATCGACCTGGCTTGCGATCTCGAGCAGATACTTGGCGTTGAAGCCGATCTCGAGGCGCTCGTCGCCATAGGCCACGGCCAGTTCCTCCTCGGCCGCGCCCGCGTCCGGGGCATTGACCGACAGCACCAGCCGGTCCTCGTCAAGCTGCAGCTTGACCGCGCGCGACCGTTCCGACGACACCGTCGCCACGCGGTCGACGGCCTTGGCGAACTCCGCCGCGTCGACCTCGAGCTTGCGGGTGTTGCCCATGGGAATGACCCGCGTGTAATCGGGAAAGGTGCCGTCGATCACCTTGGAGGTCAGCGTGATCTCGGGCGTGGCGAAGCGCACCTTGGTTTCACTGACCGAAACCGCGATCTCGGTGTCGTCGTCTTCCAGAAGCTTGCGCAGCTCGCCGACGGTCTTGCGGGGCACGATCACGCCGGGCATGTCCTCGGCGCCGGCGGGCAGCGGCGCGTCGATCCGGGCGAGCCGGTGGCCATCGGTGGCGACGCAGCGCAGCACGCGGCCGTCTTCGCCCTCGGCGACGTGCATGTAGACGCCGTTCAGGTAATACCGCGTCTCCTCGGTCGAGATGGCGAATTTCGACTTGTCGAAAAGCCGGCGCAGCACGGGGGCGGGCGCGGCGAAATTCGAACTGTATTCCGACGACGCCATCACCGGGAAATCTTCCTTGGGCAGCGTCGCGAGCGAGAAGTTGGAGCGCCCGGCGCTGACCTCGAGCCGGCCCGAGGCGCCGTCATCGGCCAGCGTGACCAGCGCACCGTCGGGCAGCTTGCGCACGATCTCGTGGAGCGTGTGGGCCGCAACGGTTGTCGCGCCCGACCGCTCGACCTGGGCCACGGCCTTGTCCACCACCTCGATGTCGAGATCGGTGGCGCGAAAGCTGACGGAATCGCCGTCGGCCTCGATCAACACATTGGCGAGGATCGGGATGGTGTTCCGGCGTTCGACGACGGATTGCGCCTGGGCCATCGCCTTGAGCAGCGCGGCACGCTCTATGCTGATCTTCATACCCTCGTTCCTTCGGCTGTCGGGGCGGCGAGACTAGCCGAACCGACCCGTAACACAATGGTTTTCTCAGGACTGTCCGACGAACCGGGCAGAGGGTCAAGAGGCGCGCCGCCACGCGCGCCCCTCACGCCTCCAGCATGCGGCGCAGAAGTTCCACGTCCTCGTCGATCTGGTTGTCGACGGCGCGCAGTTCCTCGATCTTGCGCACGGCGTGGATCACCGTCGTGTGGTCGCGCCCGCCGAAGCGCCGGCCGATCTCGGGCAGGGACTTGGACGTCAGCGTCTTGGCCAGGAACATCGCCACCTGCCGCGGCCGCGCGATGGTGCGGGTACGCCGCGTCGACAGCAGGTCCGTCATCCGCAGATTGTAGTGGTCGGCCACCTTGCGGATGATCTCGTCGATGGTGACCTTGCGATCGGAGGCCCGCAGGATATCGGCCAGGCAGTCCTGCGCCAGGTCCAGTGTCACCTCGCGCCCGACCAGCGAGGCAAACGCGAAGAGCCGCGTCAGCGCGCCCTCGAGGACCCGCACGTTCGTCGAGATGCGGTGCGCGAGGAATTCGAGCACGCCGTCCGCGATCTTGAGATCGGGATACATGCTGCGCTGCGCCTCGACCTTCTGCTGGAGGATCCCGAGCCGCAGTTCGTAATCCGTCGGGTGCAGGTCAACCACCAGGCCCCATTGCAGGCGCGACTTGATGCGTTCCTCCAGACCGTCGATCTCGCCCGGCGCCCGGTCCGCCGAGATGATGATCTGCTTGTTCTGATCCACCAGCGCGTTGAAGGTGTGGAAGAACTCGTCCTGGGTCGAGTCCTTGCCGGCGATGAACTGCACGTCGTCGACCATCAGAACGTCGACGGAGCGGAACAGCTCCTTGAAGCCGATCATGTCCTTGAAGCGCAAGGCCTGGACGAAGCGGTACATGAACTGCTCGGCCGAGAGATAGACGACCTTGGCCCGCGGGTTCCGGCGCTGCAGGTCCCAGGCGATGGCGTGCATCAGGTGCGTCTTGCCAAGCCCCACCCCGCCATAGAGGAACAGCGGGTTGAAGGTGACCGACCCGCCCTCGGCCACGCGGCGGGCGGC
>CAJXYS010000080.1 GCA_913063035.1 uncultured Maritimibacter sp. | reverse complement strand
TAGGGGAATCGAACCCCTCTTTCCAGGTTGAAAACCTGGCGTCCTAACCGATAGACGAACGGGCCGCGCTTGGCGTGGGGCGGTAATTAGGCAAACTCGGGCGCAGGTGCAAGAGGATTCTTCGGAAAATTTCCGGCCCGCGCCGTCACGCCGGGGCGGCGTCTTCGAGCCGCAGTTTCGGGCGGTTACGCCCGCCCCAGCTGTCGATTTCCAGCCGGCCCGCGACATGGAACCGGGCGCCGGCATGGGCCTCGAGCATGGGCCCGAGCGGCCCCTCGAAGGCGCCGAAGGCGATAGCATCGAGGCGTCCGCCGCCGTCGTCGCCGAAGGTCAGCCGCAGATGCGTCTCGCCGGCGCGCTTGGCGAAGAGCACGCGCTGGGCGGGCAGGGCGAAGCGGGGCGCGGGGGCGCCGGCGCCGAAGGGGCCGGCCTTCTCCAGCTGCGCGATCAGCTCCACCGTCACCGCCGGGGTCATCAGCAGCCCCTCGAGGCGCAGGTCGTGCGGACCCGTCGCGCCGGCGCCCTGCTTGGCGAGAAGCTCCGAGAGCCGCGCCATCGCGGCGTCCAGCTTGTCGCGCATCACGGTCAGGCCGGCCGCCATCCTGTG
This sequence comes from uncultured Maritimibacter sp., assembly GCA_913063035.1. Lineage (GTDB taxonomy): Bacteria > Pseudomonadota > Alphaproteobacteria > Rhodobacterales > Rhodobacteraceae > CAJXYS01. The sequence continues at coordinate 5,992 of CAJXYS010000080.1, read as the reverse complement.
GCCGCCGCCCTTGACCAGCAGGCCCTCGGATGCCAGCCGCTGCACCGCCGCCCCGAGGTCGACGCCCGGGACCGAGCGTCCCGATCCCTTGCCCTCGTCGCCCTCGAAGCCGATCACGACGGCCGGGCGGTTCGTGGCCTCCTTCAGGCGCGAGGCGACGATTCCCACCACGCCGGGATGCCAGCCGGGTTCCGCCGCCCAGACCAGCGGCGCGTCGAGGCCACGCGCCTCGGCCTGGGCAAGCGCGGCCTCGCGCACACGCGCCTCGATCTCGCGGCGTTCGGTGTTGAGCGCGTCGAGCCGCTGGGCGAGGGCGGCGGCCTCGGCCTCGTCGTCGGTGGCCAGGAGCCTTGCGCCCAGGTCGGCCTGGCCGATGCGCCCGCCCGCATTCACCCGCGGGCCCAGAAGGAAGCCCAGGTGATAGGATGCCGGCGCGGTATCGAGACGCGCCACGTCCGAGAGCGCCCGGAGCCCGGGCCGCCCGCGCCGCGCCATCACGGCGAGGCCCTGGCGCACCAGGGCGCGGTTGACGCCGATCAGCGGCGCCACGTCCGCCACGGTCGCGAGCGCCACGAGGTCGAGAAAGCCGATCAGGTCCGGGCCGGTGCGCCCCTTGCCCCGCATCAGGCGGTTGACCGCGACCAGCATCAGGAAGACCACCCCCGCCGCGCAGAGATGCCCCAGCGCGCTGTCCTCGTCCTGGCGGTTGGGGTTCACCACCGCCAGCGCCGGCGGCAGGGTCTCGCCGCCGAGATGGTGGTCGAGCACGATCACCTCCGCCCCCTCGGCGGCGGCGATGGCGTCGTGGCTGAGCGTGCCGCAATCGACGCAGACGATCAGGTCGTGCCCGGCGGCCAGCTTTCGCATGGCCGGCGCGTTCGGGCCGTAACCCTCGTCGATGCGGTCGGGAATATAGAGCGTGGCCGGACGCCCCATCTGGCGAAGCCAGCAGATCAGCAGCGCCGCGGAGGCCCCGCCGTCGACGTCGTAATCGGCGAAGACCGCGATCCGTTCGCCGCGCTCGGCGGCCGCGAGGAAGCGTTCGGCGGCGCGGTCCATGTCCCGGAGCGTCGAGGGGTCCGGCAAGAGATCGCGCAGCGCGGGGGCGAGGAACCGCTCGGCGTCTTCCGGCCGGACGCCGCGCCGCGCCAGCGTCCGGCAGAGCGGCTCGGGCAGGCCGGTGGCCTGGGCCGTCGCCTCGGCCAGGCGGATTTCGGCCGGGCCGGGCCCCACCCAGCGCCGTCCGAGCGCGGAGTGCTCCACCTCCAGCAGGGCGCGCGGCGCGTCTTGGTCCAGATGTTGTGCGGGTTCCATGGCGTCACGCTATAACATGGGGGCTGCGAGTCGCCAGATCGAAGATCGGGGGCCGCGGCGTCAGGACCCTTCCGCGATCAGCTCCGCGACGCTTGCCGCGCGGCAGAACTCGCCATGCAGATGCGATATGGCCGCGGCATGGATCGCGGCCGCATCGGGCGGTGCCAGCGCCGGCGCCCACCCGGTGTCGGCGTTGACCGCGAAGGCCGCGCAGGCGTCATGGGCCAGCCGCACCGCGTAGCCGAGATTCGCGGCCATGCGCACGGTGGTCGAGACGCAATGCGGCGTCGTCAGCCCGCAGACCACCAGCCCGTCGATCCCGGCCGACCGCAGGTGCCCGTCGAGGCCCGTGCCGATGAACGCGCTGTTCACCGTCTTCTCGAACACGGCCTCGCCGGCCTGTGGGTCCACCTCGGGTTTGAACGCCGTCCCGCCGGTCGCCGGGCCGAGCGGGCTGCCGGGCTCGGCGCTGACATGGCGGATATGGATGACAGGCAGGCCGCGGGCGCGCCAATGCGCCAGAAGCCGGCCCGCCCGGACCTCTGCGTCGGGGTTGTTGCGCGCGCCCCAGACCGGCGAGTCGAAGCCGGTCTGAACGTCGACAAGCAGCAGCGCCGCGGTCATCGCTTGGGGTTGCGGTAGCGCATGCGGCGCACGGAACCGGTCTTGGACCGCATCAGCACCGTTTCCGCCTCGAGGTAGTTCGGTTCGCGCTTGATGCCCGAGAGGATCGAGCCGTCGGTCACGCCGGTCGCGGCGAAGATCACGTCCTGGGTCACCATGTCGTCGCGGGCATAGACCGTGTCGAGATCGGTGATGCCCGCGCGCGCGGCGCGGCCGCGCTCGTCGTCGTTGCGAAACAACAGCCGCCCGTAGATCTGCCCGCCCATGCATTTCAGCGCGGCGGCCGCCAGAACGCCCTCCGGCGCGCCGCCGGCGCCCATGTACATGTCGATGCCCGTCTTCTCGGCCTCGGCGCAATGGATCACCCCGGCGACGTCACCGTCGGTGATCAGCCGGATCGCGGCGCCGGTCTTGCGGACATCCGCGATCAGCGCCTCGTGGCGGGGCCGCTCGAGGATGCAGACGGTGATGTCCGCGGGGGCGCAGCCGCGGGCCGCGGCCAGCGCCTCGACCCGCTCATGCGGGGTCATGTCGAGCGAGACGACGCCTTCGGGGTAGCCCGGCCCCACAGCGAGCTTGTCCATGTAGACGTCGGGGGCATGCAGCATCGAGCCGCGCGGCCCCATGGCGATCACCGCCAGCGCGTTCGGCATGTCCTTGGCCGTCAGGGTGGTGCCCTCGAGCGGGTCGAGCGCGATGTCGACCGCCGGACCCTCGCCGTTGCCGACCTTTTCGCCGATGAAGAGCATCGGCGCCTCGTCGCGCTCGCCCTCGCCGATGACGACGACGCCGTCGATGTCGAGCATGTTGAGCTGGGTGCGCATCGCGTCGACGGCGGCCTGGTCGGCGGCCTTCTCGTCGCCGCGGCCGATCAGCTGGGCCGAGGCCAGCGCGGCGGCCTCGGAGACGCGGGCGAGGCCCAGGGACAACATGCGGTCATTGAAATCGACGGGATGGGACATCGGGCGTTCCTGGCGAATTGAAATATGTCAGAGCATTTACGCGGCCCGGGCCGGCCGGCACAACCCCCGAGCGGGCGCAAACGCGGCCCCCGCACGAACCCGGACCGGGCAGCGCCGTGCGCGCGCGCTTAGACTTCCTCGATGCGAATCGCCACCGGCGCGGCGGTCAGCACACCCGTCGCCTCGACGCCCTTCAGCGCATGGGCCAGCGCGTCCGGCGTCGTGGTGTGGGTGACGATCAGCACCGGCGCGGCGGTATCGGCATGGCCGTACTGGCGCATCCGGTTGATCGAGACACCCGCATCGCCGAGCGCCGTGGCGACCTTGGCGAGGACCCCCGGCTTGTCCATCAGCGAGAAGCGCAGGTAATAGGGGGCCGGCGCCGCGGCGCGGGCGTTGGGCGCGCTCTCGAGCGTGCGGGCCGGCTGGCCGAAGACCGGCAGCACGTAGCCGCGGGCGATGTCCATGACGTCGCCCATCACGGCACTGGCGGTGGGGCCTTCGCCCGCGCCGGCGCCGCGCAGCACGATCTGGCCCACCGAATCGCCCTCGAGCACGACCATGTTCATCGCGTTCTCGAGCTGTCCGAGCGGCGATTTCGCCGGCACCAGGCAGGGCGACATGCGCTGCTCCAGCCCGCGGCCCGTCATCTGCGCGACGCCGAGCAGCTTGATCCGGTAGCCCATGTCGCGGGCCTGCTCGATATCGGTGATCGAGATCCGCTCGATCCCCTCCAGCTCGACGCCCGCGAAATCGACCCGCGTGCCGAAGGCGATCGCGGCCAGCAGGGCCAGCTTGTGCCCGGCATCGATCCCGCCAACGTCCAGCGTCGGGTCGGCTTCCAGGTAACCCAGCGCGTTGGCCTCCTCGAAGACCTCGTCATAGGGCAGGTGGGCGGATTCCATCCGGGTCAGGATGTAATTGCAGGTGCCGTTCATCACGCCCATCACCCGGCGCATGCGGTTGCCGGCCAGCCCCTCGGTCAGGGTCTTGACGCAGGGTATGCCGCCCGCGACCGCCGCCTCGAAGCGCAGCGCGACGCCGGCGGCCTCGGCGGCTTCGGCCATGGCCTGGCCGTGGATGGCCAGCATCGCCTTGTTCGCGGTGACGACGTGTTTGCCGGCGGCGATGGCCGCCTCGACCGAGGCCTTGGCCGGCCCGTCCTCGCCGCCCATGAGTTCGACGAACACGTCGATATCGGCGCGGCGGGCCAGGACGACCGGGTCGTCCTCCCAGCTGTAGGGCGACAGGTCGACACCGCGATCCCTGCCGCGCGAGCGTGCCGAGACGGCGCTGATCTCGATCCGCCGCCCGGCCCGGGCGGCGAGCAGCTCGGCATGGTCCTGTACGATCTTGACGAGCCCGGCGCCCACGGTTCCGAGACCGGCGATGCCAAGGCGGATAGGGTCGGGCATGAAAGGGCTCCGTCAGGTCAGCTCGGGTCAGTCGGGCTGCTGTTACTGCCTTCCGGGGCGGGACGCAACTCTGCGGTCAGGCGCCGCGGTGCCGTGCGAGCGCGTCCTGCAGCCGGCGGCGTGTCGCGTCATCGATCACCGGCCCCCCGAGCGCGCGCGCCTTCTGCCGGAGCGTCGCCGCACGCGCGGCCATGCCGCGGGCCTCCCGGGGGTCGAGCCGGCGGCCCGCGGCCGCGGCGAGCAGACCCTCGGCCGGGACGAGGTCCGGGTAGCCGGTTCCGCGCGCCGCGCCGCCGGCGAAGCCCGGGTCGAGCGCCGGGACGTCGCCGCCGCAACCGGCGAGGGTCAGCAGCAGGACAGCGAGACGGGACATGCGGCGGATCATGGGCGGGCACCCGTGTGGGCCAGGAACTGCCTGCGAGCCTAGCCGCGCGGGGCAGGCGCGGCAAGGCGGTGGCCGCTGAACGCCCGTTCAGTTAATATCCGGGAGAAAGGAGAGGCAGATGGCACGCAAGACCGGCTCTCACGCGGAAATCACCGGCCCGCGCATCCGCGCGGCGGCGGCGCGGCTGTTCGCGCGGCACGGCTTCGCCGCCGTCTCGATGCGGCGCATCGCCGCCGAGGTCGGGGTGCAGGCCGGCGCGCTCTATCTCTACACGCCCGACAAGCAGACGCTGCTCTTCGAGCTGATGCGCGATCACCTGGAGGATCTGCTGGCCGCCTGGGCCGCGGCCGATGCGCCGGGTCCGCCGGATGCGCGGCTGGCGCGCTTCGTCCGCTTTCACATCGGCTTTCACCTCGCCCGGCCCGACGACGTCTTCATCGCCTACATGGAACTGCGCAACCTCGAGTCCGGGAACTTCGCCGCGATCGAGGCGCTGCGGCGCCGCTACGAGGACGCGCTCGAGGCGATCCTGCGCGCGGGCCGGGAGGCCGGGCTTTTCGCCATTCCCGATACCAAGCTCGCCACCATGGCGCTGATCGCGATGCTGACCGGGGTCAATACCTGGTACCGCGAGGGCGGACGTCTGTCCGGCGATGACGTGGCCGAGATCTACACCGACATGGCGCTGAAGGCGGTCGGCCGGACCGGCTGAGCGGTGGCGTCCCTGCGGGACGCCGCGCCGAAACGCGAAGCGCGCGCCCCTGCGGGCGCGCGCCGTGCCTCCGGCGGGGATATTTCGGCCACTTGGAAGCGGCCGCCCCGGTTCAGAGCGTGTCGTAGAGCGGGAAGCGGGCGCAGAGCTCGGCCACCTCGGCGCGCACCTTGGCCTCGACCCCGGCATTGCCGGCCTCGCCGTTGGCGGCAAGCCCGTCCACCACCTCGACGATCCAGTCGGCGATCTGGCGGAACTCGGGCTCGCCGAAGCCGCGGGTGGTGCCGGCCGGCGTGCCCAGGCGGATTCCGCTGGTGACGGTCGGCTTCTCGGGGTCGAAGGGAATGCCGTTCTTGTTGCAGGTGATATGGGCACGGCCGAGCGCGGTTTCGGTCGCGTTGCCCTTCACGCCCTTCGGCCGCAGGTCGACCAGCATCACATGGGTATCGGTGCCGCCGGTGACGATGTCGAGCCCGCCCTTTGCCAGCTGGTCGGCCAGCGCCCGGGCGTTCTTGATGACCTGTGCCTGGTAGGTCTTGAATTCCGGCCGCAGCGCCTCGCCGAAGGCCACGGCCTTGGC
>CAJXYS010000079.1 GCA_913063035.1 uncultured Maritimibacter sp. | reverse complement strand
GTCACGTCGTAGCCGCGCTGGACGCTGATCTTCTTGATGGCGTTGGCCATGTTCTCGACGGCGATGCGCAGGAAGCCCTCGGCGACCTGCTCCGGGGTCTTGCCTTCGGCCTCGGCGATCACGCCGAATTCCGCGGCCACGGCGTCCCGATCGAGGGGCTGGTCCTGGTCCGGGCCGAAGATCGCCGGGAAATAATCCGGGTTGAGCTTGCCGAGCATCACGTTGGCGTCGGTCACCGTCAGCGGGCCGCCGCGGCGGTAACAGGCCGGGCCGGGATCGGCCCCGGCGCTGTCCGGCCCGACGCGGAAGCGCCCCGGATCGGCATGCAGGATCGAGCCGCCGCCGGCGGCGACGGTGTGCACGCGCAGCATGGGCGCGCGCATGCGCACGCCCGCGACCTGGGTCTCGAAGGCGCGTTCGAAACTGCCGTCGAAATGGGCGACATCGGTGGAGGTGCCGCCCATGTCGAAGCCGATCACGCGATCCTCGCCGGCGATCTGGCCGGTCCGGGCCATGCCCACCACGCCGCCCGCCGGCCCCGACAGGATCGCGTCGCGCCCCTTGAAGCGGTCTGCCGCCGTCAGCCCGCCCGACGACATCATGAACTGCAGCGTCGGCCCCGGCCGGTCGGGGGGCGTGGCCCCCAGCGCATCCGCGACCGTTTCGACGTAACGCGACAGGATCGGGGTCAGGTAGGCGTCGACCACCGTGGTATCGCCTCGCCCGACCAGCTTGATCAGCGGCGAGACGTCGTGGCTGACCGAGACCTGCCCGAAGCCGGCCGCGCGCGCGGCCTCGGCCAGGTGTTGCTCGTGCTCGGGCGCGGTCCAGGCGTGCATCAGCACGATCGCGACCGCGTCGATCCCGTCGGCCTTCGCGCGGTCCAGCTCGGCCCGGGCCGCGTCGAGATCGAGCGCGCGTTCCACCGTGCCGTCGACCCGCAGCCTTTCGTCCACCTCGACGACCCGGTCATAGAGCATCTCCGGCAGGACGATTTCCTTGGCGAAGATGTCGGGACGATCCTGGTAGCCGATTCGCAACGCGTCCCGGAATCCCCGGGTGATCAGCAGCAATGTGCGGTCGCCCTTGCGCTCCAGCAGTGCATTGGTGGCCACCGTGGTCCCCATCCGCACCGTGCCGATCCGTTCGGGCGGGATCGCGCCGGGCGGCACGTCCAGGAAACGGCGGATGCCCTCGATCGCCGCGTCGTCATAGGCGCCGGGGTTCTCGGACAACAGCTTCAGCGCCGACAGGCCGCCGGCAGGATCGCGCCCGATCACGTCGGTGAACGTCCCGCCCCGGTCGACCCAGAAATCCCAGCGTCCCGTCGTGCCGTCGCCCATGTTCCACCCCTTCCACAGCATTCGCCGACAAATCGTTGACAAATTGTCAGCGTCTGGTCAAGCTTTCCGCAACCGGGCCAAGGGCGGCGGGTCCGGCACCGTCAAGACGCCGCCCGACAGACGACAGGGAACAAAGCAATGACCATCAGCCTCTTCCGCAGCCTGCCCGGCGCCCTCGCGGCCGCCGCGCTTGCGCTGCCCGCCGCCGCCGCGAACTGGGACATGCCGACGCCCTATGGCGACAGCGTGTTCCACACCCAGAACATCCAGCAATTCGCCGAGGACGTGGCCGCCGCGACCGATGGCGGGCTGGAGATCACCGTGCACTCGGCCGGGTCGCTCTACGCGCATCCCGAGATCAAGGATTCCGTGCGCCGCGGCCTGGCGCCCATCGGCGAGGTGCTGATGTCCCGCCTGGCGAACGAGGATCCGATCTTCGCGGTCGACTCGATCCCGTTCCTCGCCTCCAGCTACGACGAGGGCCGCGCCCTGTGGGAGGCCTCGCGCCCGCTGGTCGAGGAAAAGCTTGCCGCCCAGGGACTGACGCTGCTCTTCGCGGTGCCGTGGCCGGGCCAGAGCATCTACACGCAGGATCCGATCGACTCGACCGAGGATCTGGAGGGCGCGTCGTTCCGCGCCTATAACGCCGCGACCGAGCGCCTGGCGCAATTGATGGGGGCGGTTCCAACCCAGATCGAGACCGGCGACATTCCGACCGCCTTCGCCACCGGGCGGGTCGCCGCGATGATCACCTCGCCCTCGACCGGCGTCTCGTCGCAGGCCTGGGACTTCACCTCCCATTACACCGACACGCAGGCCTGGCTGCCCAAGAACATGGTCATCGTGAACACCGGCATGTTCGAGAGCCTGCCCGAGGCCCAGCAGGAGGCGATCTTGTCGGCCGCGGGCGAGGCGGAAACCCGCGGCTGGGACATGTCGGCCAAGGAAACCGCCGAGAAGATGGCGACGCTGGAAGAAAACGGCATGACCATCTCGGATCCGTCCGAAACGCTGTCGGGCCAGCTGGCCGAGATCGGCGAGACCATGACGCAGGAATGGCTCGAGGAGGCCGGCGACGAGGGCCAGCAGGTCATCGAGGCCTACCAGTCCAGCATGTGACCGACCCGGCGGGGCCTGCGGGCCCCGCCCCGTCCCGCCCCTGACGCCGGAGGTCCGCCATGCGCCGGATGCTCGACCGACTTTATGACGCCGGGCTTTGGCTGGCGGCCGTCACCTTCGCCCTGATCGCCGTCCTGGTCCTGCTGCAGATCCTCGGACGGCTGACCGACCGCGCGGCGCGGCTGGTGGAGCTGCCGCCGCCCGGGCTGACCATCCCCTCGCTCGCCGAGTTCGGCGCCTTCCTCTTCACCGGCGCGGTGTTCCTCGGCCTGGCGGGGACATTGCAGGCGGGCAGTCACGTGCGGGTGAAACTCCTGATCCAGAACCTGCCCGCGACGGCCGCGCGATGGCTCGGGGTCGTGGTCGCCGCCGCCGCCGCGGCGCTCGCGGGGTTCGCCACCTGGTCCAGCGGTCTTCAGGCGATGGACAGCCTGAAGTTCGGCTCGGTGAGTTACGGGGTCATCCCGATCCCGCTGGCCATTCCGCAAGGGGTGATGACGGCGGGGCTCGCGCTCTTCTGCATTGCCCTCATCGACACCATGGTCACGCTCGCACGCGGCGGGCAGCCCGGCCACCAGGCCGCCGAAACCCGCACCGAGGAGCAGGACTGATGGAGATCGCAACGCTTGCGCCCCTTCTGATCGTGGTGCTGTTCGGCGCGCTTGCCGCCGGGCTCTGGGTCGGCTTCGCGCTGATCGCCGTCGGGCTGGTGGCCATGCTCGCCGCCGCGCCAGCGCCCGCCTCGCTCGTCTTCGCGACGAAGGTCTGGGGCGGCCTCAGCGTCTGGGACCTGACGGCGCTGCCCATGTTCATCTGGATGGGCGAGATCCTCGTCCGGTCGCGCCTCTCCTCGGACATGTTCTCGGGGCTGGCGCCTTTCACCGCGCGGCTGCCCGGTCGTCTGCTGCACGTCAACGTGCTGGGCTGCGCGCTCTTCGCCGCCGTGTCGGGATCGTCCGCCGCCACCACGGCCACGATCGGGCGCATGTCGCTGCCGGAACTCAAGGCGCGCGGCTATGACGACCGCATGGCGATCGGGACGCTGGCGGGGTCGGGCACCTTCGGCTTCCTGATCCCTCCCTCGATCATCCTGATCGTCTACGGCGCGGCGACGGAACAATCCATCGCGCGTCTGTTCCTGGCGGGCGTCCTGCCGGGCCTGATGCTGGCCGGGCTCTTCGCGGGCTACATCATGCTCTGGTCGACGCTGAACCGCAGCCGCATGCCGGCGGCCGAACCGCCGGTCGACCGGCGCGAGGCGCTTGGCGCGGCCGCGCGGCTCCTGCCGGTGGTGGGGCTGATCGTGGCGGTGATCGGGTCGATCTATCTCGGGATCGCCAGCCCGACCGAGGCGGCCGTGATCGGCGTGACCGGCGCCCTGATCCTGGCGGCCGCGACGGGCGCGCTGTCCTGGGCCGGGCTGTTCGACTCGCTGCGCGCGGCGACCATCACCACCTGCATGATCGCCTTTATCCTGGCCGGCGCATCCTTCCTGACGGTCGCCATGGGCTATACCGGTATCCCGCGCGAGCTCGCCCGCGCGATCGGCGAAATGGGTCTCTCGCCCTACGCGCTGCTGGCAATGCTGACGGTGTTCTTCATCGTCATGGGCATGTTTCTCGACGGGATCTCCATCGTGGTGCTGACCGTGTCGATCATCCTGCCGATGGTGGTGGCCGCCGGCATCGACCCGATCTGGTTCGGCATCTTCCTGGTCCTCGTCGTGGAGATGAGCCAGATAACGCCACCGGTGGGCTTCAACCTCTTCGTGATCCAGACGATCACGGGGCGCGACATCTTCGCCGTCGCGCGATACGCCGCGCCCTTCTTCTTGCTGCTGGTCCTGGCGGTGGCGATCCTGTCGCTCTTCCCCGAGATCGCGCTCTGGCTGCCCGGGACGATGCTGTCGCGATGACGGATGAACGGCGCCCCCGCCGCGTCGGGCCGGTCGTGAGCTCGGCGCATCTGGCCGCCTCGGGCCTGCCCGAGCTGTCGGAGGTCGAATATGCGCTCACCATGGCAAACCACGCCTTTCAGCGCTGGATCACCCGCTGCATGGACGCCGCCGGCGCGCCGGGCATGGCGCCGCTGGAGGTGCTGATCCTGCACCTGGTGAATCACCGGGACCGCGCCAAGACACTCGCCGATATCCGGCTGGTGCTGCATATCGAGGACGCGCACCTGGTCAGTTACGCGGTGCGCAAGCTGGCCGAGCGCAAGCTCGTCACCACCGCGCGCAAGGGAAAGGAAAAGACCGTCGAGATCACGGGCGAAGGCGCCGCGCTCTGTAGCCGCTACGCCGAGGTGCGCGAGGCGCTGCTGGTCGAGCTTGCGCGCGAAACCGGTTTCTCCCCCGAGGAGATGTCCCGCCTGGCCGCGCTGCTCAGGGCGATCTCGGGCAGTTACGACCACGCCGCGCGGGCGGCGACGACGCTGTGAGGCTGCTCGCGCGCATGGCGGCACAGGGACGGTGGCTGCTGATCGGGGGGCTTGCCGCCGGTATCCTGCTGCCGGACCTGGCCGCGTGGATGGCCCCGGCAATCGTGCCGTTTCTCGCCGTCATGCTCTGTATCGCGGCCCTGCGCGAGGGGCCGCGCGCGGCGCTGCCCGGCCGGGCGGACGCACCGCGCGCGCTTGCCGTGGCGCTTGTGCTGCAATGCGCCCTTCCGCTTTCGGTCGGCGCGGCTCTCTGGGCGGCGGGGCTTCTGTCCGCGCCGCTCGCGACGGGGGCCGTGCTCGCGCTCGCGGCCGCGCCGATCACCGGCACGCCGGGTCTTGCGGTGATGTCCGGGGCCGATGCCGGCGCGGCGCTCCGCCAACTGACACTCGGCACGGCGCTCTTGCCGCTCACCGCCGCGCCGGTCTTCGCGCTGCTCCCGGTCTTCCCCGATCCCTGGGCCGTTGCTGCGGGCGCGTTGCGCCTGCTCGCCATCGTCGCCCTGGCGGCCGGCATCGCCGTGGCGCTGCGCGCGCGCTTCCCGGCGCTCAAGCGCCCCGAGGCCCGCCCGTCCCTGGACGGCATCATGGCCCTCGCCATGGCGATCGTCGTGATCGGCCTGATGTCCGCGGTCGGACCCGCGGCCACGGAAACGCCGGGCCGCCTGCTGCTGGCCTTCGCCGTGGCGGCCGGGCTCTACCTCGTGCAGACGCTCGGCGCCTGGCATGTGGCCCGCGCCGCGATCCCGCGGCCCGAGGCGCTCGCGGTCACCATCGCCGCGGGCAACCGGAACCTCGCGCTGTTCCTGGCCGCGGTCCCGGCCGAGACGGCCGCGCCCCTCATGGTGTTCGTCGGCTGCTACCAGATCCCGATGTACCTGACGCCGCTCCTGCTGCCGAAACTCACGTCGCGGTCCAGTGCCCGCGGCCGGGGCGCCTAGGCCCAGGGACCGGCGGCGGAACCTTGCGCGGCGCGCGCCATCTCGTGCAGGGCCGCGACCCTGTCCTCGGTGCGCGGATGGGTCGAGAACAGCGTGTCGTAGCGATGCGCGTGGAGCGGGTTGATGATGAACATGTGCGCCGAACCCGGATTGCGTTCGGCGCTGTTGTTGTCGATCCGAAGCGCAAGCCCCTGTATCCGCTGCAGCGCCGCGGCGAGCCAGAGCGGATCGCCGCAGATCTCCGCACCCACCCGGTCGGCCTCGTATTCCCGTGCGCGGCTGATCGCCATCTGCACGAGACCGGCGGCGAGGGGCGCCAGGATCATCATGGCGATGACACCGACAAGCCCCAGCGGACTGTCGCGCCGCCCGCCGAAGAACAGCGCGAAATTCGCCAACATGCTGATCGCGCCCGCGAAACTTGCGGTGATGGTCATCACGAGCGTGTCGCGATTGCGGATATGGGCAAGCTCATGCGCCACGACGGCCGCGATCTCCTCGCGGTCGAGATGGCGCAGCAGGCCCGAGGTGACGGCCACCGCCGCACGGTCGGGGCTGCGCCCGGTGGCAAAGGCGTTCGGCTGGTCGCTATCGATCAGGTAGACCGCCGGCGCCGGCATGCCGGCATCCGCCGCCAGATCCGCCACCAGGCGGCGCAAGGCCTCGGCCCCGCCCCCTTCGGCCCGACGCGCGCCGTGCATGCGCAGGACCATCCGGTCGGAATTCCACCAGGTCACGAGGTTCATCGCGGCAGCCACGACCAGCGCGATCACGGCGCCCGCCCCGCCGCCGAGCATCCATCCCACGCCCATGAACAGCGCGGTCATGGCCGCCATCAGAACGGCCGTACGCATATATCCCGCCATCGCGTTTCCCTCCGCAGTGACAGCACGGAATATGGGGGGCGGCACAGGCTCAAACAAGCGCGTTGCCCGCGTCACGGTTTCGGCGTCGGCTCCTCGGAGGGAAGCTGCGACCCGGATACGGGGCAGGGTCACCGCATGGCATGCAAGCGGACTGGCGGTGCCACATGCGCAACTCGAAAAAGGGCCTGGCAAATCC
>CAJXYS010000078.1 GCA_913063035.1 uncultured Maritimibacter sp. | reverse complement strand
CGCATGTCGCCGCACATCGCCGGTTGACCCACCCCGAGGAAATGGGGAGCCTGTTCAAGGCGATTGGAATTTACCCCAATCAGGCGATGCCGCCTCCAGGATTCGACCCATGACGCTTGAGATACTGACATCGGACAGTCTCGCGCCCCTGCCCCACGGGTTTTTCACCCGCCGGGGCGGTGCGTCTTCGGGGATCTTCCACGGCCTGAACTGCGGGCCGGGATCCTCGGACCTAAACGAGGCAGTCACGCTCAACCGCAAGCGCGCGGCCGCGGCACTCGACGTCATGCCGGAAGAGCTGGTCACCCTTCACCAGGTCCATTCGGCGGACGTTGTGGCGGTGGAGGCCGCCCTGCCCGTCCCGCGCCCGCAGGCCGACGCGCTGGTGACGGCGACCCAGGGCCTTGCGCTCGGTGTGCTGACGGCGGATTGCCAGCCGGTGCTTTTCGCGGACCGCGCGGCGGGCGTGATCGGCGCCGCCCATGCAGGCTGGCGCGGCGCGCTCGACGGGGTGCTGGAGGCCACGCTCGACGCGATGGAAGCGCTAGGTGCCGATCGCGCCGATACCGTCGCGGTGATCGGCCCGACGATCAGCCAGCGCGCCTACGAGGTGGGGCCGGAATTCCTCGAGGATTTCATGGCCGAGGATCCGGGCTATGCCCGCTTCTTCGCCCAGGGCGACGGCGACCGGCTGCTGTTCGACCTGCCCGGCTTCGGCCTGCACCGGCTGCGCGAAGCGGGGATCGGCGCGGCGGAATGGACCCGCCACTGCACCTACAGCGACCCGGCTCGCTTCTTTTCCTACCGCCGAAGCGTGCATGACGGCGCCGCGGATTACGGCCGGCTCCTCTCGGCGATCCGGCTCTGAGGGGACCCGACATGCTGCATTTCACGGACACGGAATTCGCCGGCCGTCTGGCCCGGACCGAGGCCGAGATGGAACGACGCGGGCTGGACGGGATGCTCGTCTTCGCGCCCGAGAGCCAGTACTGGCTGACCGGATACGACACTTTCGGCTACTGCTTCTTCCAGTGCCTCGTGCTGGGCGGCGTGGAACCCGTCCTGTTGACGCGCTCGGCCGACCTGCGCCAGGCGCAGCTGACCTCGACGATCGGCGACGTGCGGATCTGGGTCGACCGCGACGGGGCAACCCCGGCCGACGACCTGCAGGCGCTTCTGGCCGATCTGGGGCTTGCCGGCAAGCGGCTCGGGATCGAGACCGATACCCACGGGCTGACCGCCGCCAACTACAAGAAACTCGCCGCGGCGCTGGACGGCCGGGCCGAGCTGGTGGAGGCGAGCGACCTGATCTCCGAGCTGCGGCTGGTGAAATCGGAGGCCGAGATCATCTATGCCCGGCGCGCCGCCGAATTGTCCGACGACGCGCTGGACGCGGCGCTCGACAAGATCGGGCCCGGCGCCGACGAGGGAGAGATCCTGGCCGCGCTGCAGGGCGCGATCTTCGCCGGCGGCGGCGATTTTCCCGCCAACCCGGTCATCATCGGATCGGACCGGCACGCGCTGCTCTGCCGGTCGCATAGCGGGCGGCGGAAACTCTCGGGCCGCGACCAGATCACACTGGAATGGGCGGGCGCCTATCGCAACTACCACGCCCCCATGATGCGGACCGTCGTGGTGGGCGAGCCGCGCGACAGCCACCGCCGGATGAACGAGGCGGCGGTCGCCGCGCTGCAAGCCGCGGAAGCCTGCCTGAAGCCCGGCAACCCGATGGGCCTGGTCTATGACGCCTATGCCCGCACCATGGACGCCGCCGGCTTCGGCCATGCCCGGCTCAACGCCTGCGGCTACGCCGTCGGCGCCCGCTACGCCCCGAGCTGGATGGAACACCAGATGTTCTATCACGGCGCACCGACCGTGATCCGCCCCGGCATGACCTTCTTCCTGCACATGATCATGATGGACAGCCGGACCGGCACGGCCATGTGTCCGGGCCGCACGTCGCTGGTGACGGAGGCAGGCGCCGAGCCGCTGTCGCGCCACGGGCTCGGGCTGCTCTGCCGCTGACACGCCTCAGAGGATCGGCGTGTCGTCCTCGAGCGCGGCGAAGAGCGGCGCGAGATCCCCGGCGTATTTTTCCCAGGCGCTGACGGAGCTGCGGTAGATCGGCTGGCGCACCTGCGCGCCGCTCAGCGTCTCTACCCGGCGCTTGCCCTCGTGGAAGTTGAGGCAGCCGTCTTCCCAGTCGAGCCCGCAATGGGCGATGAGGCGGCGCGCCTCGGGTTCGGGATCGGCCGTCAGCGCCTCGTAGGAAATCTCGAGAAACGCCTCGGGCCAGACGTCCCGCCAGAACCCGATCAGCGCCTCGTGCATCCGGTAATAGGTGCCCAGGTCGGTCAGGTCGTCGGCATAGCGGTGGGTGCCGCCCGGGAACATGTTCTTGTAGATCGACAGGCAGGTATCGCGCGGATCGCGGCGGACCACGACGATCCGCGCCCCGGGCAGCGCCAGCTTGGCGAAACCCAGATAGGCATAGGTCGTGATCGACTTGTCCGTGACGATGTCGGCGCCGGGAAACCGCGCGGCCAGCCAGTCGCAGTAATCGCGCCCGATCGCGGCGAAATCCGGCGATGCGTCGGACGCCCCGGCATGGAGCGTCTCGACCGCGGCCGCGAGGCCCGGGGTCAGACGCGCCAGCTCGCCGCCGCCGGTGACACGGGAATGGCTGGCGATGATCTGCTCGACCAGCGTCGTGCCGGAGCGCGGCAGCCCGGTGACGAAGATGGGCTGGCAGCCGGTATGGCCCTGCCCCTCGCAGGCGGTGCGCAGCTCCGCGGTGAACGCTTCCGTGATCCGGCGCGCGGCGGCGATATCGGCCGCGATATCGTAGGGCCAGGCCTTGCGGGTCAGGGCGTTTGCGGCGTTCAGATAGGGAAAGACCCGGTCGTGCTGCCGGGCATCCTCGGCCGCCTTGGCCAGCGCGAAAGCCAGTTCCCGCCGCTCGGCGTCAGGCAGGTCGTCGCGGGCATAGGTCTCTTCCATCTGCGCCACGACCGGATCGTCGGCCGGCAGTTTCCGCCCGAAGGCGATCATGCGATAGAGCGCGCCGCCCAGCGGGTTGCGGGCTATGGCCGCCTGCAGATCGGTCTCGGCCGCCGCGAACTGGCCGGTCTGCTGGTAGAGATGCGCGCGCTCGGCCAGCCAGTCGACGCGGTCCGGATCCTCGGCGATCAGCCGGTCGAGCCGCGCCAGCGCCTCCGCCTCGCGCCCGGCGCGGCCGAGCGCGCGCACGAGATCGAGTTGCAGCGCGGGGGTGGCCAGCCCGGCCCCGACCGCCGCCTCGAGATCGTCGGCCGCCGCGATCGGGCGGCCGTCGCGCAGCCGCGCCTGCCCGCGATAGGCGCGCAGGCGCATGTCTTTCGGCGCCGCCTCGAGCGCGGCGTCCAGTTCCGCGAGCGCCGCGCGCTGATCCCCGAGATCCGAGAGCGCCCTGCCCGAAAGCCCCCGCACCCGCGCCGGTCCGCCACCATCGCGGGCCGCGGGGGCCAGGATCCGCTGTGCCTCGGCCGGTCGGCCCGCGCCGATCAGCATCTCGGCATAGGCGATGCGGGCCTCGACGAATTCCGGGTCCTGGGCCAGCGCCGCGCGGAACGCCTTTTCCGCGGCATCCCGCTTGCCCTGCGCCGCCCGCGCGCTGCCCAGGATGTTGGTGACGGCGGCCACGCCCGGCTGGCGCCTCGCAAGCGCCGCCGCGCCGCGCTCGGCCTCGGCGAAGCGCCCGGCCGACATCAGCTGGACGAGGCGCTGCGCCTCTTTCCGCCCGGCGGTGTCGAGCGTGGCCGCGCGCGCACCGCTCCGCCCCCCGGTGCGCAGTCCCAGCGCCGCCAGCGGCTCTGCGGCAAGACCCGCCTTCTGCGCCCGGGCGGGCAGCGCCGCCGCATCCCCCGGCCGGCCAGCCTTGAGCAGCGTGTCGGCCAATGCCGACCAGATCGCCGGTTCTGCCGGTTTCGCAGCCAGCGCCTTCTCGAAGGCCGCGACGGCGGCGTCGGTGTCGCCCCGACCCGCCGCGATGCGGCCAACCTGGAAATGAGCCTCCGCCAGCGTCGGGTTCGCCGCCAGGATCGAGCGGTAGAGGCGCAGCGCCTCGTCCGCGCGCCCCGCCTGCTGCGCGGCGCGGGCCCGCTTGTAGAAGGCGGGGATCTGGCTGGGGTTGATCGGCAGCATCGGCGGCCTCGGCTCGGTGACGGACGCCGTTGGCCTAGCATGCGGCGCGCCACCGGGAAAGCCCGGCGCCGGGATCAGCCGGTGTCGATCAGGATCGTGGCGGCGCTGGATTTTTCCTTGCGCCAGGGCGCATCGTCGGCGCCGCCCCCGCGCCGGCCCGGCATCAGGCCGAGAAGGCGGCGCTTCGGCGGCTGGGCATCCGCGGTTCCTGCCCCGGCGTCCGAAAGCGGGGCCAGGTCGTGGTCGAACTCGTGTTCGCGCAGGAAATGGTACAGCACGTCGAGCACCGTGACCGGGTCGGACAGGAAGCGTTCGTGCTCGATCACGAGAATCCGCTGGGCATGCGCCCCGGCCAGCGCCGCCTGCAGGTGGCGCAGCGGCGTATCGAGCCGCGCGCCCCGCGCGGTGCTTCCGCCCAGATCGGCCGGGTCGCGGACCATCACCACGAAGCGGGCCAGCGGAAAAAGGTTGCCCAGCGCATCGATATAGCCGAGCCAGCCCGGCGCGTTGTCGAAGACGACCGCCCCCGTCTGGCGGTCGTGATGCACCGCGTCGAGCGTGGCGCGCAGAAGCGCCCGGCACTGCTGCTCGTCGAGGCGGGATTCGGGGCAGTCGTCATCCTGCATCCGCCGCATCGCGGCCCCGAACAGCGCATCGGCGCCGGTGTCGGACCCGGTCACGAACCGGGGGTTCTGCGCCAGAAGCCGTGCGAGTTCTTCGGCACCCGAGTCCGGCAGGCCCGAAATGAAATGGTAGCGTGTCACCGCCATGGGCTGCGTGATCCCGTCCCGTGCGCCGCCGGGTCCCGGCGACGGCCGGCCCACGGCGCTGATGGGCGAAGTCTGCCCCAAGGCCCCGCCCCGCGCAACAGCCGCGGTCGGGCGGGTTCAGGCCGGGTGGTCGAGCCGCGCCTCGAGCACGTCGAAGGGAACGCCCGGTTCGTCCTTGGCGCCGCGGATCACCAGCGAGGTCTTGACGCTGGCGACGTTCTCGGCCGCGGTCAGCTGCTCTGTCAGGAAGCTCTGGAAGGTCGACAGATCGGGCGCGACGCATTTCAGGATGAAGTCGATCTCGCCGTTCAGCATGTGGCATTCGCGCACGAGCGGCCAGGCCCGGCACTGCGCCTCGAAGGCCGAGAGGTCGGCCTCGGCCTGGGAATGCAGCCCGACCATGGCAAAGACCTGCACCTCGAAGCCGAGCGCACGGGGATCGACCTCGGCATGGTAGCCGCGGATGAAGCCCTGCTCCTCCAGCGTGCGGACGCGCCGCAGGCAGGGCGGCGCCGAGATCCCGACCCGGCGGGCCAGTTCGACATTGGTGATGCGCCCGTCAGCCTGCAGTTCTGCAAGGATATGGCGGTCGATCGGATCGAGTTTTGATCCCGGCATGGGTGCGGATCCTGCTTTCTGATATTTGCCGCATCTTACGCGGCCACTGGACCGCGCGCAATAATGTTTCGCTTTCGCGCAAGAAAATTTTTCCGGAGGGATGCCGGGAGCTTGACGCCAAAACGGTCCACCGGGACCAAATGGCCACTTTTCCATGCCCGCCACGACGGCTATATCGACCGGGACCACCAAGAACGCAAGACCCAAGGGGGCGACATGTCCGAGACCCGCCACACCCGCCTGCTGATCATCGGCTCCGGCCCCGCCGGCTACACCGCCGCGGTCTACGGCGCCCGCGCCATGCTGGAACCCGTTCTGATCCAGGGCATCCAGCCGGGCGGCCAGCTCACCATCACCACCGAGGTCGAGAACTGGCCCGGCGACACCGAGGTGCAGGGCCCCGACCTGATGGTCCGCATGGAAGAGCACGCCCGCGCCGTCGGCACCGAGATCATCTCCGATCACATCGGCAAGCTCGACCTGTCGCACCGGCCCTTCACCGCCGAGGGCGAGAGCGGCACCACCTTCACCGCCGACGCGGTTATCCTGGCGACCGGCGCGCAGGCGCGGTGGCTGGGCCTGCCAAGCGAAGAGAAGTTCAAGGGCTTCGGGGTGTCGGCCTGCGCGACCTGCGACGGGTTCTTCTACCGCAACCAGGAAGTCGTCGTGATCGGCGGCGGCAACACCGCCGTCGAAGAGGCGCTCTTCCTGACGAACTTCGCCTCCAAGGTCACGCTGATCCATCGCCGCGACGAACTGCGCGCCGAGAAGATCCTCCAGAACCGGCTCTTCAACAATCCGAAGGTCGAGGTGCTCTGGGATCACGTGCTCGACGAGGTGCTGGGCGACGAAGAGCCGCTGGGCGTGACCGGGGTGCGGGTGCGTCACACCGATACCGGCGCGGAACAGGAGATCCCCTGCGCCGGCGTCTTCGTGGCGATCGGCCATGCGCCCGCGAACGAGCTGGTGAAGGACCAGCTCGAGATGCATCACGGCGGCTACGTGGTGACCAAGCCCGATTCCACCGCGACCTCGATCCCGGGCGTCTTCGCGGCGGGCGACCTGACGGATCACATCTACCGCCAGGCGGTCACGTCGGCCGGCATGGGCTGCATGGCCGCCCTGGAGGCCGAGCGCTTCCTCGCCGAGATCGAGGATGCCGGGCAGACGGTTCTGGCCGAGGCCGGGGAATAAGGACCCCGGCCGCCCGGGCACCATGTGCCCGAGACGCCGTTCTTTTCGGGAAAACCCTGTTGCGCCGTCCGAGGGGGCGGCGCTAAAGGCTGTGCGTGGCCACGGTCCGGGGGGGGACGTCGCGGCCGCGCGTTCGTAGATTGAAAAGAGAGAAACACCGATGACAGCCGCCAACCTCGCCCCGATCCCGGAGCTTTACGTCTCCCCTGACAGCGCGCAGAAGCTGAAGCGCGAGGCGGGCGATTTGCCGA
>CAJXYS010000077.1 GCA_913063035.1 uncultured Maritimibacter sp. | reverse complement strand
GACAGGTCGCGGTCGCGGGTGAGTATACGGGATCTCTCTTCCTGCCGCACCGGCGCGAAGCCGTTTTTCTGGTAGTTGATCAGCGCGCGGGGGTGATCCAGCGTGCAGGTGTTCACGGTCATCTTCTCGACGCCGTCGCGGTCCCAGCCCGTATGCACGGCCGTCTGCAGCAGGAACGTGCCGAGCCCGCGGCCAACCGCCTCGGGGACGAGGCCGAAATAGGCCAGTTCGCAGGTGCCGGGCCGGCGCCAGTCCAGCAGGAAGAATCCGTGCGGCCAGCCGTCCGAGAGCAGGGTGTAGAGCGTCACGTCCGGGTGGTGCAGCATCGCCCGGACCGTCTCGGGATCTTCCGCGTGCATGTCCTCCCAGGCGTGGTCGCGCCCCACCGCGTCGTAGAGCGCGAGGAAGTACCAGACCGGCGGCGTGTCGGAGGGCAGCAGCGTGACCGGGATGTTCGCGGGCGCATGCGGCCACGGGTAGCTCGGCCGCTCCGTCATCTCGAGCCAGGTCACGGTGTAGGCGACCTCGGTTCCGGCTGGCTGGCGGGTCATCCGGTCTCCACTTTCAGCTCGTCGAACATGCCCCATTCGGCCCAGGACCCGTCATAGAGCGCATGGGCGCGATGACCGACCCGCTCGAGCGCGAGGTTGATGATCGCGGCGGTGACACCCGAGCCGCAGGTGGTGATGACCGGCTTGCCGAGATCGGCGCCGGCCGCGGCGAAGACGGATTTCAGCGCCTCGGGGTCCTTCATCGTGCCGTCGTCTTTCAGCAGCGTCCGGTAATGGACGTTCCGCGATCCGGGGATATGGCCGCTGCGCAGGCCGGCGCGCGGTTCGGGCTCGGTCCCGGCGAAGCGGCCGGGCGAGCGGGCATCGAGGATTTCCGACGCGCCCAGCTTCGAGGCCTCGGCCACCTGCGTGACGTCCTTGACCAGATGCGCTTGGCGCCGGGCGGTCATGTGGCGTTCGCGCAGGATCGGGGCCATGTCCTCGATCGGGCGGCCCTCGGCCTGCCATTTCGGCAAGCCGCCGTCGAGCACGGCCACGTCGTCATGGCCCATCAGCTTGAACAGCCACCAGACGCGCGCCGCCGAGAAGAGCCCCGCGCCGTCATAGACCACGACCTGGTGGCCGTCGCCCACGCCCATGGCGCGCATGCGGCTCATGAACTTCTCGGGCGGGGGCGCCGTGTGCGGCAGCTCCGAGCGCGTGTCCGCGATCTCGTCGATATCGAAGAACCGGGCCCCGGGGATATGGGCGGCGGCATATTCGGCTTTCGGGTCACGCTCCGCATCGGGCATGTACCACGAGGCGTCCAGCACCCGCAGGTCCGGGTCGTTCAGATGCTGCGCCAGCCAGTCGGTGGATACGAGCGTTTTCGGGTCGTCTTGAGGCATCGCGGGCTCCTCTGCGTTCTGACACCCGGAGTTACGCGCTTGACCCCGCGGAGGCAAGCGCGCAGGGCTGCGCCCGGCTCAGTCGCAGGGGGCGTTTTCGGTCTGCCGTGGCGCGACACCGATCTCGATCATGGAGCAGGCGAATCCGACGACCAGCAGCAACACGGCCCCGACGAACAGCCCCGCGATGACCAACGACGTGTCGTGCGCCACGTGGTCACTGAGATAGATCAGCACGATCACGCAGCACACCAGGCATCCCGACAGCAGGTTGGCATTGGTCGCGGGGCGGGTCAGCCGGAGTCGCGAATCTCGCGCAGCAGTCCTGCCAGCGCCATGAGGGTCGCCCCGCCGCACCCGCCGATGATCAGCGCCGGCAGGCCGCCGCTCGTCGCCAGCGTGCCGGCCACCGCCCCGGCGCCGGCCGCCAGTGCGCCGCCGGCCAGTCCGCAGAGCGTGTTTCCGCCCAGTCCGAGATTGAGCTGTTTCAGCAGGCCGCCGGCGAGGTTGCCCCCCAGGCTCCCCGCGGCGATGTGGAATGCAATCGTCTCGATCATACGCAACCTGCGACACTGACACACAAATCAACTCACCCGGACCAGACTAGGGACCAGGCGCAGAGCGGCAACCGAAACGTGTTATGCCGGCCGAGAATTTCAGCCTTGGTTGCGCAAAAGCCGCTGTTTCTGGCGCTGCCAGTCACGTTTCTTCTGGGTTTCGCGCTTGTCGACGGTCTTCTTGCCCTTGGCGATGGCGATTTTCAGCTTCGCGATGCCGCGGTGATTGAAATAGAGGACCAGCGGCACCAGCGTCATGCCCTGGCGCTGGCTCGCGTTCCAGAGCCGCGCCAGTTCGCGCTTGTTGACCAGTAGCTTGCGCTTGCGCCGTTCCTCGTGGCCGAAGGTCTTGGCCTGCTCGTAGGGGGCGATGTAGCTGTTGATCAGCCACAGCTCGCCATCCTCGACGCTGGCATAGCTCTCGGCGATATTGGCCTGCCCCTGCCGGAGCGACTTCACCTCCGAGCCCTCGAGCATGATCCCGCATTCGAGATCTTCCTCGATCGCGTAGTCGTGCCGTGCACGCCGGTTCTCGGCGATCACCTTGTAGTTCGGGTCTGATTTCGCTTTGGCCATGGCCGAGGGGATATAGGCCATCCCGCGGCCCGGGAAAAGGCGCGATCAGAGATCGGCGCCGGGCGGCACGTCGATCGTGGGCAGCCACGGCTTGATATCGACCAGCGGCGTGTCGTCGAAACAGTCGATCGCATCGATCTCGATCTCGCCGGCCTCGGCATCGAGCCCGGTGATCCGCACCGTCGCCAGCGATACCGGGTTCGGCCTGACCGGCGAGCGCAGCGCGAAGGTGCCGCGGACGCCGTCGGTGTGGCGGGGGTTCTGGCGGATCAGGTCGCGCCGTGCCCGGTCCATCCAGTAGAACACGACGATCGCCTGGCCGACCTCCAGCCCCAGCAGGCCGGGCGCGTAGTCCGGCTCGAGCAGGATGCGTGCCGGTTTCCCGCTCTCGCGGGCCTGGCGCAGGTTGCGCGGCGCGTCCCCCGGCCCCCAGGGGGTGCGGATACGGCCGATGAACGCGATCCGCGGTCCGTCGCCCGTGCCCGGCACGCGGTCCAGGACGATCTCGCCGGGGCGGGGAGGCTTGCCGCGGTCGTGCATCCGGCGCTCAGTTGATGAGGCCGGCGTGACGCATCGCGTCGTCGATCCGCTGGCGGGTTTCGGGCAGCAGGGTCGTCAGCGGCAAGCGGACCTCGTCGCTGGACTTGCCGAGAACCGAAAGCCCGTATTTCGCGCCGGCCAGGCCGGGCTCGAGGAAGATCGCGGTGTGCAGCGGCATCAGCCGGTCCTGGAAGCTCAGCGCCTTGGCGTAGTCGCCGGCCAGCGTCGCTTCCTGGAACTCGGCGCAGAGGCGCGGCGCGACATTCGCTGTCACCGAGATGCAGCCGACCCCGCCATGCGCGTTGAAGCCCAGCGCCGAGGCGTCCTCGCCGGACAGCTGGACGAAATCGGCGCCGCAGGTCTCGCGCTGGCGCGAGACGCGGACGACGTCGCCCGTGGCGTCCTTGACGCCGATGATCCGCGGCAGCTTCGCCAGCTCGCCCATCGTGTCGGGCGCCATGTCGACGACGGAACGCCCGGGGATGTTGTAGATGATGATCGGCAGCGTGCAGCAATCGTGCAGAACGCGGAAATGCTCGATCATGCCGCGCTGGGTCGGCTTGTTGTAATAGGGCGTCACGACCAGCGCCGCGTCCGCGCCGACCGCCTCTGCGTGGCGCATGAAGCGAATCGCCTCGTCCGTGTTGTTGGACCCGGCCCCGGCGATGACCGGGATGCGCCCGTCGGCCGCCTTCACGACCTCTTCGATCACCAGTTCGTGTTCCTCGTGGCTGAGCGTCGGGCTCTCGCCGGTGGTGCCGACCGGGACCAGCCCGTGGCTGCCTTCCTCGACATGCCATTCCACCAGCGCCCTGAGCGCGTCGAGATCCACGTCGCCGTTCCTGAACGGCGTCACGAGTGCGGGAATCGACCCTTTGAACATGACACGCTCCTTCTCTGTCGCAGCCCGGCGTCCTCGGCGCAAAACCGCCCGGACCCTATAGACCGGCGCAGGCTTTGCCAAGTTGGCCGTTGCAATAGACCGCCCCGCCACTACAGTCCATCCCATGCCGCGTGTCCCGAGGCCCGTCATGCGTCTTTTTCTCGCCCCGCTCCTGGCCGCTCTGGCGCTGGTCCTGCCCGGACCCGCGCCCGCGGCTGCGGTGACGGAACGCGGCGAGGCGTTGTCCGAGGCCCTGTCGGCAAGCCGCTCGGGTGACTGGACGCGGGCGGCGGCCGCCGTCGCCGGGATCGACTCGCCGGCCGCGGGCGACATCGTCGAATGGATCAAGCTTCGGGCCGGGGCCGGTTTCTGGGTCGATTACCGCGCCTTCCTGGCCCGCAACGGCGACTGGCCGGGCCTGCCCTATCTGCGCCGCAAGGGCGAACCCCAGATCCCGGCCGATGCCGATCCGGGGGACGTGGTCGCCTATTTCCGGGACAGCCCCCCGGATACCGGCGCCGGGATCGTGCGGCTGGCGGGCGCCTATTCGGCGCTGGGCCGTGTGGGCGATGCCGGCGCCGAGGTCGTACGGGCCTGGCGCGAACTCGAGTTGAACGAGGGCGACGAGAAGCTGCTTTTGGCGGCGTTCCCCGACATCCTTGCGCCCCACCACGAGGCGCGGCTGGACATGCTGCTCTGGCAGGGTGCCGAAGACGCCGCGCGGCGGATGTTCCCGCATGTCGGCGCGGACTGGCGCAAGCTGGCCGAGGCCCGGATCGCGCTGCGGGCGCTGGCGCCCGGGGTCGATGCGCGGATCGCGGCGGTGCCCGAACCGCTGGCCGGCGATCCGGGGCTCGCCTATGAGCGGTTCCTCTGGCGGCTGCGGAAGGGACGCGACGACGACGCCCGCGCGCTGCTGCGCGCACGCAGCGAGTCGGCCGCGGCGCTGGGCCGCCCCGGGGCCTGGTCGAACCGCCGCCGGTCCTTCGCCCGCGCGGCGATGCGCGCGGGCGAGGCGGCGCTCGCCTACGAGCTTGCCGCGCGCCATCACCTGGTCGAGGGGTCCGACTATGCCGACCTGGAATGGCTGGCCGGCTATATCGCGCTGACAAAGCGCGACGACCCCGAAACCGCGCTCGAGCATTTCCAGCGCTTCGATGCCTATGTCGAGACGCCGATCAGCCGGGGCCGCGCGGGCTACTGGCTCGGCCGGGCGCATGCAGCGCTGGGCCAGGAGGCCGCGGCGGCGGCGGCCTATGCAGCCGGGGCGGAACATCAGACCAGCTTTTACGGCCAGCTGGCCGCGGAGGCCGCCGGGCTGCCCCCCGATCCGGCGCTGGCGGGCACCGGCGCGGTGCCCGACTGGCGCGCGGCCGGTTTCGCGACCAGCTCGGTCCTCGCGGCCGCGTTGCTGCTGCACGAGGCGGGCGACCGGAACCTGTCGGAGCGGTTCTTCGTGCACCTGGCCGAATCGCTCGATCCGCAGGAACTGGCGCAGCTGGGCGAATTGGCGCTGGACATCGGGCGGCCGCATATCGCGCTGATGATCTCGAAACAGGCGGCGCGGCAGGGCGTGACGATCCCCAAGAGCTACTATCCCCTGACCGCCCTGGCGCAGATGGAGGTGCCCGTCGCCGTCGAGGTGGCGCTGGCCATCGCGCGGCGGGAAAGCGAGTTCGACCCGCTGGTGATCAGCCCGGTCGGCGCGCGCGGCCTGATGCAGCTTATGCCCGCGACCGCCGAGGCGATGGCCGGCAAGACGGGTCTGGACTACGCGCCGGAGCGCCTGACGCTGGACTGGAAATACAATGCGACCCTCGGCGCGGCCTACCTGGCCGAGCTGGTGGAAACCTTCGACGGGTCCATGGTGCTCGTCTCGGCGGCCTACAATGCCGGGCCGAGCCGGGTCTACGACTGGATCGAACGCTTCGGCGACCCGCGCAGCGCGGGGACCGACCCGGTCGACTGGATCGAGCACATTCCCTTCCGGGAAACCCGGAACTACGTCATGCGCGTGATGGAATCCCTGCTCGTCTACCGCGCCCGGCTGCGCGGCGCGCCGCCCCCGCATTCGCTCTCGGCAGAGCTGGAGGGCCGGAACTAGCGCGCCTGCCGCTCGCGCCAGAGCGTGAACAGCCCCGCGCCGACCACGATGGCGGCCCCGATGGCGACATTGGGCTCCAGCCGCTCGCCGAAGACCGTCAGGCCGATCGTCGAGGCGAAGACCAGCTGGAGATAGGCGAAGGGCTGCACCGCGCTGGCCTCCGCAACCTCGTAGGTCCGGATCAGCAGCCAGTGCCCGGTCGCCCCGGTGATGCAGAGCAGGCCCATCCAGACCCAGTCGGGTGCGGTCATCGGTTCCCAGAACCACAGCCCGACCGTGGTCATCGCAACGGCCCCCGTCGTGCCGGTCCAGAAGAAGCTCGTGGCCGTCGTGTCGAGCCGCGCGGCATAGCGGGTCAGCAGCCCGTAAAGCGCGAACATCAGCGCCGCGGTCAACGGGATCAGGGCTGCCGGTGAGAACACGGTGATCCCAGGCTGCAGGATGACCAGCACCCCGACGAAGCCGACCGCGATGGCGGTCCAGCGCCGCCAGCCGACGCGTTCGCCGAGGATCGGGCCGGACAGGGCGGCGATCAGAAGCGGGTAGGAGGTGAAGATCGCGTGGCTCTCCACCAGGCCGAGCGCCACGAAGGCGGCGACCATGACGCAGATCTCGCCGGCCAGCAGCACGCCGCGAAAGATCTGCAGCGCCGGCTGTTGCGTCGCGGCGGCGGCCGCGATGCCGCCGGCCTTGCGCACGGCCAGGCTGATGACGAAGGCCGCGAAGAACCAGTAGCGGATCATCACGATCATCAGGACGTTGTATTCACCCGCGAGATGCCGCGAGATGCCGTCCTGCGCCGCGAAGACGAAGGTGGTGGCGATCATCAGCAGAACGCCGAGACGGGTGTTCGACTGGCTCACGAGGCCTCCATCCGGCCGGTGGTCATGTGGCGCTTGCGGCCGTAACCCGGCACGCGGGTCACGGCAAAACCCGCGGCTTCGAGCGCGCGGCGCACCTCGCC
>CAJXYS010000076.1 GCA_913063035.1 uncultured Maritimibacter sp. | reverse complement strand
CGGATACCGAGGAAGAGGTCGAGGCGACGGTCCGGCTGATCTTCGAGCTGGTCGCGATACCGGCCTGCCTGACGCCGAGCTGATCGCGGCCCACCCGGCGCACGGGCCGGGGATGCCGACAGGGGATGAAAGAATGGCGTGGCCCGCATGACGGGCCACGACGCCTTGCGGGCACGGGCTCAGCGCAGCTTGCGGCCCTCGGCCGCTTCCATGCGGTGGATCACCGCCTCGGCCAGGTCGCGCAGGGGCGTCGCGACCTCGACGGTGTAATCGGCCGGCGCATCCATCCGCCGCAGGCGTGCGGGCAGGCGGTCCATCTCGGCGGCCGCGCGATGGCGGATCGCGCCCAGATCCTCGGCCGGGGCGCAGCGGGTCCCGCCGCGCATCACGGGCCGGAGAAGGGGCGCGCCGGGTTGCCAGTCCTCTGCCGTGCTGAGCACGTCGCCGGCCATCGTCCCGGCCGGGTCATGGCTGCGCCAGACCTGCTTGCGGCCGGGCCATGTCGATTTGCCGGCCGACAGCTTGCGCCGCGCCAACCCCGCGTATTCCTGCAGCTTGTAGGCGCAGTCGAGCACCGGCGCATCCGAGCAGGTCGTCAGGCTGGAGCCGACGCCGTAGCCGTCGATCGGGGCGCCGGCGGCGACCAGCCCGGCGATGCGATCCTCGTCGAGCCCGCCCGAAGCGATGATGCCGATTTCCGTCTCGCCCGCCCCGTCGAGGATCGCGCGCACCGATGTCGCCAGCGCGCCGAGATCGCCGCTGTCCAGCCGCACCGCCTGCACCTCGATCCCCTCGGCGCGCAGCCGGGGCGCCAGCGCGGTGACCTTCCGCGCCGCCGCCTCGGTGTCGTAGGTGTCGATCAGCAGAACCAGCCCCTCGGGCCGGGCATGGGCGAAGCGCGTGAAGGCAGCGTCCTCGGTGTCCTGCGCCTGGACGAAGGAATGCGCCATCGTGCCGTAGACGGGCACGCCGTAGCGCCGCGCGGCGGCGACGGTGGCGGTCCCGTCGAAGCCGCCGATATAGGCGGCGCGCGCGGCGAATAGCCCGGCCTCGGCCCCGTGGGCGCGGCGCAGGCCGAAATCGATCAGCCGCGCCCCGCCGGCCGCCAGCCTCATGCGCGCGGCCTTGGAGGCCACGAGTGACTGGTAATGCAGGATATTGATGATCCGGGTCTCGACATACTGCGCCTCGGGCAGGGGGGCCGTGATACGGAGGATCGGCGCATCTGGAAAGAAGGCCGTGCCCTCGGGCATGGCCTCGACATCGCCGGTGAAGCGGAACCCGGCGAGATGGTCGAGGAACGCGGCGCCGAAGCGCCCGCTTTCGCGCAGCCAGGCCAGGTCGTCCTCGGGCACATGCAGGTCCTCGAGGAAGGCAAGCACCTGTTCGAGTCCCGCGGCAAGGAAGAATCCGTGCCGGTCGGGCAGCTTGCGCACGAAGAACTCGAAGACCGCCGTGTCGGTCTGCCCGTTGGCCAGATAGGCCTCCATCATGGCAAGCTGGTAGAGATCGGTCAGCAGGAAACTTTCGGTCCGGTCCATGGGATCCCCGTCGCTGGCCCGCCGATCCTGCCCGACACCGCATGACGGGGCAACCGCGCGGCGCGACCGATATGCGAGGTCTAGCGCACGAGATCGTGCGGGTAGTACACGAAATCATCCATCGTGCCGCGTCCGCCGAAGCCGGTCTTGTCGATGATTTCGAGGGACAGGTATTTTTCGTTGCCCTGCATGATGGGTGGCTTGGTCAGGAACATGTTCGCGAAGCTGATGGCCTCGATATTCGAGGCGCCGTTGATGTTCTGCGCGTTGCAATTCACGATTGCGGCGGTCAGGACACGGCGCTCGCGGCTGTCGGCGCCATAGTAATCCAGGTATTCCTGATAGGTGTTGAAGCGCTGCCCCGGCGGGACGCATTGCGAATACCCGTCTTCGCCATTCGCCGAGGTATCCGACATCAAGGCCGTGCTGCTCATCTCGTACCGGTAAATGTCGTAGCGCGATGGGGTGATTGGATCGCCGTTTTCATCGAAAGTGGAACCACTGGGATGCGAGCTATAGGTGGTGCGGATCTCTTGGAGATCTCCGGGTTGCAGATCGTTGTTGTGATGGCCATCCCAGTAGGCGTCGAGATCCCATCCTTGATTGAAGACACGGCCGCCGGGCAACACGGTCGACCCGGCGTTACCGTCAGGCAGGGGAATACCGCGCGCAGGATCGGTTTCTTCCTCGTAGCTGGAACAGTTCTTCTGCGCGCCGCCGGCATTCCCGTTGCCGTTTCCATTCCCGTTACCGTTACCGTTCGAAGTTTGTGTCTGGCCCATACGGACGTTGAAGGCGGGCCGGTAAGCCGGATCGCCATCCTTGTTTTTCAATGCGCCGGTATAGAGCCCGAAATGGGTGTTCAGCCCCTGCTCGACGGGCCCCGTGTTCTTGCCGGGCTTGGTGGGCAGTTCCAGCGAGTCCTGTTCGTAGCACAGCCCCGAGTCGCCGGTGCCAAGCGCTTCGCGCAATGCTGCCGCACCCTGGCCGAAAGGGGTGCGCAGGAACCCGAAATTTCCAGGTCCCGGCGCCGAGGGACTGCCGCCGGAGAAGTCCATGTGGAACAGGCGGCCATACAGGTCGCCGCGGGCGAAGGCCTCTTCGAAGTCCGTGCCGCTGCCCTCGAACGGGTTGCAGATGAAGATCGGTGGCACGTTGCAGACAACCGGGCTGCCCGAGGCCGGGCCGCGCGCGACGGCTGTGGCGGCGACCGGGACCGACCCGACGATCGAGTCGCGCACGCCGGCAAACAGTGCGCTGAGATTGTCCGACTGCGCGCGGACATAGACGTATTGGGCGTCTTCCGCGTCGTCGTCCGCAACCCCGTTGGCGTTCATCCATGCCTGGTCGATCGGATCCCTGTCGTCGTCGGGAATTGCGGACAGGAAGATGACGGTAAAGGGATTGTCCGCGGAACTGACCGTATCGGTCGCCGGGTCGTAGGGATATTCCAGTGTTCGGGTATTCGCGTCCAGAAGGCTGACGCTGTTCGTCAGTTCCGCCATTGCCGTCTTGGCGCGAATGATGGCGTCTTCTCCGCCGTCCAGTTCGCGGGCACCAGCCAGGGCCATGGAGTCCGCGGCGGCTTGAAGATCGGAATGCGCGTTGTTGCCGCGCGCGACATCTATGACCAGAAGTCCAACGAGCAAAAGCGCCGGCAACGAGATCACGGAAAGCACGAAGACATACCCGTCTTCGCGGGTTCTGAAACGATCGACACAACTCAATTTACACAGCGCCCCCACGCGGATCTCGTTACACGTACTTCCGTCGCCAATTCGAAATGACTTTTGCCCTGTCGCGAACGGAATCGACCTTAACGTGGTTCAATCATATCAATTATCAATTTTGGAAATCCAGAAAAAAGCAATTCAGGACTTTGAAAATCGGTGCCGAAACACGCGTTCCGGCAAGTCTTGGTGACGCGGCATATGTGCGGCAGGTGGCTGTGGTGAAACAATAATCCGACAAAAATATCATTGATCGCGAACACGAAACAATGACACCTCTGCGATCCGGTTGGCGTCCTTCGGCCTTAATCCCAGGCCGACTTGAATATGCCGGACGTACTTCGCTTTTTTGCCTGATTTCGGCCAATTTGAGTTGTCATTCAGCGCATCGTGTTGCGCAGGACGCGCCTGAATCGAATCAGAATGCAGAGGGGCCAACGGTGGCGTTTCGAAAATTTCCGAGTGCTGGCCGGGGAATCAAGACGGATATGGCCGTTGGGGCGCTCGCGCGTCTGCGCCGCGACGAGTCCGGTGCCGGGACGGTCTTCGCGCTGTTCTGGATGATGCTCTGCTTCCTGATGGCGGGCTTCGCCGTCGACGGGACCAATGCCTGGCGCAACCAGCAGCAGATCCAGCAGACGGCCGACGTGGCGGCGCATGCGGGCGTGGTCAGCCTGGCGCGGGGGGATGACCTGTCGACGGTCCGCCAGACCGCGATCGATGCCATCGCGCTCAACATGCCGCAATCGGTTTTCGGCCAGCTCATCGCCGATGCGGACCAGGACGTGCGGCTGGTGCATTACGAGCCCGCGACCAACAGCGTGAACGCCGCCGGACCGGTCAACGCGGTCTCGGTGACGCTGCACCGCGACGAGTCGGTGGGCAATTCGGTGCGCACCTTCATGTTGCGCCTGGCCTCGCTGGCCACGCGCGGGCAGGTGGAAAAGATCGCCTGGAACATGCAGGTGACGGGCGTCGCGGCGGTACTGCCGCTTTCGGGGTGCTCGGGGTCGGACGGGATCTACGCGCAGGGGCAGCTCGATACCACCTCCTCGCAATATGTCGGCAGCGAATTCTGCCTCTACAGCAAGGAACGTGTCTGGATGCCCCAGCGCACCGAGTTCGAGCCGGGCGCCGGGGTCGGGATGCCGGATCTCGCGGATTGCAACGGCAAGTGCACCGACGGGGCCAACCCGGGGTCCGGCGCCGCGAAGTTCGAGGCGAATATCCTGATGCCGGACATCCCCGCCATGGTGTCGCGCGCGTCGGGCGCCTTCGTCGCGGCCGGCGACGACATGACGCCGGAAAAGGACGCGATCTTCGGCGACATGACCGATCACGCCGATCTCACGCCGCTGGAGGCGGTGGTCGATACGGCCGGGCTTCGTCTCGGCGACGTGGTCAGCCTGACCGAAGCCGAGTTCGAAAGCCTGACCTCGATCCCCGAGGGCCTGACCTACAACGTCTCCTGTAGCGGGGGCGGCGGTGGCAGCGATCCCGCCGGTGACCAAGAAGACGCGGCCGACGACGGCGGCAACAAAGGCAACGGCAAGGGCGGCGGCAAGGACAAGGACAAGGACAAGGACAACGGGGGCGGCGGCGGCAACGGCGGCGGCGGGGGCGGCGGCAAGAGCGGCGAGCTGACGCTCGACGACAGCAACGGCGCGGACGGGCTGAAGAACGTCGCCATCATCACCGATTGCAAGCTGCATTTCGGTCGCGGCGCCGCGATCACGGCGAGTTTCATCATGACGACGAATACCGACAGCAGCGGCGCGGTCTCGGCCCATTCCCAGGCCCGTGTCGGGGCCTCGGGCAATGTCTGCGATCCCGAAGAGCGGACCACGATCATGTCGGCCGGGCGAATGCAGGTGCCAGCGGGCTTCAGCGGCTCGAATGTCAGTTTCGTCGTGGACGGCGACATTCACTTCGCGGGCGCCTCGGCGCAGGGGAGCGACCACTACGGCGCGAGCTATTACGCCAGCGGGTCGGTCAAGCTGGCGGCCGGGCACACCTTCCTGGCCTGCGAGGAAGAGGGCGGCCCGTTTTCACCGGCCTTCGAGGTCATCCGCCACGTCGCGCCGCGCTAGGCGCAGGTGCAATGTCCGGGGCTCGGCCGCGTGTCACGCGGGCATGCAGCGAGCCCGGGCCAATGCAAGCACGTCATCCCCGATCCATGTCATGCCGCGCCGCTTTCAGTGCGGCCAACGGGGATGCAGATCGTCGATCACGTAGCCGTGCCGGTGCGCGCGCCCCCCGGCGATGTGGGGATGGTCCGACGGCAGGTCGTCATGCCGGTGCAGGGGCGCCTCCGGGTCGGCCGCGGGCCAGAGGGCGAGCGCCGCCAACAGCCCGCCCGCGGCGAGCGTCGCCAGTCCCAGCAGCGCCGGAACGGCGCCGGCCGCGGTCATCAGCCAGCCCGCCAGCGGATAGCTCGCCAGCCAGCAGGCGTGGCTCAGCGCGAACTGCGCCGCGAAGACGGCGGGCCGGTCCTCGGCATGGGACGAGCGGCGCAGGAGCCGGCCCGACGGCGTCAGGACCGCCGAATAGCCCAGGCCGGTCAGCAGCCAGGCCCCCAGCAGGACCGGCCAGGCCAGGCCGGCGGCCAGGATCGACGCCGCCAGCCCCAGCAGCGAGAGGATCATGACACCGCCGCCCGCGAGCATGACGGGCCGGTCGCGCAGATGGTCGAGGATGCGCGGCAGGATCAGCGCCGCGAGCATCGAGCCCGCGCCGAAGGCGAACATGGTCCAGGCCAGTGCGCTTTCCGACAGGCCGAGCGTGCCGCGCACCATCACCACCGTGTTGACCAGCACCATCGCGCCGGCGGCCGAGGCGCCGAGGTTCAGCGCGAGCAGCCCGCGCAGCCGCGGCGTGGCGAGATAGATGCGGATGCCGCGGGTCGTGCGGTCGTAGATGCCGCGCGGTTCCGCGGGTTCCGGGCTTGGCAGCAGGACCGAGACCACCAGCAGCGCCGAGGCCGCGAAGCCGGCCACGGTGCCGAGGAACAGGGAATTGTAGCTCATCACCGCCAGCAGCAGCGCCGCCAGCGTGGGGCTGGCGATGTTCTCGAGGTCGTAGGCCAGCCGCGAGAGCGACAGCGCGCGGGTATAGCGCGCCTCTTCGGGCAGAACGTCGGGAATGGTCGCCTGGAAGGTGGGCGTGAAGGCGGCCGAGGCCGATTGCAGCAGGAAGATCAGCACGTAGACCTGCCAGACCTCCGTCACGAAGGGCAGGCAGAGCGCCGCCGCGGCCCGCACCACGTCCAGCGTCACCAGCAGCACGCGCCGGTTCACCCGGTCGGCGAAGGCGCCGGCGATGGGCGCGATGCCGACATAGGCCACCATCTTGATCGTGAAGACGGTGCCCAGCACCATCGCCGCCCCGTCGCCGGCGAGGTCATAGGCCAGCAGCCCCAGCGCCACGGTGGCCAGCCCCGTGCCGAGCAGCGCCACCACCTGGGCCAGGAACAGGTGGCGATAGGTGCGGTCGGTCAGGATCTCGAACATGGGAGCGCCTCAGGGATAGCGGGCGATGGCCGCCGGTTCATTCCGGTCACCGGCCACCGCACCGTCAAGAGGATGCTGCATGGGCTGATGGATCAGC
This sequence comes from uncultured Maritimibacter sp., assembly GCA_913063035.1. Lineage (GTDB taxonomy): Bacteria > Pseudomonadota > Alphaproteobacteria > Rhodobacterales > Rhodobacteraceae > CAJXYS01. The sequence continues at coordinate 305 of CAJXYS010000076.1, read as the reverse complement.
GCCCGCCCGGCCGTCGTCGTGACCTTCACGACCCCGCGCGGATACCCCCCGGCGCGGTTCAGCCGGGCGGTCGGGGCCGGGTGGCCCGGGGGGCGGCGGGGCGTTGTCATACCCGAGGCGTATCCTGCCGCCGTGGAGAGAACAAGCCGGCCCCGGCACCCGCCGCCGGGGCGAACGGGCGGGTGGACAGGATGGATGGCGGGCGACGGGACGCGCAAGACGGCATCGGCCGACGCCGGGGCCGCCGCGCCGCCCGGCTCGACGGCTCCGCGCAGCGGCCTCATGGCGTCCCGCGATCCCGGCGT
>CAJXYS010000075.1 GCA_913063035.1 uncultured Maritimibacter sp. | reverse complement strand
CCTTTTTTTGTCGGGCGGTCAGGTCAGCGGTCGCCGGCGCCCTTGCCGGCCCAGCCGCCAGAGACCTCCTCGGTGGCCTCGCCGGGCAGGGTGTCCGGCAGGATCAGGTTCAGCACGATGGCGATGAGCGCGGCCGGCAGGATGCCCGAGGCCGCCAGCACCCGCAGCGTGTCCGGCAGGAACTGCAGCGCGTTCGGATCGCCGGGTGCAAGGTTCATCACTTCGAGTTGCAGCCCCAGCCCGATGGAGAGCGCGACTGCGAAGATCACCATGTTGCGGCGGTTCCAGGTCACGTCGGCCAGCATCGAGACGCCGGCCGCCACGACCATGCCGAACATCACGATCACGCCGCCGCCCAGCACCTCGATCGGCACGGTGCGGATCAGCGCGCCGACCTTGGGCACGAGCCCGCAGACGATCAGGAAAAGCGCCCCGATGGTCACGACGTGGCGGCTCATCACGCCGGTCATGGCGATCAGCCCGACATTCTGGCTGAACGAGGTGTTGGGCATGCCGCCGAAGATCCCGGCGATCGCCGTGCCGATCCCGTCGGCGAAGGTCGCGCCGCGGATCTCCTCGTCGGTGGCCTCGCGGTTGGCGCCGCCCTTGGTGATCCCCGACACGTCGCCCACCGTTTCGACCGCCGAGACGAAGGCCATCAGCGAAAAGCCGATGACCGCCGCCAGCGAGAACTCGAAGCCGTAGCGGAACGGGTCCGGCAGCGCGAAGCTCTTGGCGAAGGTCCAGCTCTGGCTGATGCCCTCGACGCTCTGGATGCCCATGACGAGCGCGTAGGCATAGCCCGCGAGGATGCCCACCAGCACGGCAGAGACCGACAGCATGCCGCGGGCGAAGAACTTGAGCCCGAGCGTGACGACGATCACCACGAAGGCGGCCGACCAGTTCAGGAGACTGCCGTATTCGGGGTTGTCGAACTGCTTGGCCGGGACGCCGCCCGCGGCGTATTCGATGCCGACCTTGACCAGGGCGAGCCCGATCATCGTCACCACCAGCCCGGTCACCAGGGGCGGCAGCGCGAAGCGGATGCGCCCGATGAAGGTGCCGATCAGCGCATGGAAAATACCGCCGATGATCACGCCGCCGAAGAGCGCGGCCAGCGCGTCCACGCCCTTGCCCGCGACCAGCGGGATCATGATCGGGATAAAGGCGAAGCTGGTGCCCTGCACGATGGGCAGCCGCGCGCCCGCCGGGCCGACCCCGATGGTCTGGATCAGCGTGGCGACGCCGGCGAACAGCATCGACATCTGGATCAGGTAGAGCATTTCCGGGAAATCCGGCGAGTTGGAGCCGAAGCCGAACCCGGCGGCGCCGGCGACGATGATCGCCGGCGTGACGTTCGAGACGAACATCGCCAGCACGTGCTGGATCCCCAGCGGCACCGCCTTGGCAAGCGGCGGGGTATAATTCGGATCGCGGAGTTGCTCCGGCGTTCCTATGGAGCTGTCGGCCATGTCTCGTTCCTCCCGTGAGTGTTGGCTATGTGTCCGGCGTTTCTGCGAACGCCTTGGCATCCACGGCCGTCCCGACCGTGTAGGGAACCTCGAAGCGGTGTTCCTCGAGATTGGCGCCGGGACCGATATAGTCGACCACGGCGAAAAGGGCGGGGCGCCCGACCGGGGTCAGCACCCCGTGCCAGGTGCCCCGGCGATAGTTGACGCCCTGGCCGGGCGCCGTGCGAAAGGCCAGTGGCCGGCCCGGGCGGCCATCGGCGTCCGGGGCCACGATCACCAGGAAGGGATCGGCCGAGAGCGGCAGGAAGGCCTGGCTGCCCAGCGGATGGCGTTCCACCAGCGCCAGCGTCAGCGGCAGCGCGTAGGGCTGGCCGTGGAAGAGGCTGATCCCGGCGCGGCCGTCCGGTGCGAAGTCGAGCGTCGCGCGATCGGTATAGCGGGCGCACATGCCGGCATTGATCATCGCGTCCGGCGGGCCCTCGGGGGCGATGACCTCTCCGAAGGGCGCGAAGGCCTCCGCGGTCAGCGGCGCGATGGCGATCTCGCGGCTCATTCCGGAAGCTTTTCGGACAGCCGTAGCCGGGCGATGCGTTCCACCTGCCGGCAGGCCTCCGCGAACTCGGTCTCGCGGTCGTTTGCGATCCGGCGCTCGAAGGCGGCGAGGATCGCGGCCTTGTCGTGGTCGCGGACCGCGATGATGAAGGGAAAGCCGAATTTCTCGACATAGGCGGTGTTCAAGCGCTCGAAAGTGGCGCGCTCGGCGTCGGTGAGCGCGTCGAGCCCGGCCGAGGCCTGCTCGGCGGTGGACTCGGCCGTCAGGCGCCGGGCCGCGGCGAGCTTGCCGGCAAGGTCCGGATGCGCGGTCAGCACGCCGAGCCGCTCCTCGGGGCTTGCGCTGCGGAAGACGCGGGCCAGCGCGTTGTGCACCCCGGCCGCGCTGTCATGGGACGGGCCCAGTTCCAGCGCATGGGCGCGGTCGGCGATCCAGGGCGAATGCTCGAACACGCCGCCGAAGGCCGCGACGAAGGCGGCGCGATCCATCTCGGAGGGGCGGGTCGCCCGCGCCGGGGCGGGATGGGTGGCCTGCCAGTGGTCCGCGATGTCGATGCGGCGTGCGAACCACACGTCGTCATGCGCCAGCGCGTGGTCGAGAAACCGCTGCAGCGCCATGATCCGGCCCGGGCGCCCGGCCAGCCGGCAATGAAGCCCGATGGACAGCATCTTTGGCCGGCCGGCCGCGCCCTCGGCATAGAGCGCGTCGAAACTGTCGCGCAGATAGGCGAAGAACTGGTCGCCCGCGTTGAAGCCTTGCGGCGTGGCAAACCGCATGTCGTTGGCATCGAGCGTGTAGGGCACGATCAGCTGATCGCGGTCTGCGACCCGGACCCGGTAGGGCAGGTCGTCGGCATAGCTGTCGGCGATGTAGTCGAACGCGCCTTCCTCGGCGGCCAGCCGCAGGGTGTTCATCGAACAGCGTCCGGTGTACCAGCCGCGCGGCGGGGCGCCGGTCACCTCGGCATGCAGGCGGATCGCGGCGCGGATCTGCGCGCGCTCCTCCTCTTCGGGCATGTCCTTGTGCTCGATCCACTTGAGCCCATGGCTGGCGATCTCCCAGCCGGCCTCTTGCATTGCCTCGAGCTGCGCGGGCGCGCGGGCAAGGGCGGTGGCCACCCCGAAGACGGTGACCGGGATCCCGCGTCCGGTGAAGAGCCGGTGCAGGCGCCAGAAGCCGGCCCGGGCGCCGTATTCGTAGATCGATTCCATGTTCCAGTGCCGCTGGCCGGGCCAGGCGGCCGCGCCGACGATCTCGGACAGGAACGCCTCCGACGCCGGGTCACCATGCAGGATGCAGTTCTCACCGCCTTCCTCGAAATTGACCACGATCTGGACGGCGATCCTGGCGCCCCCCGGCCATTGCGCGTCGGGGGGCGTGGCGCCGTAGCCCTGCATGTCGCGCGGGTAGCGTTTCAATCGGGTCTCCCTGGCTTGGTCCGCCGCTCTTCCGGCGACGCCTGAGATCGTTCATAATCGAGAAAGCCGTCCCATGTTTTCAAAATTTTCTATAAGCACCTCAGTTTCCCGCCCGGTTCCCCGAAACCGGGGCAGGGCGCATGATGGCCCAAACAGACAGGAGCGCGAGATGAGCGGCGATACCGGTTTCCTGACGACCCATGTTCTGGACACGGCGACGGGGCGCCCGGCGGCGGGCATGACGGTCACGCTCTACCGGCTGGACGGGCAGGGGCGGACGCAGATCCGCGCGATGCGGACAAATGCCGACGGGCGCACCGACAGCCCGATCCTGCCCGCGGCGGAGTTCGCCATCGGCACCTACGAGCTGGAATTCGACGTGGGCGCCTATCTCGACGCGCAGGCCACCGACAGCGGAACGCCGCGCTTCCTCGACCTGGTGCCGATCCGCTTCGGCATCAGCGAGGCCGACAGCCATTACCACGTTCCGCTGCTGGTCTCGCCCTTCGGCTATTCCACCTATCGCGGCAGCTGAGCCAGCGCTTCCTTGGCGCGCAACGCCTCGCGGCAGCGCGCGATCATGAAATCTATGAAGACGCGTATCTTGGTGTCCTGCAGGCGCCTGTGGGGGTAGAGACAGGCCAGCTGCACCGGAACGGGCGGCGTGTCCACGGCCACCGGCACCAGCGCGCCCGAGGCCAGGTGTTCGGCGACCTCGAAGACCGGCTTGTTGACGATGCCGCGCCCCTCGAGCGCCCACATCGTCAGCACGTCGCCGTCATCCGACTCGTAGGGTCCCGAGACCTCGAAGCGGATCGGCCCGTCCGGGGTCGTGAGCAGCCACTGGAATTCCGGCTGTCCGGGGAAGCGCAGGAGCAGGCAGTCATGCTTGTCGGTCACCAGCGCGCGGCCGTTGGCCGGCATGCCGCGGCGCGCGATATAGGCGGGCGCCGCGCAGAGGATGCGGGGACAGTCCGCGATCACCCGCACCTTCAGGTTCGAATCCTCCAGCTGGCCGAGCGTGAAGGCCACGTCGAGCCCCTCGGCGGTGATGTCGACCTTGCGATCCGACAGCCGCAGCCGGACGTCGATCTCCGGATACTCGTCCTTGAACGCCGGCACGTGCGGCGCGATGAAGCGCCGCCCGACGCCCAGCGGCGCGGCCACGAAGATCGAGCCGCGCGGGTTGTGGGCGACATCCGCGACCGCCGCCTCGGCGGCCTCGATCGCCTCGATCACCTTGAGCGCCCCGTCATAGAAGATCCGCCCGTGTTCGGTGGGCTTGAGCGTACGGGTCGTGCGGTTGAAGAGGCGCACGCCGAGATGCTTTTCCAGCTCCGCGATGCGGCTCGAGGCGACGGCCGGAGATACCCGCTGGTCGCGCGCGGCCGCAGACATCGATCCGAGTTCGTAGACCCGCAGGAACATGCGCACGTTGTTGACATAGGACATGGGCGCGGAGCTTAGGATTGTTCTGGTATCTTTGAAAGTGCTTGGTTGATTGTTCGGCTTCACGAAAGGCACGCATCCGGTCACTCTCGGGCCGGAGCAATACGAGGTCATCATGTTCGAACTTGCCGTCATGGGAGACTGGCTGGCCTTCGCGGTGCGCTGGGTCCATGTCATCACCGCGATCGCCTGGATCGGATCCTCCTTTTATTTCATCGCGCTGGACCTCGGTCTTCGCAAGGCGCCCGACCTGCCGGCCGGGGCGCATGGCGAGGAATGGCAGGTGCATGGCGGGGGGTTCTACCACATCCAGAAATACCTCGTGGCACCCGAACGGCTGCCCGAACACCTGACCTGGTTCAAATGGGAAAGCTACGCGACCTGGCTCTCGGGTTTCGCGATGCTGGTGCTGATCTACTATCTCGGCGCCGATCTCTACCTTGTGGATCCGAACGTCGCCGATATCGCGCCCTGGCAGGGCATCCTGATCTCGCTGGCCTCCCTCGCGCTGGGATGGCTGGCCTACAACACGCTCTGCAAGGTCTTCGTGGACGCCAACCAGACGGTGTTGATGGGGGCGCTCTTCCTGGTGCTGGTGGCGATGTCCTGGGGCTACACGCAGGTGTTCACCGGCCGCGCGGCGCTGCTGCACCTGGGGGCCTTCACCGCGACGATCATGTCGGCCAACGTCTTCATGGTGATCATTCCCAACCAGAAGATCGTCGTCGCCGACCTCAAGGCCGGCCGCAGCCCGGACCCGAAATACGGCAAGATCGCCAAGCAGCGGTCCACCCACAACAACTACCTGACGCTGCCGGTTCTGTTCCTGATGCTGTCCAATCATTACCCGCTGGCCTTCGCCACCGAGTATAACTGGATCATCGCGAGCCTCGTCTTCCTGATGGGGGTGACCATCCGGCACTACTTCAACACGATCCACGCCCGGGCCGGAAACCCGACCTGGACCTGGCTGGCCACCGCGATCCTGTTCATCCTGGTCATGTGGCTCTCGACCGCACCGATGCGCGCCACCGCCGAGGACGGCACGGCGACGCTGACGCCGCGCCAGGAACGGTTCGTCGCCGCGGCGGGCTTCGACGAGGTTCATGACATCGTGCTCGGGCGCTGTTCCATGTGCCACGCGGCCGAACCTTTCTGGGACGGCATCCGCTGGGCGCCCAAGGACGTGCGCCTTGAAACCGAAGCCGAGATCGCGCGATATGCGAAGGATATCTACCTGCAGGCGGGGCTGACCCACGCCATGCCGCCGGCCAATGTCTCCTATATCGAGGCGGCCGAGCGCCGGAAGATCGTCGAGTGGTATCGCGCCGCGACCGGCGCCGGCAGTTGAGGAGACGCCCATGCCCGCCCCCGTGAACCCGCTGAAACAGGCGCTTGCCGAAGGCCGGACGCAGATCGGGTTCTGGCAGGCCATGGCCAGCCCGGTCGCGACCGAGATATCGGCCCATGCCGGGTTCGACTGGCTGCTGCTCGACGCCGAACACGGGCCCAACACGATCGCGACGCTTCTGGCCCAGCTCCAGGCGATGAACGGCAGCCCGGCCACGCCGGTGGTGCGCCCGCCGGTGGGGCAGGACTGGGTCGTGAAACAGATGCTGGATCTCGGCGTGCAGAGCTTCCTGATCCCGATGGTCGACACCGCCGCGCAGGCGGCCGACGTGGTGGCGATGCTGCGCTACCCGCCCGAGGGGCGGCGCGGGGTGGGGGCGGCGCTGGCGCGGGCCTCGGGCTACAACGCCGCCGCCGATTACGTCGAAACCGCCAATGCCCAGATCTGCACCATCGTCCAGGCCGAGAGCCGCGCCGCGATCGACAACCTCGATGCGATCTGCGCCGTCGAGGGCGTGGACGGCGTGTTCGTCGGGCCTGCGGATCTGGGCGCCGACCTGGGCCGGGCAGGGCCGGTGAGCCCCGCGGAACTCGACCGGGTCGTGGAGGATGCGCTGGCGCGGATCGCGGCCAGCGGCAAGGCGGCCGGCATCATCGCCTTCGATCCGGCCCGCGCGGAACGCCATATCTGCACAGGCGCCCGCTTCGTCGCCGTGGGTGGCGACGTGACCGTTTTCGGGGCCGCCGCCCGCGGGCTTGCCTCCGCCTTCCGGGCCTGAGCCGCGCGGCCCGGGTTCTCCGTTTTGGTGTAGGTCGGGGTAAAGCGCTTGCGCATAGGTTGCATTTTGCGCTTTTATGCCGGCATTGATTTGGGCGATTCTACGAGGACTGGCATGACGGAAATCGATCTCTTGGTCGGCACCCGAATTCGCAGGCGGCGGCGCGAACTTGGCATGACGCAACGCGATCTGGGCGACGAGATCGGCGTCAGGTTCCAGCAG
>CAJXYS010000074.1 GCA_913063035.1 uncultured Maritimibacter sp. | reverse complement strand
CTCGTCGAGGGCGACTCGGCCGGCGGGTCGGCCAAGCAGGGCCGGGCGCGGGCCAACCAGGCGGTGCTGCCGCTGCGTGGCAAGATCCTGAACGTGGAACGGGCCCGGTTCGACCGCATGCTGTCGAGTCAGGAGATCGGCACGCTGATCACCGCGCTCGGCACAGGGATCGGCCGTGACGAGTTCGACCTTTCGAAGCTGCGCTATCACAAGATCATCATCATGACGGACGCGGATGTCGACGGCGCCCATATCCGGACGCTGCTGCTGACTTTCTTCTTCCGCCAGATGCCCGAGATCATCGAGAACGGGCATCTCTACATCGCGGAGCCGCCACTCTACAAGGTGATGCGCGGCAAGTCCGAGGTGTACCTGAAGGATGAGCCGGCGCTCGAGGATTACCTGATTGCACAGGGCGTCGACGGCGCCGTCCTGCGGCTTGGCAACGGCGAGGAGATCACCGGCCAGGACCTGGCCCGGCTGGTCGAGGAGGCGCGCCAGGTGCGCCGCGTGCTCACCGCCTTCCCGACGCACTACCCGCGCCACATCCTCGAGCAGGCGGCGATCGCCGGGGCCCTCGTGCCGGGACAGGTGGATGCCGATCCGCAGGCCACTGCCGACGCGGTGGCTGAGCGGCTGGATCTCGTGGCGCTCGAATACGAACGCGGCTGGCAGGGTCGTCCGACCCAGGATGCGGGTCTGCGCTTCACGCGCGTGCTGCGCGGCGTCGAAGAGGTGCGCACGCTCGACGGACCGGTGTTGCGGTCGGGCGAGGCGCGCAAGCTGGCCGGGTTCACGGAGAGCCTGCAAGAGATCTACGGCGTTCCGGCGGTTCTGGGCCGCAAGGAAAAGCGCCAGCTGATCCATGGCCCGACAGAACTGCTCGAGGCCATCCTCGACGAGGGGCAGCGCGGGCTCACGCTGCAGCGGTACAAGGGCCTGGGCGAAATGAATCCCGACCAGCTCTGGGAAACGACGCTGGACCCGGAGGCGCGGACATTGCTGCAGGTCCGGGTCGCGGACGTCGCCGAAGCCGACGACATCTTCACCAAGCTGATGGGCGACGTCGTGGAGCCCCGCCGCGAGTTCATCCAGCAGAACGCGCTCAGCGTCGAGAACCTGGATTTCTGAGCCATCCCCCGGCGGCGGGGGGTCGGACCTGCCTCGGCGGGATTCCGCGCCGCGGTGATGCCGTGGCGCGCGGAGTCTTCGCCAAGTCGGGCGTCCTTCCTATATTGCAAGCCAGAGCCGTAGCCGTCCGACTAGGAGTCCCATGCCGGGATCGCGCCACCACCCATCGCTTGCCGCCGGCTTGCTGGCCGCCGCCCTTGCCGTTGCGACGCCTGCCGGCGCGAACGGCGAGTTGCCGCCGCTGCGCGAGCAGGACTACATCTACAACCGCCTCTTCGCCGCCGCGGTGGGTGACGAGATCCGCAAGGCCTGTCCGACCATCTCGCCGCGATGGTTCCGCGTGCTGCGCGGCCGCTACGACCTGGAAAACCGGGCGCGGGATCTCGGCTATACCCGCGAACAGGTCGAGGCCTTCATCGAGTCGGAAGCGGAACAGGACCGGATGCGGCGGCTGCGCGACGCCTATCTGGAACGTCACGACGTGGTGAAAGGCGACATCGATAGCTACTGCCGCCTGGGCCGGGCGGAAATCGAACGCAACAGCCTGATCGGCTACCTTCTGCGCGAACACTGACGGGCGTGTCAGCCGCCGAGATGCCGCGCGCCGCGCGCCGCGGCGAGCCGGACCTGCCGGTGGCGTTCCCGGAACCGGTCGCGGTCGGCCTCGTCGTATTCGTCGATGCAATGGTGGCAGGCCGCGCCCGCCTCGTAGTCGGGGTGCCGCGTGTCTTCGGGCGTCAGGGGCCGTCGGCAAGCATGGCAGAGCACATGCGGCCCCTCGCGCAGGCCGTGCCCGACCGACACGCGCCCGTCGAAGACGAAGCAGTCGCCGCGCCAGAGGCTCTCGGTCTCCGGCACCTCCTCGAGGTATTTCAGGATGCCGCCCTTGAGGTGGTAGACGTCCTCCACCCCCTGGCCGAGCAGGTAGTTGGTCGACTTCTCGCAGCGGATCCCGCCGGTGCAGAACATCGCGATCCGCTTGTTGTGGAAGCGGTGGCGGTTGGCGGCCCACCAGGCGGGGAAGTCGCCGAACCGTTCCGTGCCGGGATCGATCGCCCCCTCGAAACTGCCGATCGCCACCTCGTAGGCGTTGCGCGTGTCGATCACCGCGACGTCCGGCGCCGCGATCAGGGCGTTCCAGTCCGCCGGGTCGACATAGTGGCCGGTGCCGGCCCGCGGGTCGACCCCGGGCTGGCCCATGGTCACGATCTCGCGTTTCAGCCGTACCTTCATCCGGCCGAAGGGCATCTCGGCGGCGGAACTCTCCTTATGCTCGAGCGTTTCCATTCCGGGGATCGCCCTCAGATGTGCCAACAGCCGGTCGATCCCCGCGCGCGGTCCGGCGACCGTGCCGTTGATCCCTTCGGGCGCGAGCAGCAGCGAGCCGCGCAGGCCCGCGTCCGTGCAGAGCCGGCGCAGGGGCGCGCGCAACGCGGCAGGGTCCGGCAGGCGGACGAAATGGTAGAGTGCGGCGACCGTTACATGCGTCATGCGCCCCCCATACGCCCGATACCCGCCGGGCCGCAACGCCATTGACGCGATGGCAGGGGTTGCATACCCCCGGAGCAAGGCAAAGGAGAATGCCATGACCCGTCCCGAGACCGAAGCCCTGATCGTGGTCGACGTGCAGAACGATTTCTGCCCCGGCGGCGCGTTAGAGGTGCCCGACGGCGACGCGATCCTGCCCGGGATCAACGCGCTGATGGAGGCGTTCCAGGTGGTGATCCTGACCCAGGACTGGCACCCGGCCGGCCATTCTTCCTTCGCCTCGCAGCACGAGGGCAAATCGCCTTTCGAGGTGACGGAGATGCCCTACGGGGCGCAGGTGCTCTGGCCGGACCATTGCGTGCAGGGCACCACCGGCGCGGCCTTCCACCGGGATCTCGACACGGACCGGGCGCAGATGATCGTCCGCAAGGGTTTCCGCCCGGCGATCGACAGCTACTCGGCCTTTTTCGAGAACGATCACGAGACGCCCACGGGGCTCGAGGGCTACCTGCGTGAACGCGGCGTCGACACGGTGACGCTGGTCGGCCTCGCGCTTGATTTCTGCGTCCATTACTCGGCCGTCGACGCGGCGCGGCTCGGTTTCCGCACCCATGTCCTGGAACAGCATTGCCGTGCCATCGACCTCGATTCCTCGCTCGAGGAGGCGCTCGAGTCCATGAAGGCGGCGGGCGTGGAACTCGGCCACTAGCTGGACAGCGCCTGCCGGCCTTGCTTTAACGGGGGCCGCTGCCGCAGCCGGAGGCCCCCATGGTCGACATCGCCACGCGTGTCTACAATCACCACTGGAAGATCGACCCGATCGTCCGGTCGCTGATCGATACGGATTTCTACAAGCTTCTGATGTGCCAGTCGGTCTTTCGCAACAAGCCCGATACGCGCGTGACCTTCGAACTGATCAACCGCAGCGCCGAGATCCCGCTGGCCCGCCTGATAGACGAGGGCGAACTGCGCGAGCAGCTCGACCATATCCGTTCGCTCAGCCTCAGCCGGGGGGAATCGACCTGGCTGCGCGGCAACATGTTCTACGGCAAGCGGCAGATGTTCCGGCCGGACTTCATGGAATGGTTCGAGAACCTGCGCCTGCCGGACTATCACCTCGAACGCCGCGGCGACCAGTACCAGCTGACCTTCGAGGGCGCCTGGCCGGAGGTCATGCTGTGGGAGATACCGGCGCTGGCCGTGCTGATGGAACTGCGCTCGCGCGCGGTGCTGAACGAGATGGGCAAGTTCGAGCTGCAGGTGCTCTATGCCCGCGCCATGACCAAGCTCTGGGAAAAGGTCGAGCGGTTGCGCGGGCTCGACGGGCTGAAGCTGGCGGATTTCGGCACGCGGCGGCGGCACAGTTTCCTCTGGCAGGACTGGTGCGTGCAGGCCCTGATGGAGGGGCTGGGCGAGGCCTTCGTCGGCACGTCCAACTGCCTGATCGCCAAGAACCGCGAGGTGGAGGCCATCGGCACCAATGCCCACGAACTGCCCATGGTTTATGCCGCGCTGGCCGACACCGACGCGGATCTCGCCCGTGCGCCCTACCAGGTGCTGGCCGACTGGCACGAGGAGCATTCGGGCAACCTGCGGATCATCCTGCCCGACACCTTCGGGTCGGAGAATTTCCTCGAGAACGCGCCGGACTGGCTGGCGGGCTGGACCGGCATCCGCGTGGATTCCGGCGACCCGGCCGCCGGGGCCGAGCGCGCCATCGCCTGGTGGACATCCCGTGGCGAGGACCCGCGGGAGAAGCTGGTGATCTTCTCCGACGGGCTGGACGTGGAGGTGATCGCGGACCTGCATGCGCGCTTCCGCGACCGGGTGCGGGTGAGCTTTGGCTGGGGAACGCTGCTGACAAACGATTTCCGCGGGCTGGTGGACGGCGACCGGCTGGCCCCCTTCAGCCTGGTCTGCAAGGCCGCCGAGGCCGAGGGCCGGCCCTGCGTGAAGCTGTCGGACAACCCCGAGAAGGCGACCGGGCCGGTCGACGAGATCGCCCGCTACAAGCGCGTCTTCGGGGTGGGCGAACAGGAGCGGATGGAGGTCGTGGTGTGACGGCCATGGCGTCGGGGGTAGCGTCGACTGCCTGCCCGCCCTTGCCACCCCGCCCGCGTCGCGCCATCCTTTTTCGATGACCCGTCCCACCGCACAGGCCGCCCATCCGACCCGCGCAGAATGGGCCGTGGCCGGCGTGACGCTGGCCTATGTGCTGGGCTTCACCGCCTGGTTCTTCGCCATCGGCAATTTCGAGTTCATCGTCTACGTCATCACCATGGCCGGGCTGATCGCGCTGGTTGGCCTCAACCTTGCGCGCGCGGCCTTCCCGCCGGTGATGCTCTGGGCGCTGAGCCTCTGGGGGCTGTTGCACATGGCCGGGGGCGGCGTGCCGGTCGGGGACTCGGTGCTCTATTCCATGCCGCTGCTGCCGGTGATCGAGACCGAGCGTTACATGATCCTGAAATACGACCAGGCGGTGCATGCCTACGGGTTCGGGGTCACGGCCTGGCTGCTCTGGCACCTGATGACGCGGCATTTCCCGGCGACGCGGGGCAGCGTGACGGCGCTGGTCTACCCGCTCTTCGGGGCGATGGGGCTGGGGGCGCTGAACGAGATGATCGAGTTCACCGCCGTCCTGCTGGTGCCCGAGACGAATGTGGGCGGCTATTACAACACCGCGCTCGACCTCGTCTTCAACGCGCTCGGCGCGGGGGCGGCGGTGGCGCTGATCGGGTTCGGGCGGCGCTAGCGGTCAGTCTTCGCCCTCCACGGGGCCGCGCAGCGCCTTGGTCTGCCCGCGCTTCTTCTTGGCCGCGAGCCGCTTGCGTTTCTGGCCGTGCGGCACGCGGGTCGGCACGCGGCGCTTGGGCGTCTCGGTGGCCTTGCGGATCAGCGCGGCGAGCCGGTCGCGGGCGATCTCGCGGTTGCGCGCCTGGCTGCGGGTGTCCTCGACCCGGATCAGCACCGCGCCGTCGGCCGTCCAGCGCCGCCCGGCCAGCCGCCGCAGCCGCCGCTTCACCGGATCGGGCAGATGGGGCGAGCGGTCCGCCTCGAAGCGCAGCTCCACCGCGGTGGCCACCTTGTTCACGTTCTGCCCGCCGGGACCCGAGGATCGCACGAAATGCTCGGTCACCTCCCAGTCCTCGATGGCGATATCTTCGGTGATGCGGATCATGCGGGCAGCATAGAGCCGCACCACGAGACGAGAAAGGGCCGCCCGGCGTTCCGGACGGCCCTCCCGAGATCAAAGGAGATGGGCCAGGTGGGTCCTGCCCCATCGAAGGGTCCCGCGTCGGGGCTGCCCTAGGCGAAAACCCTCCGATGATGCCCGACCTCTTTCTCCAATATCACTCTAGACACTGGACCACCTCCTTTCTGCTCTGTTGCCGTTATCAGGAAGCGTGCCACAGATTTTGTGTTTGTCAAAAGTTTTTACGCTACCTGTGCCCTCAGTCGGTCCACGATCAGGCGGAAGGGCACCAGCGCGACGGCCGCGATGGCCAGCTTGACGCCGTAATCGGCGACCGCGAGCGACACCCAGAGCGGCGCGACGGGCCCCGCACCCAGAAGCGGCAGCGCCTCGTTGGCCCAGGCCACGTCGTTCGCCGGCTCGAGGAAGGCCAGCTGTGCCGAGAAGGCGATCGAGAAGAAAAGCGCGGTGTCCAGCGTCGAGCCGATCAGCGACGAGGCCAGCGGTGCGCGCCACCACGCGCCCTGCCGCAGCCGGTCGAAGATCGCCACGTCCAGCATCTGCGCCACGAGAAAGGCCGACCCTGAGGCCAGCGCGATGCGCCAGGTCACGAGCGGGCCGAACTCGCCCTGGATCTGGGTGCCGATGAGCGAGCAGATCACCCCGGTGACGAACCCCGCGAAGACGACCCTGCGCGCGGCGGCGGGGCCGTAAATGCGGTTCATCACGTCGGTGACGAGGAAGGCGAAGGGATAGGTGAAGGCCCCCCATGTCAGCCACTGGCCGTAGAGGAACTGCACGAGAATGTTGGAGGTGACGACGATGATCGCCATCGCGATCACGCCGGGCAGGTAGCGGGACATGACTGTGCTCCGTTTTTTATACAAGGTCGCGGCGACTTGTCGGCCCGCGCGGGGCCGGTGACGCGGCGGCATACGCCCGCCGCGCCGGCAGATCAAGGGAAATCTCGGGCCGGCCTCAGACGCCGGCCTTGACGATGGCCTCGGCCAGGATCGGCACGGTGTCCCTGTTGAGCCCGGCGATGTTGATGCGCGAGTCCCCCACCATGTAGATGCCGTGGCTCTCGCGCATGGCCTGCACCTGCTCGGGCGTCGCGCCCAGCCGCGAGAACATGCCGCGATGCTCCTTGATGAAGGAGAAGCGATCCGAGCCGGTCATCTGCTGCAGCGTTCCGGCCAGCTGCTCGCGCAGATCCAGCATGCCGAGGCGCACGTCTTCCAGCTCGTCCATCCAGTCGGCCTTCAGCGCCGGGGTCTCCAGCACCATGGTCACCAGCCGCGCCCCGTGATCCGGCGGGAACGAGAAGTTCTGGCGGTTGAGATGCGCCAGGCTGCCCTGTGTGACGTCGCGCGTCTTCTCGTCGGGCGCGATGGCCAGGACGATGCCGGTCCGCTCGCGGTAGATACCGAAATTCTTGGAACAGCTCGCCGCGATCAGCATTTCCGGAACGCGCCCGGCCAGGTGGCGCACGCCTGCGGCGTCCTTCTCGAGCCCGTCGCCGAAGCCCTGGTAGGCGATGTCGATGAAGGGCATCGCCTGCTTTTCCAGCAACAGGTCGCCCACCTGTTGCCACTGGACGGGGTTCAAGTTGGCGCCGGTCGGGTTGTGGCAGCAGCCATGCAGCAGCACCACGTCGCCCGGCTTCACCTGCTCGAGATCGGCCATCATGCCGTCGAAATCGACGGCGCGGCTTTCGTCGTCGAAATAGCGGTACTCGGTGAAGGGAACCTTCAGATGCTTGAGGATCGACAGGTGGTTCGGCCATGTGGGCGACGAGACGAAGACCCGCGCTTCGGGCGCGGCCATCTGGATCAGCTCCAGCGACTGGCGGATCGCCCCGGTGCCGCCCGGCGTATGCGCGGCGGCGATACGCGCGCGATCGACCGAGTCGGCCAACACGAGATCCGTCATCGCCTTGTGGTAGCCGGCATCGCCGACCAGCCCGGTATAGGCCTTGGTCGTTTCCATTTCCCAGAGCTGCTTTTCCGCGTTCTTCACGGCCCGCATGATCGGGGTCACACCCTCGGCGTTGCGGTAGACGCCGACGCCGAGATCGACTTTCTCCTCGCGCGGGTCCTCGCGATACATCTGCATGAGTTGCAGGATCTTGTCGGCCGGGAGTGGTTTCAGTGCGCCAAACATGGTCTGCCTTTCAGTCTGGGATGCGCGACAGGTCGCGGTCGCGGGTGAGTATACGGGATCTCTCTTCCTGCCGCACCGGCGCGAAGCCGTTTTTCTGGTAGTT
>CAJXYS010000073.1 GCA_913063035.1 uncultured Maritimibacter sp. | reverse complement strand
GCACCGCGTGATCGACCTCCTGCCCGACCGGGAGGCGGGCACGGTCGAGGCATGGCTTGCCGAGCGCCCCGGCATCGCGTGTAGAGCGTCAACCTCGTTGGCCGTGACCGACAACCATGTTGGCCGGTTGTGACCGCTGCGAACGGGTCGGTTATCTGGTGGTGTCCTCCTGGCGGTTGTCGGTGTTTGGGTGATCGAGGTTGTCGCTGGAGGTTGTCGTTGGAGCGACAGCCTCGACGCCCTGTTGTTCAGCGGCGGCGCGTCGGCGGTAGCTGTCGCCGTTCATTTCGAGGATGGTCGCATGATGGACGGTGAGCCGGCGAAGACGGCCGTCCAGTGGACGGCCGGCCCGGCGAACGGCGATGGCGGCGACGGTGACGGCCTTGTCCGGGAAGATCCGCCCCCAAGCGCTGAAGGGCTGGTTGGCTGCGATGGCGATGCTCCTGGTCTCGTATCGCCGTGCGATGAGCTCGAAGAGCACGGAACTCTCGGCCTGATCCTTCTGCGCGTAGGTGATGTCGTCGAGGAGTGAGGGGCGTGCGCGCCACGGGTTCGAGCGCCGCTCCGAACGAGGTCGAACTTGTCGAGCTTGGCGAGGGCCGCCTCGAGAGCGAGATCGCGGCGGGCGGCCTGGAGCTTCTGCACGATGTCGGTGGTGGAGCTATAGAGGACGCGCTTCCCGGCCTCGACCAGGGCATGACCGACGCCGCAGAGGACATGGGTTTTTCCTGCGCCGGAGTTGCCGATGGCGATGAGGTTCGCGCCGGTCTCGACCCAGTCTCCGGCAGCGAGGGCCTCGACCCGTGCCCGGGGCACGCCCGGCAGAGCCTTGAAGTCGAGGGTGGCGAGGGTCTTGCCACCAGGGAGCCGGGATTGATGGAGGTGGCGCTGAATGCGGCGGGCATCCCGCTCGGCGAGCTCGAGTTCGGCGAGGGCCGCCAGGAAGCGAGCCGCGTGCCAGCCTTCGGTATCGGCCCGTTGGGCGAGCGCCGCCCAATGCCGCTGGAAGCTCGGCAAGCGCAGCGTCGTGAGCATGGCGGGCAACGCATGGACGTCGACGGGGCGCGGATCGGTGGGAGCGGTCATGCGTGGCCCTCCAGAAGAGCATCGAAGCTGGCCAGGTCGGTGAGCTCGACGGGGGTATCGTTCGGCAGTGTGCGCTGGCGCGGCGCGAGATGCTGCTTCAGGATACCGGCCTTGGGGAGCTGACCTTGTTCGAGGGAGAGGGCGATCAAGGTCGCGAGTTCGGCTTCGCACCCCTCATCGTGGGCCAGCCAGAGCAGATCGACCATCCGGCGGCAGGCTTCCTTGCGCGGCAAACCTGCCGAGAGCGCGGTCCAGGCCTCGGCATACTCTGTCCTTGGAAAGAGACCATCGCGGTAAACCGACCCGGCCAGGGCCTGTGGCTTGCGGCGCAGCGCGTGGATGACGTCGAACCGGAGGTTCGCCTCCGGCGAAACGCGGTCGTTGACGCAATGGACGCGGGCGCCGTCGCGGCGCGCCCGGTGCCGAGGATGGGTGACGACACGGCTGGTCCCGAGGAAGGCCTCGATCCGGTCATCGTAGACGTGGACCCGCAAGCGCTTCCCGACGAGCTGGGACGGCGCGGAGTAGAAGACGCCGTGAACCAGGAAGCCCCCGGTCTTGGTGACGCGGGCGACCACCTCGGTGAAGTCGGTTTCGCCGGAGGCGAACCTCTGGTTCGACGGTGCGCCGGGCAGGCAGCGGCCCCAGCGCCCCCATCTCGGTGCGCACCGCGTTCTCGCGACGCCGGTTCCGGCGGGCGACGCGTTCGTCGACGAAGCGGCGCCAGTCGGCGAGATCTGCGAAGTCGCGGGAGCCGCGCAGGATCAGTCCCTGATCGAGGGCGACCTCGAGGTGGTTGTTGTGGGCCTCGACCGCGCCGTTCTCATGCGCCTCCCCGGGAGTGTTGCGGCTCGCGAGCATGCCGTAGTGGGCGCAGAAGGCCTCGTAGCGATCGGTGACGTCGGCCGCAGCGTCAGCGTCGAGGTTGCGATAAGCGGCGGAGAGGCTGTCGGTGCGGTGCTCGTGCGGCACGCCTCCCAGGGTCCACAGTGCGTTTTGTAGGGTCTCGGCCAAGGCCGTGAAGCTCTCGCCGCCCAGAACGGTGAGCCGGCGCGGCGCCACCGGTCCGAGCCCGCCGGCGAACGGCATGCTCCCAGCCGCTATAGGCCAGGACGAAGTGGAAGAGGCGATGCGCCAGCGGTTGGCCCGCGACGGTCACGCCCAGCTCGGTGGTGTCGGTGAAGTCCGACAGGGCCATGCGGCCCGGCTCGGGCGTCTGTCGGAAGATCACGTCCCGCTCCGGGCCGTGCAGGGCGCGCCAGTCGCGGACCCGGCGTTCGAGGGTTCTGCGGACACGGTCGTCCGGGAAGGCATCCGGATCGGTCATCTGGAGATGCCGCAGAAGCGTCACCGCCTGGACGGCGGGGTCGCGCTCGAGGATCGGCACGAGCACCGTCTCCCAGACCGCCTCGAGCGGATCGGGAACGGTGCGGCCCCGGTCGGGCTTGCGCTGCGACGGTGGGCGGGGATCCGCCTCGAGGCGACGGGCAGTACGCTCGCTGAACCCTGCTCGGGCGGCTGCGCTACGCTGGCTGTAATGACGACGGTCGGTCATGTAGACTCTCACTTGCTGGTCGGTGACGGGGATGCCCGGCACGGTCGGATCTCCGTTTGGTTGCAGAGACCTCGACCATACCGGCCCGCAGCGGCCAGCACCCCACACAATCCCCCGGGTAAAGAGAACCGCGCCGGTGGCTCCAGCCTACGGTCGGGCTACGCCCGCCCTCCGGCTGGAGCCACCGGCCAACTTGCCTGTCGGCGCCGGACAACTTGGTTGTCGCTCATCACCGGCCGCGTCCGAGACAAACTTCGGTTGTATGGAACCGTCCCCTCAGGCCCCACGGCGCAAACCTGGAAGCTGCCCTTCGCCGGATCGATCGCCAGCATGTTGATCTTCGCCGTCATCAGTGTGCCCTCCACTTGGTTCCAAGGAAACCAGCATGCCATACGAGATGCCGCCGGGTGGGGCATCCGCCGCGTCAGTTAACGACCAGGGCAAGGCGGCCGAGCTGCGCACGGCCTGACCCGCCCGACCTGACAGGACGACGACCGGCGCGGACATGCTCCGCGCCGGTCTTGTCGTTGGCGGCGCGGCGCACCCATGATACTTTCCGCCCAAAGGCCCACGCATAAAGAGGCCACACGGGGGCATGCAGCATCTCAAGCCACAGTCGAAACACGGCAAGGTCATGGCCGTGTCGATGATGAAGGACGAGGCCCCCTTCCTGCTGGAATGGTTCGCCCATCACCTCGCCGTGGGGTTCACCGACATCCTCGTATATACCAACGACTGCTCGGACGGCACCGACCACATGCTGACCCGCCTTGAGGAGCTCGGCCTGGGTTACCACCGCCGCAACGAGATCCCCGAGGGCGTGAAACCCCAGCCCTCGGCTCTCAAACATGCGCAGAAGGAGCCGAGGGTCGCCGAGGCCGACTGGCTGCTGGTCCTCGACGCCGACGAGTTCCTCGCTGTCAACCATCCCTCGGGCCATCTCGAGGGGATGCTCGACGACGCGGTGGAGCTGGGCGCCAACGGCATCGTCATCACTTGGCGCATCTTCGGCTCGGGCGGCGTGGTCGAGTGGTCGCGCGATCCCGTGACCGAGCAATACACCCGCGCCGCCCCGCCACTGTGGAACAAGGGCTGGGGCGTCAAGACGCTGTTCAAGTTCGATCCCGTTTACTGGAACCTCGGGATTCACCGCCCCAAGATCAAGAACAAGCATCTCGAGACGGGCTTTCCCGACACGGTGCACTGGCTCAACGGCTCGGGCCTGCCGATGGAGGACTATTTCAAGTTCCGCGGCTGGCGCTCGATCCGTCGTACCGTGGGCTACACCTGGGCGCAGATGAACCACTACGCCATCAAGTCCGTCGACAGCTACGCGATGCGCCGGTTCCGCGGCAACGTGAACAACAAGACGGACAAGTACAACGCCGACTACTGGGCGCTTCAGGACAGAAACGAGGTCGAGGACCGCGCGATCCTGCGCCACGCGCCGGAGCGGCGCCGCATCATGGCCGAGCTGCTGCAAGACCCGGTGCTGAACCGGCTGCACCACGACGCGCTCGACCGTGTCGAGGCGCGACTGGCCGAATACAAGCGCACCGACGCCTACCACGCGCTGCGCGAGAGCCTGATCCAGGCCAGCAAGGTGCCGATCACGAAGGTCGAGGCCAAGCCACCGCAACCGCGCGACCCCGCCAAGATCGCCGCGCTCATGAGCGAGGTGGAAAGGAAATCCCAGTCCCGCCCCAAGGCGCAGCGCCGCACCGGGACGGTGCCCGGCTGGGCGGCCGAGGGGGGCGACCCCTACATGCCGCCGCCCATCGACCTGTCGGACGACATCGCCAGAGAATGGGTTGCCAATCAAGAGATCGAGCTGCCTGCCGATGCCCGCGTGTTCCGACCCGAGACGCTGTCGGCGGTGGTCGCGGGCCGGTTCGAGCGGCGCCACGCGCGCAACATCGCGGCCTATCTCGAGGGCTGCCCGCGGGTGCTCGAGATCGGGGCCGGTATCGGCTTCCTGCCCATCCGCGTGGTCCGTATTTCAGACGGCGTGACCGTCATGGCGCAGGAGGCGCGCAGCGAACTCGTCGGGTTGGGCCGCCAGATCGCGCGCCGCGCCGGAGTCGACGACTCCGCCCGTCTGAAATGGTCCGACGGCCCGCTGCGCCTGCCCACCGACACGGGGGCCGAGGCCGGGGGCCTCGCCGCCTTCCTGCGCGATTTCCGGCCCGTCGCCCTGCGCCTCGCCCGGCCCGCCGACGTGCCGCCCGAAATGTTGGCCGCCCAGGACCTCGGCACCGTGCGGCGCGTCGTGGTGCCCTTCGTGACCGAGGACCAGGCCGCCGAATGGCGCGCGGGCTACGGCCCGGTCCTCGCCCGGAAGGGCTTCGTCGAGGATGTCGAGCGCGCTGGCGGCGGCAGCCTGAAATTCGATCGCGAGACACGCTGAAGACCGCGGCCCGGTCCTGCTCACTGCGCCGCGCTCATCCGCGCCTGCGGCACCGGCACGAGCTGTGAACCTCGCCCCTCGGCGAGGCTTTCCAGCTCCGCCATTAGCTGGTCTCGACCGGGCGGGTCAGGCACGAGGTCGCGGTCCAGATAGCCCAGCTGCGCCAGTCGCCCGAACACGGCTGAGAGGTCCAGCTCCCCGACCGAGCGGAAGTCCGGGCGGCCCGCCTCCGCGGCGACCCAATCGGCGACGACGTAATCCAGCACGTCCGGCCTGATCCCGCAGAATGCGCGGTATTGCGTCAGGTAATCCGCGACATTGGTCTTGCTGCGACGCAAGATGATGGCGACCCGACCACCAGGCGGCATCACGAACGCCGCCAGATGCAGAGCGGACCCATCGAGCGCCACGATATCCCGGGCTGCCCTGTAGCGGGCGACCTGCTCCTCGATAGACGCCTCCTGCGGATGAAAGATCTCGTAGCCGTTGGCGGCCATTGCCGCCTCGATGGCGCTTTCGCCAAGCACCCTGCCGCGTGCCGGCAACAGGCGGGACCTCGAGATGTAGAGTTTCTCGCCGCCGCGCGGCTCGGTCGCCGCCTCCAACCGGCTGCGCATGAAGGCCCGATAGGCCGGTGACCCCGCATAACGCGCACCCCATCCGAAGCCCATCTCGGGCACGAACAGGCGCTCGGGACGCACGGCGTGATCGAAGGTTTGTATCGGCGTGTTGATGCCCAAAACGTCGAAGAACCAGCGGTAGGAAGAGATGACTTTCCGCGCCGGGCGGAGTTTGCCGCGAAACGGCATGTAGATGACGCTGTCGATCCGGTCCTGAAGCCGTTCGAGCGCCCAGAGCCTAGCGCTGGATTCGACCAGGAAATGGCCGAAATGCTCGCGCAAATGACCTCCGAACATGTGCACCCCGGCCAGATCGGAGACATCTTCCCCGGGCAGCAGAGTCGGCGCGACGGTGTGCTTTCTTGCACGGATCCAGGACCGGCTCTCCTCGACGAAACGGCCGCCGGGCTCCAGCACCCCGCAGGCAAGTTTGCGGTCGCCGGGCCGCTCCGGCACGACGAGCGGCCTGTCCAGATCTAGCAACGCATCGGTGAACACCGCGTCGCCGGACAGCGCGCGCGGCCCCGGGTCGTGCGTCCAGTCGGGCGTTTCGCGGGGGCGCTCGGCCAGTTTCGCCGGCTCGGCGCGCTTGGCTAGGATCGCGCGCGCGACCGTGTTGCGGGGAAACTTCTCGAGAACGCGGACCGCTGCAGCTCGGGTCAGTTGCACGTGCCCGGCCGCCTCGGCGTTGCCGAGAAGCGTCTTGAGATAGGCGCGATTGTCGCGTCGCGCCTGCCGCAGGTCGCGCCAGAATGCCGGCCAGTCCACCGAACCCGCCGCGATGCCCGATACCAGCGGGTCGAGCAGGCGGAACTTGGACAACTTGCGAATGGCACGATGACCGAAATGCCCCAGCTTCACGTGGCGCACGTTCGGCCCGTCGAGGCGCCGGGCGTGGGCGCGGTCCTCGGGCACGTAGGGATCGTAGATCAACCACACCTGCGAGGTGCGCGGCACCGCCTCGGCGGCGTCGAGGAAGTCGGGCGTCTCCCAGTCCCACTTGCGCTGGCCGTAGGGAAAGCGTTCCTCGAAAGGCGC
Organism: uncultured Maritimibacter sp.; assembly: GCA_913063035.1. GTDB lineage: Bacteria > Pseudomonadota > Alphaproteobacteria > Rhodobacterales > Rhodobacteraceae > CAJXYS01. Next base: position 1,410 of record CAJXYS010000073.1, on the reverse strand, counting down.
GATGTCGCGGTTCAGGGTAGATTGTGGCGAAAACGCCATCACCTCTGCGCCAGGCACCAGCCCCGCGAAGGTCAATGCCGCGTAGCCTCCCATCGAGGATCCGCAGAAGACAATACGCGAGAAGCCGTCGAAGAAGCCGGCGTCGCGCAGCTCCGTCAGCAGCCGCGCGGCCGAAGGATTGCGATACCAGTCCTTTCGCTTCGCGATCATCCCCAGAACGGAAACGTCCATGCGCTCGAGCCGACGGTGCATCCACGGCTGGGGCGGATCGTATTCCTCGACCGTGCCGAGATTGTCGAACGTCACGAAGAGCACGTCGGACCGGCGGACGTGATAGGCGTCGACAAATTCATCGCGCAGCACGAAGGCGTTGCGTCTGACCGCGGCTTTCGCGCTCCGCGCGCGCGGCGGCTGCGGCGCGCCGGGTGGCTTGGCGTCGTCCTCGCCCATGCCTTACATCCTCCGATAGACGACCACGCCGGACCGCGCGGCCTCGGCATCGGGAACGAGCCCTTGCGCCGACAACAGGGCGCGCAATTCCCGTACCCCTGCCCGACCGTAGACGTCGCGATGTATCTCGGCGATGAAGGTGTCGACGCCGGTCAGATCGGCATGGCGCAGAAAGTCGAGTTCCGCGCCCTCGATATCCATCATGATCGTGTCGTGGGGGAACTCGGCCTTGAGATCGGCGTAGCGAAGCACCGGCACGCGCACCTTCGTTGTCTTTTCCGGCTTCTGGATCACCTCCAGCGCCGAGCCCAGAAAGTTCGGCCGCAAAAAGAAGTCCACCTCCGGTGGCGCACCCGGCTCCGACAGCACGACCGCATGGCGCACGGCGGCCACCTCGCCGAGCCCGTTATGCGCATACAGCGCGGCGATGTGCTCGATCAGCCGCGGGTTCGCCTCGATCGACAGCAGGCTTTCGGGCCGGCAGTTCCGGGCCAGAACCGCGCCGACGATGCCGCTGCCCGCCCCCATCTCGAGGATACGCGCGCCCGGCCCGATCACGGCCAGCCCGGCGGCCGTCTCGCGCCGTTCGTAGCGGCCCTCGTTCATTGATCTGATCATGTTCGGCCCGAAATGCGGCGCGGACGGGACCTCGATCCCGTGCATCCGCGCGACGACCCCGTCGGGCAGGTCGAGCGCGTCGGACTGGTCGGTCATTGCGCGTGCCTCATCTCTATACCCGCGCTGCCGAAGGGCGCAGTTCGGGGCGGAGTATGCCGCAACCGCCCTTTCCTGTCAGGCGAAATCGCACCGCGCGCCTAGGGAGCTATGCCCGAATTTGGGTGACACGGCCTGATCAGGCGGCGCGGGTTGCGGTGTGGCGCGCGGCGACGCCGTCGGTGAATGTGACGCCTTCGATGACCTGAGGCAACTGGTTCGCGCCCTTCAGGCGGCGCCACGTCT
>CAJXYS010000072.1 GCA_913063035.1 uncultured Maritimibacter sp. | reverse complement strand
CGCTTCATGGAGGGCTACGAGACCTTCTGGGCCTATATCCCGCATTTCATCCACTCGCCCTTCTACGTCTACGCCTATGCCTTCGGCGACGGGCTGGTGAACGCGCTTTACGCGGTCTATGCCGAGGGCGACGACACCTTCCAGGACAAGTATTTCGACATGCTCAAGGCGGGCGGGTCACAGCACCACAAGGACCTGCTGGCGCCCTTTGGCCTGGACGCCAGCGACCCGCGGTTCTGGGACAAGGGGCTCGACATGATCGCGGGCATGATCGACGAGCTGGAAGCGATGGAGGAATAGGCCCACGGGCCTATTCCCAAGGCGTCCACGGAAAGGGTTTCCGGTCGCTCTGGCCGGTCTGGTAGCGCGCGGTGATCGCCAGCCAATTGGCGAGCCCGGCGCCGAAATCGGCGATCATCCGGTTGCGTTCGCGCTTGAGCAGGATCCACAGGAACTGGACGACCGCCGCGGCGAACAGCACCGCCTCGGCCACGGCGAAGAGCAGCACCAAGACGAGCATCCAGAGCCCGCGCGTCCAGATGCCGTCCCTGGCGAAGCTTTCGCCCGCGCCGCCAGCCGGGTCGCGATGGCTCATCGTTTTCCCTCCTCAGAAGGCCGCAACATCGGCGAAATGATCCGGCAGGTCGCGGAGCGGGATCTTCACAAGATCCTTGTCCAGCTCGGCCGTCACGTGATCCGAGAGCGTGTCCAGCCGCGCGCGCAGCTCGCCCAGCATCTTGGGCGGCGCGGCGATCACCAGGCGGTCATGGACACCCGCGTTCCAGGCAGAGCGCAGTTCGGCCAGGACGCGGTCGGCGAAGAGCGACCGGGTGTGTTCGCGCTCGCTTTCGTTCGGCGCGAAGCCGTGCCGCGCCTGCCCCGGCGCGCCGCGCGAGCGCCCCGGCTGGTCGGCGAACTCGGTTTCCGCCATCCGCTCCTTATCTGCGTCGTAGGTAGCGATCTCGGTCAGCCCCTTGCCGACGCCCTCGTTCTCGAGAAAGCGTACTGTGCCTTCGTTTGCCAAAACCACCAATGTGCGAACCGGTTTCATGCTGATCTCCACAGGCAGGTGTCGTTCTGCAGCCGATCCTGCCCGGGCGGCGGGCGCCAGTCCTTGACCTGCCTCAACCCGGGCTCACTCGGCTGCCGAGAAAACGGCATCGATCGCCGCCTGGTTCCCGCGCGAGAATTCCAGCGGGCAGGCAAAGGGCGCGCCGGTCAGGACCGAGTCGTTGAAGGCCTCGATCTGCAGGACGTACTGGTCGATCCCGGTGTAGGTCTCGACCTCTTCGATGCCGTCCGGCCGCCGCCATTCCAGCCGCCCGTCGGCATAGATGTTCGGGTTGAAGGGGGCCTGCAGCCTGATCCAGCCCTCGGTCCCGTGAAACACCATCTCCTGGCGGCGCAACATCCGCATGCCGCAGTAGAAGGAAAGTGAGAAATCGGGAAAATCGGCCCAGACCCGCGCATAGACGTCTACCCCGTTCTCGCGGGTGAGCCGGGCCGTGACGGTGTCCGGCTCGGCCCCGGTCGCGAAGCGGGTCGTGACCACGGGATAGACCCCGACATCGCGCAGCCCCCCGCCGCCATGGGCGGCATGCTGGCGGATATCGCCCATGTCGTCGTTGAAATAGGTGAAGACGCCCTGCACCTCGGCCAGCCGCCCGATCGCGCCCTGCGCCAGCAGGTCACGCACGCGGGCCCATTGCGGGTGGTGCACGACCATGAAGGCCTCGGCCGCCAGCAGCCCGGTCGCGTCGCGCCGCGCGACCAGCCGGTCGATCTCGCCGGCCGTAAGTGCGATGGGCTTCTCGCAGAGCACATGCTTGCCCGCATCGAGCGCCCGCAGCGTCCAGTCCACGTGCTGATCGTTGGGCAGCGGGATATAGACCGCGTCGACCTCCGGATCGTCCAGGAGCGCCTCGTAGCTCTCGTGCACGCGCAGGCCGGGGTAGCGGCGAACGAACGGCGCAGCCTTCTCCGCCGTGCGGGTGGCCAGCGCGGCCAGCGCCCCGCCCCGCGCGAGATGGATGGCGGGGCAAAGCGCGGTGCGGGCGATCTTGGCCGCGCCAAGCACGCCCCAGCGCACGGTGTCGGTCATCGGGCGGTCCTCCCGCCCCGAGCCTACGCACGCAGCCGCGCGGCGCAACCCTTCAGGCCGCGGCGCCGTTCGACATGCCCCGTTCCCGTGCCAACTCGCGCATCTTCTTCTGGATCTTCTCGAAGGCGCGGACCTCGATCTGGCGGATGCGCTCGCGGCTGACGCCGTACTGACCGGAAAGCTCTTCCAGCGTGGCGGGCGTGTCGCGCAGCTTGCGCTGCATCAGGATGTCCTTCTCGCGGTCGTTCAGGACCTCCATCGCCTCGACCAGCAGTTCCCGCCGTGACTGAAGCTCGTCCTGCTCGGCATAGGCCTCGGCCTGGTTGGCGTCCTCGTCCTCGAGCCACTCGACCCATTCGGTCGTCGTCTCGCCCTCGGCGCCGACCTGCGCGTTGAGCGACGCGTCCGACCCCGAAAGCCGGCGGTTCATGGCGATGACCTCGTCCTCCGTGACGTTCAGGTCATGGGCGATCTGCTTGACGTTCTCGGGGCGCAGGTCGCCCTCTTCGAGCGCGCCGATGCGCGCCTTGGCCTTGCGCAGGTTGAAGAAGAGCTTTTTCTGGGCACTCGTCGTGCCCATCTTCACCAGGCTCCAGGATCGCAGGATGTATTCCTGGATCGAGGCGCGGATCCACCACATCGCGTAGGTCGCCAGGCGGAACCCCTTCTCGGGATCGAAGCGCTTGACGGCCTGCATCAGGCCGACATTGGCCTCCGAGATCACCTCGGCCGTGGGCAGACCGTAGCCGCGATATCCCATGGCGATCTTTGCGGCCAGCCGCAGGTGGCTGGTCACGAGCTGGTGCGCGGCCTCGGTGTCCTGGTGGTCCACCCAGCGCTTGGCCAGCATGTATTCCTCTTCGGGCTCCAGCATCGGGAACTTGCGGATGTCCTGGAGATACCGGTTCAGACCTTGTTCCGGCGACGGGGCGGGCAGATTTGCGTAACTCATGAGACTGTCCCTTTCTCCGGGCTGGCGGACCCGGTCAGAGCTATGGAGCCTCGGCAGGGGCTTCAAGGCCAAAACCGCGCGCCCCGCCTCTAGTTCCGAAGCGTTGACAGAAGTTTAACGGCTGGCCCGGCGGATTCCAGCACTTGAAACACGCGCTCACGCAGCCGTGCGGCGCCGTGACGGATCAGCCATCGCCACGCAGCGCGGCCAGAAGCGCCGCGAAATCCGGCGGCAGCGGGCTCTCGAAGGCCAGCGCCGCGCCGGTGACGGGATGGGTGAAGCCGAGCGTCGCGGCATGCAGCGCCTGGCGCGGAAAGGCCGCCGCTTGCTCCGGGGCGCCCGGGGCGAGACCGCGCCCGGCCAGGCGGCGCCGGCCATAGACCGGGTCGCCGATCAGCCCGTGGCCGACATGCGCCAGATGCACCCGGATCTGGTGGGTCCGCCCCGTCTCGAGCCAGCAGTCGAGGAGTGCCGCGGCACCGGCGAAAGCTTCCAGCACGCGCAGCCGCGTCACCGCGTGCCGCCCCCCGCTGCGGGTCACCGCCATGCGCTGGCGGTCGGTCCTGTGGCGCGCGATGGCGGCGGCGATCCGGACGACGCCGCCCGGCTCGAAGCTGATCCCCGCCATCCCGGCCAGCCGCGGATCGGCCCGGTCGGGCACCCCGTGACAGAGGGCACGGTAATGCCGGTCGACCGTGTGCGCCGCGAATTGCCGGGCCAGGCCGTGATGGGCGCGGTCGGTCTTGGCCACGACGAGCAGCCCCGAGGTCTCCTTGTCGATGCGGTGCACGATGCCCGGGCGCCTCTCGCCCCCGATGCCGGAGAGGCTGTCGCCGCAATGGTGAAGCAGCGCGTTGACCAGGGTGCCCGTCCAGGCCCCGGGCGCCGGGTGCACGACCATGCCGGCGGGCTTGTCGACCACGACGAGATCCGGATCCTCGTAGCGGATGTCCAAAGGGATCGGCTCGGGACGGGCCGCGGGCTCGGCGGCCTCGGGCAGCCGGATCTCGTAGACCTCGCCCGGGTGCGGCCTGTGCTTGAGATCGGTAACCGGGGCACCGTCGCGCCGCACCGCGCCTTCGGCGATCAGCCGCGCCAGGCGCGAGCGCGACAGCGCAGCCGCCTCTGGCACCGCGGCGCCCAAGGCCTTATCAAGGCGCGGGGCGGGATCGGCGCCGATCTCCACCCGAAGGATGCGCGAGGAAGGATCGACCATGGACGAGGCTCCGGAACCGGTGGCGATGCCGCGCGGGCTGCGGCTCTTGCAGGGGCTGGTGATCGTGCTGATGATCACCATGATCGCGGGGCTTGTAGCGCTGGTGACGCTGCTTGTCATCCGTCTGCCGGACGTGACGCCCCCCGCGCCGCTGCCCGAGACCATCGCGCTGCCCGACGGCACCCGCGCCACGGCCTTCACCCAGGCGGGCGACTGGTATGCCGTCGTCACGGCGGCGGACGAGATCCTGATCTTCGACCGCGAGACGGGCGCGCTCCGCCAGCGCATCGCGGTCGAGACCGACCGCTGACCGGCGCGCCACGGTTTCGCGCCTGCGGCGCGAGGATATTTGGACCACTTGGAAGCGGGGAGTCCGTGCCTGCATCCAAGTGGCACAAATATCCCCCGCGCGGCGCGCATCGAATCGCCGCGCGGCCGGGGCCGCGCGGCTTTCCGGCCTTGCCAGCGCCGGGACGGCGCACGATATTCGGAACATGAGCCTGCCCCCCGGATTCCTGGACGAACTGCGCAACCGCACCTCGCTCTCGCAGGTGGCCGGGCGCAAGGTGATCTGGGACACGCGGAAATCGAACCAGGCCAAGGGCGACATGTGGGCGCCCTGCCCCTTCCACCAGGAAAAGACCGCCTCCTTCCACGTCGACGATCGCAAGGGCTTCTACTACTGCTTCGGCTGCCACGCGAAGGGCGATGCGATCTCCTTCGTCCGCGAGACCGAGAATGTCGGTTTCATGGAAGCGATCGAGATCCTCGCCCGCGAAGCCGGGATGGAGATGCCGAGGCGCGACCCCGAAGCCAAGGAGAAGGCGGACCGGAACAGCCGGCTGGCCGAGGTGATGGAAATGGCGCTGCGCCATTTCAGGACGCAGCTCAAGACCGGCGCGGCGGCCCCGGCGCGGGATTACCTGGAGGGTCGTGGCCTCGGGCCGGAGGCGCAGGAGCGGTTCGAGCTGGGCTTCGCCCGGGACGCCTGGCAGGGGCTCTGGGATCACCTGACCGGGGCGGGCGTGGATGCACAGACGATCCTCGACTGTGGGCTGGCCAAGCCCTCGTCGCGCGGCGGCAAGCCTTACGACACCTTCCGCAACCGCATCATCTTCCCGATCCGCGATCCGCGCGGGCGCTGCATCGCCTTCGGGGGCCGCGCGATGGATCCGGAGGACGGCGCGAAATACCTGAACTCGCCCGAGACCGCGCTCTTCGACAAGGGCCGCACGCTTTACAATCACGGCCCCGCGCGCACCGCGGCGGGCAAGGGCGAGCCGCTGATCGTGACCGAGGGCTACATGGACGTTATCGCGCTGGTCGAAGCGGGGCTCGGCGCGACGGTGGCCCCGCTCGGCACCGCCATCACCGAGGACCAGCTGCGCCTGCTCTGGCGACTCGCCCCGGAGCCGGTGATCGCGCTCGACGGCGACACGGCGGGCCTGCGCGCGGCGCGGCGGCTGATCGACCTGGCGCTGCCGCTGCTCGAGGCCGGCCAGTCGCTGCGCTTCTGCCTGATGCCCGAGGGGATGGATCCCGACGACCTGATCCGGGCCGAGGGCGCGGGCGCGATGCGCCGGCTGGTCGAGAACGCGCAGCCCATGGTCCGCCTGCTCTGGGATCGCGAGACCGAGGGCCATGTCTTCGACAGCCCGGAACGGCGCGCCGCGCTCGATTCGCGGCTGAAACAGGTGATCGGGCAGATCCGCGACACCTCGATCCGCAACCACTACTTCGCCGAGGTGAAGCGGCTGCGCGCGGAACTTTTCGGCGGGGGGCGGCCCCAGGCACGGGGCGCGGCCGGACGGGGCTGGACGCCGCGCCGGCCGGCACATGCGGTACCGATGGCCACGACCCGCGACTCGATCCTGGCGCGCCAGGGGGGCGGCGGGGTCGAGGATCGCCTGCACGAGGCCGTCATCCTGGCCATCGCGCTGACCCACCCGGAGGTGATCGAGCCTTTCGAGAGCGCCCTCGAGACGCTGGAATGCACGGCGCCCGACCTGGCGCCGATCCACGCGGCGCTGCTGCGCCACGGCCACCGGCACGGGGCCGACGCGGCCGGGCTGCGTGACGCGATCGAGGCCGAGCTGGGCGCGGCGCCTCTTGAAAAGCTCTTTGCCCTCAGCCATGTGCAGATCGCGCCCGCCATCCGCCGCCGGGACGACCCGGACCTGGCCCAGATGACCCTGGCCGAGGAACTGGCGAAACTTTCCGCGCGGCGCGGGGCACGGCGCGAGGTGGACGAAGCGATGCAGGACGTCGCCCGGCTCGCCGACGAGGGGCTGACATGGCGGCTCTCGCAGGCCGCCGAGGCGCGCAACGCCGCGGGACGGACGACGGCGGACGACAAGGCGGAATACGATATCGCGCCGAGCGGCGCCAAGATGAACCGCGAGGAACGCCGGCAATTCCAGGATTTGCTCGGCTCTCTCGGGCTAGACGGGGACCGGAAGGACAGCTAGCGCGGGACGCTCTGCGCCCGCGATGGGAAATTGATTTGCGAATCACCGGGTGTCAGGATTGATTCGCGGGAAGCCGGAACGAGCGAATCAGTTCCGCGCCAGAGGAGAGACGGATGGCCGCCAAGGATACCGAAGCCGAAAAGCCGGAAGAGCAGTCAGATACCGAAGTGATGATCGACATGAGCCAGGCCGCGGTCAAGAAGATGATCGCGGACGCCAAGGCCCGGGGCTTCATCACCTATGACCAGCTCAACCAGGTCCTTCCCCCCGACCAGGTCAGCTCCGAGCAGATCGAGGACGTGATGTCGATGCTCTCGGAGATGGGCATCAACGTGATCGAGGAGGAAGAGGCCGAGGAGGACCAGGGCGCCACGGAAGTGGTCGAGACGTCGACCTCCAAGGAAGTGACCGTCGCGCAGTCGAGTTCGGAGACGCTCGACCGCACCGACGACCCGGTCCGGATGTATCTGCGCGAGATGGGCTCGGTCGAGCTGCTGTCGCGCGAGGGCGAGATCGCCATCGCCAAGCGGATCGAGGCCGGCCGGAACACCATGATTGCCGGGCTCTGCGAGAGCCCGCTGACCTTCCAGGCCATCACGATCTGGCGCGACGAGCTTCTGAACGAAGACATCCTGCTGCGCGACGTGATCGACCTCGAGGCCACCTTCGGCAGCGGGATGGAGGGCGACGAGGACGGCGCCGTCGTCGACGAGCTGCAAGCGGCCAACACGACCGCCGCACCGGCCGAGAAGTCCTCGGAGGGATCTGCCGAGAAGGCGCCCGAATACGACGCCGACGGCAACCCGATCAAGAGCGAGGACGGCGAGGACGAGGAAGACGACCAGGCGAGCATGTCGCTCGCCGCGATGGAGGCCGCGCTGAAGCCGCGGGTGCTGGAAACCCTCGACCGGATCGCCGCCGATTACGCGCAGCTCTCCGAGATGCAGGACAACCGGCTTTCGGCGACGCTGAACGAAAGCTCGACCTTTTCCTCCTCGGAGGAAGACGAGTACCAGGCGCTGCGCTCGGAGATCGTCGAGCTGGTGAACGGGCTGCACCTGCACAACAACCGTATCGAGGCGCTGATCGACCAGCTCTACGGGATCAACCGCCGGATCATGTCGATCGACTCGAGCATGGTGAAGCTGGCCGACCAGGCCCGCATCAACCGCCGCGAGTTCGTCGAGGCCTATCGCGGCGCCGAGCTGGACCCGAACTGGATCGACCGCATGGCCGAGAAGCCCGGCCGCGGCTGGCAGACCCTGACCGACCGCTCGCGGCCCAAGGTCGAGGAACTGCGCGCCGAGATGGCCCAGGTGGGCCAGTATGTCGGCCTCGACATCGAGGAATTCCGCCGCATCGTCGCCCAGGTTCAGAAGGGCGAGAAGGAAGCGCGTATCGCCAAGAAGGAGATGGTCGAGGCCAACCTGCGCCTCGTGATCTCCATCGCCAAGAAATACACCAATCGCGGGCTGCAGTTCCTGGACCTGATCCAGGAGGGCAACATCGGGCTGATGAAGGCGGTCGACAAGTTCGAGTATCGCCGCGGCTACAAGTTCTCGACCTACGCGACCTGGTGGATCCGGCAGGCGATCACCCGCTCGATCGCAGACCAGGCCCGCACGATCCGCATCCCGGTGCACATGATCGAGACGATCAACAAGCTGGTCCGCACCGGCCGCCAGATGCTGCACGAGATCGGCCGCGAACCCACGCCCGAGGAACTGGCCGAAAAGCTGCAAATGCCGCTGGAAAAGGTCCGCAAGGTGATGAAGATCGCCAAGGAACCGATTTCGCTGGAAACCCCCATCGGGGATGAGGAAGACAGCCAGCTTGGCGATTTCATCGAGGACAAGAACGCCGTCCTGCCGCTCGACAGCGCCATTCAGGAGAACCTGAAGGAAACCACGACCCGCGTGCTCTC
>CAJXYS010000071.1 GCA_913063035.1 uncultured Maritimibacter sp. | reverse complement strand
GCGACTGCTTCATCCCGCAGATCGTCTACTCGACCACCTTCGGCTACCGCACCGACATGGTGCCGGACGGCGCCGAGGCCCCGAACGACATCTGCGACGTCTGGGACCTGGAAACCTATCCGGGCAAGCGGTCGCTCGAGAAGCGCCCGATCAACAACATGGAATGGGCGCTCTACTGCGACGGCGTGGCCAAGGACGAGATCTATGACGTCCTCGCCACCGAGGAAGGCCAGGAGCGCGCTCTTGCCAAGCTCGACGAGATCAAGGACGACGTGGTCTGGTGGTCGGCCGGCGCCGACACGCCGCAGCTGCTGGCCGATGGCGAGGTCTTCATGGGCTCGACCTATAACGGCCGCCTCTTCTCGGTCATCGAGGAGCAGGACCAGCCCGTCGGCATGATGTGGGACATGCAGGTGTTCGACCTGGACGGCTGGATCGTTCCCGCCGGCCTGCCGGATGACCGCCTGGCCCGCGTGATGGACTTCCTGTACTTCGCCACCGACACCCAGCGTCTGGCGGACCAGGCCAAGTACATCTCCTACGGACCGGCGCGCGCCTCCTCGGCGCCGCTCGTCTCGACCCATGCCGAGCTCGGAATCGAGATGGCGCCGCACATGCCGACCGATCCGAATAACGCGGCCAACACGCTGCTCTACAACTACGAGTTCTGGGCGGACTATCGCGACGACATCGACGCGAAGTTCCAGGCCTGGCTCGCGCAGTGATCGTCTGAGACGACCGGAGGGGGCCCCGCGGCCCCCTCCACCCCAAATGCGTTAAAGCATTTTCACAAGAACAACCCGACGGGGGGACGATGAGCGATACGACCGAGTCCGGGCCGGTCCTGGCCGCAGACGGCAGGCCGCTGAAGCAGAGCCTCAACCGGGCGCTGCGCAGAGAGAAACTGCGCGCGCTGGCGCTGATCGCGCCACTGCTGATCTTCATCCTCGTCACCTTCATCGCGCCGATCGCGGACATGCTGTTCCGCTCGATCGAGAACCAGATCGTATCGGATACGCTGCCGCGCACCGTGCAGACGCTCGACGACTGGGAAGACGAGAGCGAAGCGCCCGGCGAGGCGATCTTCGAGACCTTCTATTTCGACTTCGCGATCGCCGCCCAGCGCAAGGAGCACACCCGCCTCGGCACCCGTCTCAATTACGAGATGACCGGGATCTCGTCGCTCTTCCGCCGCACCGGCCGTGACGTCGAGGATATCGGCGAGGTCTATCTCGACCAGTTCGAGGATCTGAACGAGCTCTGGGAGGAGCCGCAGCCCTGGGTCGCGATGATGGGCGCGGACGGGTGGAAGGCCGACTATGCCGACTGGATCGCGGCGCGCGACGCCGCCGACGAGGCCGGCGAGGATTTCGGCCGTGACCCGCCCGCCTTCGTCGCTTCGGCCACCGCGCGCGAGGCCCTGCCGCGCACCACCGAGCTTTATACCGCCTTCGCCGAGGTCGTGCAGCCCGCACGCCGCGACAGCCTCGCGGACGACGAACCCTGGCCGGTGGTCTACACCGGGCTCTACCAGGATCTCATGGCGAATCCCGACGCGGCCTCGGCCTTCGGCGGGGATACCGCGACGCTGCTTGCCGAAGCGGCCGCGGCCGTGCCCGAATTCGAGACGGTGAATTTCCGCGAGGCCTTCATCGAGGCCGAGTCGGACTGGGCCGATCCCGAGGTCTGGGCCACCATCAAGGTCTTCGCGCCGGAATTCACCACCGGCTATTTCCTCGCCTCCGTCGATCTCGAGAAGACGCCGGACGGCGTCGAGGTGAAGCCCGAGAACGAACAGATCTACAAGCTGCTGTTCGGGCGCACGATGTTCATGTCGCTGACCATTACCTTCAGCTGCCTGTTGCTGGGCTACCCGGTGGCCTGGCTGCTCGCCAACCTGCCGATGCGCACGGCGAACGTGCTGATGATCCTGGTGCTGCTGCCGTTCTGGACCTCGCTGCTGGTGCGGACCTCGGCCTGGAAGGTGCTGCTGCAACAACAGGGGGTGATCAACGATATCCTCGTCTGGATCGGGATCATCGGCGACGGGAACCGATTGATCATGATCAACAACCAGTTCGGCACGATCGTGGCGATGACGCATATCCTGCTGCCGTTCATGATCCTGCCGCTCTACTCGGTGATGCGGACGATTCCGCCGAGCTACCTGCGCGCGGCCAAGTCCCTGGGCGCCACCAACTGGACAGCCTTCTGGCGGGTCTACTTCCCGCAATCGGTGCCGGGCATCGGCGCGGGCGCGATCCTCGTCTTCATCGTGTCCATCGGGTACTACATCACGCCCGAGCTGGTCGGCGGCACCACCGGCGTCTTCATCTCGAACCGGATCGCCTACCACATCTCCAGCTCGCTCAACTGGGGCCTCGCGGCCGCGCTGGGCTCGATCCTGCTGATCGTGGTGCTGGTTCTCTACTGGGTCTACGACAAGATCGTGGGCATCGATAACGTGAAGCTGGGGTGATCCAATGAGCAGTCTTCCTCCATATGCCACCACGGGCCAGCGGGTCTGGTACTATTCCTTCCGCGTGATCTGCGGCGTGATCTTCTTCTTCCTGATCGCCCCGATCGTGGTGATCATCCCGCTCAGCTTCAACGCCGAGGATTTCTTCACCTTCACGCCGGAAATGCTGGCGCTGGACCCCGAGGGCTATTCGCTGAAGCATTACGAGGACTTCTTCACCAACCCGGACTGGCAGCAGGCGCTGCGGAACTCGGTCGCGATCGCCCCGGTGGCGACGCTGTTGTCGGTCAGCTTCGGCACGCTGGCCGCGATCGGGCTCAGCCAGAAGCACGTGCCCTTCCGCCGGCCGATCATGGCGATCATGATCTCGCCGATGATCGTGCCGCTGATCATCTCGGCGGCGGGGATGTACTTCTTCTACAGCCGGATCGGCCTGCAGGGAACCTATTGGGGCGTCGTGCTCTCGCATGCGGCGCTGGGCATTCCCTTCGTCATCATCACGGTGACGGCGACGCTGGTGGGGTTCGACGAAAGCCTGACGCGGGCCTCGGCCAACCTGGGCGCGAACCCCGTGCGCACCTTCTTCAAGGTCCAGATGCCACTGATCCTGCCGGGGGTGATCTCGGGCGGGCTGTTCGCCTTCATCACCAGTTTCGACGAGGTGGTGGTGGTGCTCTTCGTCGGCTCGGCCGGGCAGAAGACGCTGCCCTGGCAGATGTTCACCGGCCTGCGCGAGCAGATCAGCCCGACGATCCTGGCGGTGGCGACGATCCTGGTGGCGATCTCCATCGCGCTGCTGACCACGGTGGAGATCCTGCGCCGCCGGTCGGAGAAGATCCGGGGGATGTCGCCGGGCTGACCCCGGTGGTCATATCGCGGCGGGCCTTCGGCCCGCCAAGCCTTCAGCGCGCGCCCCTTCGGGCGCGCGTTTTGCCTCCGGCGGGGATATTTCCGGAACGATGAAGCGCCGCGCCTTAGGCCAGCAGCGCCAGCCAGGCGGTCACGGAGAGGATCGAGCCCAGCGTTCCCAGCAGCACGGCGGATGCCGCGACGCGCCGCGCGCGGCCGTAGAGATCGGCGAAGATGTAGGAATTGACGCCGGGCGCCATGGCCGCCGTCACCACCGCGGCGCGAACCTTGCCGGTCTCGAGCCCGAAGACATGGGCCGACAGCCCGTAGGCGATGGCCGGGTGCAGCACGAGCGAGAGGGCCATGACCCAGGCGATCTCGCGCAGGTCGCCCTCGGGGCGATAGCGCACGAGGACGCCGCCCAGCCCGAAAAGCGCCGCCGGCAGCGCGGCGCGGATCATCAGGTCGATCGCCCCGGTCAGGGCCCCGGGAAGGGGCAGCCCCGTGAGATTCACCGCGAAGCCGAGCGCGATGCCGATCATCAGCGCGTTGCGGAACATCGCGCCGAACACCGCGCGCGCGGTCGCGAGCGCGCCGCCGCCGCGGCTGCGGGCGATCTCCATCGCGGTGATGCCGAGCGCGTAGCAGAACGGCGCGTGGACGGCGATGATGGCGTAGTTGGGCTGCAACGCCCCGGCGCCGTAGGCCCGTTCCATGATCGGCAGGCCGAGCAGCACCGTGTTGGCGAAGAGCGCCGAGAAGCCGATCGCGACCGCGTCTTCCCAGGGGCGGCCGAAGAGCAGCCGCGCGCCGAGCAGTCCCAGTGCGAAGCATGTGCCGGAGCCGGTGTAGAAGGAGATCAGCAGCCCGGGATCGAAGCTGGCCGACAGGTCGAGCGTCGAGATCGCACGGAACAGCAGGCAGGGGATCGCGAAGCCCTGGGTGAACCGCATGAGCCCCGCCACCCCGGCGTCGGAAAACAGTCCGCGCCAGACGGCGGCATAGCCGAAGCCGATGACGATGAAGACCGGGAGCGTGACCTCGAGAAGCGCCTGCACCTCAGTCCCCGATCTCGATCACCATGCCGTCATGGGCCGGCACGACGTGATCCGGGGTCTCGGCGGCGACGGTGGCGTAGTCGAGATCGACATGCATGTTGGTCAGAACCGCCCGGCGCGGGCGCGCCCTCTCGATCCATTGCAGCGACAGCGCCAGGTGCGCGTGGGTGGGGTGCGGCCTGCGCCGCAGCGCGTCCAGCACCCAGACGTCGAGATCCCGGACCGCCTCCCAGGCCTCGGGCGTCATGGCCGAGACGTCGGGCAGGTAGGCGAGGTCGCCGATCCGGAAGCCGAGCGCCTCGATATTGCCGTGTTCGACCTCGAAGGGGGTGAGGGTGATCTCGCCACCGCGCCCGGCGACCGTCACGGACCCGTCCAGCGTGTGAAGGTCCAGGATCGGCGGGTAGGCGCTGCCCTCGGGCTGGACGAAGGCGTAGCCGAAACGGCCGAGCAGGGCGTCCTGGGTCGGACCGTCGGCCCAGACCGGCAGCCGCGCGCCGCGGTTGAAGACGATCATGCGCAGGTCGTCGAGCCCGTGCACGTGATCGGCGTGCTGGTGGGTGTAGACCACCGCGTCGAGATGCCCGACGCCCGCGCGCAGCAGTTGCTGGCGCAGGTCCGGCGAGCTGTCGATCAGCACCCGGGTCATGCCCGCGGGACCCGGACGCTCGACCAGCATCGAGCAACGCGTGCGCTGGTTCCTGGGATTGTCGGGGTCGCAGTCGCCCCAATGCCCTCCGAGCCGCGGCACGCCGCCCGAAGACCCGCAGCCGAGGATCGTGCAGCGGATCACGCCCATCAGCCCCGCCCCCCCGCGGCCTTGGTGAAGAGCCGCTCGAAATTGGCCTGGGTGCGGGCGGCGAAATCGGCGTAATCGAGGCCGAAGAGCTCTGCGCCCACGGCGGCCGTGTAGGCGGTGTAGGCGGGCTCGTTGCGCTTGCCGCGATAGGGCGGGGGCGCGAGATAGGGCGCGTCGGTCTCGACCAGGATGCGGTCGGGCGGCGCGTCGGCGAAGATCGCGCGCAGCGCGTCGGACTTCTTGAAGGCGGCGATACCCGACATCGAGAGGTAGAAGCCGAGATCCAGCGCGGCCTCGGCCAATGCGCGGCCCGACGAGAAGCAGTGCATCACGCAGCCATAGGCCCCGGCCCGGTGTTCTTCCGTCAGGATGCGGGCCATGTCGTCGTCGGCGTCGCGGGCGTGGATGATCAGCGGCAGGCCGGTGCGGCGGGCGGCCTCGATATGGATGCGCAGGCTTTCCTGCTGCACGGGTTTCGACTCGGCGGTGTAGTGGTAGTCGAGCCCGCTCTCGCCGATGCCGACCATCTTGGGGTGCCGGGCGATCCGTTCCAGCTCGGCGACGCTGGCCATCGGCTCGTCGGCCGCGCTCATCGGGTGGGTGCCGGCCGCGTAGAAGACGCCGTCGAAGCGTTCGGCGATGCCGCGCACCTGCGGCTCGAGCCGAAGCCTGGTGCAGATCGTCACCATGCGTGTCACCCCCTTGGCGCGGGCGCGGTTCACGACCGCGTCGAGTTCCCCCTCGAAATCGGGGAAATCCAGGTGGCAATGGCTGTCGGTGATCTCTGGCTGCTCGGTCATGCGCCCCTGCCTGTCAGGCGGCGTGCCGCGCCGCCGTTTCGTCGATGCGCAGGAACATATCGAGGATCAGCGCGGCAGGGTCAAGGTTGACCGCCTTGCCGTGGCGCGCGCGCCCGAGCGCCGTGTCGGCGAGCCCCGCCCAGCGCAGCGCGGCGGCCCGGTCAGGGGCCAGGCGGGCCAGGACGCCGGCCTCGCCGGGGGCCGCCTCGGCCGCCTGCGGCCCGCTCGCGCCGGTGCGGGCCAGCCGGTGCAGCAGGAGACCGGTCAGCCGCAGCATCAGGTCGAAGCGGGTTTCCGCCTCGCGGCCGGCGCAGCTTTCGGCGAGGGCGAGGGCGGCGGCGCGGTCCATGCCGGGCGACCGGGCGAAGAGCGCGACGAGTTTCGCGTAGGTCTCCAGACCGTCGAGATTGGTCAGCCGGATCGCCTCGCCGACGGAACCGCCCGAGAGTTCGGCCAGCGCGGCCGGGTCGGCGCCGGTCTCGGCCCCGGCCGCGTCCAGCGCGGCGGCCATCTCGCCGGGGCCGAGCGTGCCCAGCCGCAATTCGCGGCAGCGCGAGCGGATCGTCGGCAGAAGCCGCGAGGGCTGGTGGCTGACCAGGAGCAGCACCGCGTTCTCCGGCGGTTCTTCCAGCAGTTTCAGAAGCGCGTTGGCGGCGTTCACGTTCATCTCGTCGGCCGCGTCGACGATCACCACCCGCCGACCGCCATCTGCCGAGGAGAGGGCGAAGAAGCTCTTGAGCCGGCGCACCTCGTCCACGGTGATCACGGTCTTCAGCCGCGGCGGCTTGGCCTTGTCGTCCCAGCCGCGGCGGAGCAGGAACAACTGCGGCTCGGCCAGTTGCGCGACACGCCGCGCGACGGGGTGATCGCCGGGCGTGTCGAGGCTGTCCGGGGCAGGGGGCGCCGTGCCGAAGAGCCCCGCCGCGTCGCCCGGCAGCGGCTGGGTCAGCAGGAAGCGCGCGATCCGCCAGGCGAGCGTCGCCTTGCCGACGCCGCGCGGGCCGGTCAGCAGCCAGGCATGGTGCAGCCGCCCGCCGGCAAACGCGTCGAGAAAGCCGCGTTCGGCGGCGGCCTGGCCATGGAGCACGCGCGTCTCGCGCGGGTGCGGCGCGCCTTCCACCGCATCGGGTTCGGGGCGGGGGGCGTCCGCGCTCATGCCAGCACCTCCAGCACGGTGCGCGCGATGTCGTCGGCGATGGCCTCCGCATCGCGGCCGGCGTCGATCACGCGGCAGCGTTCCTGGAATTCCGCGGCCAGGTCGAGGAACCCGGCGCGGAGCCGTTCCTGGAAGTCGAGCCCGAACTCCTCGAAGCGTTCCTCGCCATTGCCGCGCCCCAGCCCGCGGGTCAGCGCCGCGCGCGGATCCATGTCGAGGATGAAGGTCAGGTCGGGTTCGCGGCCGATCATCTCGGCATGAAGCACGTCGACCGTGCGACGCAGATCGCCGCGCGTCGCGCCCTGGTAGACGCGGGTGGAGTCGGCGAAGCGGTCGCTGATCACCGTGCGCCCGGTTGCCAGGGCCGGACGGATCGTCTTTTCCAGGTGGTCGCGCCGGGCCGCGGTGAAGAGCAGGATCTCGGTCTCGGCCGACCAGCGCTCCGGATCGCCCTCGACCAGAAGCCGCCGGATTTCCTCGGCGCCGGGCGAGCCGCCGGGCTCGCGCGTCATGACATGGGGGATGCCCGCGGACTCCAGCCGGGTGGAGAGCCGCCGGATCTGGGTGGATTTCCCGGATCCGTCGATCCCCTCGAAGGTGATGAACCGCGCGGCGCCGTCCATCAGCCGTCCGCCTGCAGCGCCTCGCCGATCATGCGGTCGAAGAGCACCTGCGCGGCGGTCTGGAGCCGGGTGGTGAAGCCGCCGCGCCCGATGGCCTCGGCGGCGACAAGCGGCACCTCGTAGGGTGCCAGGTCGGGCACCTCGATGATCATGCGGGCGATTTCCTGGCCCTGCTCGATCGGGGCCTCGATCGGCCCGGAATACTCGACGCGGGCCTCCAGCGTGTCCTGCACCAGCGCCGGGACGATCACGGTCACGTCCTCGCGCGGGACCAGCCTCACCGATCGCTTTTCACCCAGCCAGACGGGGGCGCGGGTGATCTCTTCTCCGGCGTCGGCGAGGGTTTTCTCGATGAATTGGCGAAAGGCCCAGTTGATTATGCGTTCGCCCTCCTGTGCGCGGGCGGCCGCGCTGGGCAGGCCGGTGATGACGAAGACGACCCGGCGGTCGCCCTGGCGGGCCGAGGCCGCGAGCCCGTAGCCGGCCTCCTCGGTGTGGCCGGTCTTCAGCCCGTCGGCGCCGATCCCGATGCCGAGCAGCGGGTTGCGGTTGTTCTTGTTGGCCGGTGCGCGCCCGTCGAAGAGGAACTCCTCCTGCGCGAAATAGCCGTAATATTCCGGGAACTCCGAGATCAGGTGCCCCGAGAGAATGGCGAGATCCTCGACGCTCATGCGATGGTTGGGATGTGGCCAGCCCGACGCGTTGGCGAAGGTCGAGTTCTCCATGCCGAGCGCCACGGCGCGATCGTTCATCAGCCGCGCGAAGGCGTCCTCTGTGCCGGCGAGCCCCTCGGCCACCACCACGCAGGCGTCGTTGCCGGAATTGACCACGATGCCGGGGATCAGATCCTTGACCGACACCCGCTCGCCCTCGGAGAGGAACATGGTCGAGCCGCCCATCGCCGCGGCCCGGGCCGAGACGCGGAACTCGGTCTCCAGCGTGACGCGCCCGTCGGCCAGCGCCTCGAAGAGCATGTTGAGCGTCATGAGCTTGGACATCGACGCCGGCGGAAGGGGCACGGTCGCGCGCTTTTCCAGCAGCACGGTGCCGGTGCCGTGATCGACCACATAGGCCGCGCGCGCCTGGGTGTCGAAGGCGGCCGCCGGGCCCGAGAGGACCAGCGCGGCCAGGAGGGAGAAAAGCGTCGTCGGTCGCAACTGTCTCATAGGTTTCAGATATCCATTCGTCAGTTCGTCACGAAATAGGCATCGGCAAAGCCCTGGCCCCGCACGGTCTCGAGCAGCGCGGCACGTTCCTCGGCGTCGGCGGCAGGGCCGACGATCACCCGCCAGTAGGTCTTGCCGCTGGTTTCCTGCACCCGCACCGTGGGCAGGATTCCGTCGCGGCGCAACCCCTCGGCGGTGCGCCGGGCGTTGGCCTCGACGCTGAAGAAGCCGATCTGGACATAGGGCTTGGCCAGCGTGCTCGGCTGTGCGGGGGGCGGGGTGCGCGGATCTTCGGGCGGACGCGCCGCCGCCGCGTCGGGTGCGCCGGCGTCCGGGCGCGGCTCCGGGGCCGCGGACGCGGCGTCCACGGCCTCCAGCGCCGCCATGGCGGCCTCGCCCACCTCTTCGCGGCGCAGCGCCGTCACCTCGAGCGGCGCCGGCATGCCGGGGGCGAGCCCCAGCGCGGCGGCCGCGTCCGAGGAGACCTCGAAGCGCGCGGCGCCGGCGGCATCGTCGCGCGGGAAAAGGGCGCCGATCACGAAACTGCCGGTGCCGGCATAGCGGATGATGACCCGCTCGGGCTCGTCGACGGCGGGGTGGGCGACCCAGACGCCGCCCTTGGAGGGCGTGCCGTCCCAGCTGCCGTCGGCGGTCATCTGGAAGACCTCCGGCGCCTCGACGTCGCGCGCGACGAGCCGGGTCTTGGTCTGCAGCGCAAGCGCTTCGGTCGAGCGATCCTGCCCGCCGCCGCCGCCGCCGATCGGCAGCCGCAGCCCGTCGCAGCCCGCGACGAGCCCGACGGCCCCGCAGAGGAAAAGGGCGGTCCGCATCCGTGGTCTTGCCATGCCGTGTCCCCTGTTCCGAGCCGTTCGGCCCGGCCTGCCCGCATCCTGCCGGTTCGCCGCCGGCCTTGGCGGATATCCTAGCGGCACTCGCCCCGTGTGGAAAGTGGCCGCCGCCCGCCGCGGCGCCCCGCCGGCCGGTTCCCGCCACGGCCCGGGACCCCGGGACGCGAAGCCCGCTTCCAGAATCGTGCCGGTGGCGCTATTCGGTTGCGGCCGCGGAGGAGTGGCAGAGTGGTCGAATGCACCGGTCTTGAAAACCGGCGTGGGTGAAAGCCCACCGTGGGTTCGAATCCCACCTCCTCCGCCACT
>CAJXYS010000070.1 GCA_913063035.1 uncultured Maritimibacter sp. | reverse complement strand
GGGGTAAATTCCAATCGCCTTGAACAGGCTCCCCATTTCCTCGGGGTGGGTCAACCGGCGATGTGCGGCGACATGCGACTCGCGTGCCGCGCCGGAGAGGTTGCGCGCCAGCGCCTGGGCGCGGGGGGTGATGCCGAGTTGCTCCAGCAGAACGCCCTGCGGCGTCAGGGGCGTGACCGCCGCACCGGCAGCGCGCGCCGCCCGGGCGAGGGGCGCGAAGTCGACATGGGCCGTCAGGTCGGCGGTGCCCGGCCCGTCCAGCGGATCGACCGGGCGGTGCCCGCGCACCGCCTGCAGGGTGTCGCCGCGGCTTTCCCAGTCGCCGTAGTCCAGGATCAGCGCCGCGCCGGCCCCGGCCCCGGCGATGCGCCCGGCGATCTCGGCGATGACCGGGGCGGCGCCGGGACGCAACTCGACCAGTTCGCCGTCACGCGTGCCGTCGCGCCTTGCGGTCAGCTCCGGCACGTCCTGCGGATCCGCCGCGCCGAAGGCCAGCGCGCCGTCGCGCAGGCCCACCCGCCGCTCGCGCCAGCCCGCGGGGTCGCGGATGAACTGGCGCACCGGCAGCGCGTCGAAGAACTCGTTCGCGATCGCGAAGAGCGGCCCTTGGGGCAGATCGGTGGCCGCGTCGCACCATGAGACGGCATAGCCCGCCAGCGCCTCGGCCTGGCGGGCCTGCAGCGCCGGGCTCGCCTCCACCAGCGCGAGCCGCATCGCCGCGTGGAACCCGGGCACCGGCCGTGTCGCGCGCAGCGCGTCGGCCATCAGCGTGCCGCGTCCGGGGCCAAGCTCGGCCAGGGTGAAGGGAGCCGGGCTGCCCTGGTCCATCCAGGCCTGCGCGAGGCAGAGCCCCAACATCTCGCCGAACATCTGGCTGATTTCCGGCGCGGTGGTGAAGTCGCCCTGCGCGCCCAGCGGGTCGGCCTGCATGTAGTAGCCGTGCCGCGGGTGCAGCAGGCAGAGCGCCATGTAATCGGCGACGCTGACCGGCCCGGTCTGCGCGATCTGGCGGCGGAGCGTTTCCTCGAGCGGGGTCATCTCAGCCATCCTCCGCCGCGTGCCGTCGGCGCGCCACGAGGATGATCGCCAGGCCGGCCACGAGCATCGGCAGCGACAGGACCTGGCCCATGGTCAGCCCCCAGGCATCCGGCCCCGCACCGAAACGGATCACGTGGCCCCAGGGGTTGTCGGGCGTGGTGAACTGCGCGTCGGCCTGGCGGAAGCCTTCGACGAATGTGCGCGCGGCGCCGTAGCCGGCGAGGAAAACCCCGATCATCTGGCCCGGCACCCGTAGCGCCCCGCGCCGCCACACCATCCAGACCATCAACGCCCCCAGCACCAGCCCCTCGAGCCCGGCTTCGTAGAGTTGCGAGGGATGCCGCGCGCAGGGCGCGGTGAAACCGGGGCAGAACTGTGCCCGTTCGCCGGGAAAGATCACGCCCCAGGGCATGTCGGTGGGTCGGCCCCACAGCTCGCCGTTGACGAAATTGGCCAACCGGCCCAGAAGCAGCCCCGGTGGTGTCGCCACGGCGATGGCGTCGCCGACGCGCATCGCGGGCAGGCCGTTGCGCCAGCAATAGCCGAGCACCGCCAGCACCACGCCGAGCGCGCCGCCGTGGAACGCCATGCCGCCCTGCCAGATCATCGGGATCTCGAGCGGGTTCGCGAGGTAATAGCCCGGCTGGTAGAAAACCACGAAGCCGAGCCGGCCGCCCAGCACCACGCCGAGGATCACCCAGGTCAGCAGCTCCTCGGGCTGCGTCGGGCGCATCGGGGCCGCCGGCGCCCCCCAGAGCGCCGGGCGCTTCATGAGCCGCACCATGATCCGCCATCCGGCCAGCAGCCCCACGATATAGGCCAGCGCATACCAGCGCAGGGCAAAGGCGAAAGGCCCGATGTCGATCGAGAATATCTCCGGCCCGATATTCGGGAAGGGAATCGCCGCCTGCATCTCGTGCCCCTGTCGCGCGCCTCTGTCCCGTTCCTTCCCGGACGCGCCGCCGCTGTCAACCGCGGCCTTGTCCGCGCCGGGGCAACGCGCCATATAAGGGCCATGTCAATCGGCGGAGGCCCCATGCAGACCCGCAACAAGATGCTCGACGATCTCTCGCAGCTCATGACGAACGCGATGGGCGTGGCCCAGGGCGCCCGCCAGGAGGCCGAGACGGCGATGCGCTCGATTCTCGACCGCTGGCTGGCCGATCGCGATTTCGTCACCCGCGACGAATTCGACGCGGTGCGCGCGATGGCCCAGAAGGCGCGCGAGGAAAACGAGGCGCTGAAGGCGCGGATCGAGGCGCTCGAAGCCGCCGCGGCAAAGCCCAAGCGCAGCGCCACGCGGGGCACGGCCAAAAAGAGCGGCTGAGCCGACAGCGGCATTCGCCCCCTATCCCACGGAACTCTCGGATCTTTACCGGCGCCCCGGCCGCGTGGCGCCGCCGGTCCTGCTGGGCTGTCACCAAAATTATTCTTTACAGCCCCGGGAAATGGGCACACCATATCTTGTAAGGATTGACGCCGAACCGCCGATCCTTAGTCCATGACCCAGCTTCTAGTGGGTTCCGACCCGCGCGGGGCAATAGCATAGAGGCCGCCCATGTCGAACCTCGAGCAGTATCTCCAAACAGAAGATCTTCACCCGATCGACATCGTCGAAACGCTCGCCGAGCATAATGACTGGGACTTCGACCGCGTCGGCGAAGACCAGATCGCCATGGCGGTCGAAGGGTCGTGGCGCACGTATTCGGTCACCCTGGCCTGGTCCCATGTGGACGAGACCCTGCGGCTGATCTGCACCTTCGAGATGGAGCCGCCCGAAGACACGCTTCCGGCGCTTTACGAGACGCTGAACAGCACCAACGACATGTGCTGGGCCGGCGCCTTCACCTACTGGTACGAGCAGCGGATGATGGTCTACCGCTACGGTCTGGTCCTGTCGGGCGGTGCCGCCGCCGGACCGGAACAGATCGACCGGATGCTGACCACGGCGGTGCTCAACTGCGAGCGTTTCTACCCGGCCTTCCAGCTGGTCTGCTGGGCCGACCGCAAGCCCGAGGAGGCGATGCAGGTCGCGATTGCAGAGGCCTATGGCCGCGCCTAAGCTCGCGGGCAGGTAGACACACCCGCCCACGCGCAAGAGGACTGCATGGATTTGACTGAACTGGGCAGCCGGGGGATCGTTCTCCTCGGCTGCGGCAAGATGGGATCGGCCCTGCTCGAAGGCTGGCTGGCCCGTGGACTTCCCGCCGAAGCGGTCACCGTCCTGGACCCCAAACCGTCCCCGCGACTCGCGGAGCTGGCCCGGCAGGGGCTGCGGCTCAACGCCGGTCTGCCGGCGGCCCCCGCGGTCTGCATGCTGGCGGTCAAGCCGCAGATGATGGGCGATGCCGTGCCGCAGGTGCAGGCGCTGGGCGGCGGCGAAACGGTCTTCGTGTCCATCGCCGCAGGCACGCCGATCCGCGCCTTCGAGGCCATGCTGGGGGCCGGAACGCCGATCGTGCGCGCCATGCCCAATACGCCGGCCGCGGTCGGGCACGGCATCACCGCGCTGGTCGGCAACGATCCGGCCGGTGCGGGCGCGCTGGAAATGGCGGAGGCCCTGATGTCGGCCGTCGGCGAGACCGTGCGGCTCGAGAGCGAGGACCAGATGGACGCGGTGACCGGCGTCTCCGGGTCCGGTCCGGCCTATGTCTTCCACCTGATAGAGACGCTCGCTGCGGCGGGCGAGGCGCAGGGGCTGGCCCCGGATCTCGCGATGAAGCTTGCCCGCGCGACGGTCGCCGGGGCGGGCGATCTGGCGGAGAACGCCGCCGAGAGCCCGGCCCAGCTGCGCGAGAACGTCACCAGCCCGGGCGGCACCACCGCCGCCGCGCTCGCGGTGCTCATGGACGAGGATACGGGGTTCCCGCCGCTTCTGCGCCGCGCCGTGAAGGCAGCGGCAGACCGCGGCCGGGAACTGGCGGGCTAGACATGGCAGACGAGATTTCCTTCGACGACTTCCGCGCGGTCGATATCCGCGTCGGCACCGTGACCCGCGCCGAGCCCTTCCCAGAGGCGCGCAAGCCCGCGATCAAGCTCTGGGTCGATTTCGGCGCCGGGCTCGGTGAACGGAAGACCTCGGCCCAGATCACGGCGCATTACACGCCCGAGACGCTGGTCGGGCGGCAGGTGCTGGCGGTGGTCAATTTCCCGCCCCGCCAGATCGGCAAGTTCATGTCCGAGGTTCTCGTGCTCGGCCTGCCCGACGCCGCGGGCGAGGTCGTGCTGATCGGTCCCGACCGGGACGTGCCCGACGGGGGACGGATGCATTGACCCTGAGCCTGCTGATCACGCGCACCCTGCCCGACGCCGTGCTCAAAGCCGCCCGCGACCGCTTCGAGGTGACCCTGCGTGCCGACCAGAGCCCGATGACAGAGGCCGAGGCGGCGGCCGCGCTGGGAACCCATGACGCGATCCTGCCGACGCTGGGCGATGCCTTCACCGCCGGGGCCTTCGCCACGGCGGGGGCGCCGCGCTGCCGGGTGCTGGCCAATTTCGGGGTCGGCTACAACCATATCGACGTGGACGCCGCGCGCGCCGCCGGCGTGACCGTGACCAACACCCCCGGCGCGGTGACCGACGCAACGGCCGACATCGCGCTGACGCTGATATTGATGACCGCGCGCCGTGCCGGCGCGGGCGAGCGGATGGTGCGCGCCGGCGCCTGGGACGGCTGGCACCCGACCCAGATGCTGGGGTTGCACGTGACCGGCAAGACGCTGGGGGTCGTCGGCATGGGCCGTATCGGCAAGGCGATCGCCCGGCGCTGCCACCACGGCTTCGGCATGGAGGTGGTGTTTCACAACCGCTCGCGCGTCGCCGATCCGGGCGTGCCCGCGCGCCAGCTCGACACGCTCGCGGATGTCATGGCCGCGGCCGACGTGGTCGCGGTGGCCGTGCCCGGGGGGGCGGGAACCCGCCACCTGGTCGGCGCCGCGGCACTGGCGGCGATGCGTCCGCACGCGATTCTCGTGAACATCGCCCGGGGCGACGTGATCGACGAGGCGGCGCTGATCGACGCGCTGGAGACCGGCCGGATCGCCGGCGCCGGGCTCGACGTCTACGAGTTCGAACCGCAGGTGCCCGAACGGCTCCGCGCGCTGGACAACGCGGTGCTGCTGCCGCATCTGGGAACCGCCGCGCTCGAGGTGCGCGAGGCGATGGGACTGATGGCGGTCGAGAACCTGGTCGCGGTCGCCGAGGGACGGGAGCCGCCCAACGCCGTCTGACGGGGCGCGCGGCGCCCGCCTAGCGGTCGCCCACGGCGTCGCGCCAGTGCCGCCGGCAGAGCGAGACGTAGCGCTCGTTCCCGCCGATCTGCACCTGCGCGCCCTCGGTCAGCACCCGTCCGGCATCGTCCATGCGCACCACCATCGTGGCCTTCTTGCCGCAATGGCAGATGGTGCGCACCTCGCGCATCTCGTCGGCCAGCGCCAGCAGCGCCGCGGAGCCGGGGAAAAGCCGGCCGCGGAAATCCACGCGCAGCCCGTAGCACATCACCGGGACGCCGAGATCGTCCACCACCCGCACGAGCTGCCAGACCTGGGGCTCGGTCAGGAACTGCGCCTCATCCACGAAGATGCAGGCCACGGCGCCCCGGGCGAGCCGCGCCTCGACCCGGGCGAACAGGTCGTCGTCCGGCCCGTAGGTATCCGCCGCGGCGCCGATCCCGATCCGCGAGGCGATGCGCCCCGTGCCGGCCCGGTCGTCGAGCCGTGCGGTCAGCAGGTAGGTCGCCATGCCCCGCTCGCGGTAGTTGTGCGAGGCCTGCAGCAGGACCGTCGACTTGCCGGCGTTCATGGTCGAGTAGTGAAAGTAGAGCTTCGCCATGCGGGCGATCTACCCCGCCCGCGCGCCCCTCGCAAGCGCGCTCAGCCCGCCTGCGGCGGCGCGGGGCGGGGCAGGTCGGCCAGCCCGTCGCAGGGCCGCCCGATGGCGCGGGCCAGCGCCAGCGGCACCGCCCAGCGATTGAGCGTGTAGACATGCAGCGCGGGCGCGCCGTAGGCCACCAGCCTGCGCAGATGTTCGAGCGTCGCGGCGGTGCCCAGCAGCGGCGCCAGTTCGGGTGCCGCGTCCATATGCGCGAAGAACCGGTCCAGCCATGGCGGCACCGTTGCGCCGGTGCGCACCGCGAACTTCCGTACCCGCGACCAGTCGTCGAGCGGCATGACCCCGGGGACGATCGGGGCGGTGATGCCGCGCGCCGCACAGAGATCCAGGAACCGTCCGTAGACCTCGGGATTCAGCACGAACTGGCAGATCGCCGCAGAGGCCCCGGCGTCGAGTTTTTCCTTCAGGTGATCGACGTCTTCCTCGAGCGTGCCGGCCTCGGGATGTTTCTCGGGATAGGCGGCGACGGTGATGTGGAAATCGTGCCGCGCGCGGAGCGCCGCCACCAGCCCCGTGGCATGGTGGTAGCTGACCGGCCGCGCGGCCGCGGCGGGATCCTGCGGGGCATCCCCCCGCAGGGCGAGGATGCCGTGGATGCCCTCGGCCCAGAAGGCGTCTGCCGTCTCGTCGATTTCCGCGCGGCTGAGCCCCAGGGCGGTCAGATGCGCGATGACCGGCGTGCCGGTCGCGCGCATCACCTCCACCGACGTCTCGTGGGTGCCGGTGCGGATGGTGCCGCCGGCGCCCATCGTGACCGAGAAATGATCCGGCGCCGCGGCCGCGAGATGCATCACCGTATCGCGCAGGGCCGCGCGGGCGGCGGGGGTGCGCGGCGGGAAGATCTCGAAGCCGAGCGGCAGGTTCGGCGTGTCCTCGAACAGATCCTTCAGCAGCGCGTGTGTCGGCTGGTCGGTCATGCGGCCTCCGGCGGTTCCCCTGACAGGGGTGGCCCGCGGGGGCCGGGGCCGTCAAGGCCGCAGGGCCGCGGCCCTGCGCCTCACCCGGCCTGCAGCGATTCCACCGACAGCGGGCCTTCGCCGCGGGTGCGCATGGCCTGCGCGGCGGCATGGCTCGCGGCGGCGGTGGTGAAATACGGAATCTTGCCGTAGAGCGCGACCGCGCGGATATCGCGGCTGTCCTCGACGGCCTGCTGGCCTTCGGTGGTGTTCATCACCAGCGCGATCTCGCCGTTCTTCAGCATGTCGACGATGTTCGGCCGGCCCTCGTAGACCTTGTTCACCGTTGTGCAGGCGACATCCGCCCCGGCGAGGAAACCGGCGGTCCCGCGGGTCGCCACGATCTCGAAGCCGAGATCGATCAGCGTGCGGGCGGTCTCGGCCATCTGCGCGGTCTTGTCGGTGTCGCGCACCGAGACGAAGACCTTGCCCGAGTCCGGCAGGTCGAGCCCGGCGCCCATCTGCGCCTTGAGGAACGCGCGGGCGAAGGTCGCGTCGCGGCCCATCACCTCGCCGGTGGAGCGCATCTCGGGGCCGAGGATCGTGTCGACCCCCGGGAAACGGGCGAAGGGCAGGACCGCCTCCTTGACCGAGTAGAACTCGGTCTCGGCCGGCGCCAGCGCCAGCGGGCCGCCGACCTCGACTCCTTCATAGGGCGTGCCGGCGGCATGGTGGAAGGCCGAGAGTGGCTCGCCGGCCATCAGCCGCGCGGCGATCGACGCGATCGGCGAGGTCACGGCCTTGGCCACGAAGGGCACGGTGCGCGAGGCGCGCGGGTTCACCTCGAGGACGTAGATATCGCCGTCCTTGACCGCGAACTGCACGTTCATCAGCCCCACCACGTTCAGCGCGCGGGCCAGCACCTCGGTCTGGCGCTTCAGCTCGGCGATGGTCGCGGGGTCGAGCGAATAGGGCGGCAGCGAACAGGCGCTGTCGCCGGAATGGACGCCCGCCTCCTCGATATGCTGCATCACGCCCGCGACATGCACCTCGGTGCCGTCCGAAAGCGCGTCGACGTCGATCTCGACCGCGCCCGACAGGTAGCTGTCGAGCAGCACGGGGCTGTCGCCCGAGACGACCACCGCCTCCTCGATATAGCGGGTCAGGTGTTCGTCGTCGCGCACGATCTCCATGGCGCGGCCGCCCAGCACGTAGGAGGGCCGGATCACCAGCGGATAACCCACCTCGGCGGCGATGCGGAAAGCCTCGGCGTCGGAATGGGCAAGACCGTTCCTGGGCTGCTTCAGCCCGTTCTCGTTCAGGAGCCGCTGGAAGCGCTCGCGATCCTCGGCCAGGTCGATGGCGTCGGGCGTGGTGCCGAGGATCGGGATGCCCTCGGCCTCGAGCGCGCGGGCAAGCTTCAGGGGCGTCTGGCCGCCGAACTGCACGATCACACCGTGCAGCGTGCCCTTCTCCTGTTCGACGCGCAGGATCTCCAGCACGTGTTCCAGCGTCAGCGGCTCGAAATAGAGCCGGTCCGAGGTGTCGTAGTCGGTCGACACGGTCTCGGGGTTGCAGTTGATCATGATGGTCTCGTAGCCCGCGCCGGTCAGCGCGAAACAGGCATGGCAGCAGCAGTAGTCGAACTCGATGCCCTGGCCGATCCGGTTCGGCCCGCCGCCGAGGATCACCACCTTCTTGCGATCCGAGGGGCGCGCCTCGCACTCGACCTCGCCCATCACCGGGGCTTCGTAGGTCGAATACATGTAAGGGGTCTGCGCTTCGAACTCGGCGGCGCAGGTATCGATGCGCTTGAAGACCGCCGTGACGCCGAGCCTGTGACGCGCCCGGCGCACCTGGCCCTCGTCGCGGCCGGTGAGCGCGGCGAGGCGGGCGTCTGTGAAGCCCATCATCTTGAGACCGCGCAACCCTTCCTCGGTCACCGGCAGCCCATCGCGGCGGATGCGTTCCTCGGCCTCGACGATCTCGCGGATACGGGCGACGAACCAAGGGTCGAAGGCGGTTGCCGCCTGGATTTCATCGTCGCCGAGCCCCTCGCGCATGGCCTGCGCCACGAGCCGCATCCGGTCCGGCGTGCGCGCCGATATGGCCTTGATCACGGCGGCCTTGTCCGGCGCGCCCTCGATGGCGATCTCGTCGAAACCGGACAGCCCGGTTTCCATGGAGGCGAGCGCCTTTTGCAGGCTCTCGTGAATGGTGCGTCCGATCGACATCGCCTCGCCCACCGATTTCATCGCGGTGGTGAGTTCCGGCTTGGATCCGGGGAACTTCTCGAAGGCGAAACGCGGGATCTTGGTCACGACATAGTCGATGGTCGGCTCGAAGCTGGCCGGCGTGACCTTGGTGATGTCGTTGTCGAGCTCGTCCAGCGTGTAGCCGACGGCGAGCTTGGCGGCGATCTTGGCGATCGGAAAGCCCGTGGCCTTGGACGCCAGCGCCGAGGAGCGGCTGACGCGCGGGTTCATCTCGATCACGACCATCCGGCCATCGGCGGGGTTCACGGCCCACTGCACGTTCGACCCGCCGGTTTCGACGCCGATCTCGCGCAAGACGGCGATCGAGCCGTTGCGCATGATCTGGTATTCCTTGTCCGTCAGCGTCAGCGCGGGCGCCACGGTGATCGAGTCGCCCGTGTGCACGCCCATCGGGTCGACGTTCTCGATGGAGCAGACGATGATCGCGTTGTCCGCCTTGTCGCGGACGACCTCCATCTCGAATTCCTTCCAGCCCAGCAGGCTCTCGTCGATCAGGATCTGGCTGACGGGCGAGGCGTCCAGCCCCGAGCGGCAGTAATGCTCGAAATCGTCGCGGTTATAGGCAACCCCGCCGCCGGTGCCGCCCAGCGTGTAGGCGGGGCGAATGATCGCGGGAAGGCCGACATGTTCCAGCGCGGCCATCGCCTCGTCCATGGTCTCCGCGATGGTGGCGCGGGGGTTCTCCAGCCCGATCCGGTCCATCGCCTCGCGGAACAGCCTGCGGTCCTCGGCCATCTCGATCGCGGCGCGGTTGGCCCCGATCAGTTCGACGCCGTATTTCTCCAGCACGCCCATGTCGGCCACCGCCAGCGCGGTATTGAGCCCGGTCTGCCCGCCCATCGTCGGCAGAATCGCGTCGGGGCGTTCCTTTTCCACGATCCGCGCGACGACCTCGGGGGTGATCGGCTCGATATAGGTGGCGTCGGCCATGTCCGGGTCGGTCATGATCGTGGCCGGGTTGGAGTTGACCAGGATGACCCTGTAGCCTTCCTCGCGCAGGGCCTTGCAGGCCTGGGC
>CAJXYS010000069.1 GCA_913063035.1 uncultured Maritimibacter sp. | reverse complement strand
GGCCTCGAAGAGGGGTTCCTGGCGGTCAAGGACGACCTGCAGGTGGTGCTCGACCCGGTCACGCAGCCGCTCAGCTGGGCGCTGGACGGGGCGCTCTACACCATGCTGACCGTGCCCTGGTGGATCGTCATCCCGGCGATCCTGGCGGTGGTCTACGCCGTCACCCGCTCGGTGAAGCTGGTGGGCTTCGTCGCCATCTGCGTCATGCTGCTGGCCTTCATCGACCATTACGACTACGCGATCCAGACGCTCTCGATCATCTTCGTCTGCGCCTTCCTCTGCGTGCTCATCGGCGTGCCCATCGGCATCGCCATGTCACGCAGCGACACCATGCAGCGCATGACGATCCCGGTGCTGGACATGCTTCAGACCCTGCCGCCCTTCGTCTACCTG
The DNA here is from genome assembly GCA_913063035.1 of uncultured Maritimibacter sp. Classification (GTDB taxonomy): domain Bacteria; phylum Pseudomonadota; class Alphaproteobacteria; order Rhodobacterales; family Rhodobacteraceae; genus CAJXYS01. Next base: position 9,946 of record CAJXYS010000069.1, on the reverse strand, counting down.
ATCCCGCTGATCTTCCTGTTCAGCGTCACCGAGTCCAAGCTCTACGGCATCGCCATCATCCTCTATGCCATCGTGCCGGTGATCCGGCTGACCGATCTCGGCATCCGCCTGGTGGACAAGGACGTGATCGAGGCCGCCGACGCCTTCGGCATGACCGACCGCCAGAAGCTCTTCGGCGTGCAGATCCCGCTGGCGCTGCCCAACATCATGGCGGGCGTGAACCAGACGATCATGATGAGCCTCGCCATGGTGGTGATCGCCAGCCTCGTCTCGGCGCCGGGTCTCGGCGTGCTGGTGCTGCGCGGCATCCGCAACCTGGAGCTTGGCGTCGGCCTCGTCGCCGGCCTCGGCATCGTGCTGCTCGCCGTCATCCTCGACCGCGTCACCAAGGCCGCGCTCGCCCGTATCAACGCGGCACAGAAACACTAGGGGGCGGTCATGGAAGACGGCATCAAGGTTCGTGTCCGCAATCTCTACAAGCTTTTCGGCCCCACGCCGCAGGCCGTTCTGCCCCATGTGCGGAACGGGCTCGGCAAGACCGAACTCCTGGAAAAGCACCGCCATGTGCTGGGGCTGAACGATATCAATGTCGACATGCGCGACGGCGAGATCACCGTCATCATGGGCCTGTCGGGGTCCGGAAAGTCGACGCTGATCCGGCATCTCAACCGGCTGATCGAACCCACGGCCGGGGAGATCACCGTGGATGGCGAGGATATCACCGGCTATGGCCCGGTCGCGCTGCGCCGGCTCCGCCAGGAACGCATGTCCATGGTGTTCCAGAAATTTGCCCTGTTGCCGCATCGCACGGTGCTGGAAAACGCCGGCATGGCGCTGGCCGTGCGGGGGGTGCCGCGGCCGGAGTATTTGGCGGAGGCCGAGAAGTGGCTCGCCAGGGTCGGTCTCGACGGGTATGGCGGGTATTATCCGCACGAGCTGTCGGGCGGCATGCAGCAACGGGTCGGCATCGCCCGCGCGCTGACCTCGAATTCCGAGATCATGCTGATGGACGAGGCGTTCTCGGCGCTCGACCCGCTGATCCGCACGGACATGCAGGATCTGCTGCTGGAACTGCAGGCGGAGCTGCACAAGACCATCATCTTCATCACCCATGATCTCGACGAGGCGCTGAAACTGGCCGATCACCTGGTGATCCTGAAGGACGGCTACGTGGTTCAGCAGGGCGAGCCGCAGGAAATCCTGCTGCACCCGAACGATCCCTACATCGTGGACTTCATCAGCGACATAAACCGCGCCCGCGTGCTGCGCGTGCGCTCGATCATGGAACAGACGACCGAGCCGCCCGCCGATGCCGCGGGCGAGGTCGACCATGACGCGACGCTCGAATCGGTGATCGCGATCTCGGGCGGCGACACGTCGCATGCCTACCGCGTGATGCGCGAGGGCGAACAGGTGGGGATGCTGGACATGCAGGCCCTCGTCCGCGCCCTCGTCCCGGCCCAGGCGGCCGAGGACGGCATCCGCGCAGGCAGCTGAGCCATGGCGGGCGGCGGGCGATCAGGCGCCCGACCGTCCGCCCGCGCGCCGCGCCAGCCAGGTCTTCAGGATTTCCGGCACCACGACGAGCGGCAGCGCCAGCGCCGCGATGGCCAGCCAGTGACCTGCCGCGAGCGGCGCGGTCGAGAGCAGCAGCTGAAGCGGCGCCCAGTAGACCGCCGCCGCCTGCACGCCAAGCATCGCCAGGAAGGCCGCGATCAGCACCGGGTTGGACGTCCAGCCGATCCGCCAGCACGGCTGGGTAAAGGAGCGGAACGCGAAGACGCTCACCTTCTCGAAGACGACCATGCCGGTGAAGGCCGCGGTGCGCGCCAGCGTCGTATCCCCGCCCCCGGCGAGGACCGCGTAGAAGATCGAGAGGCTCGCCGCCGCGGTATAGAGCCCGAAGCCCAGGATCATCAACAGCCCCGCCCGCCCGAGGATCGGGCCTTCGGCCGGGCGTGGCGGGCGATCCATCTGGTCGCGCCGCGCCGGCTCCAGCCCCAGCGCGACCGCCGTCACGCCGTCGGTGACGAGGTTCATCCAGAGTATCTGCGTGGCCAGGAACACCAGCGGCCCGCCCAGCATCAGGTTCACCATGATGGCCAGCACCTCGCCGGCGTTGGACGACAAGAGGTAGCGGACGAATTTCTGCACGTTGCTGAACTGGCGCCGCCCCTCGCGCACGGCGCGGACGATGGTGGCGAAATTGTCGTCGAGCAGCACCAGGTCGGCGGCGTCCCGCGCCACGTCCGTGCCGCGCTGGCCCATCGCCACGCCGATATCGGCGCGCTTCAGGGCCGGCGCGTCGTTGACGCCGTCGCCGGTCATGGCGACGATCTGCCCCTGCGCCTGCAGGATCTCGACGATCCGCATCTTGTGGGCGGGGGCGCTGCGCGCGAAGAGCGGCGCGCCCCCGAGAATCTCGCCAAGCTCCGCGTCGCCGATCTCCTCCAGCTCGGCGCCGGTCAGGACCCGGTCCACCGGCATACCGAGTCGCCGCGCGATCGCGGCCGCGGTCACGGGCGAGTCGCCGGTGATCATGACGGTGCGGATGCCGGCACTGCGGCAGAGCCGGACCGCCTCGGCAACCTCGGGGCGGGGCGGGTCGATCAGCCCCGCAAGACCCAGGAACTCGAGGTTTTCCTCGGCGGTGTCGTCAGGCCCCGCGGCGCCACGGCGCGCGAAGGCGATCACGCGCAGCCCCTGCTCCGCCATCTCCGCGTAGGCATGCTCGATCCGCACCCGCGCCTCGGGGTCCAGCGGCGCGGTCCCGCCCGCCCCGCGATAGCGCCGCGAGACCGCCAGCACCTGCTCGGGCGCGCCCTTGACCAGCAGAGCGTGGCCGCCCTCGCCGTCGCGCATCACGACGCTCATGCGCTTGCGGTCGCTGCTGAAGGGGATTTCCGCGACGATCGCGCCCGCGCGGGGCAGCGGGGTCCAGCCCTTGTAGGCCAGCGTCATCAGCGCCCCTTCTGTCGGCTCGCCCAGCATGCGCCAGTCGTCGCCGGCACGCTCCAGCCGGGCGTTGTTGCAGCCGGCGGCGACCTCGAGCAGCCCGCCCAGGTCGGCGTCGTCCCCATGCCGGACATGGCGGCCGTCGCGCTCGATATGGCCCGCGGGATCATAGCCGGTTCCGGTCACCCGGTAGCGTCCGCCCGGCAGCCATATCTCGGCCACGGTCATCTTGTTCTCGGTCAGCGTTCCGGTCTTGTCGGTGCAGATGACGGAGGCCGCGCCCAGCGTCTCCACCGCTTGCAGGCGCCGCGCCAGCGCCTTGCGCCGCACCATCGCCGAGGCGCCGAGCGCCAGGGTGATCGTCACGACCGCCGGCAGACCCTCGGGCACCACCGCCACCGCGAGCGACAGCCCGGTGAGCACCATGTCGATGGGGGGACGGCCGCCCAGGAAACCGAGCGCGGCGATCAGCGCGCCCAGGGCAAGCGCGGCCAGCCCCATCTGGCGGGCGAGCCGCGAGAGCTGGCGCTGCAGATGCGTGGGCTGCGTGCCGACCGACCCGGTCAGCACGGCGATCTCGCCGAACCCGGTCCGGCTGCCGGTGGCGGTGACCACGCCCTCGCCCCGACCCGCCACGATGGAGGTGCCCATGAAGACCTCGGCCGCCGCGCCGTCGTCGGCGGTCTTGGGGACAGGCAGGGATTCGCCGGTGAGCGCACTCTCGTCGGCTTGCAGGGTCATCGCGGTCGACAGCCGGATATCGGCCGGCACGCGGTCGCCCGCCTCGAGGATGACGACGTCGCCGGGTACCAGCGCGCGGGTCTCGACATAGGTCTCCTGCCCGTCGCGCACGACACGGGCCCGCGGGCTGAGCATGCCGCGCAACGCGGCCAGCGCCGTTTCCGCCCGCCATTCCTGCACGAAGCCCAGAACGCCGTTCAGCAGCACCACAAGCGTGATCGCTACCGTGTCGATCACCTCGCCGAGAAAGAAGGCGACCGCGGCCGCGACGATCAGGATCAGCACCAGGAAGCCGGTGAACTGGCGGGCCAGGATGGCCAGCGCCGAGACAGGCTGCGCCTCGGCCAGCGTGTTCGGGCCGTACTTCGCCAGCCGTCGCGCGGCCTCGGCGCTGGTCAGCCCCGCGCGGTCCACCGCCGCGCCGCCTGCCGTTTCGGTCTCGCCCTGCATCGCCCGACCCGTCTGCCCCTCGCCGCGCATCTTACCCGGATTCGGCGAGGAGTAACGCCCTCTCGCCGCATTTCGGGGCCGGGGATGGTCTCAGCGCCGGAACCGGCCGAAAACGATGGGCGCGAGCAGGATCACCACCATGATCCGCAACAGGTGATGGGTCACCACGAAGGCGAGATCGGCCCCGGCGAGGATCGCGATGATCACCATCTCGGCCTGCCCGCCCGGCAGGAACGCCAGCAAGACCTCCAGCGGTTCGGCCGGGCTGAACTGCAGCACGATTTCCACGATGGTCAGGCTGACCAGCGCCAGGATCACGGCATAGCCCAGCCCGGCGGTCACGTCGCGGCGCAATTCGCGCGCGGTGATGCCGGCATATTTCGCGCCCACCGCGATCCCGATGAAGAACTGCGCGGCCCAGATGATTTCCGCCGGCGGGCGGTGCTCGATCACGCCGGCAAGGCTCAGCAGCGCGGTCAGGATCAGCGGGCCGAGGATCGAGGCCCCGAAGAGCCCCACGCGTTCGCCGATCTTCCAGCCGGCGACGCCGGCGGCGGTCATCACGGCGATTTCCCAAAGCGGGATGGCGCTGGCGGGCTCCCCCGGTGGACGGGTCAGGTCCAGGTCATAGGCCAGCGTCAGGACGAAGGGTGCGGCGGTCACGATCACCAGCACCCGCGTCGCGTGCACCAGCGACAGCGCGCGCGGATCGCCGCCCGCCTCCTCGCCGAAGACCAGCATGTCCTGCAGGCCGCCAGGCATCGCCGAATAGAAGGCCGTGGGCGGGTCGAACCCGGCCACCCGCCGGAAGAAGACATAGCCGGGCAGACCCGTGGCGACGACCAGGACCGGGATCACCGCCAGCGACGCCGCCATGCCGGGCACCTGCCCCAGAACCTCGGGCGTGATCGAGGCGCCGATGGCGACCCCCAGGAAGGTCCGCATGAAGACGCCCGCCACGCCCATGCCGGCCATCCGCGCGCCCGACAGCGCGAAAACGAGGCAGCCCGCCATGGGGCCCAGCAAGAGCGGCAGCGGCAAGCCGGCCAGCAGGAAGGCCGCGGCCCCGAGGACCGCGGCCAGCAGCGCCGTTCCGCGTTTGCGCCAGAGCGCGCGGGCGGTCTCAGTCACCGTCGGCCACGCCTTTCGCCCGGGCCCGTGCACGGCGGGCGCGATAGGCCGGCACCACCACCAGCAGCAGCGCCAGCACCAGCAGCGCCAGCGTCATCGGCCGCTCCATGATGAACCCCGCCCCGTCATAGAGCTGCATGGACCGGGCGAAGTTGTCCTCGAGCATGCGGCCGAGGATGAAGCCGATCAGCAACGGCGCCAGCGGGTAATCGGCAAAGCGCAGGATGGTGGCGACGACGCCGATGCCCACCAGCAACAGCAGTTCGGTCGCGTTGTTCTGCCCGATATAGCTGCCCATCATCGTGAAGAAGAGCACGAAGGGAATGAGGAAGTTCCGCGGCACCGAGAGCAGCTTGGCGATGTAGGGGATCAGCGGCAGGTTCAGGATCAGCAGGATCACGTTGCCGAGATACATCGAGATGATGACCGCCCAGAAGATCTCGGGGCTGTCCACCATCAGCCGCGGCCCCGGCGTGACGTTGAGCGCGATCAGCGCCCCGAGCAGGATCGCCGTGGTCCCCGAGCCGGGAATGCCGAGCGTGAGAAGCGGCACGAAAGAGCCGGTGGAGGCCGCGTTGTTGGCCGATTCCGGCGCGGCCAGCCCCTTGATCGAGCCCTTGCCGAACTCCTTCTGCTCTTCGGTGGAGGCGATGTTGCGCTCCACCGCGTAGCCGAGGAAGGAGGCGATCGTCGCGCCCGCCCCCGGCAGAACCCCGATCAGGAACCCCTGCACCGACTGGCGCCCGACGACCGGCGCGATCTGGCGGGCCTCGTCGCCGGTGATCCGGAGCCCGGTGATCTTGCCGCCCTTCTCGCCTTGGGGCGTCTTCGACCGGGACGGGTCGAGCACGAGGAAAATTGCCTCGGGCAGCGCGAAGATGGCCATGGCCAGGGTAATGAAGTTGAAGCCCGACTGCAGGTCCATCAGCCCCATGGTGAAGCGCGGCATGTTGAACAGCGCGCCCTCGCCCACCGTCGACATGATCAGCCCGGCCACGGTCATCAGCAGCGCCTTGCCAACCTGCCCGGTCCCGGCGAAAGCCGCGATGGCCGAGAGCCCGACAACCATCAGCGCGAAGTATTCGGCCGAGTGGAACAACAGCGCGACCGAGGCGAGCGCCGGCGCGAAGATCATCAGGAGCACGGCGCCGATGGTGCCGCCCGCGAAGCTGGAAATCGCGGCGATGGTCAGCGCCTTGCCGGCCTTGCCGGCACGCGCCATCGGGTAGCCGTCGAAGCTGGTGGCCACGGTGCCGGCCACCCCCGGCGCGTTCAGCAGGATCGACGAGGTCGAGCCGCCGAAGATCGCGCCGTAATAGACGCCCGCCAGCAGGATCAGCGCCGCGGAGGGGTCGCCGATCCCGATCGCGACCGGGATCATGATGGCGATGATCGACATCGGCCCGAGCCCCGGCAGCATCCCGATGAAGGTGCCGATGAGGCAGCCGCCGATGACCATGAGGATGTTCGTGACGGAGAAGGCCGTGGACAGGCCGATCAGGATGCCTTCGAGCATGTCTCTCTCCTCAGAGGAAGGCGGGGAACGGGCTCAGGAAGATGCCCAGCACCTCCTGCACCAGGTACCAGACGCCGCCGGACGCGACGGCGGAGGCGACCAGCATGGTGATCCAGCGCCGTTCGCCCAGAAGCGCGCTGGCCAGCACCAGGAAGAGGAAAGTCGCGGCCAGGAAGCCGATCGGGCGCAACAGCAGCGCGTAGGCCACCATCATCACCATCAGCCAGATCGCCTGCCCGAGCTCGTATTCGTGGAGGCGGCGCCAGTTGATGTCGGTCGGGCTGTCCTCCTTGGCGCCGCCGGGCTTCTCGATCCCGGTCAGGATCACCAGCGACACGACCACGCCCAGCACGGAAAGCACCTTGGGAAAGGTGGAGGGCCAGACGGGGTTGCGCTGCATGAAGGGCGGCAGGAAGGCATCCATCAGCATGAAGGCCGAGTAGCCGTAGACGAGGCAGATGATCAGGAAGATCAGCGCGATCCAGCGATCGAGGGCCATCGCGACGCTCCTTTTGCGGGTCGGGTTGGCAGCGGCCCTCCCCCGCATCCGCGGGGAAGGGTCCATTGGCAGTCAGCCGGCGGGATCGATCAGAGGAAGCCGAGCTTCTTCATCAGGTCGCCGATCTGCTTTTCCTGCTTTTCGAGGAAGCTGCGGAACTCGTCGCCGGGGTTGTGGATGTTCACCCAGCCGTTCCGGGCGCGCACCTCTTCCCAGGCGTCGGTCTCGTACATGGCGTCGATCGTCTCGAGATAGGCGTCGAGCTTTTCCTGCGGCAGGTCCGGCGCCGCGAAGAAGCCGCGCCAGTTCACGAAGCTTGCGTCGATGCCCTGCTCCATCATGGTCGGCGCGTCCCCGTAGGTCGGCACGCGCTCCTCGGCGGTCACGCCCAGGATCTTGACCTCGTCCTGCCGCGCCAGGTCGACGGCCTCCGAGAAGCCGGTCGAGAGCGCGTCGATCTCGCCCGACAGGAGCCCGGCCATGGCCTTGCCGCCGGCGTCATAGGCGATGTAGTTGAACCCGGTCGGATCCTCGCCCGCGGCTTCCATGACCATCGCCGCGACCAGGTGATCCATGCCGCCCGGCACCGACCCGCCGCCGATCGCCATGTCGGCCGGGTTCTCACGGTAGAGCGCGAGAAGATCGTCCATGGTGTCCAGATCGCTGTTCTTCGGCACGACCAGGGCGGCGTAATCGCCGATGGTCCCGGAGACCAGCGTCAGGTCGCGGAAGTTGTAGGGAAAGACCCCCGTGAGCGAGCGGATCACGATGGGCGTGGAGTTCACCATCAACGTGTCCTCGAGGCTCTCGGCGTTCTCGATCATGTAGTTGATCGCCTTGCCGCCGCCGCCGCCGGACATGTTCTCGTAGGTCGCGGTGCCAACGAGCCCGGATTCGGTCAGCGCCTCGCCGGTGCCGCGCGCCGTGCCGTCCCAGCCGCCGCCGGCCCCGCCGGGGATCAGGAAGTGGACGCTGTCCATCATCTGGTGGCCGTCGGCGAAGGACGGGGTCGCGAAGGTGAAGGCCGCAGCCGCGGCCAGCACGACCCTGCGGGTCACGCTTTGATGTTTCATCGGTATTCCTCCCATTTTGCGCGGGGCCGCATGGCCCTTGCATTCGCCACACTGGTCCGGGAATCTGACATCAACCTGTCAAACGGGAAAATCCGATGCGGTTCCTGCTGATCGAGGACAACGACGAACTGGCCCGCGCCGTGGCCGACCGGCTGGCGCTGGACGGCCACGCCGTCGACATCGCCCGCGATCTGGCGACGGTCGAGGACTGCATGGCCGGCGCGAGCTACGACCTGGTGCTGCTCGACATCATGCTGCCCGACGGCGACGGGCGCAGCTTCCTCGACCGTCACCGCGCCAGCGGGCGCGAGACGCCGGTCATCGTGCTGACCGCGCGCAGCCAGGTGTCCGACCGCGTCTCGATGCTGGATCTGGGCGCGGACGACTACATCACCAAGCCCTTCGACTTCACCGAGCTCGAGGCGCGCTGCCGCGCCGTGCTGCGCCGGCGCCAGGGCACCGCGCGCAACGAGCTGAGCTTCGGCGACCTGGTCTTCGACCCGCTGAACGCCGTGGTCACCGTGGCGGGCGAGCGCCAGGACCTGCGCAACCGCGAACTGCGCCTGCTGGAAGTGTTCCTGTCCGCGCCCGGGCGGGTATTTTCCAAGAGCCAGCTCGTCGACCGGCTGTTTTCCTTCTCCGACGACGTGTCGGAGAACGCGATCGAGGTCTATGTCGGACGGCTTCGCAAGAAGCTGCGGGCCTCCTCGGTGCAGATCGAGACCATGCGCGGGATCGGCTACCGGATGACGGGTCCGTGACGGAGCCCCTGCGCGCCAGCGTCTCGCTGCGTCGCCGGCTGGTCCTGCAGCTTCTGCTGGTGGCGGCGATCCTGTCGCTGCTGTTGTATCTGACCGTCAGGACCTTCGCCCAGCAAACCGCGCAGGAGACGCAGGACAACGTGCTCGGCGCCTCGGCCACCTCCATCGCCGAGGAGGTGCGCGCCGAGAACGGCGAGGTGCTGGTCGATATCCCCTATGCCGCGCTGGCCATGCTCGGCACGATTTCCGAGGACCGGGTCTTCTACCGGATCGTCGCCGACGGAACCACCCTGACGGGCTATGGCGACCTGCCGCTGCCGGGGGCTGCCCCCCGGCCCGGCGCGCTCGGCTTCGAGACGCTGGATTATCGCGGGGAACCCGTTCGCATCGCGCGCATGACCCGCCGCATCTCGGTCGAGACCCGCCCGGTCGACGTGGACGTCCTGGTTGCCCAGACCCGCAACCGGCAGGAAGAGATCTCGGCCAATATCTCCAACTCGGCCGCGGTGCTGGGCGTCGGCTTCTTCCTGCTGGCCGGCGGGCTCAGCTGGGCGGCGGCGCAAAGCGCGCTCCGCCCGCTGAACCGGCTGGCCGGATCCGTGCGCCGCCGCGGCCCGCACGACCTGCGCCCGGTGCGCAGCGAGGCGCCGAAGGAACTCCTGCCGCTGCTCGTCGCGCTCAACAGTTTCATGGATCGCCTGCGCGGCGCACTCCGGCGGACGGAGGATTTCATCGCCGAGGCCGCGCACCGGGTCCGCACCCCGCTGGCCACGGTGCGCGCCAAGGCCGAGATCGCGCTCCGCCAGTCGGAAAGCGAGCC
>CAJXYS010000068.1 GCA_913063035.1 uncultured Maritimibacter sp. | reverse complement strand
TCCGCAAGCTCGGTCGTGACGATGGCGCCGTCCACCAGCATCCCCACCACCAGGATCAGCGAGAACAGCACGACGATGTTCATCGTGTAGCCCATGGCATAGAGCACCGCGACACCCGACAGGAACGCGCCGGGGATGGCCAGCCCGACCAGGATCGCGGGTCGCACACCCAGCGCCCAGATGATCACGATCATCACCAGGATCACCGCGGCGATGACGTTCGACTCGAGATCGTCGAGGATGGTCTGGACCTGCTCGGCCTGGTCCTGGAGGTAATCGATCCGCACGGTGGACGGCCAGTCCGCGCGGCCCTCGGCGACGACCCGTTTCACCGCGGCGACGGTCTCGATGATGTTGGCGCCCGCGCGCTTCTTGATCTCGAGCGCAAGCGCCGGCTGCCCGTTGATCCGGGCGTATCCGTCCGGATCCTCGAAGGTGCGCCGCACCGTGGCGACATCGGCGAAGGTGACGACCGTGTTGCCGCGCACCTTCACGGGCAGTTCCATCACGTCCTCGACGTTCTCGATCAACCCCGGCACCTTCAGCACGATCCGGCCCGCCCCGGTCTCGATCGCGCCGGCCGCGATCAGGCGGTTGTTGCGGGTGATCTGGCCGATCAGCTCGTCGAAGGAGATGTTGTAGGTCTCGAAGACCGTCGGATCGATCAGCACCTCGAGCAGCGCGTCGCGCGCGCCGCCGATCTCGACCTCCAGCACACCTTCGAGCGCCTCGACGTCATCCCTCAGCGCTTCGGCCAGGTCGTTCAGCGCGCGTTCGGGCACCGGCCCGGACAGCACCGCCGTCAGGATCGGGAAGAGCGCGGTGTTGACCTCGTTGACGCTGGGATCGGTCGCGTCCTGCGGCAGGTCGGTCCGGGCGCGGTCGACGGCCTCGCGCACGCTGTCCAGCGCCTCGTCGGAGTCGAAGCCGGGTTCGAATTCCAACGTGACCGACCCGAAGCCCTCGCCGGCACTGGCGCGCATCTCCTTCAGCCCCGACACCGAGGCCAGCTCGGTTTCCAGCGGTTCGACCAGCAGCCGCTCGCTGTCCTCGGGCGAAATGCCCTCGAGCGTGGTGACGACATAGATGGTCGGGATCGGGATCTCGGGCGTGCTTTCCTTGGGGATCGCCACATAGGCATAGGCCCCGGCCGCCAGGATGAAGACCAGCGCGAGCGCCACGACTCGGGCGCGCGAGAAGGCGGCGTCGATCAGGCCGCTCATTCGGCGCCTGCGCCGGTATCCGGCGCCGCGGGTGGCGCCCCGCGCCGCGCCCCGGTCCCGAGCGCGTCCTCGGGGCGCGGATCGACGGTTTCACCGTCGCGCACGAATCCCTGGCCCACGGTGATGATCCGGACCTTGTCGGGCAGGCCCGACACCCAGACCCCGTCGGTCTGGGCGCGCAGGATCTCGACGGGCCGGAAGACGACGCGATCCTCGGGGTCCACGGTCTTGATGCCGAGCCGCCCCTCGGCACTGAGCGAGAGGATCGCGGGCGACAGGAAATGCGCCCTCGCCTCGCCCGTCGGCAGGCGCAGCTCGGCGCTGACGCCGGCGGGCACCGCCCCGTCGGCATTCGCGACCTCGACCTCCGCCGCGAAGGTCCGGGTCTCGGGATCGGCGGCGGCCCCGAGGAAGGTCAGCCGCCCGGTGCGTTCCTCGCCGGTGATGAAGCGCACCGCCGCCTCCTGCCCCTCGGAGAGACGGCCGCGGGCCTGCTGGGGCACCCGGAAGGTCACGGTCAGCGGATCGCTGTCGACGACGCGCCCGATCTCGGCGCCCAGGGCGACGAATTCCCCGGGCTCGATCGCCAGCGACTCGAGCCGCGCGGCGAAGGGGGCGCGCAGCGTCGCGTTCTCGACCGCCTCCTGCGCGGCCGCGACCTGCGCTTCGGCCGCCGCGAGCGCCGCGCGGGTGCGGGCCACGCGATCCACCGTCGCCACGCCGCGGTCGAGCAACGTCTCGGCATTCTCGAAATCCCGCCGCGCCCGCGCGAGTTCGGCCTCGGCGCGGTCGCGCTCGGCGGCACGCTGCGCCAGGCCGATCCGGGCGATGACCTGGCCGGCCTCGAGCATCGCGCCCTTCTCGGCCAGCACCTCCGCGACCTCGCCGCCGGTCTCGGCGCGGATCGCGGTCATGCGATCGGGCTGTGCCTGCCCCTCGGCCACGAAATACTGCGTGATCTGCTCCGCCGCCGAGGGGCGCACCGCGACGGCCACCGGGCCGGGATTGCCCGCCACGGCGCCGTCCTCCGCCTCCTCGGGCGCGGGAAAGAGAACCCCGCTGCCGAGCCAGGCCGCGAGCACGACGACAAGCGCACCGGCGATCCAGCGCGACCGCCCGGCGCCCGGATCGCTCTCGAAGGTGAGGGTTTCACGTTCTGGGGGCGCACTCGTCCTGTTCATCGCGGTCTCCCGGCACTGGTCTCACCCGCATAGATAACAGCCCCGCGCGCAACGCCAACAGCCCCCTGCCCCGGCAGGGCGCGGTATGGCGCCGCGTGTCGCTCAACCACGCCAGACCTGCACCGCAACCGCGGCGGCGTAAATCACCAGCAGGAGCACGCTCTCGAGTCCCATCCGGGCGGGGCCGTTGCGCTCGCGCAGGATCAGCCCGGCCAGCAGGACCGCCGTCATCAGCGCGCCGATAACGAGCCAGAAGAAATCGCCCGGCCCGAGAGCGGCATAGATCGGGCCGTCGCGGTACCCGATGTCCGAGATCGTCAGGAAAAGCGTGTCGAAGGTGTTGCCCCCGATGATCCCGCCCACGGCAAGCTGCAGCGCGCGGCGGCGCACCGCGGCCAGCGTCGTGACCAGTTCCGGCAGCGATGTGACGACCGCCGTCATCAGCGCGCCCACCAGCGACTGCGAGAGATCGAGCCGCAGGATCAGCGATTCGGCGATCTTGGCGATGACCCATCCGGCCACCCCCATGAACAGCATCACCACCGCGAACTGCACCAGCAGCGCGACGCTGCCGCTGCGGCTGCGCGCCTCGTCAGGCGCGTCGGTGCGGGTCTCGCGGGTGCCCACCGGCCGCCACATCGGGGCCGAGCGCACCTGCCCCGTCGCCCGCACCCCGATCGCGTAGACGACCGGAATCGCGAGCGACAGCGGGTGAACGCCCCAGATCGCCACCTCCGGCGCGGTATGGGCCAGCAGCGGCAACATGAGCAGGATGAAGAGCGTCACGCACTGGAAGAGGTTGGCCAGCTCGGCGGCGGCGTGTTCGAGATTGGCGCGGCGATAGACCAGGTCGGCCAGCGCGAGGAAGGCCGTCTGCACAGCGATCCCCCCGATCCCGTTGGAAAACGCCAGCGCCGCGTGCCCGTCCAGCGCCGCGGTGAGCGACACGATGGACCCCGAGAAGGACGTCGCCGCGCCCAGCAGCACCGCGCCCGCGACCGCCTCGCCCAGCCCGGTGCGGTCCGCCAGCCGGTCGGCAAGGCCGGTCATCCGGATGCCGGCGACGAAGATCACCGCGCCGGCGGCGACGAAAAGACCGATCAGGGCCGGAAGGCCCAGGGTTTCGAACATGCGCTCCGGTCCCGAGAATGGCCGCGGATACGGGATCTCCCCGCCGGTCCGGAGTGTGTGGCAGGGCGCCGGGCGGCGCAAGGCCCGGCCCGGCGCGCGGGCCTCAGGTGATGGCCTGGATCTCTGCGATCAGGGCCGCGTCGACGCTGATCCCCTCCGCCTCGAGCCGCGCGCGCAGCTCCTGGCGGCGGCGCCCCGGCAGGCGCGCGCCCTCGGCGCCCGCGATCTCGGCGGCCATCGCCGCGAAACGCGCGGTGCCGTCCGCGAAGAGCGCCGGGTCTATGGCGATGATGCTCTGGCCGACATGGGGCGGGGCGCCTTCGCCCTCGAAGAAGGACGAGGCCTCGTAGGCATAGTTGCTGCCCGTCAGCCCAGCCGAGAGCAGCTCCACCATAAGCGCCAGCGCCGTGCCCTTGGCATCGCCCAGCGGCGCCATCGTGCCGGCCATGCCCGCGGCGGGATCGGTCGTCGGCCGGCCCTCCGGGTCGAGCGCCCAACCCTCGGGGATGGGTTCGCCCTTCTGCGCGGCGGCCATCAGCTTGCCGCGCGCCACGCGCGACAGCGACAGGTCGACGACGATCGGCGCCGCATCACCGCCCAGCGGGCAGGCGAAGGCGATGGGGTTCGTGCCGAAGAGCGCGCGTCTGGCACCCCAGGGGGCCATCGCGGCCGGCGAGTTGGCGAACATCATCGCCACCAGCCCGTCCCCGGCCAGCCGTTCCACCACCTGTCCCACGGCCCCGGCATGGTGCGAGCGCGCGATCCCGGCGATGGCGATGCCCTGGTCGCGCACCATCGCGGGCAGGTCCGCGCAGGCGCGGTCCAGCGCCGGGTAGGCAAAGCCCGAGGCCGCGTCGACCAGCAGCGCGCCGGGGCGCATCCGCTCGGCGCGGGGCGCGGCGTGGCCATCGACCTTGCCGCTCTTGGCCTGCGCCGCGTAGGACAGCACCCGGCGCAGGCCGTGCCCGGCCTGCCCCGTGAGTTCAGCCGCGACCAGCGCCCGGGCGACGCTTTCGGCGTTCACCGGCGCGACGCGGTTGGCTTCGAGCGCGGCGGCGGCGAGGGTCTCGGCCTCGGCCGGGGACAGCACGGGCATGCTCAGGCTCCCTTTTCCAGGTGTTCCAGCACGATCCCGGCGATCATGTCCGAGACGCGCGTATTCGATTCCGCGGTCACGCCGGCGATGTGCGGCGTCAGGATCAGGTTGGACAGGCCGCGGAACTTCGCGCCCGCCTCCGCGCTCAGCGGTTCGGTCTCGAAGACGTCGAGCGCGGCACCGCCGATCTGTCCCGCCGCCAGCGCCGCGGCCAGCGCGTCTTCGTCCACCACGCCGCCGCGGGCGGCGTTGATCAGCACCGCGCCGTCCTTCATGCGGCCCAGCGCGGCGGCATCGATCATGCGGCGCGTTCCGTCGGTGAGCGGCACGTGCAGGCTGACCACGTCGGCCTCGGTCAGGAGGCCGTCGAGATCCCGGCGCCCGGTTCCGCCCCAGGCCGGATCCCCCGGCGCGACATGGGGATCATGCGCGATACAGCGCATCCCCAGCGCCACCGCCCGGCGCGCGGTTTCGCGCGCGATGGCACCGTAGCCCACCAGCCCAAGCACCTTGCCGGACAGTTCGCGCCCGACCAGCGCCTGGCGCGGCCAGTCCCCGGCGGCGACGGCGTCGCTGGCCCCGTAGGCCCCGCGCAGCAGCGCCATGGCGGCGGTGATGACGTATTCGGCGACGGACAGGTCGTTGGCCCCGGTCGCGGGGCGCACGGCGATCCCGCGCCCGGCACAGGCGGACAGGTCGATATTGTCGAGGCCGACGCCCAGCCGGCCCACCAGTTCCAGCCGCGGGGCGGCGTCCAGCAGCGCCCCCCGGACCTGCGTGCGGTTGCGCACGACCAGCACGCGGGCCTCCGGCATGGCGGCGGCCAGGTCCCCGGGCCGATCCACCAGCCCCGGGTCGTAGAGCGTGTCACAAGCGGAACGCAGCCGCCCGACGGCGGCTGCGTCCATGAATTCGGAGATGACGATCTCGGGCATCGCTCCCCCGGCGATCAGGCGCTCCGGTAGAGCTTGGTCATGACGAATTCGCGGTGGCCCAGCGCCTCGGCGGCGGTGGTGCGGCCGTTGGCGGTGCGGCGGATCATGTCGATCAGCGCGTCGCCGGCCTCGTCGATCGTCATGTCGCGGCGCAGGATGCCGGACACGTCCACGTCGATATGCTCGCTCATGGTGCGGACCGTGCGCGGGTTCGCCGTGATCTTGATGACCGGCACGATGGGATTGCCCACGACGTTGCCCTGCCCGGTGGGGAAGGTGTGCACGACGTAGCCGCCGGCGGCCATCAGCGTGACGCACTCGGCCGCGGCGGAGGAGCTGTCCATGAAGTAGAGCCCCGGCCCCGACTCGGGCGCCTCGGCCGGGTCGAGAATGTCGATGTAGCGCGAGGTGCGGCCGATCTTCTCGAGGTTGCCCAGCGCCTTTTCCTCGATGGTGGTCAGGCCACCCTCGATATTGCCCTTGGTCGGCTGGCTGTCGGACAGGTCGTTGGTCTGGTGGGCGAAGATCACGTCGTCCTGGTAGGCCTTCCACATCTTGTACCAGCGCTCGCCCACCTCCTCGTTGATGGCGCGGCTCTTGCAGATATGCTCGGCCCCGGTGATTTCCGAGGTCTCGCCGAAGCAGCCATAGATCCCCTCGGGCAGCAGCTTGTCGTACATGTTGCCCACGGTCGGGCAGGAGCCGAGGCCGGTGGTCGTGTCGCTTTCGCCGCACTTGGTCGAGACCCAGAGATCGGCGATGGGGCAGTCCTCGCGCTGAAGCTCGCTGGCCCAGTGAACGAATTCCTTGGCCCGCTTCGAGGCGTCCATGATCGTCTTGTGATCGCCGTTCTGCTCGATCGAGAAGCCCTCGACCGGCTTGCCGGTCTTGGCGATGCCGTCCACGATCTGCTTGGTCCAGCCGGGCTCGATCCCGATCACGATCACCGCGGCGACGTTCGGGTTGGACCCGATGCCGATCATGGTGCGGAAATGCAGATCGAGATCCTCGCCGAACTGCAGCCGGCCATAGGCATGCGGCAGCGCCAGCGTGCCCTTGATGTTGTTGCCCACCGCCTCGCAGGCGGCGTTGGAGATGTCGTCGACCGGCAGGATGATGACATGGTTGCGCACGCCGACGCGGCCGTTCTCGCGGCGGTAGCCCTTGAAGGTCAGGTTGGAAGTGTCGAAAGGCATGGCTCCGCTCCTTACCAGCGCTTGGTCTTGAGGTTGTGGGTGTGGACGTGGCCGCCCTTCTCGACACCGGCAACCATCTTGCCGATATCCTCGCCGTACTTCATCGCGGTGTCGCCCTCCTTGAGGTCCTTCAGCGCGATCTTGTGGCCGATGGGCACGTCGGACTTGGACTCCAGCTCGAAGCTGGAATTGTCCGCGGTCACGACGCAGAGCATCTTGGTGCCGGCGGTCAGTCCCTCGACGACGACGACGCCCACGTTGTCGTCATGCTCGTGCACGAGCAGGTGCGGTGCGGTCATGAAATGTCTCCCTTTCGCCGCAGTCATGTATCTTATGTCTTATAAAAGACTCAAGACTATGGCCGAGTCAACGCTTTCCGGCTATGACTCTCCCCGGACCGCCGCGAAAGAGGTGCCCCATGGCCGAGGAACAGAGCGCCGCGATCGGCTACAAGCCGCTCTACATGCAGGTGCGCGAATCGCTTGTGCAGCGGCTGATCGACGGGCGCTGGCAGCCGGGCGAGATGATCCCGAGCGAAATCCAGCTCGCCCAGGAGCTGAACGTCAGCCAGGGCACCGTGCGCAAGGCCCTCGACACCATGGTCAAGGAATACCTTCTGGTGCGCCGGCAGGGGCGCGGCACCTTCGTCGCCCAGGCCGACGACGCCAAGCTCGTCTTTCAGTTCTTCCGGCTGAAGCCCGACGAGGGCGGCGCGGTCTATCCCGATTCGCGGCTGCGCGCGCTGGACCGCGCGGCGGCCACCGACGACGAGGCCGAGATGCTCGATCTCGCGCCGGGCGCGGCGGTGATCCGGATGGAACGGCTCAGGTCCATCGGCGAGACGCCGGTGATTGCCGAGACGATCGCGCTGTCAGCCGATCGCTTCCCCGGCTTCCCCGAACGGGACGCGGTGCCGAACAACCTCTACCATCTCTACTCGACGCATTGGGGCATCACGATCGCCCAGGCCGAGGAAACGCTCAAGGCCGTCGCCGCCGGGGCAGATGCCGCGGCGCTCGGCTGCAGTGTGGGCGCGCCGCTGCTGCGCGTCCACCGGCTGGCGCGCGACCTGTCTGACCGTCCGGTGGAACTGCGGATCTCGCGCTGCCTGACCGATGCGCTGCACTACGCGGTCAAGCTGACCTGACCTGACCTGGCCGGTCAGGCCAGCGCCGCCTCGACCGAGTCCGCAAGCCGCGCGACGATGCGCCCGATATCGGCCTCGGTCACGATGAAGGGCGGTGCGAGCAGCACGTGATCACCGGACTTCCCGTCGATCGTCCCGCCCATCGGGTAGACCATCAGGCCGCGTGCCATCGCCTCGCGCTTGATCCGGGCATGGGTCTTGCGCGCCGGGTCGAGCGGCGCCTTGGTCTCGCGGTCGGCGACCAGTTCCAGCGCGCGGAACAGCCCCCGCCCGCGGATATCGCCCACATTGGGGTGTTGCCCGAAGGCCGCGTGCAGCGCGTCGTCGAGCTGGTCGCCCCGCGCACGGACATTGGCCATCAGATCGTCACGGCGGATCACCTCCTGCACGGCGAGCGCCGCGGCCGCGGCCATGGGGTGGCCCATATAGGTGTGGCCGTGCTGGAAAAAGCCCGAGCCCCCGTCGAAAGCCTCGAAGATGCGGTCGGACAGCAGCACCGCCCCGATCGGCTGGTAGCCGCCGCCGAGCCCCTTGGCCACCGTCAGCAGGTCGGGCACCACGCCCTCCTGCGCGCAGGCATGGAGCGTGCCGGTCCGGCCCATGCCGCACATCACCTCGTCGAGGATCAGCAGAACGCCGTGGCGATCGCAGATCTCGCGGACATGGCGGAAATAGCCCGCGGCGGGCGGCACCGCGCCGGCCGTCGCGCCGACGACGGTCTCTGCCACGAAGGCGGCGACGTTGCCCGGGCCGAGCCGTTCGATCTCGGCCTCCAGCTGGGCGGCGGCGCGGGCGCCGTATTCGGCCTCGGTCTCGCCCTCCGCCTGGTAGCGGTAGGCGTAGCACGGCTCGACATGGGCGACGTCGAAGAGCAGCGGTTCGAACTGGGCCCGCCGCCAGAGGTTGCCGCCCGCCGCCAGCGCGCCGAGCGTGTTGCCGTGATAGCTCTGGCGCCGCGCGATGACGTGGCGGCGCTGCGACTCGCCCCGCTCCACGTGGTATTGCCGCGCCATCTTGAGCGCGGCCTCCACCGCCTCGGACCCGCCGGAGACGAGGTAGACATGGCCCAGGTCGCCCGGGGCGTCGGCGACCATGCGCTCGGCCAGCCGCTCGGCCACGTCCGTCGTGAAGAAGCCGGTATGGGCGTAGGCCAGCCGGTCGAGCTGCGCGTGCAGGGCCGCGATCACCTCGGGGTGACCGTGGCCCAGGCAGGACACCGCCGCGCCGCCCGAGGCATCGATATAGGCGCGCCCGTCGGCGTCGAATAGCTCGACCCCCTGCCCGCCGACCGCGACGGCGGGGGTGGCGTGGATGTTGCGATGGAGTAGCCGTGTCATGTCGTCTTGCCGGCGGACCGGTCCCTGTTCTGCGTGTCGGCCCCATCCTGCAGCGAAACGCCTGCATCATCCAGACCGGATTTACCGCACAGTTGTATCAGAGCGACATGCCGGGGCCTGTCGGCCGGGCGGATCCCGGTCCTCAGGCCGATCTCGCGGGACGCGTCAGCGGGTAATGGCAGCGATAGCGGCGGCCGTCCGGCTGCGCCGACACGCCGGGCTGCACCTGCCGGCAATAGTCGTCGGCATAGGGGCAGCGATTGACGAAATCGCAGCCCGTGGGCCGGTTCATCAGGCTCGGCACCTCGCCGGTCAGCGCGACATGGGTGCGCCGGCGGTCCGGATCCGGCTGCGGCACGCCGCGCACCAGCGCCTCGGTGTAGGGATGCGCCGGCTGGCGGAAGATCTCCTCGGCATCGCCCTGCTCGACGATCCGGCCCAGATACATGATCGCCAGCCGGTCGGAGATATGGCGCACAACGGGCAGGTTGTGCGTGATGATGAGATAGCCGAGGCCGTGCTCGGCCTGCAGATCCGCCATCAGGTTCAGGATCTCGCCCTGCACCGACACGTCGAGCCCCGCCGTCGGCTCGTCCGCGATGATGAGCTTGGGGTTCAGCGCCAGCGCGCGGGCGACGCCCACCCGCCGGGCCTGACCGCCCGAAAGCTCGTGCGGGTAGCGTGACAGGAACGCCTTGGGCAGGCGCACGAGATCGCAGAGCCGTTCGGCCTCGGCGTCCAGGTCGACACCGCGAAGTCCGTGGATCTGGAAGGGTTCGGTCACCAGCGCGCGCACCGACTTGCGCGGGCTGAGCGAGCCGACGGGATCCTGGAACATCATCGCCATGTCGCGGCGCAGCGGCTTGAAATGGCGCTCGGGCATGTTGCGAACCTCGTCGCCCCGGAACCGGACCGAGCCGCGCTCGGCCGGGACAAGGTTCAGCACCGTCCGGCCGAAGGTCGTCTTGCCGGAGCCGCTTTCACCCACCAGCCCCACCGTCTCGCCCGGACGGACCGAGAGCGACACGTCCAGAACCGCGTCCACGAAGGGATCGCTGATCCCTTTCATGCGGGCGCGCAAAGCGCCCATCGTCTGGAACCGGACGTTGAGATCCTCGACCTCGAGGACCGGTGTGTCGCCGATCGCAGGCGCCGGCAACGGCGCCGCCGGGGCGCGGCCGCCCTGGACCACCTGCACGTCTTCGGGCGGCGGCCAGCCGGGATCCGCGGCGGGGCCGTCCAGAAGATGGCAGCGTGCCACGCCGCCCGCCTGCCCGGCGACATCGGGCGGCGTGCGCTCGCGACAGATATCCATGGCGCGCGGACAGCGCGCGGCAAAGATGCAGCCGCCCGGCGGGTGCGCCAGGTCCGGCACGTCGCCCGGGATCACCGGCAGGCGGCCTTGGGTGTCGCTGATCCTGGCCGGGTCGCATTCCAGCAGCGCGCGCGTGTATGGGTGGCGCGGCGCGTGAAAGATCTGGCGCACGTCGCCGGCCTCGACCACCTCGCCGGCATACATGACCACCACCTCGTCGCAAAGCTCGGCGACCAGGCCCAGGTTGTGCGAGACCAGCACCACCGTGGCGTCGAGGTCGTTCTGAAGCTCCTGCAGAAGGTGGATGATCTGCGCCTCCATCGTCACGTCGAGCGCCGTGGTCGGCTCGTCGGCGAGGATCAGCGACGGGTCGGTCAACAGCGCCATGGCGATGCCCGCGCGCTGACGCATGCCACCCGAGAAATGATGCGGGTACTGGTCGATCCGGGTCTCGGGATCCGGGATCCCGACCTTGGCCATCAGCTCGACCGCGCGGCGGCGCTTTTCCTCGGTGGACATGCCCTTGCGACGGTAGAGCACGTCCTGCATCTGCTCGGCATAGGTCAGCACGGGGATCTGGCTCGTCATCGGGTCCTGGAACACGACCGAGATCTCCTCGCCGCGCACGCCGCGCAGCTGCGCCTCGGTCATCTTCAGGAGGTCCCGGTCGCCGAACTCGATCGCGCCGCCCGTCACCTCGGCGTTGCCGGCCAGCAGCCCGAGGATCGACCAGAGCACGGTGCTCTTGCCCGAGCCGCTTTCGCCCACCACCCCGACAAACCGGTTCTTCGGCACCTTGAAGCTCACGTCGCGCAGCGCGTGGACCCGGCCCCGCGTGGTGCGGAAATCGACCGACAGGTTGCGGATGTCGAGCAGCGTTTCCATGGCTCAGCGTCCCCGGTTCATGCGCGGGTCGAAGACATCGCGCAGCGCCTCGCCCAGGAAGGTGAAGCCCAGCGTCGTCAGGATCAGCGGGATGCCCCC
>CAJXYS010000067.1 GCA_913063035.1 uncultured Maritimibacter sp. | reverse complement strand
GTCTACCTCGCCGGCAAGCAGAGCCACAAGATGTCGAACGACCAGATGATCGACCACATCGTCGAGCAGGTCGAGAAACGCGCCGCCGAGATCGAGGAGGGCAACGCGGCGCGCCCGGCCGCGGAATAGGCGCTTGCGGATGTCCCTGACGATCCTGGGCGTTGCGGTCGTGCTGGGCATCGGCCTGCTGGGCTGGGTGCGCCTGGCACCCAGCGCACCCGGCACCTGGCATGTCGACCCGCTGGACGCGACCGGCACGGGCAGGCCCAACGAGGTGTTCGTCCTGCCCGAGGGGGGCGACCGGCAGGCGCCGGTCTTCGATCTCTCGGCCAGCGAGCTGGCGCGCCGGGTCGACGACATGGCGGCCGGCCGGCCGCGCACGTCCCGCCTGGCCGGCAGCCCGGAGACCGGCATGATGACCTACGTCCAGCGCAGCCGCTGGATCGGTTTCCCGGATTACGTGACGGTCCGCGTGCTGCCCCGGGGGGACGACGCCGCGACCCTGGCGATCTGGTCGCGGTCGCGCTTCGGCCACTCGGACATGGGCGTGAACGCCGCCCGCGTCGACCGCTGGCTCGCGGCGCTGGCGCGCTAGCGCCGGCAGGCGGCGGCCGCGCTTGACGGCCCCGCCGCGATCGGAGAAACCCGGCCCATGGTGCCCATCGAAAAACTGGAACAGATCCGCGGCCGCTTCGAATTCCTCGAGGCGAAGATGGCCGAGGGCGGCGCGTCCGCCGCCGAGATCGCCGCGCTGTCGCGGGAATACGCCGAGCTTAAACCCGTCGTGGCCGAGATCGACGCCTATCGCCGGACCCTGGCGGATATCGAGGCGGCCGAGGCGATGCTGGACGACCCTGAAATGCGGGATCTCGCGGCCGAGGAACTCGAAAGCCTTCGGGCGCGGCTGCCGGATCTCGAGCAGGCCGTGCGCCTCGCACTGCTGCCGAAGGACACGGCCGATGCGCGCCCGGCCATCATCGAGATCCGCGCCGGCACCGGCGGCGAGGAAGCCGCGCTCTTCGCGGCCGATCTTCTGCGCATGTACCAGCGCTATGCCGAGTCGCATGGCTGGCGGCTCGAGGTGGTGGAGGAATCCGCCACCGAGATCGGCGGCTACCGCGAGGTGGTGGCGAATATCCGCGGGCAGGGGGTCTTTGCCCGCCTGAAATACGAGAGCGGCGTGCACCGGGTGCAGCGGGTCCCCGAGACGGAATCGGGTGGCCGTATCCATACCTCGGCGGCCACGGTGGCGGTGCTGCCCGAGGCCGAGGAGGTCGATATCGAGATCGACCCGAACGATCTCCGGATCGACACGATGCGCGCCAGCGGGGCGGGCGGGCAGCACGTCAACACCACCGACTCGGCGGTGCGGATCACCCATGTTCCGACCGGCTTGGTCGTGACCTCGTCGGAAAAATCCCAGCACCAGAACCGCGCCATCGCGCTGCAGGTCCTGCGTGCGCGGCTCTACGACATGGAACGCCAGAAGGCCGATGCGGAACGGGCGGCCAGCCGCAAGAGCCAGGTCGGATCGGGCGACCGGTCCGAACGGATCCGCACCTACAATTTCCCCCAGGGGCGCGTGACCGATCACCGGATCGGGCTGACGCTCTACAAGCTGGACCAGGTGATGGCCGGGGATCTCGACGAGATCATCGACGCGCTGATCGCCGACGACCAGGCCGCGCGCCTGGCGGAGCTGGACGCATGACCGTCCCGGCCCGGGCGGCCCTGGCGGCCGCGGCCGACAGGCTGCGGGCCGCCGGCGTGCCGGAGCCGCTCGGCGATGCCCGTCGGCTCATGGCCCATGCGCTGGGGGTGGCGCCCGCGCGGCTGACGCTCGCGCTCGGGGAACCGGTCGAACCCGAGGCGCTGACCCGCTTCGAGACCGCCGTCGCGCGGCGCGCGGGACGCGAGCCGGTCGCGCAGATCGTCGGGCGCCGCGTCTTCTGGGGCCGCGATTTCGCGGTGACGGCGGATGTTCTCGATCCGCGCCCCGAGACGGAAACCCTGATCGCGGCGGCGCTCGAGCTGCCCTTCGAACGGGTGCTGGATCTCGGCACCGGGTCGGGCTGCATCCTGCTGACGCTGCTCGCCGAGAGACCCGCGGCCCAGGGCCTCGGCACCGACATTTCCGAGGCGGCCCTGGCGGTCGCGCGGGCCAATGCGCGCGCGCTGGGTCTGGAGACGCGCGCGGCCTTCCGCCGTGCCGACTGGTGCAACGGGATCGACGGCCGGTTCGATTTGGTCGTGGCGAACCCGCCTTATATCGCGGCCGCGGAGATGCCCGGCCTCGCGCCCGAGGTCCGCGAATGGGAACCGGCCGCGGCCCTCAGCCCCGGTGGTGACGGGCTCGATGCCTACCGGGCTATCGCCGCGGGGGTTCAGGCGCGTCTGGCGCCCGGCGGCAGCGTGCTGGTCGAGATCGGTCCGACCCAGGAAGCGGCGGTCGCCGCGCTCTTTGCGGCGGCGGGCCTGTCCTGCCGCGCGGTCCACCGCGACCTTGACGGGCGCGACCGAACCCTCCATCTGATGGCACAGAGGCGTCCACCTGCAACGGCGGGCGGATAAATGCACGCGGCAGCGTCGGTTTTCGCTTGTTTTCGGCGATCCGGCATGTTTAGTGCTAAGCGCGGGTGACGGAGCCGGGTTCGGCTCCCCCGCGGGTAAGCCGAAAAAACAAGCGCAGGGCATCATCGACCGCAAGGCGGCGATAACCAAGAGCGAAAACGCCCGGGCGCATCCCCAGAAGGCTGGAAAACAAGCAATATGAGATCATCGAAGTCACGTTCGCGCGCCAAGGGTAACAGGCGTTCCGTCGGCAACATCGTCAATCGGGTGTTCGACAGTTCCGGCCCCGAAGGCAAGGTGCGCGGCACACCGCAACAGATCATCGACAAGTACACGGCGCTCGCACGCGATGCGACGCTGGCAAACGACCGCGTCGCGGCCGAGAACTTCCAGCAGCACGCCGAGCATTATGCCCGCATGCTGGGCGATGCCCAGCGCGATGCGGACGCCAAGCGCGAGCAGCAGGAAGCCCAGGATCGCAAGCGCGACTCCCGCGGCGAGGACCGCGGCGGCGAGCGTGACGAGCGCGGCCAGAAGCAGGGCGACCAGGGCCAGGGCGACAAGCCTCCACGCGGCGACGGCGAGGGCGACGGCCAGAAAGCCGGCCAAGGTGGCGGCGACGTGGTCGACATGGACAGCGAGGCGGACACCAATCTCGTTGAAACGCCGGAAAACACCCCCGCCAAGCGGCGCGGTGGCGGCCGCAAGAAGGCCCAGGGCGGCGACGAGGGCGGCGCGTCCGAAGCCAAGGCAGCCGAGTAACCCGGCGGGCCGGCGCGTCGCGCCGCGGCGGGCCCGCCCGCCGCTCAGCCGTCCCCGGCGATGTTGCGGGCCAAGGCGCAGAATTTCTCGAGCGAAACCCGTTCGGCCCGGTCCGTCGGCGCGATGCCGACGGCCTCGAGCCGCGCCTCGATATCCGGCGCCAGCCCCCTGAGGCTTGCGCGAAGCATCTTGCGGCGCTGGTTGAAGGCCGCGGCGACCACCCGTGACAGGATAGCGGGATCGGCCGGGTAAAGCGGCGCCTGCCGCGCCGTCAGCTGCACCACCGCCGATCGCACCTTGGGCGGCGGGGTGAAGGCCTCTGGCGGCAGGTCCATGACGATGCGCGCCTCCGCGCGCCACTGCGCGAGGATCGCCAGCCGCCCATAGGCCTTCGAACCGGGCCGGGCCACGATCCGCTCGGCCACCTCGCGCTGGAACATCAGCGTCAGGCTGTCCCAGAAGGGCGGCCAGTCGGGCGGCGTCAGCCAGCGCACCAGAAGTTCCGTGCCGACATTGTAAGGCAGGTTGGCCACCACCTTGATCGGCGGGGACAGATGCGCCAACGGGTCGATCTCCAGCGCGTCGCCGTGGATCACCTCGAGCCGGCCGGGATAGGCCGCGGCGATCTCGTCCAGCGCGGGCAGGCAGCGCGCGTCCTTCTCGACGGCCAGAACCCTGCGCGCGCCCTCGGCCAGCAGTCCGCGCGTCAGACCGCCGGGTCCCGGGCCGATCTCGAGGATGTCCGCCCGGGTCAGATCGCCCGCCTGCCGCGCGATCTTGGCCGTCAGGTTCAGGTCCAGAAGGAAGTTCTGTCCCAGCGCCTTGCGCGCCGAAAGCCCGTGTGCGGCGATCACGGCCCGCAGGGGGGGCAGCTGGTCGATGGCGCTCATGCGGCGGTGCCGCGGGCCTGCGCCATGTCCCTGGCCATCCGCAGCGCCGCGACCAGGCTGGTGGCGTCGGCGCGGCCGGTCCCGGCGATGTCGAAGGCGGTGCCGTGATCGGGCGAGGTACGGATGAAGGGCAGGCCCAGCGTCACGTTCACCCCGCCTGCGAAATCCACCGTCTTGACCGGTATCAGGGCCTGGTCGTGATACATGCAGATCGCCACGTCATAGCGCGCCCGCGCCGCCGGGTGGAACATCGTATCCGCCGAGAGCGGCCCGGCAATCTCCAGTCCCCGACCGCGCAGGGTCTCGAGCACCGGGGCGATCACCTCGATTTCCTCGCGCCCCATCGCGCCGCCCTCGCCGGCATGGGGGTTGAGCCCGGCCACCGCGATCCGGGGCCGCGCCAGGCCGAAATCGAGCCGCAGCGCGGCGTGGGTGATCTCTATCGTCTCGCGCAGCAGGTCCGGCGTCAGCGCACCGGGAACCTCGGAGAGCGGGATGTGGATGGTCACCGGCACCACGCGCAGCTCGGGCGCGGCCAGCATCATCACCGGGCGATGTCCGCCCGCGAGATCGGCCAGGTATTCGGTATGGCCCGGGAAGGCAAAGCCGGCGCCGTCCTTCAGCGCTTTCTTGTGGATGGGCCCGGTCGTCAGGGCCGCGGCGCGCCCGGCCTGCACCAGCCCCACGGCCCGGGCGATCACGTCGATCACGGCGGCGGCGTTGGCCGGGTCCGGCCGGCCCGGCGCCGCCGGTGCCGGAAAGTCATGATGCAGCAGCGGCAGGCCCTCGGCGGCCGCCACCGCGGCGGCGCCGGGATCGTCGATTTCCACCAGCGGCACGGGGCCCGCGACCGCGCGGGCATGGGCGCGGTCGGCGATCAGGAAGAAGGGCAGGCTGTCCCGCAGAACCGTCCAGGCGCGCGCCGCGATCTCGAGCCCGACCCCGGCCGGCTCGCCGCAGGTAAGCGCGACGGGGCCGGTCATCGCTCGACGATGATGGCGTCGTTGCGCAGCTCTTCGAGGTAGCTGTCGGCATAGGCCGAGAGCCGCGCGTTGCGCAGCCGCTGGCGCATCTGCTCGCGCCCATCTTCGGGCATGGCAACGCTGCGATCGCAGAGCTTGAGGAAACGCAGCTGCCCGGTGCCCGGCGCCGGGGCGGTGACGCTCTCGCCGGCGTCGAGGCCGGCCAGCGCAAGCGCGATGTCGCGCGGGATTTCCGCGGCCGGCTGATCCTCGACGCGGGTCCAGCTGGCGTCTGCGAAATTGCCCGCGATATCGTAGAAGTCATCGCAGCTGTCGATCCGCCCGTCGAGCGCCGCGGCCGCGGCGCGGCCCTCGTCGCCGGGGGCGAACCGCACCTGCAGGTAGTCGGCGGAGACCAGCCGCGGATAGGCCGGCATCGCGTCGCTGATGCCGCGCATGAGGAAGATCGCCACCGCGTTCGGGATCTGCACCGGCGGCGTGACCTCGCCGGGCCGCATGGTCAGAAGCATGTCGACCAGTTGCGGCGGCAGGTTGCCGATCGGCAGCGCGTCGAGCCGGCCGCCGCGCAGGGCGCTCTGCGAGACCGAGTAGTCGCGCGCGGCGCGGGCGAAGGCCTCGGCGCCGCGGATCTCGTCGGACAGGCGCGAGATCAGGTCCATGTTCTCTTCCTCGAGCTCCGGCGTGATCGGCAGCACGAGTTCGGAAAGCAGGAGCGATACCCCCTCGCGGCCCTGCGCCTGGGCGAGCGCCCGGTCCACGTCGGCGTCGGAAATGTTGATGCGGGCCGTGAACCGGCGCTGCACCAGCTTGCGCCAGAGCAGCCCCGAGCGCACGAAATCGCGGTATGTTTCGGCGGCGACGCCCTCTTCGGCCAGGGCGGCGACGAATTCATCCGGCGTGAGATTGGCACGGCCCGCGAATTCCGTGAGGCCCTCGCGCAGTTCCTCCTCGGTCACGGTGATCCCGCCGCGTTCGGCGGCCTGTTCGCGCAGCCGGTCCGAAACCAGCGCGTTGCGGGCCTGTTCGACGTGATCGCCGGGGGTGCGCAGCACCTCGAGGAAACGCTGGCGCTGTTCCAGCTCGAAATAGGTCACGGCCTGGCCGTTGACCTTTATCGCGGGGGAAAAGGGGCTCTCCTGGGCCGGGGCGAGCCCCGGCAGCAGGAGCGCGACAAGGGCGGTCAGAAAGGCAAGTCTTGTCATCGGGCAGGGTCCGTTCTGCTCGTTATCCACTGCATCGGCGCATGGCCGGCTCTCGGCCGCCACGGTCACCGAACCCGTTGAGGGAAACGGCGAGACCGATATCCGTCGACGCCTTCACATTAGTGGAGGAAGTGAACCGGCGCGAGAGGGAAAGGTCAACAGCGATGCATTCATTCTCGTAGATCAGTCCGACGCCGGCGCGGGTGGGTTCGCTGGCAACGGTATCGTACCGCCAGTCGATGCTGGCATGCCAATGGCGCTGCAACTGGTATTCCGCGTCCAGCGCCCATTCGGAGACATCGTCGGTCATCTCCTCCAGGGGATCCTCTTCGAGCCAGACATAGCTCGTCTCGAGGCCCAGGCGTTCGGTTTTCCAGGCCAGCCTGACCTCGGCCTTGGCGAGCGACAGGTCGTCGCCGAAGACCGCGCGGTTGGTCACCGTGAAATCCGGGGCCAGCGACAGGCGCAGGGCCGAGACCCAGTCCGATTCCCGGCCGGCGAGGCCGGAGGCGTCGGTGAACTGCCCGGGATCCTCGGCGCGGATCACCCGGCCGAAGGCCAGGTCCAGCGACCATCCATCGGGGTCGTGGCGCGTGTAGGTCAGCCCCAGATTCGCGCGGAAGCCGCCCTCCTGCCGGTCGGCGCCCGGAAAGCGCGAGACGGCGAAGAGGTTGGTCTCGTCGAACTCTACCAGCCGGCTGTCCTCGTTAGGGGGCGGGTCGTCTTCCTTGGGGCTCCAGACCAGCTGGGCGACGGGTTCGATCACATGGGCGACGCCGCCCTGCTGCTTGAGCCATGGCCAGCGCAGTTCCACGGCGGCGAGCGGCGTCAGCCGGGACTCCGTGGCGTCGTAGGCGCTGTCGTGGCGGATCGTGTAGAGATCGGCCCGCGCCGCGCCGATGGCCGAGACGACCATGCCGTTGGCCAGCGTCCAGTTGCGCCGCCAGTCGGCGGCTGCCGTCATGCGCAGCGCGTCGCGCCCCGCGTCACCATCGTCGTCGGATTGGCGGAAATATCCCTCGGCCGCGAAGGTCAGTTCGGCCTGGCCGCCGATCCAGCCCGGCGTGAAGCGCCGGCTCTGAACCACGCGGCCCACGGCGATCGGGATGGTCTCGTTCGATTCGCTCTCGCGCAGCGACTGGTAGCCGATGATCTCGGCGGCGATATGGTCGTCCGGCCGTGTCCGGGTCAGGCGGAAGGCGCTGTCCAGGCGATCCTTGTCGGAATAGCCGTATTCGAGCAGGTAACCCGGATCGGAGGTCAGCTCGATATCGAAAACGCCGGTGAAGCCGCGCCCGAGATCGAACCGGCCGTCTGCGAAGAAATAGCCGCGGAGTGGATCGTCGGTCAGCTCGTCCGTGGTCAGCGCCGCCGAGAAGTCGAGTTCGCCATTGACGAAGCGGTGGCGGTAATCGGCCTCGAGCGTGGTGGAGGATGTCGTCGTCAGGTACGGGCTGAAGGTCAGGTCGGCATGATCGCCGAGGGTGATGAAATAGGGGATTTTCACGCCGGAGCCCAGGATATCCGTCGTCCGGAATTCCGGCACCAGGAAGCCGGTCGCGCGCGCGACGGTCGGGTCGGGCAGGCGCAGCCGGGGCAGGTAGGCGATGGGCACCCCGTAGAGATCGAACCAGGCATTTTCGAAATAGAGTTGGCGTTCCTGCTGGTCATGGGTGATCCGCGCCGCGCGGATCTGCCAGATCGGGGTCTCGGACCCGGGACAGATCCGGCAGGTCGAGGCGACCGTTCGGTCCAGCTGCGTGTAGCGTCCGTCCACGCGCCGGATCTCGGCCGCGGCCATCTGCAGGCGGCGTTGCAGGACCATCCGCGCGCCCGTCAGGATCCCGTTCTGCAGATCGGTGGAAAGCTCCGCCATCTCGCTGACGATCACCACCCCCGCGCCGTCGTCGAGGGTGAGCGGCCCCTCCAGGCTGATCCGGTCGGTCTCGCCGTCATAGACGACCCGTGCGGCCGTCAGCCGCGCGCCCTGGTAGAGGAACTCGACATCGCCCGCCGCGACAAGGCGCTGTCGCTCGGCGTCGAAATCCACACGGTCCGCGACCAGGGTGGCCGGCACGTCCTGTGCCGTCGCGGTCACGGCCGGCGCAAGCGCCAGCAGTGCCGCGGCCAGCAGGCTGCGCAGCGCGGCCATCTAGCCGTCCTCCAGGTGCAAGAGCAGCCCGAGCGAGAGGAAAAGCGCCGCCAGCGGTGGGCTCCACGCCGCGATGAAGACCGGAATTTCGTTATTTTCACCAAGCACTTGTGCGAAGTTTCTCAAAAAGAAAATCGTGATCCCGGACAGCAGCGCGAACATGACCATCAGCCCGGTGCGCCCGAAACGGGTATGGCGCATGGTGAAACCGGCCGCGACCAGGACCATGGCCGCCAGCAGCAGGGGGTTGGCCAGTTCCATTTGCAGGAACACCTTGTGCTGCGTGGCCGAGAAGCCCGCATTCTCCAGCTGCCGGATGAAATTCGGCAATTCCCAGATCGGGACCGAGGACGGCTCGCCGAAGCTGTCGCGGATCTGCTCGCGCGTCAGGTCCGAGGCCAGCCGGAATTGCGCGAAGCTCTGGGCGTCGCGCTCGGGATTGCCGCTGCCATCGCCGAGCGTCCAGCGTTTGCCGGGGCCCAGCACCCAGGCGCCCGGTTCCAGCGTCGCCTCGTCGGCCTCGATCCGGAAGCGCGCGGCGCCCCCGGTGTCGAAGCCGAAGAACGTCACTTCGGTCAGCTGCGTGCCGTCGAGATTGGCCCGGGTCGCGTGGATCACCGTCTGCCCCTCGGCGCTGCCCTGGCGCAGCCACAGCCCCTCGCGGCTGATCGAGAGCACGCTTTCCACGCCGCGCGAATAGCGCGCCGAAAGCGTATCGAACTGCTGCGAGGTGGCCGCTACGATCGGGTTCAGCGCCGCGACCCCGGCCGCACCGATCAGGAAGGCCGTCAGCGCCGGCGAGACGACGCTCCGCATCGCCGAGCGGCCCGAGGCGCGCGTGACCACCAGCTCGCTGGTGCGCGCAAGGTTCAGGAACAAGGT
This sequence comes from uncultured Maritimibacter sp., assembly GCA_913063035.1. Classification (GTDB taxonomy): domain Bacteria; phylum Pseudomonadota; class Alphaproteobacteria; order Rhodobacterales; family Rhodobacteraceae; genus CAJXYS01. Next base: position 2,522 of record CAJXYS010000067.1, on the reverse strand, counting down.
GATCGTCGCCAGGATCACGATCAGGGGCAGGATGCGGTACAGATTGGCGGGCGCGTTCAGCGCGGCCAGCCAGAACGCTTCCGCCAGCCCGACCATGTCGCTGTCGTAACTGCGCAGATGCTCGACCATGTCGATCAGCACATGCAGTGCGAAGAAGACGGCGAAGACGCCGAGAAAGCTCTTCAGGAACTTCCGGGCGAAATAGAGATGCAGGATCATGCCGGCACCTCGCTGTCCGGCGCCGCGCGCCGCCTTCGGAACAGCGCCGGCGTCCGCGCGAGCCAGAGCAGGGCCGCGATCGTCGCGACGCCCGCTGCGAACTGCAGGTAGAGCCCGCCCCAGTATTCGGGCTGCGCGCGCAGGAGATCCTCGGCCCGGCTGCCGATGCCCCAGAGAACGATCACCAGCCCGATGGCCAGCGCGATCTGGCGCCAGAGCCCGAAACGGCTGAATCCCCCCAGCATCAGCGCGGCCAGCGCGATCCCGCTGTAGATGACCGGCGCCAGCGTCTGGGACATGCGGCGGTGCGCCTCGAGGCGGAAATCGGCCGCGCTGGCGCCCGTGGCGCGCAGCAACTCGTCCGAGGGCTGGACCAGACGGTGCGTGCCAAGCTCGCGCACCCCGATCCGCGGCGCGCTGTCCCCGGCCAGGAAATCGTCCATGTCGTAGGTCAGATCGTCGAAGGAGACCGTCGACAGCCGCTGCGCCGGGTCCGAGACGGTCTGCAGCAGCCCGTCGAACATCACCAGTTTTGGCGCGGGGTCGTCGTTGACGATATAGGCGCGCTCGGCGGTGTAGGTGGTGGTGCGGCCGGTCGCGTCGGTCTCGTGCAGGAAGACGTTGCGCAGCTCTCCGGCCGCGGTGATCTCGCGGATGTAGAAGGTGACGCCGGCCGATGGATTGAGGAACTTGCCCTCGACGATCAGCCGCGCGGCCACGTCACGCGAGATCTCCGACCGTTTCGCGTCGAGCTCGGCCCGGCTGACCGGCACCAGGAAATGCGCGAGCATGCCGACGAGGACCGCGACGATCAGCCCGAAGACGAGATAGGGCCGGAGCAGCCGGAAACCGCCGATCCCGGCGGCCTCGATCACGACGCGTTCGCTCTCCGCCGAGAGCCGGTTGGTCACGTAGACCGCCGCCGCGAAGGCCGAGACCGGCAGCACGAGCTGCATGACGTAGGGCAGCGACAGCGCCACGACTTCGAGGAAGACCCAGGCCGACTGGCCGTCCGCGATCAGCCAGTCGAAGAGACTGATCGCGCGGTTCACCCAGTATATCGAGATCAGGATCAGCGAGAAGACCCCGAACAGCGTGATAAGCTGCGACAGGACATATCTGTCGATTCTCGACACCCGGTCTGATCCCCCCTGGCCTGACTGGGCCGGACACTAACCCAATTGGGCGAGGGGCGACAGACCCATCTGGCCAAGGCGGCGGCTGGGCGCTACCTATGGGGCAACGTCGCAAAACCCGCAAAGGAGCCTGCCCATGACCACCCCCGCCGCCGTCGATTTCATCGCCTATGACGCCGACCGGATCGCCGGGCAGGCGGGCCGCGTGGCGGTCTTCATCACCCCCGACGGCAAGCTGGACCAGGGCGCGCGGCGGGTGAACCGGCTGATGAAGGGGGCGCTGGTGCGGCTGGCCGAAAGCCCGCGCTTCGAAAAGATGAAACCCGGCGAGGCCGAGGTGCTGTCCTGGCCCGCCGGCCTTTCGGCCGAGGCGGTGGTCGCGGTCAAGCTGGACCGCCGGCCCGATGCCGCCACCGCGCGCGCCGCGGGCGCGGCGCTCGCCCGTGCCATGGGCAAGGGCGATCTGCTGGTGCTGGCCGGCACCACCGCCCGCCCGGACGAGATCGCCTTCGGGCTCGTGCTGCGGGCCTATGCCTTCCGCGCCCACATGACCGGCGACGAGGCCCAGGACACCCCCGGCGCGGTCGCGATGATGGTCTCGCGCCCCGAGGCGGCGGCCGAGGCCTGGGCCCCGCGCGCCGCCGCGGCCGAGGGCGTCTTCTTCACCCGCGACCTGGTGAGCGAGCCGTCGAACGTGCTGACAACGACCGAGTTCGCCGCGCGGCTTGCCGAGATGCGCGATCTCGGGCTCGAGGTGCAGGTGCTCGAGGAGCCGGAGATGGAGGCGCTCGGCATGGGGGCGTTGCTGGGCGTCGGCCACGGCTCGGACAGCCCCTCGAAGATGGTCGTCATGGAATGGAAGGGCGGCGGCGACGCGGCGCCGCTGGCGCTGGTGGGCAAGGGCGTCGTCTTCGACACCGGCGGCATCTCGATCAAGCCCGCGGGCGGCATGGAAGACATGACCATGGACATGGGGGGCGCGGGCGTCGTGGCCGGCGTGATGCGCACGCTGGCCCGGCGCAAGGCCGCCGCGAATGTCGTCGGCCTCGTCGGGCTGGTGGAAAACATGCCCTCGGGCCGGGCGCAGCGCCCGGGCGATGTCGTCACCTCGATGAAGGGCGACACGATCGAGGTCATCAACACCGACGCCGAGGGCCGGCTCGTGCT
>CAJXYS010000066.1 GCA_913063035.1 uncultured Maritimibacter sp. | reverse complement strand
GCCGCCACGATCACAAGCGCGCCCATGATCGTCCAGCGGTCGGGATACTCGCCGAAGAAGGCCATGCCCCAGATCGCGGCGAAGAGTAGCCCCACGTAGCCGAAGGGCGCGACGACCCCGGCCTCGGCCACCGAGAGCGCGCGGATCAGCAGAAGCTGCGCCGCACCGCCGAGGACGCCCAGCAGAAGAAAGAACGCGGCATCGCCCGCGGCCGGCGTCACCCAGACGGCCGGCAACGCGACCGAGGTCAGCGCCGTGCCGACCAGCGCGGTATAGAGCAGCGAGGTCCAGACGCTTTCATCGCGTCCGACCGCGCGGGTTGAGATCGCGTAGGCCGCGTAGAACGCCGCCGCACAAAGCGGCAGCAAAGCGTAGACGGAAAAAACGTCGGTGCCGGGGCGGATGATCAGCATCGAGCCGGCCAGCGCGGCGCCGATGCCGAGCGCGCGGCGCAGCCCGATCCGCTCGCCCAGGAAGATCGCCGCGCCCAGCGTGATCAGAACCGGGTTCAGATCCATCACCGCCGTGGCCTCGGCCAGCCCGATATGGGCGAGGCTCAGGAAGAAGCAGAGCGTCGCACCGAACTGAAAGCAGGATCGCAGGAACTGCATCCCCGGATAGCGGGTCCGGGCGACGGCGCGCAGCCGCGGCGCCAGCAGCGCCAGCACGATCACCGTCTGGCCGGTATAGCGCGCCCAGACGACCTGCAGCGTGTCGTAGCGGGCCGTCAGGCCCTTGGCGGTGGCGTCCATCAGCGTGAAGAAGAAGATCGCGCCGATGGCCAGCAGGATGCCCTGCGCATTGGGCGCGAGCCGCGCGAAACGGGTCATCGGCGCGCCCCCGCGGGGGGCCGGGATCTGGCCGGGGCGTCGGTCATGGCGCCGTTCTAGGGCGTGGCCCGTGGCGCGGCAATCGCTTTCAGGACTTGCGGAAAAGCAGGATCCGGTTGTTGGCCGGCATCGCCAGCAGCGCCGTCGTTTCCAGCCCGGCGGTGCGGGCGGCGCCGGTGATCTCGGCGGTGTCGCGCAGCCCCCAGTCGGCATTGTCGGCGCGGAGCCGCGCGTCGAAGATCCGGTTGCCGTCGCCGGTATGCGCGCCGTTCTCGCGGAAGGGCCCGTAAAAGGCGAGATACCCGCCCGGGGCCAGCGCCCGGCCCGCGCCCGCGACGAGTCCCTCGGCCACGGCGAAGGGGGCGATGTGGATCACGTTCATCGCGATCACGAGCCGCAGCGGGGCCAGCGCGGCGACGTCGCCGCGCGCGGCCCAGTCCCCGGCCGCGTCGAGATCGAGCGGCGCGGCCACCGGCGCCGCCTCGTGCGCGGCCCAGGCGGCGATGCTTTTGCGGTGCACCGGGTCGGGATCCGAAGGCGTCCAGGCGAGGCCGGGGAAGGCGCGGGCGAAGGCGCAGACATGGCGTCCGGGCCCCGAGCCGATCTCGAGCGCATGGCCCGAGAGCCCCGTGAGATAGGGCGCGAGCCCGTCGATCACGGGCCCGGCGTTGCGTTCGAATGTCGGGGAGTGGAGGCGCCCGTCCGCAAGCGCGTCGCGGTAGCGCGCGCTGTGCTCGGTGGTCGGGCGCGTCACGGCCGTGTCAGGTCTTGAGCGGGCCGATCATCATGATCATCTGCCGCCCTTCCATCTTCGGCATGTTCTCGACCTTGCCGAGTTCCTTCACGTCTTCGGCCACGCGTTCCAGAAGCTCGCGGCCGAGTTGCTGGTGGGCCATCTCGCGGCCGCGGAAGCGCAGCGTAACCTTGACCTTGTCGCCCTTTTCCAGGAAGCGCTGCACGTTCTTCAGCTTGACCATGTAGTCATGCGTGTCGGTGTTCGGCCGGAATTTCACTTCCTTGACGTCGATGACCTTCTGCTTCTTCTTGGCCTCGGATTCACGCTTTTGCTGTTCGTACTTGAACTTGCCGAAATCCATGACCTTGCAGACGGGCGGATTGGCGTTCGGAGAAATCTCCACCAGATCCAGTCCGGCCTCCGTGGCGATGCGCATGCCTTCCTCGGGCGTCGAGACGCCGAGATTTTCACCTTCGGGACCGATGAGACGGATTTCACTGACCCGGATGCGGTTGTTCACGCGGGGGCCGGTGTCGCGCGTCGGCGGCGCGTTGTGTGGTCTGCGGGCTATGGGTTTCGCTCCTTCTTTCTGCTTCGGTCAAATGTCGAAAATAGACAGCGCCCCTTGGGCGATCAAGCTGTTTCCGCCGCCGGGCCGGGCCGGCGGCAGTGCCGTCTCCGGTCGTCAGGGCATGTCGGGCGCCCGGGCCTCGGCGGCCAGCTGCGTCACCGCCTCGTCGAGCGTGATCACGCGCGATCCCTTCTCGCCCAGCCGGCGCATCGAAACCGTGCGGTCCTCGACCTCGCGCTGGCCGATGGCGAGGATCACCGGCACCTTGCCGACGGAATGCTCGCGCACCTTGTAGTTGATCTTCTCGTTGCGCACGTCGGCCTCGGCGCGGATGCCCGCGGCCTTCAGCGCCTCGACGGCCTCCAGCACGAAGGGGTCGGCGTCCGAGACGATGGAGGCCACGACGACCTGCCGCGGCGCGAGCCAGAAGGGCAGGCGCCCGGCGAAGTTCTCGATCAGGATGCCGAGGAACCGCTCGAAGCTGCCGAGGATCGCGCGGTGCAGCATGACCGGACGGTGCTTGGCGCCGTCCTCGCCGACATAGGTCGCGTCGAGCCGTTCGGGCAGCACGAAATCCACCTGCAACGTGCCGCATTGCCAGTCGCGGCCAATGGCGTCGGTCAGCACGAATTCCAGCTTCGGCCCGTAGAAGGCGCCTTCGCCGGGGTTCAGCTCGAAGCTGTAGCCGGCGGCCTCGGTCGCGGCCATCAGCGCGCGCTCGGCCTTGTCCCACACCTCGTCGGAGCCGGCGCGGGTCTCGGGGCGGTCCGAGAACTTCACCCGGAAGCTTTCGAAGCCCAGGTCGCGGTAGACCTCGGCGAGCATGTCGATGAAGCGCTTGGTCTCGCTCTCGATCTGGCGCTCCTCGCAGAAGATATGCGCGTCGTCCTGCACGAAGCCGCGCACCCGCATCAGGCCGTGCAACGCGCCCGAGGGCTCGTAGCGGTTGCAGGAGCCGAACTCGGCCATGCGCAGCGGCAGGTCGCGGTAGCTCTTGAGCCCGTGGTTGTAGATCTGCACGTGACAGGGGCAGTTCATCGGCTTGAGCGCGTTCATGCGCTTTTCCTGCGCATGCTCTTCCTCGACCTCGACGATGAACATGTGCTCCTGGTACTTGTCCCAGTGCCCGGACCGTTCCCAGAGCTTGCGGTCCACCACCTGGGGCGTGTTGACCTCGACATAGCCGCCGCGGCGCTGCGCCCGGCGCATGTAGTCGCGCAGCTCGGTGTAGACGGTCCAGCCGTTCGGGTGCCAGAACACCATGCCCGGGGCCTCTTCCTGCATGTGGAAGAGTTCCATCTCGCGGCCCAGCCGGCGGTGGTCGCGCTTCTCGGCCTCCTCGAGGAAGGTCAGGTAGGCCTTCAGGTCGTCGCGGTTCTTGAAGCCGACGCCGTAGATCCTCTGCAGCATCTGGCGGCTGCTGTCGCCGCGCCAGTAGGCCCCGGCCACCTTCATCAGCTTGAAGGCGTCGGCGGGCACCTGGCCGGTGTGCTGCAGGTGCGGCCCCCGGCAGAGATCCTGCCAGTGGCCGTGCCAGTACATCCGGACCGGCTCGTCGCCGGGGATCGCCTCGACCAGCTCGACCTTGTAGGGCTCGTTATTGGCCTCGTAGTAGCGGATCGCGCGGTCGCGCTCCCAGATCTCGGTGGTGACGGGATCGCGGCGGTTGATGATTTCCTTCATCTTCGCCTCGATCACGCCGAGATCCTCGGGCGTGAAGGGCTCTTCGCGGTCGAAGTCGTAATACCAGCCGTTCTCGATGACGGGACCGATGGTCACGCGCACCTCGGGCCAGATCTCCTGCACGGCGCGGGCCATGATATGGGCCAGGTCGTGGCGGATCAGCTCCAGCGCCGGGCCGTCGTCCTTCATGGTGTGAAGCGTGATGTTCGCGTCGGCCTCGATCGGCCATTGCAGGTCCCAGTGGCTGCCGTCCACCGAGGCCGAGATCGCTTTCTTGGCCAGCGAGTTGGAGATGCTCGCCGCCACCTCCGCGGGGGTCACGCCCCTGGGGTAGCTGCGCGCATTGCCATCGGGAAACGTCAGGGAAATATCGGCCATCGGCCTGTGCCTCCTCGTCGGTTTGGCGCCTACGGAACGCCCGGTTGCGGGTCGGGGCCCGTCATGCGCCGGCTGCGCGGCGAAGTCAACGTGGAAAAGGGATATGCAGCGCCCGGCGGCTCAGCCGCGCAGGTAATGGGCGCGGGCGCGGGCGATCTCGGCGGCCAGCCAGTCATCCGCGCTTTCGCCGGGGCCGGGGCCGCGGCCATGCGCGCGCGCCGTCTCGAAGAACCCGCGGCCGGGGCGTCCGCCGCGCCCGGTGACCAGCGCGGCGATGAACGGGCGCCCCGCGGCGGCGTCCTGGGCCATGCTGGCCTCGAGCGCGCCGGTCACCTGCGCGATGCGTCCCGGCGGGGTCAGCGCCAGCGCCGTGGCCAGCGCCGCGTAGCTCGGCAGGGGATCGGCCGGGGACAGTGTCAGCAGATGCGCGCGAAGCTGCAGCGACAGCCCGGCACCGGTCATCGCGCCGGCGTCGTGCCGGCCTCGTCGGGCTCGGCGGCGGCGGGGGCGAAATTCACGCAGAGCTTGTCGAAATCGTCCGAGATCAGCCCGGCGGCGGTGCAGCTGCACACCCAGCGTGTTCCCGCGCCGGGCGCCTCGCGGTCGAGGAACCGGCAGTCGCCGCAGGTTCCGAAGGTCTCGGCGCCGCGATCCAGCGCCACCTGCGCCAGCAGGTCGCGCAGCCCCTGGTCCAGCGCGGCGCGTTCGCCGTCCGGCATCCGCTCGAGCGCCGCCGACAGCGTCTTGAGCGGGTCCGCGGCCAACATGTCGCGCCCGGCCTCGGTCAGTTCGAAAAGGCTGCTGCGCCCGTCGGTCTCGCTCGGCTTGCGGGTCAGGTAGCCCGCGGAGACCAGCGACTTGACCGTCTGCGAGGCGGTGCCCCGGGTGGTGGCGTGAAAACTCGAGAAGGCCGAGGGCGTGCGCGAGAAGCGGTTGGCCCGCGCGAAGAAGCGCAGCGCCGTCCATTGCGCCGGGGTCAGCCGCGCGGCCCCCGGCGCCTGCTGGCCCAGACGCCCGAGATGGAGGATCAGCTCGGCACAGAGATCGGCGGTCGTCGCGGTTGTCATGGCCGGGATAGTAGCGACCCGATACTAGCTTGACAAGGAACCCGCCGGAGAAATAGTTTCGAGTCGAAACCACTTTGACTGTCTTGGCGGAGGAAACCATGCGAGAGCTTGTCGGGTCGGATCGCGCCTTCAACAGGCAGGCCATGGCGCGCGAGCTGCTCGATGCCGAGACCGAGGCCGCGCTCGCCCGGGCCTGGCGCGACCATGGCGACGAGGCCGCGCTGCATCGGCTCGTCAACGCCTATTCGCGACTCGCCATCGCCTCGGCGCGCAAGGCGCAGCGCTACCAGGTGCCCGTCGAGGACCTCGTCCAGCAGGCGAATCTCGGGCTGATGAAGGCGGCCGAGAAATTCGACCCGGATCGCGGCGTGCGGTTCTCGACCTATGCCGCCTGGTGGATCAAGGCGTCGATCCAGGATTACCTGATGCGGAACTGGTCCATCGTGCGGATGGGGGCGACCGCGGCGCAGAAAACGCTCTTCTTCAACCTGCGCCGGGTGCGCGCGGGGCTCGAGACCGCGGCCGCCGCCCGCGGCGAGGACCTGACCTCCGAGGCGCTGATCGACGGCATTTCCGAGGAGCTGGGCGTCGGCCGCGCCCAGGTCGAGCAGATGCTCGGCCACATGGCCGGGCCGGACCAGTCGCTCAACGCGCCGCAATCGACCGAGGAGGGCGCGCGGGAATGGGTCGAGCTTCTCGTCGATGACGGCCCGGAGCCCGCCGAGACCGTGATCGGGCGCCAGCACGATCGCAAGATCCGCGCCCATCTCAAGGACGCGATCCTCGCCCTGCCGGAACGCGAACGCCGCATCGTGATCGAGCGCCGGCTGCGCGACGACCCGAGAACCCTGACCGATCTCGGCGCCGAGATGGGGGTGTCCAAGGAACGCATCCGCCAGCTGGAGGAACGCGCGCTCCAGCGGCTCCGGGAAGCGATGATCCCGGCCGCGGGCGAGAGCCGCGCCGCCTGACGCGGCGACCCGCTGGACATGCGGGCCCGGGCGAATAGCTTGGGGCGCATGCAATACCGACCCAGCGTTGACGCGGCCTTCGCCGCCCTGACCGCCGAGGATGACGGCCGCGCCTGCCGCGAATTGAGCCCGGACGCCTGCCGCGCGCAGCCGGGCAGTTTCCTGCGCCACGCCGCCGCCCTGACGCTGACCAAGTCCGCCGACGGGCTGATCGACCCCAAGCTGGTGCTGAGCTGGCTGCTGACCACGCTGGGCGCCCCGGCGATCTTCGTCGGGCTGCTGGTGCCGGTGCGCGAGGCCGGCGCGCTGCTGCCGCAGCTGTTCACCGCGGGCTGGATCCGCCGTTTGCCGCGCCGGAAATGGGTCTGGGCGGGGGCGAGCCTCGTGCAGGGCGCGGCCGCGCTGGCAATCCTCGCGGCGGGGCTGACGCTGTCCGGGGCGGCGGCCGGGGCCACGATCGTCGCCGCGCTGGCCGTGCTGGCGGTGGCGCGCAGCTTTGCCTCGGTGTCCTACAAGGACGTGCTGGGCAAGACCGTCGACAAGGCCCGGCGCGGCACCGCAACGGGCCTGGCCAGCTCGGCCGCGGCGGCAAGCGTGGTGATCTTCGCATTGCTGCTGATGAGCGGCCTGGTGGAGCGCGGCGTCCTGGTCTTCGCCGGCCTCGGGCTGGCCGGCATTGCCTGGATCCTCGCAGGGCTCGTCTTCGCGACCCTGGCCGAGGAGGCGGGCGCCACCGAGGGCGGGCGCAATGCCGCGCGCGTGGCGCTCTCGCATCTCGCCTACCTGCGCGACGACCCGCAGTTGCGCCGCTTCATCCTGGTGCGCGGCTGCCTGGTCGCGACCGCGCTCGCGCCACCCTACCTGGTGATGCTCGGCGCCGGAGCGGGCGGCGTCTTCGAGGCGCTTGGCGCGCTGGTGCTGGCCTCGGCGCTGGCCGGGCTCGTCTCGAGCTATGTCTGGGGGCGGCTGGCCGACCGATCCTCGCGGCTGGTTCTGGCCGCGGCGGGCGGGCTCGGGGCGGCCGCGCTGCTGCTGGCGCTCGGCGTGTCGGCGGCCGGCCCGGGCGGCACGAGCTGGGCGCTGCCCGTGGCGCTTTTCGCCCTGATGATCGCCTACCAGGGCGTGCGGCTGGGGCGCGCCACGCATCTGGTGGACATGGCGCCCGGCGACCGGCGCGCGGTCTATACGGCGCTGGCCAACACGGTGATCGGGCTGCTGCTGCTGGCCGGCGGCCTCGTTGGCGCGCTGGCCGCGCTCGCCGGGCCGGCGGCGGCGGTCTGGCTCTTCGTGGCGCTGAGCGCCGCGGGCGGTGCGCTGGCGCTGGGGCTAGACGAGGTGCAGGCGGATTGACCTCGCGCGCCGGCTGCGCTTTCTGGGGGCAGGGCAAGAGGAGGCGCGCATGAGCGAACCGAGCTATCTCGACACCGACAGCGGGCGGCGGATCGCCTACCACGTCACCGAGGGCCGCGGCCCCGGCGTGGTTTTCCTGGGCGGGTTCCGCTCGGACATGGAGGGCACCAAGGCCATCCATCTCGAGGCCTGGGCGCGGGCGACCGGCCGGGCCTTCCTGCGCTTCGACTATTCCGGTCACGGCCAGTCGTCGGAGGATTTCCTCGACGGCTGCATCGGCGACTGGGCCGCGGACGCCGTCGCGGCGATCCGTGCGCTGACGGTGGGCCCCCAGGTCCTGGTCGGCTCGTCGATGGGCGGCTGGATCGCGCTGCTTGCGGCCCGCGCCATGCCGGACAAGGTCGCGGGCCTCGTCGGCATCGCCGCCGCGCCCGATTTCACCGAGGACGGCATGTGGGCCGGCTTCACCGAGGCCCAGCGCACCGCGCTGACGGAGACGGGCCGCGTCGAGCTGCCCTCCGACTATTCCGACGCGCCCTATGTCATCACCCGCCGCCTGATCGAGGACGGGCGCGATCACCTGGTGCTGCGCGCCCCGCTCGCCTTGCAGGTCCCGGTGCGGCTGTTGCAGGGCACGGCGGACGCGGACGTGGACGTGTCGGTCGCGCTGCGGCTGCTGGAACATGCCGCGGGCGACGATATCCGGCTGACGCTGGTCAAGGGCGCGGATCACCGGTTCTCGACCCCGGACTGCCTGGCCGCCATCGAGGCGGCCATCGCCGAGGTGCTGGAGCGTGCCGGGTAGATGCGCCGCCGGGGCGTGGGACTGTTGGCCGCGCTGGCCCTGGCGGTGCTGGGGCTGGCGGCGTTCGGGCCGCGCATGCCGGCGGAGCGGCCCATGAGCTTTGACCCGTCCGCCATCGGGCCCGACCCGGCCGCCTATCTCGCCGCCGCCGAGGCGGAGGCCGGGCTGGTCATCGCCGAGGCCGAGAAACGCATCGCCTGGGCGGGTGACGCGGGCGCGCGCACGGACTGGGCGGTGATCTACCTGCACGGCTTTTCGGCCACCTCCGAGGAATTGCGCCCGGTCCCCGACCGGGTGGCCGCAGGGCTCGGCGCCAATCTCTACTTCGCGCGGCTGGCCGGGCACGGACAGGGCGGCGCGGCGCTGGGACAGGCGCGGATGGCCGACTGGTGGCACGATCTCGCCGAGGCGATGGAGATCGGCCGGCGCATCGGCGAGCGGGTGCTCGTCATCGGCACCTCGACGGGCGGCACGCTGGCCGCGCTCGCCGCGACCGAGCCGGACCTGGCGCGGGATCTCGGGGGGATCGTCTTCGTCTCGCCGAATTTCGGGCTCGTGGACCGCCGCGCGCGGCTGCTGACGCTGCCCTTCGCGCGGGCCTGGCTGCCGCTCGTGGCGGGCCGGACCCGCGGCTTCGAGCCGCGCGGCCCCCGCCATGGGCGCTACTGGACGACGCGCTATCCCGTGACCGCGCTGGTGCCCATGGCCACCGCCGTGGCCGAGGCCCGGCGGCGCGACGTCTCGGCGGTCACCACCCCGGCGCTGTTTCTCTTTTCCGACGCCGACGAGATCGTGGACGCCGCCGACACCCGCGCCGCCGCCGCGCGCTGGGGCGGGCCGGCTGTGCTGGCGCCGGTCGAGATGGGGCCGGGCGACGATCCCGCGGCGCATCTCGTCGCGGGCGATATCCTGAGCCCCGGCCAGACGGCGCCGGTCACCGCGCGAATCCTCGATTTCGCGCGCGGGCTCTGAGCGGCGTTCAGGCCAGGAACAGCCCGGCCACCACCAGCATCAGGCCCAGCGCCGAGACGGCGAGCGCGCCGAGGTTCAGCGCCACGACGCCCTGCAGCCGCGCGCGCAGCTCGGCGTCGGAGAGCCCGGCGCGGCGGGCCTTCGCGACCTTGACGATGCACCAGACGAGTCCCGCCAGACCCAGGAGCGCCAGCACCGTGCCGGCATAGACCAACCATTCCATCGGAGCCTCCGTTTGCGCCGCCTTAGCGAAGCGTCGCGCGGCGTGCAAGCGCGGCCTTGCGGGGGGCGGGGCGAGGCACTAGGAGATGGGCCGGAACGAACCGGAGGACGGGCAGGCATGACCGAAGCAGACGATCACATCAGCGACACCACCCGCGTCACCAGAGAGGAGCTGCGCTCTTTCGTGGAACGCTTCGAGCGGCTCGAGGCCGAGAAGAAGGACATCGCCGACCAGCAGAAGGAAGTGATGGCCGAGGCCAAGTCGCGCGGCTACGACACCAAGGTGCTGCGCAAGGTGGTGGCGCTGCGCAAGAAGGATCCCCAGGAGGTCAGCGAGGAAGAGGCCGTGCTGGAGTTGTACAAGGAAGCGCTCGGCATGTGAGCCGCGCGGTCCGGGTCAGGGCGCGAGAAAGGTGACGTGGGACATCCGCTCGATCTCGACGAGGTCGAGTTCGTAGGCCTGCGTCATCTGCTCGACCTCCGCCGTGGTCCAGCCGGTGTCGCCGAGATCCATCTCGACCACGCCCGGCCGGGCGAATTTCTCGAGGAAGGCGCCGAGGATCCGCCGGCGCTGCGTTTCGGTCCGCGGCGGATGACTGTCCAGGTAGGCGGTCATCCGGGCCATGCCGTCCTCGGTCAGCAGGCCGGCGATCAAGGCATCGCCGCCGTCGAGCGGCGTCTCGCCGCGATAGGCCGAGAGCGAGCGCAGCAGCATTGGCCAGATGAACGGCGTATCCTCGTTCGCCCAGGCGACGAGCCGCGCCGCGGGGGTGGCCTCGGCGATGCGGCGCAGCACGTCCGACCAGCGCAGGCGCTGCAGGTCGGCGTCGGCGAGAAAATCCGCGAAGTCGCCGCCGCCGGCCCGGCGGTGAAGCGCGGGCAGGAAGGTCGCGGGATTGCGCAGGCCGATATGGAACTCGACCCGGTGGCCGGGAAACAGCGCGGCGAGCCGGGCCGCCCGCGGGCCGGCCATGGGATAGAGCCGATCCTTGCCCAGCACCTGGTCGGCCGGGCAGAGCAGCGAGTCGACCGAGATCACGAGCCGGGTCGCCTCCGTCCCGCCCAGCAGGGCGGAGAGCAGCGCATCCTCCACCGCCTGCGCCTCGGCGCCGGCCTGCAGGGCCCGCAGGGCCTCGGCCAGGGGCGCGCGAAATTCCTCGGGGCGGGGCACGGCGATGCCCTGGTCGGCGAGACGGGCGGCGTTCTTGCGCAGCGCCTTCTGCGCGCGCGCCTCGTCGGTGACATGGGCGCCGAGGTGGAAGACGATCTGCATGGGGCACCGAACACGAACTCAAACCAATACGCGGATCGAACTATAGATGGATTTCCGCGGGGTTAAACCGGATTCGCCGCCGCCGCGCCCCGGCCGCGCCGCGGGGCCGCGGGCCGCCTCATCCCTTGCGTGGCTCCCCGCGGCAGGCTAAATCACTCGCGGCGCCCCTATAGCTCAGCTGGTAGAGCATCTGATTTGTAATCAGAGGGTCGGGAGTTCGAGTCTCTCTGGGGGCACCACAAAATCAATGACTTAGCGGAAAATTTGCCGAGCCTGTCTATATGAGGTAGACAGATGGTAGACGTTGCGGACTAGCTGCCAAGGCTCTGATCTCGTCTGTGAGTCCTTGGTTGCATCGGTCGGGAAACTTGAGCACAGGGGGTCACGACATCGGTTTCCCTAAAATATGTAACATCATATAGTATAAAATTTTATCAAACTAATACATATTGTGTCCTGAGGGCTTTCAGAACAGAGAGCTAATCGATGGGGTCTGTTCTTTGAAGTGGTGGGGCATGGGCCACGGCACCCCTCTACGTAGTATATACATAGGCTCTGCAACAGAGGTAGCGCTGAGAGGTGTAAACCACTGATCCCGCGCGAATGCCTACAGCCACTACAAGACACCCAGAAAAGAATTTGATACACTCCCTCTAGTTGTTATCGATTCGAACGAAGAGGGGATTGGGATCTATGTTTGGCTTTGGGAAGAAAAGAAAGAAATACCTCTCTGAATTTTCGGAAATCCTCTCGGATACAGGCAATGTACCGCTCTCTCAAGTGAAAGATTTTGTAGATAAATATGAAAATTGGATTATTTCAGAGTCTCTTAAGAGAGATCTTGAACCTCATGTTGGAGTTTGGAATGTCTGTGAAAAATCTATGGAAAGAATATATTTGGCTCATCAGCTGAAAGATTATGAAGGCGCCAAAATAGTCCCAAATTATTTTCTTCTTGCAGCATTTAAGTTTTTAAAAATCAATGAGAAAACTGCAGCGGATAATGACTTTCCTGCCCCAAAATCCTATCTACCGGCAGTGCTAGGCCTTCCTGTTGATGTGACTAATCCGGAAGTAACTTATCAGGAAGTGCTTAAGGATTTGGCAAAGGATGATCCTACGATAACTGTTAACGAGTAAAGCAGCAAGTATTGTACCCTCGCAAAATCCCGTCGGCGTAGTGATTAAAATAGATTACGGCTCTACCTCTAGGCGTATGCGACGGGGTCAAACCTTAGACGGAAGGATAGGCGTATGAATAAGGAAGTGTTGATAGAAACTGGAGGCTTTGTTGTAGTGGTTTTTATCTCATATCAAGTATTCAATCTTGGTCTCTGGAGTCTGTTAGTCGGCATTTTGGCCGGTGGGGCTATTCGTACAATCCGTCAAAATAGGGGTGACTAAGATATAAAAATTATAAATTAAAATATATAAAATATTGTGACCCTTTTACGTTAGGGCGAGAAACCACGCACTTCGTTTGTCATCCTGCTAGAATGGGAACCGTTCTCACCGCGCAAAAAGCTCAAAGAATCTAGGCTCAGGACCCATTGATTTCTGCGTTGGAGCATGATTCACGCTTCGAAAACTGAGCGGTGAGCATGTCTGATC
>CAJXYS010000065.1 GCA_913063035.1 uncultured Maritimibacter sp. | reverse complement strand
CCAAGAAACAGTTCCAGTTCGAGAGCCTCGTCGCCGCCGGGGCGTTCTGGGCCGAGGTGGCGGCGGCCGGCGGCGTCTCGCCCGGCTACGCGCGAACCGGCCGACTGCAGCCCGTCGCCGACGCCCGTGGCCTGGACCTTGCCCGCGCGCGGGCCGATGCCGCCCGCGACGCCTGGGGCGATGCCGCCCGATGGGAGGTGATCGCGGCCCCCGCCGATGGCTGGGCGCCGTCCAGCCCGAGCGGCTACCTGATCCACGACACGCTGACCGCGCGCATGAACCCCGCCGCCGCGTGCCGCGCGCTCGCCGCCGCCATCGAGGCCCGCGGGGGCCGGATCGATCGCGGGTCCGCCGCGCCGGGGGCGACCGGGGCGCTCGTGCTGGCGACGGGCCACGAGGGGCTTTCCGATCTCTCCACCGACCTCTGCCAGCCCGTGGGTGCGGGGGTGAAGGGCCAGGCGCTGAGCCTCGGTTTCGCGGCGGCGGAGCGCCCGCAGCTTTTCGTCGACGGGCTGCATATCGTGCCCCATGGCGACGGAACGGTCGCGGTCGGCTCGACCAGCGAACGCGACTGGGAGGCGCCCGACACGACCGACGACCAGCTGGACGCGCTTCATGCGCGGGCCGTCGCCGCCTGCCCGGCGCTGGAAGCCGCGCCGGTGATCGCGCGCTGGGCCGGCGTGCGCCCGCGCGCCCGGACACGCGCGCCGATGCTCGGCCCGCATCCGCTGCGCGACGGGGTCTTCATTGCCAATGGCGGCTTCAAGATCGGCTTCGGAATCGCGCCCGGGGTGGCACGGATCATGGCCGATCTCGTGCTCGAGGGCCGCGACCGCATCCCGGAGGAGTTCCGGGTCGAGGCGTCGGTCCGGCCTTAGGGTGGTGACCCTAGCCCGCCTCCGCCGTCAGGCAGAGCCGGCCGTCCGGCCCCCGCACCCAGAGCGCCAGGCCGTCCTCCACGGCCCGCGCGCAAAGCGTCGCGGTCTCGAAATGGAACAGGGGCGCCGTGGCACGGAAGGAAAACCGCGCCAGCCCGCCGAGCCGTGCCTCGGCCATCAGCATGAGCTGTTGCGCCAGCAGCGGGCCGTGCACGACGAGGCCGGGATACCCTTCGACCTCGCGGCAATAGGCGAGGTCGTAATGGATCCGGTGCCCGTTGAAGGTCAGCGCCGAGTATCGGAACAGCAGGGTCGTGTCGTAGGTCGCGCGCTCCGCCACGTCCTCGTCGGTGGGCGCGGCCGTTGCGACCGGTGCCGGTGCGGAGGGATCCGGATCCTCGCGATAGACGAGATCCTGGTCCTCTGTCACGCAGACCCGGCCGTCCTGCCGGATCTCGTGGCGCAGCGTCACGAAGGCGAGCGGCCCGGTCCGCCCGCTCTTCCGTGTCACCCGTGCGATGGTGCTGATCCGTTCGGCCGCCGCGCCCAGCCGGACGGGGGCCGCGAAATCCAGGCGCCCGCCGGCCCACATGCGCCGGGGCAGGCCGAGATCGGGGATAAACCCGCCGGTCGCCGGATGCCCGTCGCGGCCGAGCGCGTCCGGCGGGCGAGCCTCCCAGAAATGGAGATGGTGCCCGAAGGGCGGCAGCGGGTCGCCGGCCCCCGGCGCGGGGCCCGGCCGGCCGAGGGACGCGTGCAGGGCCGCCGCGCGGGCCGGGTCCATGACGTCGATCCGTGTTTGCCGCGTTCCCTCTGCCTCGTGCATGATGCCCCCATCGCCTGTTCTGCCGGAGATAAGCCCGAATGACGCCCACCCTGCAAGTGCTCGACCACCTGGTGCTGACCGTGTCCGACCCTGACCGGACGGTCGCGTTCTACAGCGATGTCCTTGGGATGCGGCCCGAAGCCTTCACCGGTGCCGATGGGACCCGGCGCATGGCGCTGAAGTTCGGAACCCAGAAGATCAACCTGCACAAGGCCGGGCAAGAGTTCGCGCCGAAGGCGGCGAGACCGATGCCCGGCGCGGCGGACCTCTGTTTTCTGACGGGGGACGATCTCCTCGACTGGCAGGCGCATCTGGCCCGCGCCGGGGTCGCGGTGGAAGCCGGCCCGGTGGCCCGCACCGGTGCCACGGGGCCTATCCGGTCGCTTTACCTGCGCGACCCGGACGGGAACCTCATCGAAATCGCGACGCCGGACTGAGACGGGTCAGGCCGCGGCCTCGGCCGCGGGAAATCCGGCGGCCTCGCGCAGGCGCTTCATCAGCGCGCCGAGCGCCTTGGCGTTGCGCGCGTTGGTCAGCCGGTCCGATGCGTCGAACTGGTCGGAAGTGTTGCCGACCAGCACCTCGGGACCCATCAGGAGGTTCGGCTGGAACGGCACCATCATCAGCCGCAGCGCGAACTGCGTGCGCTCCCCTCCGGCGCGGCCGCCGGTGGCCGACATGATGGCGACCGGCTTGTCCTTCCACGGGGTGCCGTCCGTCCGGCTCACCCAGTCGAGCGCGTTCTTCAGGACACCCGAGGGCGCCTTGTTGTACTCGGTGGTCGAGATGATCACCGCGTCGGCCCCCGCGATCTGGTCGGCCAGGCGCTGCACGCTTGCGGGAATGCCCTCGGCATCCTCGAGATCGCCGTCGTAGAGCGGCAGGCGCAGATCGGCCTCGGCGAAATCGGCCGGGCCGAAGAGGCGCGCGGCCTCGCGGATCAGTTTCGTGTTGTAGCTGCCGCCGCGCAGCGAGCCCGAAATCCCCAGCAGAACGGGTTTGCTCATGTGTGTCTCCATCCGGTGCCCTCCACAGGGATGTAAACCGCAGCGCCGGTCTCGCAACCGCCCGCGGCTTGACGGGCCGCGCGCGGGGGCGCATCCATGACCCGCACCGGCAACGAGGGGGAGCGACATGCAGGCGAGGCACGGCGGGCAGATCCTGGTCGATCAGCTGGCGACCGAGGGCGTGGAGCGGGTCTTCTCCGTCCCCGGAGAAAGTTTTCTCGCGGTGCTCGACGGGTTGCATGGCAGCGGCATCCAGAACGTCGTCTGCCGCCAGGAAGGCGGCGCGGCGATGATGGCGTCCGCCCATGGCAAGCTTACGGGCGCGCCCGGCGTCGCCCTCGTCACCCGCGGGCCGGGCGCGACCAACGCCTCTGCCGGGGTTCATGTCGCGATGCAGGACGCCGCGCCCATGGTGCTCTTGGTGGGACAGATCGCACGGGGCCACCGTGACCGCGGGGCCTTCCAGGAGGTGGACTATCGCCGCTTCTTCGCACCGCTGGCGAAATGGGTGGCAGAGATCGACGATCCGCACCGCATCCCGGAATATGTCGGCCGCGCTTTCCATCTGGCGGTATCGGGGCGGCCGGGGCCGGTGGTGCTGGCCCTGCCCGAGGACATGCTGTCCGCCGAGGCCGTGGTCGGCAATCTCGCCCGGGCGACGCGCCCGGACCAGGCGGTCGCGCCGGCCCATGCGGCGCGTATCGCCGGGGCGCTCGCACGGGCCGAGCGGCCGCTCGTCATCGCGGGCGGCCCGGCCTGGTCCGGCGCCGCGGCGGCCGATCTCGAACGCTTCGCGGCGGCCTGGGACCTTCCGGTCGCCGTGGCGTTCCGGCGCCAGGACTACATGGACAACGACCACCCCTGCTATGCCGGGGATCTGGGTGTCGGCATGAACCCGCGTCTCGCGCTCCGGCTGCGCGAGGCCGATTGCCTGCTGGTTCTGGGCGCCGGTCTCGGCGACATCGAGACCGGCGGCTACGCCCATGTGGATCCCGCCGAACCCGGCAAGTCCATCCTGCACGTACACCCGGATCCGGATACGCCCGGCAGCGTCTATCGTCCCGATATCGCGCTGGCCGCGCCGGCGCCGGCGCTGGTCGCCGAACTGGCCGGAAACAGCGCGCCGGCGGCGCCGGCCTGGGTGAACTGGCGCCACGCCGCGCGCGAGGACTACCTGCACTGGCAGACGCCCGTGGACCTGCCCGGCGCGGTGCGGATGGCCGACGCGGTCTGCCACCTGCGCGAGGTTCTCCCGCGGGAGGCGATCCTGACGAACGGGGCCGGCAACTACGCCGCCTTCGTTCACCGCTACCACCGCTTCCGGGAACATGGCACGCAACTGGCCCCGTCCTCCGGCTCGATGGGCTACGGCCTGCCGGCGGCCGTCGCGGCCAAGCTGGCCCACCCCGACCGCCCGGTGATCTGCTTCGCGGGGGATGGCTGTTTCCAGATGACGGGGCAGGAATTCTCCACCGCGATGCAATACCGCGCCAATATCGTGGTGATCGTGGCGAATAACGGGATCTACGGCACGATCCGCATGCACCAGGAGCGCGCCTATCCCGGCCGCGTCAGCGGCACCACGCTGGCCAATCCCGATTTCGCGGCGCTGGCCCGGGCCCATGGCGGACATGGCGAAACCGTCGAGACACAGGCCGCGTTCGCGCCCGCGCTGGACCGGGCGCTCGCCGCCGGGGTGCCAGCGATCATCGAGCTGAAGCTCGACCCGGAGGCCCTGTCCACGGCGCAGACCCTGTCCGAGGTCAGGGCGCGCGGCTGACGGTATCGCCGCTGCGCGGCGGTTCATGCCTCCGGCGGGGATATTTCCGCCACTTGGAGGGTGCGCGCGGCCTGCCCCTTCCAAGTGGTCCAAATATCCTCGCGCGCAGGGCGCGCGAAACCGCGGCCCTCAGACGAAGAGCGCCAGCACGAGCGGCGCGAGGAGCGCGGTCAGGATCGCGTTCAGCCCCATGCCGACGCCGGCGAAGACGCCCGCGGTCTCGTCGACCTGGAAGGCCCGCGCGGTGCCGATTCCGTGCGACGCCACGCCGGTGGCGAAACCGCGGGCCCGCCAGTCGCGGAGCCGGAGCGCGTTCAGAACCGGCGCGGCCAGGATCGCCCCGGTGATGCCGGTGAAGATCACCATCACGGCCGTCAGCGTGGGTGAGCCGCCGAGCGCCTCCGACACGCCCATCGCCACCGGCGCGGTGGCCGATTTCGGCGCGAGCGCGGCCAGCGTCGCCGCGTCGACGCCAAGGGCCCAGGCGATGCCGAGCGCGGACAGGATCGCGGTGCCGGACCCGGCCAGCAGGCCCGCCGCCATGGGCACGGCCGATTTCCGCACCTTGGCGAGGTTCGCGTGCAGCGGCGCGGCCAGCGCCACCGTGGCCGGGCCCAGCATGAAATGGACGAATTGCGCGCCTTCGAAATAGGTGGCGTAGGGCGTGCCGGTCAGGGCAAGCGCCGCGGCCAGGATGACCACGGCGACGAGAACCGGGTTCACCAGCGGGGTGCCGCCTGCGCGGCGGTGCAGCGCATCGCCGATGACATAGGCGCCGAGCGTGGCCGCCAGCCAGAGCAGCGGCGTTTCGGCCAGGTAGCTCCAGATTTCGGTGAAGTCAGTCATCGCCGTCCCCGGTCAGCCGTGCGACCCCGGTGAAGACCAGCGCACCGACGGCAATCGCCAGGACCGTGCTGGCGACGAGCGCGATGACGATCGCGGGGCCTTCGGCGCCCAGGGCGCCGGCATGTCCCACCACGCCGACACCCGCCGGCACGAAGAGCAGCGAGAGATGCGCCAGCAGCCCCTGCGCGGTCGGCATGATCGACCCGGCGAGGCGGGGGCGGGTCCAGAGCAGCGCCAGAAGCAGGGCCATGCCGATGACCGGGCCGGGCACGATGAGACCCAGGCCCCGGGCGATGACCTCGCCCAGGAGCTGGAAGCCGAGAAGAATGGTGACGGTGCGGATCATCTGGCCCCCTTCGCCGCTGGCCGGGCGATCCTAGCGGCCGGGGGCGCCGGCTGAAAGAGAAACGGGCGCCCGCCGGGGACGCCCGTTCCGCGAGATCGCGACCGGGTCACTCCGCCGGGATGGCCCGCGCGCCCGCCTCGGGGGCGAAATGCAGCCGGTTCAGCCAGAAAACCAGCGCGATCATCGCGACCTGGAAGCCGAGCGCTATGGCGGTCAGCCCCCAGTAGGCGGCGCCGAACTGGGCGATGATGCCGGCCCCGACGAGGCCCTTGTTGACGAAGAAGTGCAGCATCACGCTGAGCGCGACGCCCGGGCAGACCAGCGCGTAGGACCCGGGCGATCGCTTGCCCCCGGCCGAGAGATACTTGCGGGCGTAGTCCTGCCCGTTCAGCACCAGCAGCCCCAGCATCAGGAACAGCACCTGCACCGAGAGAAGGCTGCCCAGGAAGGCCAGCGTGTCGCCCGCCGCGCCCTCGACGCCGAAATGGACGTGCAGGCCGTGCTCCTGGCGCAGCATCAGGATGCCGAGCACCGTCAGGATCGGGATCACGACCATCAGCGTCGGCGCCGCTTCCTCGGCCGCACCGTGTTCCATCATGGCATGGACGCCCAGAACCAGCGCCACCGCGCCGTAGATCAGGGCCGCCGCCAGGAAGAAGGTCGAGGCGATGATCGAGATGCCGGCGACCAGCGGCGTGGTGCTCATCGCGGCGGGCGCGGCGAGGCCGACGCCCACCATGCTGAGCGCGAAAGCCGGCAGGAGCTGCGCGTAGGAGTTGTTGGCCTTGTGGCTGAAGCCGCCGCCCTTGACGAGAACGCGGCCGAGGAAGCCGCCGATCTGGCGGAAGGCGAGATAGCCGATGGCGAGGAAGGCGAGAATCGCCATGGGGAAGAGGTATTCCACGACCGTCCAGAGCTGCGGCACGAAGACCAGGCCGAGGATGAAGCCGACATTCACCGACATGGCGAGCGCCAGCGGCATCGCAAGGATCTGGGTCTCGGCGTTGGACTGCCTGAGGGCCCGGAAGGCATCGGTCTCGGCGAAGGCGGCATAGGAGCGGAGGTTCCAGACCAGGTAGCGGATGTTCAGGAAGGCGAAGACCGCGATCCCGGCCATGGCCGCGGCGATCGTGGCCTGCATCAGCGGCCCGCCGGTGGCGAAGGCGGCCATCAGGTCCTCGAAGACCGGGACGGGCTGACCCGGATGCGGCACCCAGAACATCAGGTACATGAAGAAGGTGACGGTAAGCCCGCCTGCGCCAAGCGAGGCGAGGAAGTAGAGGGGCGAGTATTTATCGCCCATGCGGGGCAGTGAGAGTGACATGGTTGCCTCCTGATACATTCATTGCTGCCTATGTATATACACATAGTCATATTGCAATTGATCTGAATCAAGTCAGGCGCAGAAAATTCCCGTGTCCCCGGGAAACGGAAACGGAAACGGCGCCGGCGCGGGGCGCGCCGGTCATCCGGTCGGTGCCCGCCGCCCGATGGCTCAGAGCCGTTCCAGGGCGAGCGCGATTCCCTGTCCGCCGCCGATGCACATGGTCACCAATGCGTACCGCCCGCCGGTCCGCTCCAACTCGTAGAGCGCCTTGACCGCGAGAATGGCGCCGGTCGCGCCCACCGGGTGGCCGAGCGCGATGGCGCCGCCGTTGGGATTGACCTTCGCCGGGTCGAGGCCGAGCCCCTTGTTGACCGCCAGCGCCTGCGCGGCGAAGGCCTCGTTGGATTCGATCACGTCGAAATCCGCGACCGAGAGGCCGGTGCGCGCCAGCAGGCGCTCGACCGCCGGAACCGGGCCGATCCCCATCACCTCTGGCCGGACGCCGGCATGGGCATAGCCGAGAAGCCGTGCCTTCGGCTTCAGCCCGGCCTTCTCGGCGGCCTCGGCGCGGGCCAGAACCAGCGCCGCCGCGCCGTCATTGATGCCGCTGGCATTGCCGGCGGTCACGGTCCCGTCTTTCTGGAAAACCGGCCGGAGCCCGGCGAGCGCCTCGGCGGTCGTCTGCTTGGGATGCTCGTCGGTGGCGAAGGCGACCGTGTCGCGTTTCACCCGGACCTCGATCGGGGCGATCTGGTCGGCGAAGCGGCCCCCGGCGATGGCGCGGGCGGCACGGGCCTGGCTCTCGAGCGCGAAAGCGTCCTGATCGTCGCGGCTGATCCCGTGCTCGGCGGCGACGTTTTCCGCCGTGACGCCCATATGCCCGGTGCCGAACGGGCAGCTGAGCGCGCCCAGCATCATGTCCTGCGCGCCGGTGTCGCCCATTTTCTGGCCCCAGCGGGCCTGGGGCAGGATGTAGGGCGAGCGGCTCATGTTCTCGGCCCCGCCGGCAAGGCCGAAATCGGCGTCGCCCAGCATCAGCGCCTGCACGACCGACACCACCGCCTGCGCGCCGGAGCCGCAGAGCCGGTTCACGTTCATTGCCGGCGTCGTTTCCGGGATGCCGGCCTCCATCGCGGCGACGCGCGAGAGATACATGTCGCGGGGCTCTGTGTTGATCACATGGCCGAAGGCGACCTGGCCGATCTGGCCGCCCTCCACCCCTGCACGGTCGAGCGCGGCCCGCGCCGCGTGGGCGCCGAGCTGGATAGGCGGTGTCCCGGCCAGGGTGCCGCCGAAGGTGCCGATCGCGGTGCGCGCGCCGTCCAGGATTACGATGTCGGTCATGGGTCAGTCATCCGGTTTGTGATTGTCTGGGTGGGCGGCGCGGACCGCCGCGAGGTCTTCGAGGTTCGCCATGATTTCGCAGCTTCGGGGAAACGGCGTCAGATCCACTTCCCAGCGCCGGGCATTGTAGATCTGCGGGACGAGGCAGATATCCGCCATGCCGATCCCGTCGCCATGGCAGAAGGTGCCGGCCATCCCGTCGCCGAGCATCCGTTCGACCCCGGCCAGGCCGCGCGGGATGAACTGCTGCATCCAGCCTTGCATGGTCACGCCACCGCCGGAGTGTTCGGCGGCGTATTTCGCCACGGACAGGTTGCAGACCGGGTGGATTTCCATCGCGATGGCGTAGGAGAGCGCCCGCACACGCTGGCGTCCGGCCGGGTCTTCGGGCAGGAAGCCCGCCCGGCGCGTTTCGTCGAGATATTCGAGGATCGACAGCGACTGGGTCATGGTCCGCCCGTCGATTTCCAGCGTCGGGACGAGCCCCTGCGGATTCCGCGCCAGGTTCTCGGGGCCGCGATGCTCACCCGTCAGAAGGTTGACCGGCACGACCTCGTGCGGAATCTCCAGCAGCCCGAGCGCGATCCGCAGCCGGTAGGCCGCCGAGCTGCGCCAGTAATCGTAAAGCACGACGCTCATCCGGTCATCTCCAGGAGCCGCCGAACGGCCCGGCGAAAGTCTTCCGCCTCGGGGCCGAGTTCACCCAGCATTTCGGTTTCGAAGCTGTCGGCGATGGGGCCGAGTTCCGCCATCATCGCCTTGCCCTTGTCGCTGAGCGAAAGCTCCACGAGACGGCGGTCCTCGGGATGTGGGCGCTTGGTGACATAGCCCGCGACCTCGAGCCGTGCCGCCGCGCGGCTGACCTTGGACTTGTCCATGTCCACCCGCTCGAAGATCTCGCGCACGCTCACCGGGCCGGTCTGGCTCAGATGGGCGACGACCCGCCATTCGGGGATCGAGATTCCGAATTTCTGCCGGTAGCGTTCCGAGAACGCCCGGCTCATGCGTCCCGCAAGGACCGTAAGCTGGTAGGGAAGAAACCCGTCGAGGTCGAAGCCGCTCATGCCCGCGATCATTGCAAATGCACCGGTCGCGTCAAGCGACGTGTTGCGGGTGCATGTGGCGCGGCCCGGGATGCGGCGGCCAGCGCGGTTTCCCGGGAATTTTCCCCGTTCCCGTCACGACTGTTGCATCGCCGGCCCTTCTGTCCGTTATGCTGTTCCGGAACGGTGGAGGCGTTGATGACCGATTTTCTGGACCATCTGCGGGACGGGCTTGCCGGGATCGAGTCCGACGGGCTGATGAAGCACGAGCGCCTCATCACCTCGCCGCAGGGCGGGCATGTCACGGTGGGCGGGCGAGACGTGCTCAATCTTTGCGCCAACAACTACCTGGGGCTGGCCGATCACCCGGACCTGATCGCGGCTGCCAGGTCCGCGATGGACGATCACGGCTACGGCATGGCCAGCGTGCGCTTCATCTGCGGCACGCAGGACCTGCACCGCGCGCTGGAGGACCGGCTCGCCGCCTTCCTCGGGACGGAGGACGCGATCCTCTACGCCGCCTGTTTCGACGCCAATGGCGGGCTGTTCGAACCGTTGCTCGGCCCCGAGGACGCGATCGTCTCGGACGCGCTGAACCATGCCTCGATCATAGACGGTATCCGGCTCTGCAAGGCGCGGCGCTACCGCTATGCGAATTCCGACATGGATGCGCTTGAGAGCCGGCTGGCCGAGGCCCGCGCCGACGGCGCGCGTTTCGTGATGATCGCCACGGACGGGGTGTTTTCCATGGATGGCTACCTGGCGAAGCTGCCGGAGATCACCGATCTCGCCCGGCGCCACGACGCGCTGGTGATGGTGGATGACTGCCATGCCACCGGGTTCATGGGTCCGCGCGGCGCAGGTACGCCGGCCCATCACGGCGTGGCCGACCGGGTCGATATCCTGACAGGAACGCTCGGCAAGGCGCTGGGTGGGGCCATCGGCGGCTACACCGCCGGGCCGAAACCGGTGATCGAGATGCTGCGCCAGCGCTCGCGGCCCTATCTCTTTTCCAACGCCCTGCCGCCGGCGGTGCTGGCGGCGGGCCTCGCCGCGCTTGACCTGGTGGAGGCCGGCGACGACCTGCGCGCGCGGCTCTTCGAGAACGCCGCCTACTGGCGCGAGGGGCTGACGGCGCTGGGGTTCGACCTGTTGCCGGGCGAGCATCCCATCGTGCCGGTCATGCTGGGTGACGCGCGGCTGGCCCAGGACATGGCGCGCGCGCTCTTTGCAGAGGGTATCTATGCCGCCGGGTTCTTCTACCCGGTTGTCCCGAAGGGCACGGCGCGTATCCGGACGCAGATGAACGCGGCGCTGACCCGCGCGGATCTCGACCGCGCGCTCGCGGCGTTTTCCAGTGCCGGCCGGCACGTGGGGGCGATATGACGCGCGCGAACACGATGCAGGCGCTGGTGAAGGCCGCGCCGCGCGAAGGCCTGTGGCTGCAGCGCGAACCGGTGCCGGAGATCGGCCCCGAAGACGTCCTGATCCGCATTCACAAGACCGGGATCTGCGGCACCGACATCCATATCTGGAACTGGGACGACTGGGCGCGGGCTACGGTTCCCGTGCCGCTTGTCACCGGCCATGAATTCGCCGGCGAGATCGTCGAGATCGGCCGCTCGGTGGAGGATCTCGAGATCGGCCAGCGATGCTCGGGCGAGGGTCACCTGATCGGGCATCACTCGCGGCAATACCGTGCCGGGCGGTTTCACCTCGATCCCGAGACGCGCGGGATCGGCGTGAACGAACCCGGGGCCTTTGCCGAATACCTGCGCCTGCCGGCATTCAACGTGGTACCGCTGCCCGACGACATCGACGACGAGATCGGCGCGATCCTCGATCCGCTCGGCAACGCCGTGCACACGGCGCTGTCCTTCGACCTGGTGGGCGAAGACGTCCTGATCACCGGGGCGGGGCCGATCGGCATCATGGCCGGTGCGGTCGCCCGCCATATCGGTGCGCGCCATGTCGTCATCACCGACATAAACCCCGACCGCCTCGCGCTGGCCGGCCGTGTCGCCGATATCCGGCCCGTGAACCCGGCAGAGACCGACCTGCGCACGGTCATGGCCGAGTTCGGCATGACCGAGGGTTTCGACGTCGGGCTCGAGATGTCGGGCGCGCCGGCGGCCTTCGACCAGATGGTGGAGGCGCTGGTCATGGGCGGGCGGATCGCGATGCTGGGCATCCCGCCCAGGCCCGCGCCGGTCGACTGGACCCGGATCGTGTTCAAGGCGATCACGATCAAGGGCATCTACGGGCGCGAGATATTCGAGACGTGGTACAAGATGATCGCGATGCTGCAGAACGGGCTCGACGTGCGAAAGGTCATCACCCACCGCTTTCCCGTGGCCGATTACGAGAAAGGCTTCGCCGCGATGCGGTCCGGGTCCAGCGGCAAGGTCGTTCTGGACTGGACGTGATGCGGTGCTTTGCATCGCCGGGTCCGCGGCCCTAGATGTCGCGGATGGACCGGAAGAAAGGCAAGAGGACCGAACGGGCCCGGCGCGCCTGGAACGGCGTGATGGACTGGGTGCGGCGGCGCGTGCCGCCCGGTCTGCGCGCGGTGGTCGGGTTGCTTTTGATGGTCGGTGGCGTGTTCGGGGCGCTGCCCGTGCTGGGGTTCTGGATGCTGCCCCTGGGCGTCGCGGTGATCGCGATCGACGTGAGGTCGCTGGCGGCCTGGATTCGCAAGAACGGCCGGGCGAAGCGGAAGCCCAGGAACTGATCCGCCCCGTGGTGCCGCGCTTCGCGTTCACGGTGATCCGCGACGCCCGGCGCCGGGGGTGGGCCGGCGCGGATTTCTTGACATCGTTGCAAATGCAACGATATGGTCCGCACGGGAATCACGCATATGCCGGGCATATGCGGCGAGACATGCTTTCGCATGGAGGAAACGCGCAATGAACATCGAGACATCCCCCCGCGAGATGGTGAAGGCCGCCGAGACCACCGGCACAGTCGAGGGCTACATGCCGGGCTTCGGAAACGACTTCGAGACCGAGGCGCTGCCGGGCGCGCTGCCGCAAGGCCAGAACAGCCCGCAGAAATGCAATTACGGTCTCTATGCCGAGCAGCTTTCGGGCACGCCCTTCACCGCGCCCCGCGGCCAGAACGAGCGAACCTGGTGCTACCGCATCCGGCCGTCGGTGAAGCACACCGGCCGGTTCACCCGGATCGACCTGCCCTATTTCCGCTCCGCCCCGCACATCGTCGAGGACGTGATCTCTCTCGGGCAGTATCGCTGGGATCCGGTGCCCCATGCCGAGGAAAGGCTGACCTTCCTCACCGGCATGCGGACCATGACGACCGCGGGCGACGTCAATACCCAGGTCGGCATGGCGGCGCATATCTACCTGATCACCGAGTCGATGGAGGACGAGTATTTCTACTCTGCCGACAGCGAGCTGCTGGTGGTGCCGCAGGAAGGGCGCCTGCGCTTCTACACCGAGCTCGGCATCATCGATCTCGAGCCCAAGGAAATCGCGATCCTGCCGCGCGGCATGGTCTTCCGCGTCGAGCTTGTCGACGGCCCGGCGCGCGGTTTCGTCTGCGAGAATTACGGCGCCAAGTTCGACCTGCCGAACCGCGGCCCGATCGGCGCGAACTGCCTGGCCAATCCGCGCGATTTCAAGACGCCGGTCGCGGCCTTCGAGGACCGCGAGGTGCCGAGCCGCGTGGTGGTGAAATGGTGCGGCCAGTTCCACGCCACCGAGATCCCGCACAGCCCGCTGGACGTGGTGGCCTGGCATGGCAACTACGCCGCCTGCAAGTACGACCTGCGGACCTTCAGCCCGGTTGGCGCGATCCTGTTCGACCATCCCGATCCGTCGATCTTCACCGTGCTGACCGCGCCCTCGGGCGTCGAGGGCACCGCGAATATCGACTTCGTGCTGTTCCGCGAGCGCTGGATGGTGGCCGAGCACAGCTTCCGTCCGCCCTGGTACCACAAGAACATCATGTCCGAGCTGATGGGCAACATCTACGGCATCTACGACGCCAAGCCCGAGGGCTTCGTGCCGGGCGGCATGTCGCTGCACAACATGATGCTGCCGCATGGCCCGGACCGCGATGCCTTCGAGGGTGCGTCCAACGCCGAGCTGGGGCCGGAGAAGCTGGACAATACCATGTCCTTCATGTTCGAGACCCGCTTCCCGCAGCACCTGACCGAGTTCGCCGCGACCGAGGCGCCGCTGCAGGA
>CAJXYS010000064.1 GCA_913063035.1 uncultured Maritimibacter sp. | reverse complement strand
CACTGCTGAGAGACGCAGGTTGGCAGGTGAGCGATGGCCGTGTCGAACGGCTGTGGAAACGGGAGGGGCTGAAGGTGCCACCAAAACAACCGAAGAAGGCAAGGCTCTGGCTGAACGATGGATCATGCATCCGGCTGCGCCCGGAATATCGGAACCATGTCTGGAGCTATGACTTCGTCCACTGCCGCACCGACGACGGCAGGGCATTCCGCACTTTGAACATCCTCGACGAGTTTAGTCGCGATTGCCTGGCGATCTACGTGCAGCGCAAGCTGAACTCCACCGACGTGATCGACGTGCTGACCGACCTCTTCGTCCTGCGCGGTCCACCGGCGTTTGTCCGCAGCGACAATGGTCCCGAGTTCGTTGCGAAAGACGTCCGAGCATGGATCGGGGCTGTCGGCGCGAAGACCGCCTTCATCGAACCAGGCAGCCCTTGGGAGAACGGCTACGTTGAGAGCTTCAATGCCCGGTTCCGCGACGAGCTGCTGAACCGGGAGATCTTCTACTCGTTGAGGGAGGCTCAGATCATCATCGAAGGCTGGAGAAAGCACTACAACACAAAGCGGCCCCACAGCGCTTTGGGTTACAGGCCTCCTGCACCCGAAGCCATCGTCGCGATGGAAGACAGGCCGATCATGCACTAACAATCAAACCGGACCAATCAGATCAGGCCACCCACTCTCCCCTTTCAGAACTTGAAAAAGCCTTTGTCCGCGTTCTGAGGGAAGAACTGCATCTTCTGTGTCAAGGCAACTGACCAGGTTGCTGGATCGGGAAAAGCCTTCGGCTTCTCCAACTCGCCG
This sequence comes from uncultured Maritimibacter sp., assembly GCA_913063035.1. Classification (GTDB taxonomy): domain Bacteria; phylum Pseudomonadota; class Alphaproteobacteria; order Rhodobacterales; family Rhodobacteraceae; genus CAJXYS01. The sequence continues at coordinate 13,008 of CAJXYS010000064.1, read as the reverse complement.
CCCTCTTACCACCCACGAATGAGATTCATCGAAATCGGGACCGTTTTCTGGACCGTTTCTTGGGACGGATATAGCCTTAACTCTCTATTATATAATGATTATCTATGGAGTTCGATTGCCTCTCCTGGGCACCATTTCCCGACATGTATCGAAGACCCTGATGGGAATCGGCGTCTAGCGGACGTGCCGGGAGCGTTTCGGGACCATGCTGTCGTCACAATCGCACTTTTTGACGCCAGGTCCGGACAGGCCTGTGCGCGTGTCCCCGGGCACCGTATCGCGGGGTGAGATCATCTTGGCCGGAACGGTGCGAAGCCTCCGCGGTGCGTGTTCCGCCGCCCGAGCGAGCCTTGGCAGACCGCCGTCACCGATCTCGGAGTAATTGGCTGGGGGTGGGTCTCGCCGTCGACCGTCCTGAAGGTGAGAGGGAAACCAAGAAAAGGACAATCCGGAAACGCCGCTTGCAGCACCACGCCACGGCTGCCTAATCTGAAACAGGAACCGGACCGGAGCCCCCGTTACGAAACAGCCGGCGATCCCCGGAAAGCTCTGAGGACAGGCCATCAGGACGAACGACGCTTGATCTATCGCGTTTCACATGAACCGCGTATCGGGACCCTCACGAATACCCGGAAACGATGTGAGCGACAAAAAAGAGAACACGATGACCCAAGCCGATGCATCGGGCTGGCAGCGACTCGATCACGCAGCCTTCGGGATAATTTACGGCACGATCATGGTGCTGAGCATCCTGCTTGCACAAGGCAGTTCCCCGGCCCCGCCGCTTGAGACGGCGGTCGTGTTGTTTGGTTCGGTGCTGGCTATCACGCTGGCAAAGACCTTCGCGGAGTTTCTCGGCCACGCGCTGGAGGCCAAGACGCGCATGACCCGGGACAGTTGGCGCGCAGCCTGGCGCCACAGCACGCCGACCCTGGCGGTGGCGAATTTGCCCACGGCGCTGTTCCTGGCGGCGTGGATGGGCTGGATCGAGCCGGGCACCGCGTTGTTGGCATCACATGTGCTGTGCATCGCGTTGCTGGCAACGCTGGGCGCGCGGGCGGGCTGGGTTCTGGATCATCGCGTTGTCCCGGCAATCCTTGGGGCGTTCTTCGTCGGCGGGATTGGCGCAGTGCTGTCGGTTGTCAAATACATCATCCACTGATCGCGGAACAATCAGTCCCGTGCGCCCGGCTTCAGGTGCCACAGATTGGCACCTTTCGCCACCAGGCCGCCGCGCGTCTCGGCCGGCTTCCCCTCGTTTAGAAGCTGCCGCAGGTCCGCGCCGACGTCGGGACTGTAGATATGATAAAGGTGCCCCGTCGGACCGTCGCTGGGCAGATCGCTGAGATCGATCACCTCGACGCCCGGAATCCTGGAGACGTCGTTGCCTGACTGTCCAAGCCGCGCATAACCATGGAGTTGCCTGGAAAGGGCCAGGGGCCTGTCCCCGCTTGCGGCATAAACGGAGATACTTTTCGCAACCGGTTCAATGCGTGGAAGCATGCGCGCGAAGATGTCGAAATCCATATCCGGTGCCAGAAGCACAATATGTCCGAGTTCGATGTTTGGCTGCCTGTTGGCCACCTCGTACAAGGCCAGAACCACGCCACGCGCCCCGAGGCTGTGACCGATCAGGTCAACCGCGCCTTCGCCGAAGCGGCGCACCAGCTCGATGATCGTGTCCGCGAGATCGGGGACACTCCAATACAGGTCGGACTCGTCATGGGTGTAGTAAGCGGCCGAGCCATCCGAGGGCCAGCTGAACCACAGGAACCGCCCCGCGAGATCCGCGTTCTGCTGGAGAAGCGCCGCGCGGCGGCAGCCTTTCTCGAACCCGATGTAGTAGCCATGCACGAAAAGCGCGGGCCCGCGCGCCCCCGCCGTGGCTTCAAGCCCGTCGAGAATGACAGCGCTTTCCTTTTCCCGGACGTCCTCCACGCGCAGCAACTCTTCGCGCATGAAGTTCGGCGCGACGTCGGCGAGCGGCGAAAGCACCCCGAGGTCGAGCTCTTCGACCCGGCACAGGCCGGCTTTCAGATCACTTCGCTCGCTCCCGTAGATTTTTTCCGGCTCCAGTGATCCCGTGCGGTTGCGCAGCGTGAAAAAGGGAAATTCCATCGCGTGTATCTCCGGTTGCGCCAGATCCGCTTGCGCGAAAGACGGCGCGGCGTACGCCCCCGCGAAAAACATTGAAACAAGGATGACGCCCATCTTGCGGGCCAGTTCGGCAAAAACCTGTCGCATTCGGACCCTATACATGAGCCATACCGCCCAAGGACAGAAAATCGCGACCTGGGGAGAACGTCCGCGACGGAGAGACCAGGGATGGAGGGCCGGGACCGGGGGTGGATATGGACCTTAGCAACACACTGGTTTGGCGATAGATTCGTCGCAACGCAGAAGGCATTCAGGTTGCCGCGATCCGAGACGGCATGTCTTAAGGCAAGAAGCATCGGCCCGGGGCAGAACCGACGCCTTGGCGCGCGTAAAACGGGAGGTGTGCGTGAAAAAGTGCTTGTCCTGGGTATTCGGGCCTTTCTCGGTGCCTTGCCTGTTGCTCGGCCTGCTTTTCTTCGCCGCTTCGCTTACGCCATCGCTTATCCCGCGCGGGCCGGAGGTACAGGGTATTCTCGGGGGCCTCGTCACGGCGCTTGGGTATCTGATCGGGCAGATCGTCGCGCTGCTGTGGCGTGCGGCCGACATGCCGCGTCTCTCCGGCCGGCCGGCCTTGGGCCTGACATGGATCATTGCCGCCCCGATCATGGCATTCTTTTTCTGGGTCCTGGGATCCAGCCGGACCTGGCAAAACGACATCCGTCAAAAAATGGGCATGGACCCTGCCGATGCGCTCCATTTCGCGACGATCCTGCTCTTGGCCGTCGTCACCTTTGTCGTCGCTTTTGCCTTGGGGCGCCTTGTCGCCTCGCTGTTCCGCCTCGTGCGCGCCCGGCTTCTTCGGGTGATGCCAGCGCGCCGCGCAAACGTGCTGGGCTTCGTCGTTGTCGTTCTGTTTCTCGTGGTCGTGACGCGCGACGGCATCGTGGACCACGTGGTGACCGGCCTCGACGAAAGTTACGAAGCCGCCCAGGAACTGTTCGAGGACGCCCCCCCGCCACCGGACGGCCCGCACATGACCGGCAGCGTCGAGTCCCTGATCGACTGGGCATCCATAGGCAAGCCAGGACGGGACTTCATAACCTCCGGCCCCTCATCCGAGGATATCTCGGCCTTCACCGGTCGGCCCGCGCTTGATCCGATCCGCGTCTATGTCGGACGTGCCAATGGCGGGACGCCACGGGCGCGGGCCGAATTGGCGCTGGCCGAGCTCATCCGGCAGGGCGCGTTCGACCGCGAGGTATTGATCATGGCAAGCCCCACCGGCACCGGCTGGATGGACCCCGGATCCCACGATCCGGTCGAATACATGCATGGCGGAGACATCGCCACGGTCGCCGCGCAATATTCCTACCTGCAATCGCCGCTGGCGCTGATCCTCGAGACCCGTACAGGCTTGGAACAGTCGACCGCATTGCAGGAAGTGGTGCACGGCTACTGGAAGACACTGCCGGAGAATGCGCGCCCGCGCCTCTACGCCCACGGCCTGAGCCTCGGGGCCTGGTCGTCGATGCATGCGACGAACATTTTCCGCCTGCTCGACGATCCGATAGATGGCGCGTTCTGGGCCGGTCCGCCGTTCCCGTCGCGTTTCTGGAATTACGTGCAGAACCATCGAAATCCGGGAACGTCCTGGGTTCTGCCGCAGATCGGCGATGGGTCGCTCGTGCGCTATGCCTCTCACACGGCCGATGCCTCGGAGGCCGCGTCAGACTGGGGGGAAATGCGTATCGCGTTCCTGCAATACTCGAGTGATCCCGTGGTGTTCTACGACCCTTACTCGCTTTGGCGCGCGCCGCCATGGATGCGTGACCCTCCGGCCGAAGACATGACGGATCACTTCATTTTCGTACCTGTCGTGACGCAGTTCCAGCTTGCACTCGACATGGCGCTCTCTTTCGGCGCGCCCGCCGGACACGGCCATGCCTACTACGCGCAGGACTACATCGGTCCATGGGTCCAGGTCACGGCGCCTGAGACCTGGTCGCCAAGGGACACCGAGCGCCTGAAATTGCATTGCGACAACGGCTTCCAGCAGGGCTGTTCGAATGGCGCGCAGTGATGTTGAAAATCACGGGACCCTTGCCTGCCCGACGCTGCATGCGCGATCGCGGAGCGTCCAACCAGGCCACTCGAGTCTCGGTGAAACGCAAAACCGCAGGCCCTTCCGCCCGGACATCGCGCCCGCGGCAACCGGCGTGTATTGGCCATGGGCCCTGACCGCGACACCGCCTGTTCAAATCACGGCAGCACCAGTCTGCTCGGGGGCGCCAGTGCCCTACCCAGCGACGATGTCGGCTGGTTCATGCTTCCGCGTCGCTGCATCGCATCGTCGACACGACCGCCGCGCATCACCATGAACCAGCGATGCGGCGCCTCGGGATCCTGAATACGCAGAAAAACGTACCCGGTTTCCGACCAGTGCAGGATCCGGTTCGACAGGTTGTCGAGCACGTAATCGCCCGAGGGGCGCCGGATGACCAGGACCGCATGCGAGCTCATCCTCGTATCCAGTACGGTAGCCAGGAGAAGCCGGGAAGGATCGATACCCTCCGCCAGAAGAAGACGCTTTTTCAAAAGCGCATAATCTTCGCAGTCGCCTCGCCCGGACTCGGGCAAGGTCCAGTATTCCTCCCGTCCATATTGTCGCTGGTCGGATTGAGACCTGATCTTGCGATTGACGTCGAGGTTGATCTTGCGGACGAACTCGATCGCGCGCTCGACCGGCAGGTTCTTTTGCGAACCGCGGCGGCAGGCCCAGCTATATGTCTCGCATAGGTTTCTGGCCCCGTCGGGCGGGGTGGTGGCCCGTAGCATCGGCACATGCGCAGGCAGGGTGCGCAACTCCGCTTTCAGGATTGGTGCCCACGCAAAGGAAAACATGAGCGCGAGGGCCCATTTTAAAAAGTGGCCAGGAAATCTAATTTGCTCTCCAATGCGAAAAATCTTTTTAAGGATAGTCGAGAAACTAGGGCAATTCTCAACGCTGTCTCGCCCCGAAATGGGCGAGCTGAAATACATGCCCCCTGAACAAGAATTGGCCGGCGCAATCAATTCCAAGGTCCGAGAGGTCCATCAGGCAGGCTTCTGGCTGCAATCGCGAGACGGCCGCTCCGAACGCGCGGCACGCTCGCAAGCGACAGATAGATTCACCTGTGACGTCTCGACCTTGCCTATATGGTCCGATTGAGATGTGATGGCGGTTCCGGGGAGCATCCCCAATAAGAAACGTGGTTGGGCAATGCGCGCAGCAGTCATTCGGAACTTCAACGCAGACCTGTCGATCGAAACGGTCCCGGACCCAGCCTGCCCGGATAACGGCGTCGTGCTCGAGGTCGCTGCCTGCGGCGTGTGCCGGTCCGACTTTCATGGCTGGGTCGGCGCCCATCCGAAGGTCACGCGGGGTTCAATCCTCGGCCACGAGTATTGCGGGACGGTTGTCGAGGCAGGGGCGCGGGCAAAGCACAAACCAGGCGACAGGCTGATCGCCCCGTTCATCCTGGGATGCGGCGAATGTCTCGCCTGCCAGACCGGCGCCTCGAACACCTGCGAAAACTCCGTTGTGCCCGGGTTCGGACCGCCCGGCGCCTACGCGGAATTCGTCGCCGTGCCCTTCGACCACAATCTCGTGCATCTGCCGGAAACGCTTTCGCCGGCCCTTGCGGCTGGATTGGGCTGCCGGGTCACGACGGCCTGGCACGCCCTGACCGACCGGGCCAATGTCCGAACGGGGGAATGGGTCGCCGTTCATGGCACCGGGGGGATTGGCCTGTCTGCCCTGCTGTTGGCCAAGATGCTGGGCGCACGGGTCGTGGTTGTCGATGTCGTTGAGGAAAAACTGACCCGTGCCCTGGAACTGGGCGCCGATGCTGCCGTGAACGCGTCTGACGGCGATGTCGCGGAGGCGATCCGCGACATCACCGGTGGCGGCGCGCAGGTCTCCATCGAGGCACTGGGGATTGCGGCCACGACGAACGCGTCGGTCGAGTGCCTGGCGACCCTTGGCCGGCATGTTCATGTCGGAATGCCGTCGGGCGATGGCTTCATGAACGTCAACATGCGGGCGATCTATTCCAAGCAACTGGCGTTCTACGGCACGCGCGGCATGCCTTCATGGAAGTATCCATCGCTTCTGGGGATGATCGAGCGGGGCGACGTGGATCTGGGCCCGATGCTCGACAGGGTGATCGCGTTGTCCGCCGCCAGTGCTGAACTGCGTGCGATGAAGGGCCCGACACCCCCTGGAACGGCGGTCATAACCGACTTCACCCGGTAGGCTTTTCCCGTGGCGTGCACGGGTCTTCTGGACAGCGGTTCAGGGGATGGTTGGCGGACCCGGCAAGGCCTGCAAAGCCCACACAGCGGTCATCCGGCGCGGATCGTCCGACGATCATGACTTGGCATCGTGGACGTCGCGAGATGACCGCTCCTTGCGCCGCGATTAGTGCAAGCACAATCGCCGTTTTCGGTATCGGCGCGTCTTAAGCGCAAGGTCGCACAGATCGCGACGTCGGTAAGGCGCGCGCAAGGCACCCCGATTGCCCGCCGCGCGCCGATTGCGAACGGTGTGGACGATGCCCGCGCCTCCACGAGCGTTCCGCCAAGCTGTCCGCTCCGGGCCGGGGCGGTCTCGGATGGCCCAGTCACCAAGGGCGCCTCAACGGCGCGGGGGTGTCGGATTCCCCTCTGGTGATGAAGCTCACTTCACCAAATCGTTTACCTAAGCCGGTGGTCGAGACTTCCGCTAACGCCTGTCAAATGTTATACGAAAGTATCCGGCGGGGGTAGCGTGGCGCTTGGGCGACTGGCCTCCCCTACACGGATCATGTCGTTTTTCGGGTGATCTTGCGAAATCACCCTTCAGTAAGGGTAACCGGGCAAGCCAGGAGTTTGGGTGAGGGGCTTGCCTTGTGGGTAAACGGTGACTGGCTTGCAAGTACATGAAGTTGTCGACAGCTCCCTAGATCTGGGTTTCAGCCTTAACGACATCGCGCGCATCGACGTCGTTGGCACCGACGTGGTGTTTTCTCTCGACGGTGGCGCGCAGATCTTCGTCCGCGACCTCGCGCTCATGGCCGTGTCCGATACCCGCCCGATGGTGTCCTTCTCTGACGGCGCGTCGGTCGAAGCCGGCGAATGGATGTTCTCCTCCGTCGAGCGTGTCACGCTCGACAACGGCCTCAGGCTGCCCTTTCCCCAGCCCGCCGACGGGTCCGAGATCTCGGCATCCCTGGCAACGGTCGAGGGGGAGGAGCCGGACGACCAGCTCGGCGGAGACACGAACGTCCCGGCCGCCGCCATGGAAGAAGCGGAAGACGAAGACGGCACCGGCGACAGGGCATCGTCGGATCAGGCAGAGTCCACGCCGTCCGGTCAGCCTGAACCGACGTCGCCGCAAATGCCCGAAGACGCGGTGGTCGTTTCACGCGCGCAGTCCGTTTCGGTCATCGATGCCGCGCAGCCCGTCGCGGAGGCGCAGGAAAGCCGGCCGGACCTGGCGCAGCTCGGCGTCGCCGAAGAGGGGCGCGATGCCGACAGCCAGGCGGCGCAGGCCAGTACCGACGACAGCAGGATGCGCCAGGACATCGCGGCAGAAGAGCCCGGGGAGGACAGCACCGACCAGGACACCGAAAGCGCCGGGGAAGGCGGCGGCGTCCGCCGCTTCACCGCGACGGAGGACACCGACTACACCTTCGCGGTCGAGGATTTCGATCTGGGCGCCGGCGTATCGGCCATCAGGATCGTGACGCTTCCGCCCCGCGGCACGCTGTTCATGAGCGGAACCCCCGCCACCAAGGGGCTGGAGGTTTCGGCCGAAGAGATCGCCGAAGGCCGCCTGTCCTTCAGACAGGAGGCGGAGAACGACAACGGGCAGGATTACTCGGTCTTCACGTTCCACGTCCGCGGCTCCGAGGGCGACTGGGCGGAAATCTCGACGGTCGGCGTGGTCGACCTCGTCCCCGTCAACGACGCCCCCACCAGCGGGGACGGGCTGATCAACGTGCCCGTCGGCACCAGTTACACCTTCTCGCGTTCGGATTTCGCCTTCGATGATGTCGACATCGCGACCGATGGCCAGGATCTCGGGGCGATCCGGATCGATGCGGTCATCGGCGGCGGTGTGCTGCGTCTCGGCGGCGACGCCGTGTCGGAAGGCGCCGTGATCCCGGTGGGTGAAATCCCGAACCTCGTCTTCCATAGGACCGGAGAGGAAAACGCGCGGATCCGCTTCAGCGTCCGCGACAACGCCGAAGACCCCCTCTTCAGCGAGACCACTTATACCGTCTTCGTCAACGATCCCCCGGAAAGCGAAGACCGTGTCGTCACGATGGACGAGGATACGACCTTTACGTTCTCGCAGGACGATTTCAATTTCAGCGACTCGGGGCTGGACCGCCTGTCCGCCCTGCGGATCGAGACCCTGCCGGAACGCGGCACGCTCGCGCTTGACGGCGAGCCCCTGACCGGCCCGGTCGAGCTTGACCTGACCGATGGGCGCAACGAGCTCGCCGAGGGGCTGCTGACCTATCGCCCGGCTGAAAACGAGAACGGCGCGGAGTATGCCGGGTTCGAGTTCCGGGTGGTGGACCAGGGCGGCGTCGCGTCGCGCGAAAGCTACGACCTTACCTTCAACGTGACGCCGGTCAACGACGCCCCGGCGTTCCTGGGCGATCTCGTCGCCCATGTGAACTACGAAGGCACCTATACCCTGACGCCCGAGGACCTGTTCTTCACGGATCCGGACGATGATGCGACCGGGGTTAGTTTCTTCCTCGGGCCTGCCCCGGGAACACAGGTGCTGATCGATGGCGTTGCGCAGGCGTCGCGGAACTTCACCGCGCAAGAGCTTGCCGATGGCCGGGTCGCCCTGCGGCATGGCGGGCAGAGCGTGTTGTTCGACGTGCTGCTGGCCGATGGCGGCGAAGACGGCGCTCCCGGCGCCACCGGCCAGTTCCGGATCGCGAATGCGCGCCTTCACGCAGGATCGCTCGACCCGGCGGATGGCTTCGTCATCATCGGCGACACGGCCGGCGACCACGCTGGCTGGAGCGGCGCCGGAGTCGGCGACATCAACGGCGACGGCCGGGCCGATATCGCCATCGGCGCACCGCGCGGAGACGGCTCCGGCACGGATGCCGGCGCGGCCTATCTCGTCTACGGGCAGACCGGCCCCGTCGGTGTCCTGGATGGCGACGGTCGCCGCGTGCTGGACCTGACGGGTCTCGGCGGGTCGGACGGCGTCGTCATTCGGGGGGGCGGCAGCGGTGACCTGGCGGGGTGGAGCATCGCCGCGGCAGGGGACGTCAACAACGACGCGCAGGAAGATTTCGTGCTCGGCGCACCGGGAAAGGACGGGGCCGGCGCGGCATACCTGATCTTCGGGACGTCGGGCGGACCCGCTGCGATCGACCTCGGCAGCCTCGCGCCTGGCCAGGGCATCGAGATCCGCGGTGTCGCTGCCGGCGACGCCGCGGGCCAGGATGTCGGCGGCACCGGCGACGTCGACGGAGACGGGCTGAGCGATCTGTTCATCGGGGCGCCCGGCCGCAATGGCGGGGCCGGAGAGGCGTATGTCGTGTTCGGGCAGGATTCGCTGTCCGGTCCGCTCGACCTGGCGAGCCTGTCTCCGGAACATGCGCTAAGCCTCGACGGCACGTCTGCCGGCGCGGACGGCGCCATCGCGCTGACCGGCGCGGGTGATTTCAACGGCGACGGCCTCGCGGACATCCTCGTCGGTGCGCCGGGGACCGGCGGGGGCGCCGCCTTCGTCGTGTTCGGAGATCCCGGTCTGAAAGGGGCCGGCACGCGCGACCTTTCCGATCTTTCGGCAAGCGAGGGCCTCGTCCTGTCCGGAGGCGCCGCTGGCGACACTATCGGCTACAGCCTTGCCAACGCCGGCGATTTCGACGGCGACGGAATCGACGACCTGCTCATCGGGGCCCACGGGGACGACACCGTGGCCGCCGATGCGGGCGCGGCCTATCTTGTCTACGGCAAGGCGGCCGGCCTTGGAGACCTGGATCTCGCGAACCTGGCGCCGACGGACGGTTTCAAGCTGATCGGGGTTTCGGCCGGGGATGTGGCCGGGCGCGCGGTCGCCGGCGGCGCGGACGTGAACCGGGATGGCTATGACGACCTGCTCCTCGGGGCGCCGCTGGCCGATGACGGCGGAACCTCCGCGGGTATCGCCTACCTCGTCTATGGCGGCCACAGGCAGGACGTTTCGGGCGGCAGTCTCGATCTGCGGGCCTTGACGCCGGAGCGGGGGCTCATCGTCCAGGGCGATGCCCCCGGCGACGAGCTTGGTGCCAGCGTGGCGCTGCTCGGGGACGTGAACGCCGACGGGTTCTCCGACATGCTGATCGGGGCGCCGGGCGCGGATGAAGGCGGCGCCGACTCCGGTGCCGGGTATGTCATTTTCGGGGGCGTTGCCCCCGGCATGGACCGGACCGACGGCACCGGCGGAGACGACGTCATCACCGGGCGCGTGAACGTGTTCGGTGATCCGCGCGACGACGCGGTCTTCGCGGGGGCGGGCGCCGACGACATCGACGGGGGCGATGGCGACGACGCCCTGCATGGACAGGCCGGCGACGACACGCTGCGCGGGGGCGCGGGCCAGGACTGGCTGTCCGGGGGGGATGGGTCCGACACGCTCTGGGGTGGTGCCGGGGCCGATCGCCTGGATGGCGGCAACGGGGCCGACACGCTGGAGGGTGGCGCCGGCGACGACGTTCTCGACGGCGGGCTCTATGATGACGTCCTGACCGGTGGCGGGGGCGCGGACAGCTTTCTCGTTTCTTCCGGGCAGGACCAGATCACCGATTTCGGCGATGGCCCGGACACGGTCCGTGTCTTGCCGCGCGCCAGTGCGACGATCGAAATGCGTGCCGATTGGGCCGCCAGCCCCGGAGACATCCTGTCCGGGGACGTGACCGTCCTGGCCAATGGCCATGACATCGATCTGCGTGCGGCCGGCGGCCGTGCCGGCGTCACGGTGACCAACGCGGACAGCGCGGACGGCATTACCGTCCATGGGAGCGGCCGTATCGACAGGTTCACCGGCGGGACCGGCGATGATATGTTCTACCCTGGGACGCTGCAGGACACGGTCGACGGTGGCGGCGGGTCCGACACCATCGATATCTCGCAGTTCGGGACCGATATCGCCCTGCGGCTCGGGTTCGGTGGCGAGTCGGTCGGAGGCCCCGACCAGACATTCGCCGGCGGTCAGCTCCAGGGTATCGAAAACGTCGTGACCGGTGCGGGCGACGACGACCTGTTCGGTAACCAGTTCGACAACCGCTTCGCAGCCGGTGGCGGCGACGACACCCTGATCGGCGGCGCGGGATCGGACACGCTGGATTACTCGACCAGCACGGGCAGCGTGGTGATTCGCCTCGACGGGAACGGGGATGCCGCGGACGTGCAGGACGGTCTTGGCGGGACCGACCAGATTGCCGGCTTCGAGAACCTGATCGGCGGCAGCGGGGACGATCTGCTTGGCGGCAACGCCGAGGACAACCTGATCGACGGTCGCGGCGGTCACGATACCGCCGACTTCGGCACCGCGGTCGGGCCGCTTTCCATCACGCTCGACAGCGACGGGAACGCGGCCGGCGTGGCCGACGGCCTCGGGGGCATCGACCAGCTGCTGAGCATCGAGTCGCTCTACGGCGGCGCCGGCGACGACGTTCTGACGGCCAATGCCAAGGACAACACCCTGCGCGGCGGCGGCGGCGACGACAGGCTGACGGGCGGCACCGGGACGGACACGGCCGATTTCGCGACGAGCACCGGGGCCGTGATCGTTTCGCTTGACGAAAACGGCGACGCGATCGGCGTGCAGGATGGGCTCGGCGGCACCGATCAGCTTTTCGGCTTCAAGAACCTCGTCGGCGGCACGGGCAACGACGAGTTGACCGGCAACGCGCAGATCAACCGGCTGTATGGCGCCGCGGGGGACGACAGGCTCGACGGTGGCGTCGGCGATGACCGGCTTTTCGGGGACGACGGCGACGACGAGCTCGTCGGTGGCACCGGCGATGATTTTCTCGAGGGCGGCGCGGGCGCCGACATTCTTGCCGGCGGCGCGGGCGCCGATTCTCTGACCGGCGGCGACGGCGGCGACACGCTGAGCGGGGGCGCCGGGGACGACACGCTCGAGGGCGGCGCCGGATCCGACACCGTGGACCTGTCGGACGGCGGTTCGAGCCTCGTTGTGGACCTGACGAATGTCGATCCCGACGGCTGGGTCGTCCTGGCGGATGGCCAGGGCGGAACGGATCGTCTGAAAGGCATCGAGAACGTGACCGGCTCGAACCATGACGACACCCTGACCGGCGACGCCGCGGCCAACCGGCTCACCGGTGGCGCGGGGGCCGACAGGCTGACGGGCGGCGCCGGCGACGACACGCTCGAGGGTGGCGACGGGACCGACACGGCGGATTACGCCGGTGCGACGGGCGCGGTCACGGTGGATCTCTCGAACACGACCGCCCAGAACATCTCTGACGCCGAGGGCGCCGACACGCTGACCGGCATCGAGAACGTCGTCGCGGGCAGCGGCGACGACACGCTCACCGGGAACGATGAAGACAACACCCTCGAGGGCCGCGGCGGCGACGACAGGCTGACGGGCGGCGCCGGCGACGACACGCTCGACGGCGGTGACGGGACCGACACGGCGGATTACGGCGCAAGCGCCGGTGACCTGAACATCACGCTCGACGGCAGCGGCGCTGCGTCCGGGGTGAATGACGGCCTCGGCGGGAGTGACGATCTCTCCGGGATCGAGAACCTTACCGGCGGCAGTGGCGACGACACGCTCACCGGGAACGATGAAGACAACACCCTCGAGGGCCGCGGCGGCGACGACAGGCTGACGGGCGG
>CAJXYS010000063.1 GCA_913063035.1 uncultured Maritimibacter sp. | reverse complement strand
CGCGAGGACACGGGCTACATGCAGGGCTGGACGGCCTTCTACTGGGCCTGGTGGATCAGCTGGTCGCCCTTCGTGGGGATGTTCATCGCCCGCGTCAGCCGGGGCCGCACCGTGCGCGAGTTCATCACCTGCGTGCTGATCATCCCGAGCCTCGTCTGCATCCTGTGGATGGCGGTCTTCGGCGGATCGGCCATCAGCGACATGATCGCCAATCCCGAGACCTCGGCGGTCAAGGCCAACGTCATCGACAGCTACGCGCCCGAGCTTTCGCTCTTCGCGATGCTCGAAAGCCTGCCGCTGACGGCGATCACCTCGACCATCGGGATCATCCTGGTGATCGTGTTCTTCGTCACCTCGTCGGACTCCGGCAGCCTCGTGATCGACACGATCACCGCGGGCGGCAAGATCGACGCGCCGGTGCCGCAGCGGGTGTTCTGGTGCACCTTCGAGGGGCTTGTCGCCATCGCGCTGCTGATCGGCGGGGGGCTGACGGCGTTGCAGGCCATGGTGATCTCTACCGGTCTGCCCTTCACGGTCATCCTGCTGCTGATCTGCTGGGCGATCCTGCAGGGGCTGCGCGCCGAGAAACGCTGACAGGTCTTGCCCGGCCTTCGGGCCGCAGGTAGCACTACGACAGAGGGCCCCGGAGCCGATCCCGGGGCCCTTTTCATGCCCGACAGGAGGCCACGCCGCATGACCGCAGAGCTCGACACCGATTTCGTCCGCGCGCAGTTCCCCGCCTTTTCCGAACCGGCGCTCGCCGGGCAGGCCTTCTTCGAGAATGCCGGCGGGTCCTACGCCTCGCGCTTCGTGATAGACCGGCTGACGCGCTTCTACCGCGAACGCAAGGTGCAGCCCTACGGCCCCTACACGGCCGCGCGGCTGGCCGGCGAAGAGATGGACGAGGCCCGCCGGCGGCTTGCCGCGATCCTCGGAGTCGAGACCGACGAGCTGTCCTTCGGGCCGTCCACGACCCAGAACACCTACGTGCTGGCGCAGGCCTTCCGGCAATGGATGGCGCCGGGCGACGCCATCGTGGTGACCGACCAGGATCACGAGGCCAACACCGGCCCCTGGCGGCGGCTCGCCGGGGAGGGCGTCGAGATTCGCGAGTGGAAGATCGACCCGCGGACCGGGCATCTCGACCCGGCCGGGCTGGCCGCGCTGCTGGACGACCGGGTGCGGCTGGTCTGTTTCCCGCATTGTTCCAACGTGGTGGGCGAGATCAACCCGGTCGCCGAGATCACCCGCATGGCCCATGACGCGGGGGCCGTGGTCTGCGTCGACGGCGTCAGCTACGCCCCGCACGGGCTGCCCGATGTCGGTGCGCTCGGCGCCGATATCTACCTGTTCTCGGCCTACAAGACCTATGGCCCGCACCAGGGGCTGATGGTGATCCGCCGGACGCTTGGCGAGATGCTCCCGAACCAGGCGCATTTCTTCAACGCGGACACGCTCTACAAGCGGTTCACGCCGGCCGGTCCCGACCATGCCCAGGTGGCGGCCTGCGCCGGCATCGCGGATTACATCGACGCGCTCTACGATCACCATTTCGACGCTCCGGTGGAGCCCGCCGCCCGCGGCCGCGCCGTCCATGACCTGATGCGCGCCCACGAGGCGCGGCTCCTCCAGCCGCTGCTGGACCGGCTCGCCGACCGGAACGACCTGCGGCTGCTCGGCCCGCGGCAGGCCGCGGGGCGCGCGCCCACGGTGGCGCTGGCGCTTGACATGCCCGGGGAGATGGCGGCCGAGCGCCTGGCCGCGCAGGGCATCATGGCCGGCGGCGGCGATTTCTACGCGGTGCGCGCGCTGGCGGCGCAAGGCGTCGATCCCGATCACGGGGTCCTGCGCCTGAGCTTCGTCCATTACACGAGCGGCGACGAGATCGCGCGCCTGATCGCCGCGCTGGACGACCTGTTGTGATCCGGGACGTCGCGCCCCCCGTAAACACCTGAAAAGGGCAAGGGGCAGGCATGGCAGAGCACTCACCGATCCTTCTGTGGTTCCGGCGCGATTTCCGGCTGGGCGATCACCCGGCGCTGGCCGCGGCCGCCGAGACCGGCCGGCCGGTCATCCCCGTCTTCATCCATGACGAGGTGGTCGAGACCCACGGCGCGGCGCCGAAATGGCGGCTCGGCCTGGCGGTGGAGAGATTCGCGGAAACGCTGGCGGCGCTTGGCAGCCGGCTGGTCCTGCGCCGGGGGGCCGCGCGCGCGACCCTCGAGCAACTGGTCGAGGAAACCGGCGCCACCGCGGTCTGGTGGTCGCGCGGCTATGACCCCGACGCCATTGCCCGCGACAGCGACGTCAAGGCGGCGCTCAAGGCCCGCGGACTCGATGCGCGCAGCTTTCCCGGCCACCTGCTGTTCGAGCCCTGGACGGTCGAGACCAAGCAGGGCGGCCATTACCGGGTCTACACGCCCTTCTGGCGCGCGGTGAAGGATCGCGACCTAGGCCCGGCCCCGGCACCGGTCCGCGCGGTGACCGCGCCGGCCGCCTGGCCGGCCAGCGACCGGCTTGCCGACTGGCGGATGGGCGCCGGTATGAACCGCGGCGCGGCGGTGGTGGCCGATCATGTCTGCGTGGGCGAGGACGCGGCGCTGGGGCGGCTCGGCGCCTTCATCGCCCATCATGCCGACGGCTACCGCGACCGACGCGATTACCCGGCGGAGCCCGCGACCTCGAAGCTCTCGGAAAACCTCACCTATGGCGAGATCTCGCCGCGCACGGTCTGGCAGGCGGGCCTGCGCGCGCATCACGAGGGGGCGCGGGGCGCAGAGCACTTCGTCAAGGAGCTGGTCTGGCGCGAGTTCGCTTACCACCTCGTCTACCATTCGCCGGAGATCACCACCCGCAACTGGCGGGCCGAGTGGGATGCCTTCCCCTGGTCGGAGTCGGAGGACGACGCGGTCCTCCGCTGGAAGCAGGGGCGCACGGGCGTGGCGCTCGTCGATGCGGCGATGCGCGAGATGTATGTCACCGGTCACATGCACAACCGCTGCCGGATGCTGGTGGGCTCCTACCTGACCAAGCACATGCTGACCCACTGGAAGATCGGCCAGCGCTGGTTCGAGGACTGCCTGATCGACTGGGACCCGGCCTCCAACGCGATGGGCTGGCAGTGGGTGGCCGGCTCGGGACCCGACGCCGCACCCTATTTCCGGATCTTCAATCCCGACACCCAGGCCCGGAAATTCGACCCCGACGGCGCCTATATCCGCCGCTTCCTCGCCGAGGCGACGGCAACTCCGGGACCGGAGGCACGGGCCTTTTTCGACGCGATCCCGCGCAGCTGGGGCCTTGCGCCGGACATGGATCCGCCAACGCCTGTCGTGCCGCTCGATGCCGGGCGCAAACGGGCGCTGGCGGCCTACCAGAACCGCGACCTCTCGGCGCGCGATTGAATTGCCGTCTTGATATGGCCGGCCCGATCGGTCTTACTTCCGAAAAACCGGGGAGAAACATGACGATACTGACCAGCACCAAGGGCCAGAAGGATCTGCCCCGCTACTTCGCGCCGGTTTTCGCGATCGCCCAGCAGATGGATAACGGCCGGCTCGATATCCGGCTGCCCGACGGCCGCGTGTTCCGGGCCGAGGGCGGCAAGCCCGGCCCGGTGGCAGAGGTAAGCGTGCATGACCCGGACGTTTTCGCGCGGCTGATCCGCGAGGGCGACATGGGCTTTTCCGACGCCTATCTCGAAGGGTGGTGGTCGACCCCGGACCTGCAATCCTTCATGGATCTCGTGCTCAACAGCAACGACAACCTCTTCGACGGCTATCCCGGCATGGGGCTCGTGCGCGCCTTCGAGCGTATCCGCCACCTGCTGCGGGCCAATACCCGGCGCCAGGCAAGGAAGAACATCTCCTACCACTACGATCTGGGCAATGCCTTCTACGAAAAGTGGCTCGACGAGACGATGACCTATTCCTCCGCGCTCTTCGAGACCGGGCAGGAGGATCTTCCGCGCGCGCAGATCCAGAAATACGCGGCGCTGGTGGACCGGCTCGATGTGAAGCCGGGCGACCACGTGCTCGAGATCGGCTGCGGCTGGGGCGGCTTCGCCGAATACGCGGCCGGCCAGCGGGGGCTGCGCGTGACCGGCCTGACCATCTCTCGCGAGCAGCATGATTACGCGGTGGACCGCATCCGCCGCGCCGGGCTCGAGGACAAGGTGGAGATCGTGCTGCGCGATTACCGCGACGAACGCGGCCAGTATGACGCCGTGGCCTCGATCGAGATGTTCGAGGCGGTGGGAGAGAAATACTGGCCGGTCTTCTTCGACGCGCTCCGCGAGCGGCTGAAACCGGGGGCCAAGGCGACGCTGCAGATTATCACCCTGTCCGAGCACCGCTTTGAGACCTACCGAAAAGGTGTTGATTTCATTCAGAAATATATCTTTCCGGGTGGCATGGTTCCCAGCCGGACCGCCCTGCAGGATCAGGTCTCGCGTGCCGGGCTGGCCTGGACCGGCTCGCACGAGTTCGGGCAGAGCTACTCGCAGACCCTGCGCCGCTGGCACGAGACTTTCAACGACGAGTGGGACAGCATCTGCCGGCTCGGCTTCGACGATCGTTTCCGGCGGATGTGGAACTACTACCTCACCTCTTGCGCCGCGGCCTTCCGCGTTGGAAACTGCGACGTGACGCAGGTCACCGTGACCCGCCCCGCCTGAGGAGGCGTGTTTTGCCCACAGCGCCGAAACTGGTCGCAGCGCTTCTCTTTGCCGCCCTCGGCTGGGCGGCGGGCCGGGCGCTGGTCCCGGCGCTGCCCGAGGGCATGAGCGCCGGCAATCTGCCGATCGCGGCCATCGCGCTCGGTTTCTTCGCGGGCTGGTTCGTCGTCGGGCCGGGGGCCGGGCGCGGCTGGCAGTTCGGCGCCGCGGCCGGGCTGCGCGGCGCGGCGGCGATCTTTCTCTGGGCGCTGATCCTGGTCTCGATCCTGAGGATGCTGGAGCGCTCCATGCGCCGGATGTATGACGACCCCATGCAGGCGATCCTCGGCGTCTTCGCACTGATCGTGGAATATGGCGCGATCGCAATGACCTGGCCGGTGATCATCATCCTCGTTCTCGGCGGTATCTGCGCCGGTCTCATCGTGGAAACGGCGGGACGGCACTGGAAGTGACGGCCGAGATGCATCTTCGGCGGGTGTTTCTCTACGGCACCTTGCGCGATCATGCGCTGCTGGCCGCCGTGCTGGGCCGCCCGGCAGGCCCCGGCGACCTGGCGGAGGCGGCGCTGCCCGACCATGCCGCGCATCGCGTGGTGCCGGGCGCCTATCCGGTGATCCGGCCCGAGCCCGGCGCGGTGGCGCCCGGGCTGCTGCTGTCGGGGCTGACCGCCGAAGAGGTCGGGCGGCTTTCCTATTACGAGGGCGCCTTCGGCTACGGGACCGAGCCCATCGAGGTCGTCTCGGGCGGGACGTCGGTTCGGGCGCTGGTGTTCTGGCCCGACGGGCGCCACCTGCATACGGACGGGCACTGGGACCTGGCGCGCTGGCAGGACGAGGATCGCGGCCTCGCCGCCGAGGCCGCCCGCGAGGTGATGAGCGAGATGGGCCACCGCCCGGCGGAAACGGTCGGCGCGCGCTATGCCCAGATCGAGGCCCGGGCCCAGAGCCGACTGGCCGCCCGGGCCGAGGCGCCGCCGGCGGAGATCCGCGCCGGGCTGGGCGCGGAGGCGGTCACGCTCGAGTCCCGGCGGCGGCCTTATG
The DNA here is from genome assembly GCA_913063035.1 of uncultured Maritimibacter sp. Classification (GTDB taxonomy): domain Bacteria; phylum Pseudomonadota; class Alphaproteobacteria; order Rhodobacterales; family Rhodobacteraceae; genus CAJXYS01. Next base: position 8,266 of record CAJXYS010000063.1, on the reverse strand, counting down.
CCGGCTTTTTCAACGTCGAGGAATACGAGCTCGACCTGCCGGCCTTCGGCGGCGGCCGGCTGCGGCCGAACACGCGCTCGGTTTTCGTCGCGGCCGATGCCGTCACGGTTCTGCCCTACGACCCGCGGCGCGACACGGTGCTCGTGCTGGAACAGTTCCGCCCCGGTCCCTATGGCCGCGGCGATCCCTGTCCCTGGACCCTGGAACCCGTCGCCGGGCGCCGCGATCCCGGCGAAAGCGTGGCCGAAACCGCGCGCCGGGAGACCCGCGAGGAGGCGGGTATCGAGATCGGCGCCCTGCATCATATCGGGTCGTATTACCCCTCGCCGGGCTGCATCACCGAGTTCCTGGTATCCTACGTCGCCGAGGCCGCGCTGCCCGATAGCGCCGAAGGCGTGCACGGCCTCGCCACCGAGGGCGAGAATATCCGCACGCGGATCGTGGCGTTCGACAGGCTCATGCAGGCGGTGCGCACGGGCGAGGCCGGGACCGGGCCGCTGCTGCTGTCGGCCTACTGGCTCTCGCTCAATCGTGACCGTCTGCGGCGGGCAGGGGGCGCTTGAGTTCCACCGCACCCGGTCCTATCAAGGGGCTGGAACGCCGCGAAGAAGGACCACTCGATGACCGTCTACAAGGACCTGCCCGACGCGGTCGGCAATACGCCCCTGATCCGCCTGCGCAAGGCGTCGGAGCGCACCGGCTGCGAGATTCTCGGCAAGGCGGAGTTCCTGAATCCGGGCCAGTCGGTGAAGGATCGCGCGGCATTGTCGATCATCCGTGACGCGATGGCGCGCGGCCAGCTGGAACCCGGCGGCACCATCGTCGAGGGCACGGCCGGCAATACCGGGATCGGCCTGGCGCTGGTCGGCAACGCCATGGGCTTTCGCACGGTGATCGTGATCCCCGAGACCCAGAGCCAGGAAAAGAAGGACGCGATCCGCCTGGCGGGGGCGGAGCTGGTGCAGGTTCCCGCGGCCCCCTACAAGAACCCGAACAACTACGTGCGCTATTCCGGCCGGCTGGCCGAGGAACTGGCCAGGACCGAGCCGCATGGCGCGATCTGGGCCAACCAGTTCGACAACGTGGCCAACCGCCAGGCGCATGTCGACACGACCGCGCCCGAGATCTGGGCGCAGACCGACGGCGGGGTCGACGGCTTCATCTGCGCGGTGGGCTCCGGCGGCACGCTGGCCGGCGTCGCCGAGGGGCTGCGGGCGCGCTCGGGCGACGTGAAGATCGGCCTCGCGGATCCCGACGGCGCGGCGCTCTACAGCTATTACACCACCGGCGAATTCAAGTCCGAGGGCAACTCGATCACCGAGGGGATCGGACAGGGCCGGGTGACCGCCAACCTCGAGGGCTTCCGCCCCGACTGGGCCTGGAACATCCATGATTCCGAGGCTTTGCCGATCGTCTTTGATCTCGTGCGCGAAGAGGGGCTGGTGCTGGGCGGCTCTTCCGGCATCAACATCGCCGGCGCGATCCGCATGGCCGAGGAGATGGGGCCGGGCCACACCATCGTCACCATCCTCTGTGACTACGGCAACCGCTACCAGTCCAAGCTCTTCAACCCGGCCTTCCTCAGGGAAAAGGGGCTGCCGGTGCCGGACTGGCTGGATGCCGGACCGCGTCCGCTGCCCTCCGTGTTCGAATAGATGGCCCGCGCGCTGCCCACCCTCCGGCGGGTCCCGGGCGCTCTGGCCGCCGTCGCCCTGGCGCTGTTCCTGGCCTTCGGCACCGTGCCGACGGCCGTCGAGGCGCAGGCGCCGGCAAGCGGGCAGGCGGCAGAGGATCAGCCCCCCGACTACGAGGCATGGCAGCGGCTGGCCAAGCGGGCCGAAGACGTCGTCGCCGCCGGGCGAGCCTCGACGGAGGCGCTGAGCGACCTGCGCGCGCAGCTGGTTGCGTGGCGTGGCCGCTTCCAGACCGAGCAGACCCGCCATACCGCACGCATCGAGACGCTGGAGGCGCAGATCGAGGCGCTCGGCCCCGAACCGGAGGGTGACGCGGCCGAATCCGAAGAGATCGCCGACCGCCGCGCCGAGCTGAACCAGCAACTCGCCAAGGCGCGCGCGCCGGTCCTCGCCGCCGAGGAAGCCTTTAGCCGCGCCGACGGACTCATCCGAGAGATCGACACGATCATTCGCGAACGCCAGACCGACCAACTGCTGCGGCTCGGCCCCTCGCCGCTGAACCCGGCGAGCTGGCCCGGAGCGATCGCCGCCCTGGAAAATGCCGCCATGGGGCTGGTCGACGGGATCGTCGCGAACTGGAAGAGCGATGCGCTCGCGGCCGAGCGGCGGCAGAACCTGCCGGTGATCGTGGCCCTGTTGGGCGCGGGGCTGGTGCTGCTTCTGCGCGGGCGACGCTGGTTCCAGCGCGCCAGCGCCCGCATCGTGCCCGAGGGCAGCACGTCCTTTCACCGCGAGCTGCGCTGGCTGCTGACGTCGCTGTCGCGGGTCGTGCTGCCGATGCTCGGGCTGCTGGCGTTGACCACGGCGCTCGGCGTCAGCCAGTTGATCGGCATCAAGGCTGAATGGCTTCCCGACACGTTGCTCAAGATGGGGCTGGGCTTTTTCGGGGCCCAGTGGCTGGGCTGGGTGGTCTTCAGCACGGAAAAATCCGCGCCGCGTCTCATGCATGTCGACGCGGGGCAGGCCACGCTTGGACACCGCATCGCGACGGGGCTCGGCCTGCTGCTCGCGCTTGCGATCCTGCTGAGCGCGCTGCTCGACCAGCCGGGCGTCGCGGACGAGGCGCTGCTGGTCTTCGGCTTCCCGGTCATCCTGGTCATGGGCGTGATGCTGTTCCGCCTTGGGCGACTCCTCTTGGCCGAGGGCCGCGCGGCCGCGGATGACGACGAGAGCGGGATCTTCCGCCAGCGGGCCGTGATGATCCTGGGCCGCGCGCTGCTCGGCGTCGGTGTCCTCGGCCCGCTTCTGGCGGGGATCGGCTATTTCAACGCCGGGGGGTTCTTTCTCTTCCCCTCGGTGATGACGGTCGGGCTGGTCGCCGCGCTGGTCATCCTAAACCGCTTCCTCGTGAACCTCTATGCCATCGCGCTGCGCGCGGACGAGGAGACCGGCATCGCCGATGCGCTCGTGCCGGTGCTGATCGGCTTCGCGCTGACGCTCCTGTCGCTGCCGCTTCTGGCGCTCTTCTGGGGCGCGCGCACCACCGATCTGCTGGAAATCTGGGCCGTGATGCGCGACGGATTCTCGATCGGCAATACCAAGATCTCGGTACAGGATATCCTGACCTTCGTGGTCGTCTTCGTGATCGGCTACATGGTGACCCGGCTGATCCAGGGGGCGCTGCGCGGCTCCGTGCTGCCCAAGACCCGGATGGACACCGGCGCGCGCGAGGCCATCGTCACCGGCACCGGCTATCTGGGGATCGTGCTGGCGGCGCTGATCGCCATCACCACCGCCGGCATCGATCTGTCGAGCCTTGCCATCGTCGCCGGTGCGCTGTCGGTCGGCATCGGTTTCGGGCTTCAGACCATCGTGTCGAACTTCGTCTCCGGGATCATCCTGCTGATCGAGCGGCCCATCAAGAAGGGCGACTGGATCGAGGTTGGCGGGATCCACGGCAACGTGCGCGACATCTCGGTGCGCTCGACCCGGATCGAGACCTTCGACCGGTCGGACGTGATCCTGCCCAATGCCGACCTGATCGCCGGGCGGGTGACGAACTATACCCATGCCAACCTGGCCGGACGGCTGATCGTGCCGGTGGGCGTGGCCTACGGCACGGATACCCGCAAGGTCGAGAAGATCCTCAAGGGGGTGGCCGAGACCCACCCGATGGTGATCATGAACCCGCCGCCCTACGTGCTCTTCCGCGGTTTCGGGGCGGATTCGCTCGATTTCGAGATCCGGGCGATCCTGCGCGACGTGAACTGGGTGTTGAACGTGCATTCCGATCTCAACCACGAGATCGCGCAGCGCTTCGCCGAGGAGGGGATCGAGATTCCCTTCGCTCAGCGCGATGTCTGGCTGCGCAATCCCGAGTCGCTCCGCACCGCGCCGGGCGCGGCGTCGGGGGCGCCCCCCGAGGATCATCCCGAACCCGCCCTCGAGACGCCGCCGGAGCCGGAGGACGGCGGCGATGCCACAGGAGGTGAAACGTGACAGAGGCCCTTTTCCGCGACGATCCCTACCTGCGCGAGGCACCGGGCCGCGTGACGGGGCTCACCGACGAGGGCGGCGTGGTGCTGGACGCGACGATCTTCTACCCGACCGGCGGCGGGCAGCCGGGCGACTCGGGCCGTCTGGTCTGGGAGGGCGGCGAGATCGCCGTCGCCACGACCGTGAAGGGCGCGGGCGACGCCATCGTGCTGGTGCCGGGCGAGCCCGCCGCGCTGCCCCCGGTCGGGACCGAGCTGCGCCAGGTGCTGGACTGGGAACGGCGTCACCGCCACATGCGTATCCACACGGCGCTGCACCTGCTGTCGGTCGTGATCCCGCTGCCCGTGACCGGGGGCGCGATCTCGGCCGAGAAGGGGCGGCTGGATTTCGACATGCCCGAGGCGCCCGGCGACAAGGCCGCGCTGGAGGCCGAGCTCAACACGCTTGCCGCGCGTGACCTTGCCGTGACCGAGGACTGGATCACCGAGGACGCGCTGGCGGCCAATCCGGGCCTTGTGAAGACGATGTCGGTCAAGCCGCCCGCCGGCGCTGGCCGCGTCAGGCTGATCCGGATCGGCACGGCGGACGCGCAGGTCGACCTTCAGCCCTGCGGCGGCACCCATGTGCGCAGCACCGGCGAGATCGGCCCCCTGGCACTTGGCAAGATCGAGAAGAAGGGCAAGCAGAACCGCCGCGTCAGCCTGCGTCTCGCCGACTGAAACACGGCGGCGATTCAACTGCGTCGGGTCCCTTGATTTCCCGGAACCCCGACCTTATACCGCGCGTCACGGAGAGGTGGCCGAGTGGTCGAAGGCGCACGCCTGGAACGCGTGTAGGCGGGAAACCGCCTCCAGGGTTCGAATCCCTGTCTCTCCGCCACTTGCCCTGGCGAAAGCGTTCTCCCGATCCGGCTGCGGCCGGATTTTTCCGTTGTTTTCGAGGGTTATGCGGGAGGGGCTGAGCACTGGCGTCGTCGCGAGGAGGCCCGGAAGTGGTCTCTGACGGCCGATATTCTCCGGACCTCTCGACTTCGCGGATTTGGTGTAGAGCCTGCAAGCTCCTGAAGTTCAGAAACTAATTCCAAAGCCAACCTAAACACTTCGATGCCAGTGGCGCTATCGAGATGGAACCGGGATCGAACAACTCTGTCGTGCTCTGGCCGAAACGCCAGCTCTACTCTGCTGGCTCGGCTACAACCGCGTGCTTCGTGATGATGTCCTGCACTTCGCCCGGGCACCACTTCGATCTGCGTGGTTGGCTTCGGAGGTGGCGGCGCCTCACCGCCTTCACCGGTTTCCGAGATCGAGAGCGGCACGCCAAAGACGTTGACGTATTCGGGTAGGAACAGCGCCGTGTCGGTGCTCTTCTTGCCTGTCGGTGCGAACGGCGTGGCCGAGAGGTCGAAACAGCGCTGGATGCGCCGGGTCTTGTGAATGCGATCCAGCCCCTCGATCCAGCGTGTGGCTTCGTCCAGGTCGATGCCTTGTTCCGCGGCCGCCTTCTTGCTGATCTTCACCTCGGGCGGCTTGCGATAGGCGTGGTGCGCCTCGTCGTTGATGACGATGATGTCCTTGTGCGCCGCCAGCTTGCCCAGCACCCGCCGCGTGAAGGCCTCGTCGGACTCGCGGCCCTTCTTGACCACCGAGCGGTCCGCTTCCTTCAGCGGCATCAGCGTGTGCCAGTTCTCGATCAACACCTCGGCCTGGTTCAGCTTCTGGCGCAGGGCTTCGGACGGGCACAGGTTGAACTCGTCGTAGTAGCTGCCCTCGCTGGGCAGCAGCACCTGCAGCCGTTCCTTCACGGTCAGGCCGGGCGCCACGATGAACACGGCGCGGCTGAAATTCTTGTTCCGCTTCGGATAGGTCAGCGCGTTCAGGACCTGCCAGGTGATGATCATCGCCATCACCGTGGTCTTGCCCGCGCCGGTGGCCATCTTGTTGCAGAGCCGCTCCCACGCCCCGCCGTCGCCGGGGATCGCGATGCCCTGCTTGTAGGCCTCGGCGCCCTCGACCCACCAGATAAGCGTCTCGATCGCCTCGAGTTGGCAGAAGTAAAATGGGTGCTGCCGAGCCTCCTGATCATACCAGTGCTCCAGCAGCTTCCGGGTGACGATCGTCACGCCGGGCCAGCCGTCCGCCCGCCAGCCATCGACGCGGTCCCGGATTGTGTTCACGAGGGCCAGATCGTGGACGCGTTTGGTATTGGTCCGCGCGTCGAAAACCTCGTAGCTCGCCGGTCGTCGCTCAGGCTTGATCTCGAGCTTGCCGCCCTCACCGTCGACCCAATGCTGTTCAGGCCGCTCCCAGGCGATGATGAATACCAGTGGAAGTGAAGGCGAACCTATTTGCCTTTCGCATTCGCTCCAAGCCGTCGAGTGTTGTCTTCCAGTGGCTATTGCTGGGTGCCTTGAACGTCTTTCCCATCGCTTCGAAGTCACGCGTCTCGCCGGAGGCGCCGTCGGAAAAGAGTGGGCCAAACCGGTAAACCCGGTCCTCGTCTGGTATCTCAGCTGCGCCAATACGCTCCTCTTTGGTGAGCCTTCTGTGGCCGCCATCCGGGCGCTCCATTTGTATATAATACTTATCACCAAGCGGCGGGTTCGGCGAATAAACGAAGAGGGGATTGGCTTTTGCCTTCTCCTTGTCCTTCGCGTACCAAACAACGAAATCTGCGATGTTGGACACGCCGGAAGTGGCGAAGCCTCCGGTTTTCTGGAAGACAATTTCGCTTAAGAAGTTCTCTCGCCCAAAGACCTCATCCACAACTGAACGAACGAGGTGTGAGTTCTCATCTCCGATTTGAAAGAAAACGCTGCCGCTCTCGGTCAGCAGTTCCCGCGCCAGCATCAGCCGGTCGCGCAGATAGGTGAGGTAGGAGTGGATGCCGAGTTCCCAGGTATCCCGGAACGCCTTGATCATCTCGGGTTCCTGGGTGAGGTCGTTGTCTGAGCGGTCCTTCACGTCGCGCTTGTTCGTGAAGGGCTGGAAGTTCGACCCGTATTTGATGCCGTAGGGCGGGTCGATGTAGATCATCTGCACCTTGCCGCCCATGCTCTCCTTGGTCAGGAGCGAGTTCATCACCAAGAGGCTGTCGCCCGCCACCAGCCGGTTCGACCAGCCCTTTTCGTGGTGGTAGAAATCCAGGGCCTGGCGCAATGGCAAATTCTCGAACGGGGCCGCGAAGAGGTCCGCTTGCTGCCATTGGGCACTGGCGTCTTTGCCCTTCAGCCGCTTGGCCGCATTGGCTAGAATCGTTGCCGGGTCCACCCGTTCATGGACATGCAGAGACACGGTATCGACCTCGAACGAAGTCTTTTCCGCCTTGCCCGTCCAGTTGAGGTAAGGGGCTTGTAAGCGTTTAAGCTCTTGAAGCGCGGCCTTTATCCGCTCAGGATCATCGCTGGCCAGTGCATCATCGATCAGCATTTCAATCCCCCCGCGCGCTGAATCAAAGTTCAGAATGGGGTCCAGATGGGGATCATAGGACCAACGGGCCTTTTCGCCGTCAGGATCCGTGTCTGAATGCACCATGCCCACCTCGGGATTGTTCACCCGGGTCTCATCGTAGCGATAGGACAACACTTCCATCACTTGATTGGAGATTTTTCGAGCAGCTTTCTTGCGCTTTTTTTTCGGAGTCGATTGGGGTTCGGGCTTGGTTTCGGGTGCGACTAAGGCAAGGTCATTATCGTTCATGCGATAGATCGAGCCGCCACGTCCGCGGCCTCGGCCAATTGAACCAGCATCGACCAGTTTGTCTCGAGCAGCAAAGTAGGTCTCATCACTTAAAGTAGGATGTTTTTCTCGCAATAGTGCCAGCATGGACGTATTGCCAATTGAAGAGCCATCTTCGGGAGTCAGTGACAAAATAAGTGTGGACAGATTTTCATCCATTGATCAATCCCCAGTTAGAGTGTGAGCACGCTGTGTTTATAAAAGTCTGACTGATTGGCGTTCTATCCTTGCGCTCTCTCCGAGGTGCCATAGCCTCGTATTATGCTAGAGGATACATCTCTTTGGCCCAGTTTTAAGTTTGGACATCGCTTTCAGCCTACAAGCTTTTCAGTTAGTTTATGACAACCTGATCGTGTCTGTTTGCGCCAAATCTGTGTAAAGTACCGGAAATTATGATCTTAC
>CAJXYS010000062.1 GCA_913063035.1 uncultured Maritimibacter sp. | reverse complement strand
CTGTCGAACCGGCTCGGCGCCACGGTCTGGGTCAAGCACGAGAACCACACGCCCACCGGCGCCTTCAAGATCCGCGGCGGCATCACCTTCATCGACTGGCTCCGCCGCACCCATCCCGCGGCGCGCGGCATCGTCACCGCGACCCGCGGCAACCATGGACAGAGCCAGGCGCGCGCGGCCCGCGCGGCAGGGCTGCGCGCCAAGATCTTCGTCCCCCACGGCAATTCGGTCGAAAAGAACGCCGCTATGCGCGCCTTCGGCGCGGAGCTGGTGGAGGTGGGCGCCGATTTCGACGCCGCGCGCGAGGCCGCCGGCCGGGCGGCCGCCGAGGAAGACCTCTTCATGGTGCCGCCCTTCCACGAGGAACTGATGCGCGGGGTCGCGACCTATGCCTTCGAGCTTTTCACCGCCAAGCCCGATCTCGACACCGTCTACGTGCCCATCGGATGCGGCTCCGGCATCTGCGGCGTGATCACGGCGCGCGACGCGCTCGGGCTCGGGACCAGGGTGGTCGGCGTCGTCTCCGAGCACGCCCAGACCGCCAAGCTCTCCGTCGAGCGCGGGACGCTCACGCCGACCGAGAGCGCGGCGACCTTCGCCGACGGCATGGCGGTACGGGTGCCCGTGAAGGCGGCCTACGATATCTACGCCACGGGCGCCGAGCGCATCGTGACGGTCAGCGACGACGCCGTGGCCGAGGCGATCCGGGTCTATTTCCAGGACACCCACAACCTGGCCGAGGGCGCGGGCGCGGCGCCCCTTGCCGCGTTGATGCAGGAACGCGCACGGATGCAGGGCAAGGAGGTGGGCGTGATCCTGTGCGGCGGCAACATCGACACGGCCTGGATGCGCACGGTGTTGTCGGGCGGCACGCCGCGCGTCTGAGCCGCTGCGCGGCGAGTCCATGCCTCCGGCGGGGATATTTCCGCCACTTGGAGGATGCCGTTCTCCAAGTGGTCCAAATATCCTCGCGCGTATCGCGCGCGAAACCCGGCCCGGCGGGCCGGGTCACCCGGTCAGCGGGTAGCGCGCCAGTTCCGTGTAGCGCGCCCCCTTGCGGCCTAGCGTCGCCTCGTAGAGCCGAAAATCCGCGACCTCGAATTCCGGGCCGCGATGGGCGGCGTGACCGGCGATGAAATGCTCCAGCGCGATCCTGTCCACGCGCCCGCCCGGCCGGGCGAGCGTCACGTGCGGGACGAAGCGGCGCTTCGCCACCGTCACCCCGGCGCCGCGGGCCGCGGTCTCGAGCTTCGCCTGCAGATGGCAGAGCGGTTCGGTCCCGGCGATGCCGGCATAGACCGCGCGGGGCAGGTCGCCGCCGAAAACGCCCACCCCCGCGCAGTGCAGCGAAAAGCCCGGCGCGGCGACCCGGCGGAAGGCGGCATCGGCATCTTCCAGCACCGGCTCGGGAACCTCGCCCAGGAAGACCAGCGTGACATGCATGTTCTCGGGCGGCACGGCGCGGCCGACAGGCAGTGCCTGCTGCAGGAGCGCGAGATCGGTGCGTGCCGCCTCGGGCAGGTCTATGGCCGCGAAGGCCCGCATCATGCCGTCACCGCGGCGATACGCGCACGGATCTCGGGCCGGATCGGGCCGGGGCGCGGCGCATCGGCCAGCGTTTCCATGAGCGACGGCGCCGGGGGGCGGCTTCGGGCGCGCGACCAGCTGAGCGCGCGCAACACCGCCTGCGCGGACCCGGGCAGGCGGTCGGGGATCTCGTGGCCCGCCAGCGTCGCCCAGACGCCGGTCCACGCCCGCCCGACCGACCAGGGATTGTAGCCGCCGCCGCCCAGCACCAGGAAGCGCGGCGCCAGCGGGCGGAGCGCCGCGACCGCGCGCCAGAGCGCCCCGTTGGAGAGCGTCAGTCGCGACAGCGGATCCTCGGCGAGCGCGTCGGCGCCGCATTGGAGCACCACGGCCTCGGGCCGGAAATCCGCGACGAGCGGCAGGATGGCGCCGTCGAGGATCGCGTCCATCTCGCTGTCGTTCAGCCCCGCGGGCACCGGCATGTTGCGCGCAGCGCCGCCGGCCCGGTCCTGCAGCGCCCCGGTGAAGGGCCAGCGCCGTTCCTCGTGGACCGAGATCATCCGGATCTCGGGATCACCGTCGAAGGCCATTTCCACACCGTCGCAGTGATGGGCATCGACGTCCACATAGGCGAGCCGCCGGATACCCTGCGCGCGGAAGGCCTTGAGCGCCAGGACCGGGTCGTTGAGATAACAGAACCCGTTGGCGCGATCGGGCAGGCCGTGATGCGTCCCGCCGCCGGGGTTGTAGACCACCCCGCCGTCGCGCAGCAACTCGGCCGCCAGGATCGAGCCGCCGGCGGCCGTGGCCGGGCGGCGGAACACCTCGGGGTAGACCGGGTTGGAATGGGTGCCGAGGTGATGGCGGGCGCGCACCTGGTCGCTGACCGACTGGGTCCGCTCGGCGTCCTGGAGCGCGGCCAGGTACCCCGGCGTGTGGAAGGCCGCCAGCGCGGCCGGCTTGGCGCGCGGACTGGCGACGTAGCGGTCCCGCGGCAGCCAGCCGAGCGCGCGGGCGAGATCCATCACCGTGGGCACACGCGGGATCGCCAGCGGATGCCACGCCCCGTAGCTGGAGCCGCGATAGATCTCGGACCCGATGAAGAGCGGCGCCGCGGTCACTCTGCCAGAAGCGCCTCGATCCGGCGCGTGACCTCGGGCGCGGTCGGCTTGGTGGCCGATCCCCAGCTTTCCACCGGCAGGCCGTCGGGGCCCAGCAGCACCTTGTAGAAGTTCCAGCGCGGCGCGATGCCGTGATCCGCCCTCAGCCATGCATAGAACGGATGGGCGTTCCGCCCGCGCACATGGGTGATGTCGGTCATCGGCAGATCGAGGCCGTAATTCAGTTCGCAGAAATCCTTGACCTCGGCGGCGCTGCCGAGCTCTTGCCGGAAATCGTCGGACGGCACGGCCAGCACGACCAGCCCCTTGTCGCGGTAGCGATCGTAAACCGCCTGGAGATCGGCGTATTGATCGGTGAAGCCGCAGAGCGAGGCGGTGTTGGCCACCAGCACCGGGCGCCCGGCATAGTCGGTCAGCGACAGCGTGCCGCCATCGATCGAGTCGAAGCTGAACTCCGCCGCGCGCAGCGGCAGCGCCATCAGGGTAAGCGCGACGAGCGTGGCGATAATCCGCATCCGTGTCTCCTCCGCCTGTTTGACGGTGTAGCTATGGCGCGGGCGTGCCGGATCAAGCCGTCAGTTTCCACCGCCGAGGAAGTCCAGCAGTTTCTTCCTGGCCTCGTCCTCGATCCTGTCGCGCACGGCATCCTCGAGCGACTGCCCCTCCTCGACCGGGCCGATCTCCTCTTCGATCTTCTCGCGGACACGGCCGCGAAGGTCTTCCTTGACCTGCTCCTCGTCGAGACCCGTTTCCTGCTCGATCAGGCCTGCGAGATCGGGGCGGAACTTCGGATCGTCCCAGCTGCCGGTAATGACAACGGGAATCCTCACGCCCCCGGTCGATTCCGTGCCGTCGCGGTTGGCAAAGGCGACCGGCACCACGCGGTAATCGAGGCGCCGCGCCCCGATATCGACGGTGCCCGCGCCGGTGGCCTCCGCGAGCGGCGCGACGAAGAGCAGGTCTTCGTTGGACAGCACCCCGTCGGAGATCGTGAAACTCGCGGTGACCGCGTCGAAGATCGTCTTGGAGCCGGGACCCCTGTAGGAGGTGTCGAAATTGCGCAGCATGCCGACAAGGTCGAGCCCCAGCAATTCCCCCTTGCCGATCGACAGGCGCCCGCTGCCCGAAAGCGACCGCATGATCGCGGCCACCGAATTGCCGACGCCGAGGAAATCGACCTCGCCGTCCACCGCGCCGATGAGCCGGTCGTACTCCGCTGTGGCCGTCAGGAAGGGCTGCAGCTGCAAATCGGCGACGGCCAGATCGCCGCCCACCGAGAGGCCGCCCCGGCCATTCACCACGAACTGACCGCCGATCCGCCCGCCATAGGCACCGATCTCGGTGATGTCGAAAACGAGCCTGGACCGGTCGAGCCTTGCCACGAGATCGGTGCGGTCGAGGCTGATGTCGCCCAGTGCGACGCGCCCGGCGCTCAGGGCGATTTCGGCGTCCAGCGCGGCAAGCGCGCTGACGTCGATGGGCGCATCGGACCAGCCACCACCGTCTTCGCCGGCCCGGCCATCCCCGGCGCCACCGCCGCCGTCACCCGCCAGCGCCCCAAGCTCGAGCGCCTCGGCGCCGAGCCGTGCGACCAGCCGCGGGCGCGGCTCGGCGAATGTCAGGTCGGCCTCTCCCCGCAGCGTGTTTCCCGCGGCAGAGAGCTCGGCACCGCGCAGGGCAAGCCCGGCCTGGGTATAGGTCAGCTCACCCGACAGCGCCGCGCTGCGTCCAAGCCCGGACGGCGGCGCCGGCGGTTGCTGCCCCAGCGCGGTCAGCAGCGCCGGCCAGTCACCGAGGTCGGCGCGCAGACGTCCCTCGGTCGCCACCGGCGCGGTCCCCGCCCGTCCGTCGAAGGTGACGCTGTTGGGGCCGATCTCGAGCCGGGCACTGACCGCGCGCAGATCGCCCGCCAGGAACCCGGCGAAACCGTCGATGGCCGTGCTGAACGCGGTCTCGGCGCCGTTCAGGACCGCCGTGCCGGAAATCTCGGCGCGGCCGGTGGCCTCTGGCAGTGCCGCAGTCAGCTCCAGATCCGTCAGCACCGCCTCGGTGCCGGTCGCCGCGTCGGTGAAGTGCAGCTCGCCCCCGGCGATCACCGCCTGGTCAAGCGTCAGGACGGCCGCCCCCCCGCCGTCATCGGCCGGGGCGGCCGGCGGGGCCGCCGGGGCGGCTTCGCCGGCAAGGTTCCAGTTGGCCCGGCCGTCGGCCTCGCGGCGCAGCCGGATGCGGGGCGCGGTCAGGCGCAATTCCTGGATCGCGATTTCGCCCCGAATCAGAGGGCCGGGCTTGAGCCCGATCGTCAGGGCCTCGGCCGCGACCATGGGCCCCGCGCCCGCCCAGGGCGCATCGGAGATCGTCACCGTCCCGGTCCGAACCCCGACAACCGGCCAGAGCGTCGGGCTGACGCCGCCCGAGAGATCGAGCGCACGGCCCGTCGCCGCCTCGAAGCGGCGCTCGGCGACCTCGGCGATGCGATCCGTCGGCATGAGCAGAAGCCCCGCGCCGGCGATCAGCGCGAGCGCCCCAAGGATAAAGACCAGGCGAAGCAGCCAGCGCATCCTGCGGCCTCCGGGAAATACGTGCGTGGTCCAGACTAAGGTGCCGGGCGGCGTGCCCACAAGTGCGAAGGGCCTTTCGCGGGCGCGGAGGGGCCTCTATATGGCAGGCATGAGCACCAATCCGCCCGACCTGCGCCCCGACATCGCCCCGGCCGCCCGACTGACCGGGACCCGCCGGCCCGGCCAGCCGACCATCGGCATGGTCTCGCTCGGCTGCCCCAAGGCGCTGGTCGACAGCGAGCGGATCCTGACCCGGCTCCGTGCCGAGGGTTACGCGATCTCCGCGGAGTATTCCGGCGCCGACGCGGTGATCGTGAACACCTGCGGCTTTCTCGACAGCGCCAAGGCCGAGAGCCTCGAGGCCATCGGCGAGGCGCTGGCCGAGAACGGGCGCGTCATCGTCACCGGCTGTCTGGGGGCCGAGCCCGGCTACATCACCGGCGCGCATCCGACGGTGCTGGCGGTGACCGGGCCGCACCAGTACGAGCAGGTTCTCGACGCGGTCCATGACGCGGTGCCGCCCGCGCCCGATCCCTTCGTCGACCTGCTGCCGGCCTCCGGGGTCAGCCTGACACCCCGCCACTATAGTTATTTAAAGATTTCAGAGGGCTGCAATCACAAGTGCAAGTTCTGCATTATCCCTGACATGCGCGGCCGGCTGCAGTCGCGTCCGGCGGGCGCGGTGCTGCGCGAGGCCGAGAAGCTGGTCGAGGCGGGGGTGCGCGAGCTGCTCGTCATCTCGCAGGACACCAGCGCCTACGGCGTCGATCTCAAGCATGCGGCGAGCCCCTGGAAAGACGGCGAGATCCGCGCCCATATCACCGACCTTGCCGGGGCGCTCGGGGATCTCGGTGCCTGGGTCCGGCTGCACTACGTCTATCCCTACCCGCATGTCCGCCAGCTGATCCCGCTGATGGCCGAGGGCAAGGTCCTGCCCTATCTCGACATCCCCTTCCAGCACGCCCATCCCGACACGCTTCGGCGCATGGCGCGGCCGGCGGCGGCGGCGAAGACGCTGGACGAGATCGCCGCCTGGCGTGCGATCTGCCCCGAGATCGCGCTGCGCTCGACCTTCATCGTGGGCTACCCGGGCGAGACCGAGGAAGAATTCCAGACGCTCCTCGACTGGCTCGACGAAGCCCGGCTCGACCGCGTCGGCTGCTTCAAATACGAGAACGTCGCCGGCGCCCGCTCGAACGCGTTGCCGGGCCACCTGCCCGAAGAGGTCAAGGAGGAGCGCTGGCATCGGTTTATGGAAAGGGCCCAGGCGATCTCGGCCGAAAAACTGGCCGGGAAGGTTGGAAAACTGCAAGAGGTGATCGTCGATTCCGTCGATGCCGAGGGCGCGACCTGCCGCACCAAGGCCGACGCGCCCGAGATCGACGGCTGCCTCTTCATCGATGCCGGGTTCGAGTCGCTCAGCCCCGGCGACATCGTGACCGTCGAGGTCGACGAGGCCTCCGAATACGATCTTTGGGGGCGCTTGCCGGAACGCGGGTGACATGCTTTCCTCTCTCCGACGCGATCAGAGAGCGGAGGCCCCATGCCCCACCCTGTCGAACTGCACGTTCCCTGCCCCGACGCGGCGACCGGCGCCGCGCTGGCCAGCGCGGCGATCGCGGCCCGGCTCGCCGCCTGCGCCAATCTTTCGGCGCCGGTGACCAGCCATTTCCACTGGCAGGGCAAGATCGAGAACGAGGAAGAACGGATCCTGAGCTTCAAGACGCGCTCGCCCTGCGTCGAGGAACTGGTGGCGCTGATCCGCGACCGCCATCCCTATGACCTGCCCGCCATCACCTGGTCCGAGATCGCGGCCGACCCCGACACCGCCCGCTGGATCGCGGAAGAGACCGGCGACTGAGCCGGCTCAGTCGCCGAGCCGGTCGAGATAATAGGTCACCGCATCCTGCACGCGGCGGAACCGGTCGCCCCCCAGTTTCACGCCCCCGTACCAGCGGGTCACAACGACGACGTGGTTGGTGCGGCCCGCCCGCTCGAGCATGCGCAGGATCACCATCCCGGCGCCCGCCTCGCCATCGTCGTTCTTCACCGGCTCGGGCGGGCCGTCCGCGTCGAGCAGCACCGCCCAGGTATTATGCGTCGCCTTGGCGAACTTCTTGTTTTTCTTGAGCGTCTTGACGAAAGCCTGCGCGGCGGCCCGGCTGTCGGCCGGCCCGCCGGAAACCGCGTATTTCGAGCCGCGGTCGGTCAGGACATTCTCGAAGACCCGCATGCCGCGCGTCTAGCGCATGGGGGCGCCGGGGACCAGCCCCGCGCCCGCCGGCCGGCTCAGGCCTCGCGGAGCGCGCGGAAAAGACCGGCGTTGCGGCAATAGTCCGGCGTCTGCGACGCACCGTCCTTGTGATCCTCGAGCCAGTGCACGCAGTCATCGGCATGGGTGCAGGCGGTGCAGCTGAACACGGCCGACCGCAGGTCGTTGGCCGAGAGATGCCCGCGCATCATCTCTTCCCCGATGTCGATGCCCTGGGTTTCCGCCATGCGGTCCACGAGTTTCTCGTGGCGATCCAGCTTGGACAGGTTGAACATGTGCGCCTCCTCTGGGTTTCGGGGCCGCATGCGCGGCGTCTCGACACCAGAGTCCGTTGCATCTGCAACGAATACCATGATCCAGATCAAATCCGCGCAAGCCCCCCCCTTTCCGGGCCGGCCCGTCCGCCTATCTTTCGATCATGACCGAGGAAACCCAGACAGACGTGCTTTACAACGGGGCCTGCCCCGTCTGCGCGGCCGAGATCGGCCATTACCAGGGCTATGCCGGCGCACGGGCGCTGCCGATTCGCTTCCACGATCTCAACGCCACCGACCTGGCGCGCTGGGGCCTGACGCCCGACCAGGCCGCGCGTCGTCTCTACGTGGCCCGGAACGGCCGGCTCGAGAGCGGTATTCCGGCGTTTCTCACGCTGTGGCGGGACATGCCGCGCTATCGCTGGCTGGCGCGGCTGGTCGGGCTGCCGGGCGTCCGGCAGGCCGCCGCGGCGCTTTACGACCATGTGCTCGCGCCGCTGCTCTACCGGTGGCACCTGCGCCGGCAGCGCCGCCTGTCACTCTAGCCGCGCCATCACCCGGCGCACCGTGTCCATGCGCGCGGCGTTGGGCGGATGGGTGCCGAGGAACCGGTCGCCCGGATCGGGAATGCGCGCGAAGAACGCGGCGCCGCGCAGCGGATCGTAGCCCGCGCGATGGGCGATGACCGTGCCCAGCGCATCGGCTTCCAGCTCGAATTCCTTGGAATACCGGCGCGCGCCCAGGGTGGCGCCCAGGTCCTGGCCGGCCTCGATCCCCCGCGAATCCGCGCCCAGCGTCGCGGCCAGCAGCCCCCCGAGCATGGCGCCGCCCAGCGCGTTCTGCTGCAGCTTGGGGATATGCGCGGCGATGTGATGGGCGGCCTCGTGGCCCAGCACGAAAGCCAGCTCGTCGCTGTTGCGCGCGTCGGCGATCAGGGCCAGCGTGAAGACGATATAGGGCCGGCCCTGCCCGTCGACGGTCTGGAAGGCATTGGCCGGCTGGCCGGGGCGATCATCCACGGCGATTCGGAAATCGCAGTCCAGGCGCGGGGCCTCCGCGCGGCAGACGCGTTCGGCCACCGGCTCGACGCGGCGCACCACCTCCACGAAATTCCGGGCCGCGACGTCGGCGGAGACCGCTGGCGGCGGCGGCTGCGAGGCGGCCGGCGGCGGGCCGTCCTCGACCGTGGCGACGCAGGCCGAGAGGGCGAAGAGGGCGAGGACGAAAAGGCTGCGCATCGGTATCTCCTTCGAACCCAATATAGGCCTGAAGCGGCGAGTTTGCATTTGCGGCGTGACGGGCGTTTGATCGACCCTACAGAATCGGGGGGCCAGATGTTCACCATCGAGCATGAATTCGACGCCACCGTGGTCACGCTGGTCGACGAGCCGGGCAGCCACCTGCAGGAGGACGTGACGATCACGGCCTTCGAGGATTGCGTCACGGTCGAACAGACCGACCCGCGCACCGACCGCGACCAGAAGATCACCCTGTCGCTTTCCCAGATCCGCGACCTGGCGGCCGCGCTCGATCTGCCCGAGGGCAGCTACCGGCTGAAGCGCTGAGCCTCGGATCGTCACGCGGACGGTCTTGTCACGGCCCGCGGGCGCGACGCGCAGATCGAAGCGGCACCCGTCGAGACAGGCGGACAGATCGGCGGCGTCGGCCATGACCCCGGTCTGGCGCGCGCGCCCCGCGCGGTCACCCTTCCCTTTTGGCGCGCGTCCGGGTTATCTCGCCCCAGACGAGGGAGGCAGGGCATGCACGAGACGGCGTTCTTCTGGGACGAACGGTGCTTCTGGCACGCGGGCGGGACCTACACCTTCACCATGCCGGTCGGCGGGCTGGTGCAGCCGCAGGCTGCCGGGGGCCTCGCCGAAAGCCCGGAGACCAAGCGGCGGCTGAAGAACCTGATGGACGTCACCGGGCTGACCCGCGATCTCGACGCCCAGGGGGCCGAACCGGCAAGCTGGACGGACTTGGCGCGCGTGCATCCCGAGGCGTTCCTGCGCAGGTTCAAGGCGCTGTCCGATGCCGGCGGCGGCGAGATCGGCGAGCAGGCGCCGTTTTCCCGCGGCGGGTTCGAGATCGCCAGCCTCTCGGCCGGGCTGGCCAAGCAGGCGGTGGCGGCGGTGCTCGACGGCGACTACCGCAACGCCTACGCGCTCTCGCGCCCGCCGGGCCACCACGCCCTGCCGGATTTCCCGAACGGCTTCTGCATCCTCGCCAATATCGCCATCGCCATCGAGGCGGCGATCGCGTCGGGGCGCGGCTGGCGCTTCGCGGTGGTGGACTGGGACGTGCATCACGGCAACGGCACGGAGGCGATCTTCTACGATCGCGATGACGTTCTGACGATCTCGGTTCACCAGGATCGCAACTATCCCGAGGACACCGGCTTCGTCGAGGATCGCGGATCCGGCGCGGGGCATGGCTGCAACCTCAACATACCCCTGCCCCCTGGCGCGGGCCACGAGGCCTATCTCGAGGCGATGGAACGGCTGGTGGTGCCCGCGCTCGCCGGCTTCGGCCCCGATATCGTGATCGTGGCCTGCGGCTATGACGCCAGCGCGATCGACCCGCTCTCGCGGATGATGTGCACCGCGGAAACCTTCCGGCTCATGACGCGCCAGCTGATGCGGGCGGCGGACACGCTCTGCGACGGGCGGCTCGCGATGGTTCACGAGGGCGGGTACTCGGAACTCTACGTGCCCTTTTGCGGCCACGCGGTGCTCGAGGAGCTCTCGGGCAGCGCCGTGCGCGCCCCGGACCCGCAGGGCGAGGTCTTCATGGCGCGCCAGCCCTGCGCAAGGGTCCGGGCGCTCCATTCCGAGATGATCACCGAGATCCGCCAGCAGGTCTTCTGATCCCGCTGCAGCGCGGCATCGGCATTGACTCCACCCCGCCCCCCGGTCACAAACGCGGGCAGTTTCAGACATTCGGGAGCTTGCCATGAACAAGATCTACGGCTCGGCGGCGGAAGCGCTGGACGGGCTTCTGTTCGACGGGATGACCATCGCCGCGGGGGGCTTCGGGCTCTGCGGGATCCCGGAGCTGCTCATCGCGGCGATCCGCGATGCCGGCACCAAGGAGCTGACCGTCGCCTCCAACAACGCGGGCGTCGACGATTTCGGACTTGGCCTCCTGCTGCAGACCCGCCAGGTCAAGAAGATGATGTCGTCCTATGTCGGCGAGAACGATACCTTCATGCAGCAATACCTCTCGGGCGAGCTCGAGCTGGAGTTCAACCCGCAGGGCACGCTGGCCGAACGCATGCGCGCCGGCGGCGCGGGCATCGCGGGCTTCTACACCAAGACCGGCTACGGCACGCAGATCGGCGAGGGCAAGGAGGTCAAGGACTTCGACGGCGAGCCCTACATCCTCGAGCGGGGGATCTTCGCCGATCTCGCGATCGTCAAGGCCTGGAAAGCCGACACGACCGGCAACTGCATCTTCCGCAAGACCGCGCGCAACTTCAACCCGCCGGCGGCGATGTGCGGGAAGGTCTGCGTGATGGAGGTCGAGGAAATCGTCGAGCCCGGCGAGCTCGACCCAGACGGCATCCACCTGCCGGGCATCTACGTGCACCGGCTGATCCAGGGCGATCACGAGAAGCGCATCGAGAAACGCACAACCCGGCCCAAGGCCGAGGGCGGCGCCGGACAAGGGGAGGACCTGTAATGGCCTGGGATCGCGATCAGATGGCGGCACGCGCCGCGCAGGAACTCGAGGACGGCACCTACGTCAATCTCGGCATCGGCATCCCCACCCTGGTGCCGAACTTCATCCCCGAGGGGGTGACGGTGACGCTGCAATCGGAAAACGGCATGCTGGGCATGGGCCCCTTCCCCCTCGAGGGCGAGGAGGACCCGGATCTCATCAATGCCGGCAAGCAGACGATCACCGAACTGCCCAACACAGCCTATTTCGACAGCGCGACCAGCTTCGGCATGATCCGCGGCGGCAAGATCGCGATGGCCATCCTCGGCGCGATGGAAGTGGCCGAGAACGGCGATCTCGCCAACTGGATGATCCCGGGCAAGCTGGTGAAGGGCATGGGCGGCGCCATGGACCTCGTCGCCGGCGTCCGCCGCGTCGTGGTGGTGATGGACCACACCAACAAGGCCGGCGCCCCCAAGCTGCTGAAGGCCTGCACCCTGCCGCTGACCGGCACCGGCGTCGTGGACCGGATCATCACCAATCTCGGCGTGCTCGACGTGGTCGAGGGCGGGCTCAGGATCGTCGAGACCGCCGACGGCGTGACCGCGGACGAGATCCGCGAGAAGACCGAGGCGACGATCGTCGACTGAGCGCCGCCACGACCCCGAACGCGGCCAGGGGGCGCCTGCGGGCGCCCCTTTCCCGTTTTCACCGTTCCGGAAATATCCCCGCCGGAGGCACCGCGCGCCCGGCACGGGCGCGCAAACCGTCTTGGCGCGCGCCAGCGCGCCGCCGCTCAGCCGGCCGCCAGCATCTGCATCAGCCGCAGTTTCTCGCCCTGGTCGCCGGCGTCGGCCACCGCGTCCGCCAGCGCCTCGAGCGAGGCCAGGTTGTGGCCCGCGCGGAAGCAGTCGACATGGGGCAGCATCGTCGCGATCCCCTGTGCACGCGGCGCGAAGCCCTCCCAGCGCAGCAGCGGGTTGATCCAGATGACCCGCCGCGCCGAGAGATGCAGCCGCTCCATCTCGCGCGCCAGCCGCTCGGGGTCGTCGCGGTCGAGCCCGTCGGTGATCAGCAGCACCACCGCGCCCGATCCCAGCACCCGCCGCGACCAGTCGCGGTTGAAGACGTGCAGGCAATGCCCGATCCGGGTGCCGCCCTCCCAGTCCCGCGCCTCGGCCCCGGCCGCGGCCAGCGCCGCGTCCACGTCGCGCGCGCCGAGCTGGCGGGTGATGTTGGTCAGCCGCGTGCCGAAGGTGAAGGCGTGCACCTTCGCCCAGCCCGCGCCCTTCTCGTTGGCGACGCTGTGCAGGAAATGCAGCACCACCCGCGAATAGGCCGACATCGACCCCGAGATGTCGCAGAGCGCGACCAGGTTCGGCCAGCGCGTCCGCCGCGCCCGCCAGGACAGCCGCTCGATCTCGCCGCCGCGGCGCAGCGCGGCGCGCATCGTGGCGCGCCAGTCCGGTCGCCGGCCGCGCGGATCGGCGGCCAGCCGGCGCGTCTTCAGCGGCGGGACCGGCAGGCTCAGCCGGGCGATCCGGCGCCGGGCCGTGGCCATCTCGGCGGTGGTCATCTGCTCGAAGTCGAGCGTCCGGAGCCGCTCCTCGGCCGACATGGTCAGCGCGGCGTCGATCTCGATCTGCTCGCTCTCGCCCTCGGGCTCGGGCAGGTCGGGCGCGTCACGCGCCACCCCGTCGAGCAGCGCCTCGGCCGCGCGGCGTTCGGCGGCGCGCGCGGCGCGTTCCTCCTGCACGCCCCGTATCGCCGGCAGCATCATCGACATCATGTGCTCGAGGTAACGCGGATCGCGCCAGTAAAGCCGGAAGATCTGCGCGAAGACCGCGCGCTGTTCGGGCCGGTTCACGAAACAGGCCTGGAGCGTGAAGAAGAAATCCGCCCGGCTGGTGAAGCCGGCCGCCTCCACCGCGCGGATCGCATCGACCACCCGCCCCGGCCCGGCCGGCAGCCCGGCCTTGCGCAGCGCGCGGGCGAAATGGGTGATGTTGGCGGCGAGCTTGCCGTCCTCGGGAATGTCGAGGGGGGCGTATTCGACCATGTCGCTGCGCCCGGGCTCAGGCGGTTTCGAGCCCGGCGCGGGCCTCGTCGAGGATGCGCTTGGCCTCCGATCCCTGCAGGCGCTGGATGTCGTCCTGGTATTTCAGGATCGCGCCGATCGTGTCCGCGATCACCTCGGGGCTCAGCTGCACCGCGTCGAGCGCCAGCAGGCATTTCGCCCAGTCGATGGTTTCGGCCACGCCCGGCTTCTTGAAAAGATCCTCGCTCCGCAGGCGCTGCACGAAGCCCACCACCTCGCGCGAGAGCGCCTCGGCGGCCTCGGGCGCGCGGGCATGCAGGATATTCATCTCGCGGCTGAAATCGGGGTAGTCCACCCAGTGATAGAGGCAGCGCCGCTTCAGCGCGTCATGAACCTCGCGGGTGCGGTTCGACGTGATGATCACGATGGGCGGCTCCGGCGCCCTGATCGTGCCAAGCTCGGGGATCGTCACCTGGAAATCGCTGAGCGCCTCCAGCAGGAAGGCCTCGAAGGGCTCGTCGGTGCGGTCGAGCTCGTCGATCAGCAGCACCGGCGCGCCCCCGGCCTGCGGGCTCATGGCCTCGAGCAGCGGGCGGCGGATCAGGAACCGGTCCGAGAACAACTCGTCGGTGAGCGCCTCGCGGTCGGTGCCCTCCACCGCCTCGGCGGTGCGGATCGCGACCATCTGGGCGGGGAAGTTCCATTCATAGACCGCGCTCGCGGCGTCCAGCCCCTCGTAGCATTGCAGCCGGATCAGCCGCCGGCCCAGCCCGGCGGCGAGCGCCTTGGCGATCTCGGTCTTGCCGACGCCGGCCTCCCCCTCGAGGAACAGCGGCCGCCCCAGGCGCAACGCCAGGAAGACCACGGTGCCAAGCGACCGGTCACAGACATAATCCTGCCCGGCAAGCAGCGCCTGGACGTCCTCGATAGTCTCTGTTTTCGGGGCCACGCGCGCACCTCCCTGCCCGGTTTCCGGGGCAAGATAGCGGTGGCGCGCGGGCCGGTCCACCGCCCGCCCGCCGAAAAGCGCCGCGCGGGCTCAGGCGGTGAAGTCGAGCAGCACCTGCGCGCCCACGTCCGGCGCGCTCTTTTCCCCCAGCGCGGCGCGCGTGACCTCGAGCCCGAACACGACGGCATTGTCGGTCGTCGCCCAGATCGCCGCATCGCGCAGCGGCATCTCGAGCAGGACGATCTTCGGATCGTCGCGGCCTTCCTCGAACCAGGCGGCGGCGCCGCGGGTCCAGACCTCGTCCAGCTTGTCGG
>CAJXYS010000061.1 GCA_913063035.1 uncultured Maritimibacter sp. | reverse complement strand
CATATCGGCGACAGCGACGGCGGCGTGATCGCCCGCTGGCTCTGGCGGGGCTATCTGCGCGAGCATCTGCCGGTCATCCTCTTCGCGCTGCTGCTGATGTCGATCGAGGGCGGCACGATCGGGCTGCTCAGCTACATGGTCAAACCCATGTTCGACGAGGTCTTCGTGGGCGCCAACAGCGGCGCGGCGACGCTGGTCGGGCTGGTGATCCTCGGCGCCTTCCTGTTGCGATCGGTCTCGGGCTTCACCCAGCGGATCCTGATGGCGCGGGTGGGGCTGAAGGTGTCGGCGGCGCTCCAGCGGGACATGGTGGGGCACATGCTGACGCTCGACAGCGTCTGGTTCCAGGACAACGCGCCGGGCAACCTGATCGAACGGGTCCGGGGCGACACCCAGCAGGTGTCCAACATCTGGTCCTCGGTGCTGACGGCGGCCGGGCGCGACGTCATCGCGCTTGTCTCGCTGTTCGCGGTGGCGCTGTCGATCAACTGGGTCTGGACGCTGCTGGCGCTGGTCGCCGCGCCACTGCTGATCTTTCCCGTCGCCATTCTGCAGCGGCTCGTGCGGAGCACGTCGCGGATCGCGCGGTCGTCGGCCTCGTTCCTGTCGACCCGGCTCGACGAGATCTTCCACGGCATCGACACGATCAAGCTCAATACGAACGAGCTCCGCGACCGCGACCGCTTCGACCGCACGCTCGACGATTTCATCGGCGCGCAACTGCGCGCGACGGCCGGGCGGTCGGGCATCCCGGCGATGATGGATATCGCCGCCGGTATCGGCTTCTTCGGCGTGCTGACCTATGGCGGCACGCAGATCATCGAGGGCGAGGTGACCGTCGGCGAATTCATGAGCTTCTTCACCGCCATGGCGCTGGTCTTCGACCCGTTGCGGCGGCTCGGCAACGTTGCGGGCACCTGGCAGACGGCCCTGGCGAGCCTGGAACGGATCCATGCGGTCTTCGAGGCGCAGCCGACGATCCTTTCCCCGGCGCGGCCCAAGGGGCTGGACGTGCCGCCGCGGACCGCCGACCTCGTGCTCGAGGACGTGCATTTCGCCTATGGCGACCTGCCGGTCCTGGATGGCGTCAGCCTGACCGCCGAAGCGGGGAAGGTCACGGCGCTGGTCGGACCCTCGGGGGCGGGCAAGACCACCGTCTTCCGGCTGTTGACGCGGCTTGCGGACCCGGTCTTGGGCCGGGTGACGATCGGCGGGACCGACCTGCGCGACCTGCCGCTCGCCACGCTGCGCGATCTCTACTCGGTCGTCACCCAGGACGCGGCGCTTTTCGACGAGACGATCCGCGACAACATCCTGCTCGGGCGTCCCGGGGCGGACCCGGAGGCGCTGGACCGCGCGCTCAGGGTTGCGCATGTGGATGATTTCGTCGCGACCATGACCGCCGGGCTCGACAGCGCGGCCGGCCCGCGCGGGGCGAACCTGTCGGGCGGGCAGCGCCAGCGCGTGGCCATCGCCAGGGCCGTGCTGCGCGACGCCCCGATCCTGCTGATGGACGAGCCGACCTCGGCGCTCGACGCGCGCTCCGAGGCGGTGGTGCAGGAGGCGCTGGAAAACCTCTCGGCGAACCGCACCACGCTCGTCATCGCGCATCGCCTCTCGACGGTGCGCGACGCCGACAGGATCGTGGTGATGGACAAGGGCCGGGTGGTCGACCAGGGAACCCATGACGAGCTGATCGCGCGGGACGGGATCTATGCCGGGCTCTACCGGCTGCAGTTCGGGGGCACGTGACGGCCGACCCCCCTGTCAGGGCGGGCAGGCGCACCTATCTTCGCACGGGGAACACGGAAAAGGAGGCAGCCATGACGGGCGAGAGGGCCGAGGACCGCAGCGTGCTCGCCATCGGCGGGCCGGATCGCCTGCATTTCCTGCAGGGGCTGATCACCAGCGACGTGGCGGGGCTGGAAGCCGGGCCCGTCTACGCGGCGCTGCTGACGCCGCAGGGCAAGTATCTCGTCGATTTCCTGCTGATCCCGGACGGCGCGCGGATCCTGCTGGACGTCAAGAGCGATCACGCGCCGGACCTGATCAAGCGCCTGTCGCTCTACAAGCTGCGCGCGGACGTCACGATCGAGCGGACCGACCTGCACGTGACGCGCGGGCTGGGCGATCCGCCCGCGGGCGCGGTCGCGGATCCGCGCGACCCGGCGCTCGGCTGGCGGGCCTATGGCCCGGCGGAGGGCGCCGCGCCGGAGATTGACTGGGACCGGATCCGAGTCGCCCATTGCATTCCCGAGACCGGGATCGAGCTTGTTCCGGGCGAGACCTTCATCCTCGAAGCGGGGTTCGAGCGGCTGGGCGGCGTCGATCACCGCAAGGGCTGCTACGTGGGCCAGGAGGTCACCGCGCGCATGAAGCACAAGACCGAGCTGCGGAAGGGCTTCGTGACGGTCGATGTCGACGGCGCGGTGGCGCCGGGTGACGAGGTCATGGCCGGGGACAAGCCGGCCGGGCGGATCTTCACGGTCGCGGACGGCCAGGCGATCGCCTATCTGCGCTTCGACCGCGCCAGGGCGGCGGAACTTACCGCTGGGGACGCGCGCCTCGACTGGGCAGGCTGACGCCGGTCCGGGTTTCGCGCCCTGCGGGCGCGAGGATATTTCCGCCACTTGGAAAGCCCGGATCAGTCGCCTTTGCGGAGGATCCTGGCGAGCTTGTCGAAGATTTCCGGGTTGGCGGCGATCACCTCGCCGGACTCGAAGATGGCGCTGCCGGGGCGTAGCGCCTCGGTCATGCCGCCGGCCTCGCGGATCAGCAGCAGGCCCGCCGCCATGTCCCAGGCGTTCAACCTGCGTTCCCAGAAGCCGTCATAGCGCCCGGCCGCGACATAGGCGAGGTCCAGCGCGGCCGCGCCCCAGCGACGCACGCCGGCGCAGACTGGCAGCAGCCGGCCGAGATCCCGGATCGTTTCGGGCAGGTCGGGGCGGCCGCCGAAGGGCAGGCCGGTGGCGAAGATCGACTCGATCAGGACCCGCCGGCCCGAGACCCGCAAACGGGTGTCGTTCATCCATGCGCCGCCGCCCTTCTCGGCATGGAAGAGTTCGTCCTTGGCCGGGTCGTAGATCACCGCGGCGACGATTTCGCCCTTGTGCTCGAGCGCGATCGAGACCGCCCAGTGCGGCAGGCCGTGCAGGAAATTGGTGGTGCCGTCGAGCGGATCGACGATCCAGCGCCGGGTGGGATCCTTGCCGGGCTCCTCGCCGCCCTCTTCGGCCAGCCAGCCGTAATTCGGCCGGGCGCCGGTCAGTTCTTCCTTCACGATCTGCTCGGCGCGGGTGTCGGCGCGGCTGACGAAGTCGCCCGGTCCCTTGACCGCGACCTGCAGCTTCTCGACCTCGCCGAAATCCTTGACGAGGCTCCGGCCGGCCTTGCGCGCGGCCTTGATCATGACGTTGAGATTGGCGCTGCCCTGATACATCCTAGGCTCCTCTGCTCGAGGCCCGTCCTATAGTGGCCGCGGCCGGCAGTGCCAAGCGCAATTCCGCGCCGGCGCGCCTAGCCGGCCTTGCGCTGCATCTTGACGGGCTCGCTGCGCATCAGCCGCAGGACATGCGCCATGAAGGGCTTGGCCGCGTCCTCGGTCCGCGTGGCCGCGTAGAGACGCTTGGTCAGCCCGGGCTGCGTCAGCGGGCGGGTGACGTAATCGGAATTGTAGCGCACCTCGCGCACGACCCAGTCGGGCAGCACCGCAACCCCGCGATTGGAGGCCACCAGCAGCAGGATCACGGCCGTCAGTTCGACCTGGCGGATGGCGCGGGGCTCGACCCGGGCCGGGGTCAGCAGCTGCGTGAAAACGTCGAGCCGGCCGCGATCGACCGGGTAGGTGATGAGCGTGACGTCGCGGAAATCCTCGGCCTCGACGAAGGGCTTCGCCGCCAGCGGATGGAGCGCGGAGGCGACGAAAACCGGCTCGTAGTCGAAGAGCGGCGTGAAGGTGACGCCGGCGATGTCCTCGGGATCGGAGGTCACGACGAGATCGACCTCCTCGCGGGCCAGCGCCGGCAGCCCGTCGAAGCTGAGCCCCGGGCGGATGTCGACGTCGATGCCCGGCCAGGCCCGGCGGAACTGCTCGAGCACCGGGAAGAGCCACTCGAAACAGGCATGGCATTCGATCGCGATATGCAGCCGCCCGGTGCGCCCCTCCTTCAAGGCGCGGAACTCCTCTTCGAGGGTCTCGACCTCGGGCAGCACGCGTTCGGCGAGCTTCAGCAGCCGCTGGCCCGCGGGCGAAAGCCGCATCGGCTTGGACCTGCGCACGAACAGCTCCACGCCGATCTGGTCCTCGAGGCCCTTGATCTGGTGCGAAAGCGCGGACTGGGTGATGTTCAGCATCTCCGCGGCACGGGCGAGCCCGCCCGCCTCGGCGATCGCCTTGATGCTGCGAAGGTGCCGGAACTCGAGATGTAACTTCGACATGGCTCATAACGTTGATGAGGATTATGAATTTGTCTCACGGATCGGAACGTGACACAACCGGCGAAACGCTTTCAGAGGTATCGTCATGACCACGCCGAATGTTTCCTTCGAATTCTTCCCGCCCCGCTCGCTCGATGCGAGCTTCCGGCTCTGGGAGGCGGTGCAGACGCTGGCGCCCCTGGCGCCGCGCTTCGTGTCGGTGACCTATGGCGCGGGGGGCACCACGCGGCGGCTCACCCACGAGGCGGTGGAGGCGATCCACAAGAACACCGGGCTGAACGTGGCCGCGCATCTGACCTGTGTCGACGCCACCCGCGACGAGACGCTGGAGATCGCGCGCGGCTATGCCGAGACGGGCGTGCGCGAGATCGTCGCGCTCCGGGGCGACCCGCCCAAGGGGCAGGGCAGCTTCACTCCGGCCGCGGACGGCTTCGCCTCGTCGGTGGAATTGATCGAGGCGCTGAAGGCGGCGGGCGATTTCCACATCCGCGTCGGCGCCTATCCCGATCCGCACCCCGAGAGCCGTGGCGCCGACGGCGACGTGGCGTATCTCGAGCGGAAGTTCGATGCCGGGGCCGACAGCGCGATCACGCAGTTCTTCTTCGAGGCCGAGACCTTCTTCCGGTTCCGCGACCGCTGCGAGAAAGCCGGGATCGATCCCGAGAAGATCATCCCCGGTCTTCTGCCGGTCGAGGACTGGCCCAAGGCCCGCCGCTTCGCCGAGAAATGCGGCGCCCATATCCCGGCCTGGCTTGACGACGCCTACGACAGGGCCATCCGCGACGACCGCGCCGACCTTTTGTCGGTGGCGCTGGCCTCGGAACTGGCGGGCGACCTGGTCGCGGGCGGCGTGGGCGATCTGCATTTCTACACGCTGAACAAGCCGGGTCTCACCCGCGACGTCTGCGCGGCGCTGGGCATCCAGCCGCGGACGGAGCTTTCCAAAGTCGCCTGATCGGGCGGCTTGCCGGCCCCGGCGGGGCCGCTTAGGGTGCCGGCCGGATCAACAGCCGGGCCCCGTTCCATGACCGCAGCGCCGCTTTTCGCCACCCGCCCCGAGGACCTCGCCAGCCGCGAGGTGTTGCTGTCGATGTCGGGGCTCGACTTCATGCGCGCGATCCTCGAGGGGCGGATCGCCCATCCCCCGATGGGGCGCACGCTCGGCTACCGGCTGCACAGCGTGGCCCGTGGCCGCGTCGCCTTCCGCGGCACGCCCGATTTCGAGATGACCAACCCGATGGGAACGGTTCATGGCGGCTGGTACGGGACGCTTCTCGACAGCGCGATGGCCTGCGCGGTGATGACCGAGGTGCCCCGGGGCAGCGTCTACACGACGCTGGAATACAAGGTGAATGTCACCCGGCCGATCCCGCTCGGGACCGAGATCGAGGCGGTGGGCACGGTCAGCCATGCCGGCCGCTCCACCGGCGTCGCCGAGGGGCGGATCACGGGGATCGCGGATGGCAGGCTCTACGCGACCGGTTCGACCACCTGCATCATCATGCGCGTTGACGCTCCGTGAGCGAGGCCGGCTTCCTTTACCGCCCCCTCGACACACCGAAGCGGCTGGCCGACGGCCTGTGGATCGTGGACGGCCCGAAGATCCGGTTCTACGGCATCCCCTTCCCGACGCGGATGACGGTCGTGCGGCAGGCCGGCGGCGGGCTCTGGCTGCATTCGCCGATCGCCTGGACGCCGGCGCTGGCCGCGCGACTGGCCGCGCTCGGCCCGGTCGCGCATCTGATCGCGCCGAACAGCTTTCACTACGCAGGCCTTCCCGGCTGGGCGACGCGCTGCCCCGGGGCGTCGGTCTGGGCCGCGCCGGGTGTCGCCGGTCGGGCGGTGCGCCACGGGGTGGATTTTCCGCCTCACGCGGTGCTGGGCGGGACGCCGCCCGCCGACTGGGCCGGCGAGATCGACCAGCTGCACCTGGACGGCAACCGGCTGATGGACGAGATCGCCTTCTTCCACCATGCGTCCCGCACGCTGATCCTGACCGATCTCATCCAGAACTTCGAGCGGCGCCGGCTCGGCCCGGTGATGCGGTGGCTGGTCCTGATCGCGGGCACGCGCCACCCCGATGGCAAGATGCCCATCGACATGCGCCTGGCCTATGCCGGGCGGCGGGACCGGTTGCGCGCGGCGGTCCGGCGGATGATCGCCTGGGACCCCGCGCAGGTCGTGATGGCGCATGGGCGCATCTACGCGACGGACGGCGCGGCGGAACTGCGCCGCGCCTTTCGCCGGCTTCTGTGACCCGCGGTCAGGCGCGTTCGGCGTATTCCATGGTTTCGGTATTGACGATGATGGCCTCGTCCTGGCCCACGAAGGGCGGCACCATCACCCGCACGCCATTGTCGAGCACCGCCGGCTTGAAGCTGTTGGCGGCGGTCTGTCCCTTCACCACCGGCTCGGTCTCGACGACCGTGCAGGTGACCTTCTGGGGCAGGGTGACGTTGAGCGCCTCGTCGCCGAAATACTCGATGGTGACGGTCATGCCGTCCTGAAGGAAGGGGCGGCGCTCGCCAAGGACGTCGGCGGGCAGCTCGATCTGCTCGAAGCTCTCCATGTCCATGAAAACCAGCATGCCGTCGGTTTCATAGAGAAACTGCTGGTCGCGCTGCTCGAGCCGCGCACGCTCGACCTTGTCGTCCGAACGGAACCGCTCGTTCAGCTTGGACCCGTTACGCAGGTTCTTCATCTCGACCTGGGCGAAGGCGCCGCCCTTGCCGGGCTTGACGTGGCTGACCTTCACCGCGACCCAGAGCCCGTCATTGTGCTCGATCACGTTGCCGGGGCGGATCTCGTTGCCGTTGATCTTGGGCATGGGTGTTTCCTGACGAAAGGTTGATGGTCTGTCGCGCGTGCCTATATCTTGCGAAGACCAAGCTGACAAGGCGGCGAAAAACGATCCGTGCAAGCGTAAGCTATGCGCCAAGCGCATAGGTGACATGCAGAAACTGGCATACCGAATCGTTACAAATCCGCCATATTGAGCAGCACGCCCGAAATGACAAGACCAATAACGCAAGGACAACGTGATGTTTGATTACGTTGACGACTCGGCATTCAACTACGAACAGGGGCAGCGTGCGCGCAAGCTCTTTGCCGCGGTCGTCCTCGCGGCGCTCGATGACGCGATCGCCGACGACAAGAAATACGGTAACGGGCCGGACCAGATCGCCCGCTGGGCGCGCTCGCGCGATGGGCGCGAGGTGCTGTCCTGTGCCGGCATCGATCCGAACGAACGGGTCGTGCAGGGCCTGATGAAATTCGTGGCCTCCGGTGTCCGCACCTCCGTCGCGCTCTCGCGCGAGGAAAGCGAGCGCCGCAATGCCGCGGAGGCCCAGGCGGCCTGATCGCCCGGACAGCTCCGGAAGACAGAAAGGGACGCGCCCTCGGGGCGCGTCCCTTTCGTTATGCGGTGGCGCCCCGTGCGGGG
The DNA here is from genome assembly GCA_913063035.1 of uncultured Maritimibacter sp. Lineage (GTDB taxonomy): Bacteria > Pseudomonadota > Alphaproteobacteria > Rhodobacterales > Rhodobacteraceae > CAJXYS01. Next base: position 7,679 of record CAJXYS010000061.1, on the reverse strand, counting down.
CGCCGTGCCTGTTTTGCGCGCCCTGCCGGGCGCGCGGAGCCTCCGGCGGGGATACTTGTCCCACTTGGACGCGCACAAGGGCGCCCGGCTCCAAGTGGTGGAAATATCCCCGCCGGAGGCATGGATTCCTGGCGGTGCCATCAGCCGCCCCTGCGTTTCGTCCGGGTGGTGGGCGCGGCCGCGGTCGGGTCCTCGGGCCAGGGATGCTTGGGATAGCGCCCGCGCATGTCCTTGCGGACATCCGCGTAGGATCTTGCCCAGAAACCCGGCAGGTCCGAGGTCGTCTGTACCGGGCGCCGCGCCGGCGAGAGCAACGTGATCCTGAGCGGCAGCCGGTCCGGGCCGGCCACCGGGTGCGCCGTCAGGCCGAAGAGTTCCTGCAGGCGAACCGCGATTTCGGGGGTGTCGCCAGAATAGTCGATCGCGACACGGGTGCCGGTGGGCGCGGTGAAGCGGGCCGGGGCGAGCCGGTCGATCTCCGCCATCCGGGCGGGGCCGAGCCATGCCTCTAGGGGACCCGTCAGGTCGATGGCCTTCAGATCGGCCGCCGTCCTGGATCCCGTGAGCCAGGGCAGCAGCCAGTCTTCCGCCGTGTCGAGCAGGGCCGCGTCCGACAGGTCGGGCAGCTCGACGCCCCGGGCCCGCAGGAACGCCACCCGTGCCCGGAGTCGCCGTGCCGCGGGCGAGACGTCGAGCGCGTCGAGCCCCAGGTCGCGCACGCCCTCCAGCGCCCCTGCGGCGATGCGGTCGGGCGGGCAGTCGCGCCAGATCCGGTCGTCCAGGACGAGGGCGCCGAGCCGCTCCTGCCGGCGGGCGATGACCTTTCGCGCGCGCCGCGACCATGCGCAGATGTCGACCCAGGCGATGCGGTCGCCATGCACCTCGCGCAGCGCGGTCTCGGTCAGCGCCGCGGCCTGTCGGATCCGCGCCTCGCGCGCATCGCCGTCGAGATCGGTGGCCACGATCAGCCGCGCGGTGCCGAGATCGTCGCCGGGGTCGAGCCGCGCCCCCTTGCCGCCCGACAGGACGTAGCGCGGGTCGTCGCCGGGCCGGTGTAGGCCGATCCGGTCGGGATAGGCCCGCGCGGCCATCTGGCCGAGGCTCTGGGCGGGGCCTTCGCCGCGGGGCAGCCGGCGGGCCTCGGCGCGGATTCGCTCCACCGCGCCGCGGTCCAGGCCGTAGGGGCGCCGGGCCGCGAAGCGTTTCGGGTCGCCCACCGCCTCCCAGCGCAGCGCGAGATCGGCCGGGGCGCCGGCGAGCGGATCGCGGTCGGCCAGCAGCGCGGCCAGCCGGGGCGCGTCCGGCCCGCCGGTCAGCACCATGTGGGCCAGCCGCGGATGCAGCGGCATGGCCGCCATGCGCCGCCCGTGATCGGTGATCGCGCCCCCGTCGTCGAGTGCGCCCAGCTCGGCCAGCAGCCGGCGCGCCTCGGCGAAGGCGGCGGGATTGGGCGGGGTCAGGAACGGCAGCGCGGCGGCGTCGCGCGCGCCCCAGAGCGCGAGGTCGAGCGCGAGACCGGCCAGGTCGGCCGATTCGATCTCGGCCGGGGGATGGCCGGGCAGCGCGCCTTCCTCGCCGCGCGTCCACATCCTGTAGCAGATGCCCGCCGCGACCCGGCCCGCGCGCCCGCGGCGCTGGTCGGCCTCGGCGCGGGTCACGGGCTCGGTGACCAGCCGGGTCATGCCGGAGCCGGGATCGAACCGCGCCCGCCGCGCCCGGCCGCAGTCCACCACGACCCGGACGTCCTCGATGGTCAGCGAGGTCTCGGCGATCGCGGTGGCCAGCACCAGCTTGCGCCCGCTCCGCGCCGGCGCGATGGCCGCGCGCTGGGCGGCGAAATCCATGGCGCCGTAAAGCGGGCGGAGGGCGACGTCGCCGGGCAAGCGGCCGTCCAGACGGGCCGCCACCCTGCGGATCTCGCCCGCACCGGGCAGGAAGACGAGGAGGCCGCCCGCCGTTTCCGCCGTGGCGCGCAGGACGAGATCGGCGGCCGCCTCTTCGAAGCGGGGGCCGCGCCTGTCGCCGCGCCGCCAGGGCGCGTCGAGCCAGCGGGTCTCGACGGGATGGGCGCGGCCTTCCGAGGTCACGAGCGGCGCGTCGCCCATCAGCGCGGCCACCGGGGCCGCGTCCAGCGTCGCCGACATCACCAGGAGTTTCAGGTCCTCGCGCAGCGCGGCGCGGGCCTCGAGCGTCAGCGCAAGCCCGAGATCGGCGTTGAGCGAGCGTTCGTGGAACTCGTCGAAGATCACCATGCCGATGCCCTCGAGCGACGGGTCGGCCTGGATCATCCGGGTCAGGATCCCCTCCGTCACCACCTCGATCCGGGTGCGGCCGGAGGTCCTGCTCTCGCCACGGATGCGGTATCCCACCGTGGCGCCCGGCGTCTCGCCCAGCGTCTCGGCCATGCGCTGGGCGGCGGCGCGGGCCGCGAGCCGGCGGGGTTCCAGCATGACGAGGCGTCCCTCGAAGAGCCCGGCCTCCAGCAGCGCGAGCGGGACGCGGGTCGTCTTGCCCGCGCCCGGCGGGGCCTGCAGCACGGCCTGGCCCACGCGCTCCAGGGCGGCGTGCAGGTCGGGCAGGGCGGCCTCGATAGGCAGGGCGGGGCTCACGGGCGGTCCTTTCGGATCGGGCGGGACCCACTGGACATACCGGCCCCGGGCAGGGCAGAAAACCCCGAACCGCCTGCCTGCCCCGGAGCGCCCTGACGTGACCGATATTCCCAAGCTTGCCGAAGACATCGCCGCCGGCAGCCGCCGGGCGCTGGCCCGTGCCATCACCCTGATCGAGAGCACGCGGGACGATCACCGCGCCGCGGCGGTCGCGTTGCTGGAGGCGCTGCGCCGCACCGACCCGCCCGAAGCGCTCCGCATCGGGCTCTCGGGCACGCCGGGGGTGGGCAAGTCCACCTTCATCGAGAGCTTCGGGATGATGCTGACCGGGCAGGGGATGAAGGTGGCGGTCCTGGCGGTCGACCCGTCCTCGGCCCGTTCCGGCGGCTCGATCCTGGGCGACAAGACCCGGATGGAACGGCTGTCGCGCGCGCCGGGGGCCTTCATCCGGCCCTCGCCCAGCCAGTCGGCGCTGGGCGGGGTCGCGCGGCGCACCCGCGAGGCCATCGCGCTCTGCGAGGCGGCGGGCTTCGACGTGGTGCTGGTGGAGACCGTCGGCGTGGGCCAGTCCGAAACCGTGGTGGCCGAGATGACCGACATCTTCGTGCTGCTGCTGGCGCCCGCGGGGGGCGACGAATTGCAGGGGGTGAAGCGCGGGATCATGGAGATCGCGGACCTGATCCTCGTGAACAAGGCCGACGGTCCGCTGAAGGAGACCGCCGCGCGCACCCGGGCCGACTACGCCGGCGCGCTCAAGCTTCTGCGCAAGCGGCCGCAGGATCCCGAGGGTTTTCCCAGGGCGATGACCGTCTCGGCGCTTCGGGACGAGGGGCTGGGCACCGCCTGGGACGCGATCACCGCGCTGGCCGACTGGCGGCGCGCCGAAAGCCACTGGGCGCGGAACCGCGCCGAACAATCCGAGCGCTGGTTCCGTGCCGAGGTGCGCGCGGGGCTGCTCGCGCGGCTCGACCGCGAGCCCGAGATCCGCGCGGCGCTGGAGCGGCTCGGCGCCGAGGTGGCCGCACGCCGGCTCTCGCCCGAGGCGGGTGCGGCGGAGGTGCTCGCGCTGATGGGGGCGGGGCTGGCGCGGGGCGATGAATCGCTTGACGCCCCCGGCGTTTCGCCGTAAGACCCGCGCCCAGACCGGAGGTGCTGCCGCGCGCGGCGCCCATAACCCTATTTGCCCGAGGACCAGACACATGTCGCGCCGTTGTGAACTGACCGGAAAAGGCGTCATGGTTGGCAACAACGTCAGCCACGCCAACAACAAGACCAAGCGCCGTTTCCTGCCGAACCTGAACGACGTCTCGCTGATGTCGGACACGCTCGGCCGGACCTTCCAGCTGCGGATCTCGGCCTCGGCGCTGCGCACCGTGGATCACCGCGGCGGGCTCGACGCTTTCCTCGCCAAGGCGAAGGACGCAGAGCTGTCGCCGCGCGCGCTGAAGATCAAGCGCGACATCGCCAAGGCACAGGCGGCGACCGCGGCCTGATCCGCCGGACATCGCGTATGAAAGGCGGCCTCGTCCCACCGGGCGGGGCCGCTTCATTTTGTCCAGTGCCGGGGCGCGGCTGCCGCCCCTAGGTTGGGCGCATGACGTTCTTTCGCCCGCTCACGGCCTTCCTTCTGCTGCTCTCGGTGGCGCTTGCCAGCGTGACCATGGCGTCGGGTCGCGGGCAGGGGGCCGGCGGGACCGAGATGGTCATCTGCACCGGCACCACCATCAAGGTCGTCATGATCGGCCCCGATGGCGCGCCGGTCGAGGAGACCCGCGTCTGCCCGGATTACGGCCTGGCGCTCTTTGCCGGTGACGGCATCGACGCCCTGTCGCTGCCCGCCCGGCCGATGGCCTTCGACGCGGTGCCGGCGACCCGGTGCGCGGGCGTGGCCGTTCCCACGGACGCCGCACCCCATCCCCCGGCCCGTGCGCCCCCCGTTCCTGTCTGATGCCGGACCAATTCCATCAGACAAAGGACAGACAGATGAAACGGACTTCCCTTTTCGCCGGCGCGTTCGCGGCCGGCCTCGGCCTGGCCGGTCTCGCGCAGGCCGCCGACATCACCATCGAGGATGCCTATGCCCGGTCCAGCACCGCCATGTCGAAATCGGGCGCGGCCTTCATGACCATCGTGAATGCCGGCGCGGGCGACGACCGGCTGATCGGCGCGGCCAGCGACATCGCCGCCCGGGTCGAGCTGCACACCCATATCCAGGACGAGAACGGCGTGATGCTGATGCGCGAGGACGAGGATGGTTTCCCGATCCCGGCCGGCGGCAGCCACGCGCTGGCGCGCGGCGGCGACCACGTGATGTTCATGGGGCTGACCGCGCCGCTCGAGCATGGCGACACGGTCGCGCTGACGCTGACCTTCGAGAAGGCCGGCGAGATCACCCTGACCGTGCCGGTCGACCTGGAACGCAAGCCCGCCCATGGCGGCCAGATGCGCCAGGGCATGGGCCATAACTGATCCCCGGGCCGGAAGCGGCAGCATCCTGTCGCTTCCGGCGCAGATTTCGGCCGCGGTGCGGGCTTCCTGAAAGCCCTGTTCAGGATACCGGACCCATGCAGACCTCTTTCGACGTTTCCGATGCCTTCACGGGCGCCGAGTGCGCGCGCATCATCGCGCTGGCCACGGGTGGCGCGCTTGCCGATGCCGGGCTGGTCGGGGGCACCACGCATCACAACATGCGCCGCGCCGACATCGCCTGGCTGGACGAGCGCGCCGGCAGCGACTGGGTGACCGACCGCATCGTCGACGTGGTGCGCGAGACCAACCGCAAGGTCTTCGACTTCGACCTGCGCGACTTCGCCGAGAGCGCGCAGGTCGCGCGTTACGGTGCCGACAGGGCGGGGCATTTCGACTGGCATTCCGATATCGGCGACGGGCCGGTGGCGCGCCGGCGCAAGCTGACGGTCGTGGTCCAGCTGTCGGACCCGGACGCCTATGAGGGCGGGGCGCTGGAACTGATGCCGGACGCCCATATCCGGCAGGCGCCGCGCCGGCGCGGCACCGCGACGCTGTTCGCGAGCTTCGTGCTGCACCGCGTCACGCCCGTGGAGGGCGGCGCGCGCTACTCGCTGACCCAGTGGGCCCACGGGCCGGCCTTCCGCTGAGCCGCTGCGCGGCGGATCGTGCCTCCGGCGGGGATATTTCCGCCACTTGGAGGGCGGCGATCAGGTGCGGGCCAGCATCTCGTCGACCCAGGCGGGCACGATCCGGCCGGCCGGGCCATGGCGGGTTTCGTCGAAATCGGCGGCGCCGGCGGAGGGGTCGAGGTTGAGTTCCAGCGTGTAGGCGCCGGCGCGGGCGGCATCCTGGACGAAGGCGGCGGCGGGATAGACGTTGCCCGAGGTGCCGATCGAGACGAAGAGCGCCGCGGCGCGCAGCCGGTCCCAGATCTCGTCCATGTGCTCGGGCATTTCCCCGAACCAGACGACGTCCGGGCGCGTCCGCGGGGCCGTGCAGGCCGGGCAGGCGTCATGGGGGTGCATCTCGTCCGGCGCGTCCCAGCGATGGCCGCAGGCCGCGCAGCGCGCGCGATCGATCCGGCCGTGCATGTGCCGGACGGCGCGGGTGCCCGCGCGCTCGTGCAGCGAGTCGATGTTCTGGGTCACGATCAGCACGCGGCCGGGCCAGGAGGCCTCGAGCCGGGCGAGCGCCGCATGGGCGGGGTTCGGGCTGGCGGCGCGGGCCTGGCGCCGCCGGGCGTTGTAGAAGTCGTGCACCAGCGCCGGGTCGCGGGCGAAGCCCTCGGGCGTGGCCACGTCCTCGAGCGGGTAGCGCGCCCAGATGCCGCCCGCGTCGCGGAAGGTGCCGAGCCCGGATTCGGCGGAGATGCCCGCCCCGGTGAGGATCACGATATCGCCGGCCATGACGTCCCCCTTCCCTGCCCGGGCCGCAGGCTAGCGCCGCGCCCGCCATCGGCCAAGCCCCGGGACGGCACGCCTTGCCCGGGGCGGGGCGGGCTGCTAGCTCATCGGGCAGGAAAGGAGCCCGCCCATGCGCCGCATACTCTTCGTCTGTCTCGGCAATATCTGCCGCTCGCCCACCGCGGAGGGGGTCGTGCGCGCCCGCGCCGCGGCGGCCGGGCTGGACCTGGATCTCGACAGCGCCGGGACCGGCGACTGGCACCTGGGCCACCCGCCGCACCCGCCGGCGATCGCGGCGGCGGCGGCGCGGGGCTACGACCTGGCGCCGCTGCGCGCCCGACAGGTGGCGCCGGACGATTTCGAAGCCTTCGACCTGATCCTGGCGATGGACGCGTCGAACCGCGCCGCGCTCGAGCGGCTGCGCCCGCCCGGCAACGAGACGCCGGTCGCCATGCTGCTCGACCACGCGGCGGGGCAGGCGGGTGCGGATCTGCCGGACCCGTATTTCACCGGGGATTTCGAGGGCGTTCTCGACCTGGTGGAAGAGGCCGCCGACGGGCTGATCGATCAGCTCCGCCGCGTGCAGAACTCCTCGGCCGCCTCGCCGAAGGCGCGGTAACGCTGCCAGAAACCCTCGTGCCGGCGGTTGTCGGACTGCCGGATTTCCTGTGCGCGATGCGGATCCTTGAAGAACTGCGCGGCCATGCGCTGGTCGGAGCGGTCGAGCGTCAGGTCGGCCACGTCCTGGATGCAGCCGCAGAGCGCGCGGTCACCCTTGGCGCGGTCGGAGCGGTTGCAGGCGTTCTCGATCGGGCCGGCCTGGGCCACCGGCGCCACGAGCGCGACCATCGTCGCGGCGAGAAGGGTCTTTCGCATCTGTCTGCCTCGGTCTGTGCGGGGGATACCGCCTGTTTTTCTTCGTCGAAGTATGCCCGGAAACCGCCTTTCGCGCAATTGCACAGCCTGTCGCGGCCCCGCCGGATCAGGCGATTGACCGGGTCCGCGGCGCCCCCCTAGGCTACGTCCGACATGTGATCAGCGAGTGCCGCCGGTATGGGCAACCATCTCTATTACGGGGACAACCTCGCCGTGCTGCGCGAGAGCGTGGCAGACGAGAGCGTTGACCTGATCTACCTCGATCCGCCCTTCAATTCGAATGCCAGCTACAACGTGCTCTTCAAGGGGCCGCAGGGCAACG
>CAJXYS010000060.1 GCA_913063035.1 uncultured Maritimibacter sp. | reverse complement strand
GCGCGGAACCTTGTAGCGGTCGGCCTGGCGCCAGACGGTCTCGGTCTGCGGCTCGACGCCGGCATTGGCGTCCAGCACCGCGACGGCACCGTCGAGCACGGCCAGCGAGCGCTCCACCTCGATGGTGAAGTCGACGTGGCCCGGGGTGTCGATGATGTTGAAGCGGAACTTGGCTTCCTGCGGCGTGTCGCCGTAGATGCCGGTCGGGTTCTCGCCATCCTCGGTGCGGAACCAGAAGGTGGTCGTCGCGGCCGAGGTGATGGTGATGCCGCGTTCCTGCTCCTGCTCCATCCAGTCCATCGTGGCGGCGCCGTCATGGACTTCGCCGATCTTGTGGGACTTGCCGGTGTAAAACAGGATGCGCTCGGTGCAGGTGGTCTTGCCCGCATCGATATGCGCCATGATACCGAAGTTGCGGTAGCGGCTAAGAGAGTATTCGCGTGCCATGAGTTCTGAAACCTTCGGGGATTACCAGCGGTAATGGCTGAAGGCTTTGTTCGCCTCGGCCATCTTGTGGGTGTCTTCGCGTTTCTTCACGGCGGTGCCGCGGCTCTGGACGGCGTCGATCAGCTCACCGGCCAGACGCTCTTCCATGGTGTTCTCGTTGCGCGCGCGCGACGCCGTGATCAGCCAGCGGATGGCCAGCGCCTCGCGGCGTTCGGGGCGCACCTCGACGGGAACCTGGTAGGTGGCGCCGCCGACACGGCGGGAGCGGACCTCGACAGCCGGCTTGATGTTGTCGAGCGCCTCGTGGAACACCTCGACCGGTGCCCGCTTCAGCTTCTCCTCGACGCGGTCGAAGGCGCTGTAGACGATACGCTCGGCGACGGATTTCTTCCCGTCGACCATCATGTTGTTCATGAACTTGGAAATCACCCGGTCGCCGAACTTCGGATCGGGCAGGATTTCGCGTTTCTCGGCGCGGTGGCGACGCGACATGGACTTCTCTCCTTACTTCGGACGCTTGGCGCCGTATTTCGAGCGGCGCTGGCGGCGATCCTTGACGCCCTGGGTATCCAGCACACCACGCAGGATGTGGTAGCGGACACCCGGAAGGTCCTTCACACGGCCGCCGCGGATGAGCACGACGGAGTGTTCCTGAAGGTTGTGGGATTCACCGGGGATGTAGCTGATGACTTCGTAGCCATTGGTCAGCCGCACCTTGGCGACTTTCCGCATCGCCGAGTTCGGCTTCTTCGGCGTCGTGGTGTAGACGCGCGTGCAGACGCCCCGCTTCTGCGGGCAAGCCTGCAGGTGCATGGACTTCTGGCGTTTTACTTTCGGCTGCCGCGGCTTGCGGATCAGCTGTTGGATCGTTGGCATACCGGTTCCCCGTATCTCAACCCGTTCATGTGTCACTGCGCCCTGCGCAACCGCAAAACGCCAAGACCGCCTGCGCCCCCGGGTTTCCGGGGCCGCCGCGGTGGAATTCCAGAGGATCGTGGCCGCTTGGCCAGGATCATGACCGCCAAATTGTGGCATTTGAGCCGACCCCACACGCAGGTCGAGCCGGCAAGTGACGCGCGTATAAGGGGAGTCGCGGGGGTTGTCAACAGCCCGGCTAGCCGCCGGGGCGCGCGGCGCGTTCGCGGTAGAAGGTAAAGATGCCCGTGCCGACCACGATCGCCGCGCCGAGCAGCGTCAGCAGGGCCGGGAAATCGCCGAACACCGCCCAGCCCAGCGCCAGCGCCCAGAGCAGCCCGGTGTAGCGGAACGGCGCCACGACCGCGATCTCGCCGGTCCGCATCGCCAGGACGATGAACAGGTAGCCGCCCACGATGAGAACCGAGGCCGCCAGCAAGAGGGCCACGTTGCCCGGCGCGGGCCAGACCCAGCTTTCGAAGACCGAGGCCCCGGCCGCGACCAGCGTGATCGCGACCGCGGTGACCAGCGCGACGGCCGCGGAACTGACGCCAGGCGTCAGGCGCCGGGTGCTGAGATCCCGCAGCACCACGAAGCAGACGGCCCCCAGCGCCAGGACCGAGTACCGGTCGAAGCCCTCGGTGCCCGGCCGCACGATCAGCATCACCCCGGCGAAGCCGGCCAGGATGGCCAGCCAGCGGCGCCAGCCGACGGCCTCGCCGAGAAACAGCGCGCCGGCCAGCGTCACCGCCAGCGGCAGCGACTGCAGCACCGCGGTCACGTTGGCCAGCGGCATGTGCATCAGTGCGGTCAGGAAACAGACCGTCGCGCCGATCTCGCCCAGGGTTCGCCAGGCGATCACCGCGCGGTCGCCGCGGGCGACGCGGAAATGCAGCGCGCCCTGCAGGTGACAGAGAACGGCCAGCAACATGCTGGTGCCCAGCCCCCGCAGGAAGATCGCCTGGAAGAGCGGCAGATCCTGCGTGACCAGTTTCATGCAGGTATCGTTCAGCGTGAAGCCGGCCATGCCGGCCATCATCATCACCGCCGCACGGGTATTCTCGCTCGCCGTCAACCGCGCCTCCCCTGACGGCACAGACGTAGCACCGCCCCCGCCTGCCCGCTACACCCGAAGCAGGCCAGGGGCACGACACGGGGGTGCCTCGCATGATGCGCCGGCAGTCCTTGCCGCGCGCCGCGGTCGCGGTTCCGGCGGCCCGTGCCGCCGGGGCGGGCCGGACGGGCCGTCCGGCATGCGAAAGGCCCGGCCGTTCCCGGCCGGGCCTTGTCATGTCCGGGCTGCGCCGGGATCACTCCTCGCGGCTCTCCGGCGTTTCCGGGAAATCGGCCGCATCGGTCGGCTCCGCCGGCTCTTCCGGGGCGACCAGCGCGGCGGCCGCCTCGGCTTCGGCCCGGCGGGCATCGATGATCTTCTGGTCGCGATCCGTTGCGATCCGGCGCACCTTCTGGGTGGCGCCGCCGGTACCGGCGGGGATCAGGCGCCCGACGATCACGTTCTCCTTCAGGCCGATCAGCTTGTCGCGCTTGCCCTGGACCGAGGCCTCGGTCAGCACGCGCGTGGTCTCCTGGAACGAGGCCGCCGAGATGAAGGACCGGGTCTGCAGCGACGCCTTGGTGATACCGAGCAGGATCGGTTCGCCCTCGGCCGGGCGGCGGCCTTCGGCCAGCGCCCGTTCGTTGGCGGCGTCGAACTCGGCCTTGTCCACATGCTCGCCCTTGAGAAGCGTGGTCTCCCCGCTGTCGAGGATCTCCCACTTCTGGAGCATCTGGCGCACGATCACCTCGATGTGCTTGTCGTTGATCTTCACGCCCTGCAGGCGGTAGACGTCCTGCACCTCGTCGATCAGGTAATCGGCCAGGGCCTCGATCCCGAGAATCCGCAGAATGTCGTGCGGTGCCGGGTTGCCATCCATGATGTAGTCGCCGCGCTGGACGAAATCGCCCTCCTGCACGGGGATGTGCTTGCCCTTGGGCACCATGTATTCCACGGGCTCGTGGCTCTCGTCCGTCGGCTCGATCGTGATCCGGCGCTTGTTCTTGTAGTCGCGCCCGAAGCGGACATAGCCATCGACCTCGGCGATGATCGCGTGATCCTTGGGACGGCGCGCCTCGAAGAGTTCGGCCACACGCGGCAGACCGCCGGTGATGTCCTTCGTCTTGGCGCCCTCGCGCGGAATCCGCGCGACCACGTCACCGGCCTTGATCTCCTGGCCTTCCTCGACCGACAGGATCGCGTCCACCGACATCGGGTAGCTGACCGGGTTGCCGAGATCGTTGCGCATGGGCTCGCCGGTCGCGGGATCCATGATGATGATCTCGGGCTTCAGGTCGTTGCCCTTCGGCGCGGCGCGCCAGTCGGAGACGATCTTCTGGGTCATGCCCGTCGCCTCGTCGGTCTCTTCCCGGACCGAGACGCCCGACGTCAGGTCGACGAAGCGCGCGACGCCGGCCTTCTCGGCGATGATCGGCAGGGTGTAGGGATCCCACTCGAAGAGCTTGGCACCGCGCTCGATCTCCTGGCCTTCTTCAACCAGGATCTTGGTGCCGTAGCCCATCTTGTGGCTCGCCCGTTCCACGCCGTTCTCGTCGACGATGGCCAGGGACATGTTGCGGCCCATGACGATCTGGTCGCCCGACGCGTTCTTCAGGACATTGGCGTTGCGGAACTCGATCTTGCCGGACTGGCTCGATTCCAGGAAGGACTGCTGCCCGCCCTGGGCGATGCCGCCGATGTGGAAGGTCCGCATCGTCAGCTGCGTGCCCGGCTCGCCGATCGACTGCGCGGCGATCGTGCCGACGGCTTCGCCGACATTGACCATCGTCCCGCGGGCCAGGTCGCGCCCGTAGCACATCGCGCAGACGCCTTCCTCGGCCTCGCAGGTCAGGGGCGACCGGATCCGCATGGTCTGGATACCGGCATTCTCGATCTCGTCGGCGATGCGTTCGTCGACCAGCTCGTCCTTGCGCAGCACCACCCGGTCGGAGCCCGGCACGATCACGTCCTCGGCCGCGACGCGGCCCAGGATGCGTTCGCCGAGCGAGGCCACGACCTCGCCGTCGGAGACCGCCGCCTGCGCGGTGATCGCGCGTTCGGTCCCACAGTCATGGGCCCGCACGATGCAGTCCTGCGCCACGTCGACGAGACGGCGCGTCAGGTAGCCCGAGTTCGCCGTCTTGAGCGCGGTATCGGCCAGGCCCTTCCGGGCGCCGTGGGTGGAGTTGAAGTACTCCAGCACGGTCAGGCCTTCCTTGAAGTTCGAGATGATCGGCGTCTCGATGATCTCGCCAGAGGGCTTGGCCATCAGGCCGCGCATCCCGCCCAGCTGCTTCATCTGCGCCGGCGAACCACGGGCCCCGGAATGCGACATCATGTAGACCGAGTTCGGCTCCATCTCGGCCCCGGTGTCGTCCTTACGCACCGCCGAGATCTCGGCCATCATGGCCCCGGCCACCTCGTCGGAGCATTTCGACCACGCATCGACGACCTTGTTGTATTTCTCACCCTGGGTGATGAGGCCGTCCATGTACTGCTGCTCGAACTCCTTCACGGAGTCGCGGGTGTCGCCCACGATCTTCCACTTCTCCTCGGGGATGAGCATGTCGTCCTTGCCGAAGGAGATGCCTGCCTTGAACGCCTCGCGGAAGCCGAGCCCCATGATCTGGTCGCAGAAGATCACCGATTCCTTCTGGCCGCAGTAGCGGTAGACGGTGTCGATGACCTCGCCGACCTCTTTCTTGCGCAGCAGGCGGTTCACGATATCGAAGGGCGCCTTGGCGTTCAGCGGCAGCATCGCGCCCAGCCGGGCGCGGCCCGGCGTGGTCTCGAAGCGCTGCTGGATGACGTTGCCTTCCTCGTCCACCTGCGGGATGCGGCAGGTGATCTTGGCGTGCAGGCTGACCTCGCCGGCATTGACCGCGTGCTCGACCTCTTCGACCGAGCCGAAGATCATGCCTTCGCCCTTCACGCCCTCGCGCATCATGGTGATGTAGTAGAGCCCGAGGATCATGTCCTGCGACGGCACGATGATCGGCTTGCCGTTGGCCGGCGACAGCACGTTGTTCGTGGACATCATCAGGACGCGCGCTTCGAGCTGGGCTTCCAGCGACAGGGGCACGTGCACGGCCATCTGGTCACCGTCGAAGTCGGCGTTGAAGGCCGCGCAGACCAGCGGGTGAAGCTGGATCGCCTTGCCCTCGATCAGCACCGGCTCGAAGGCCTGGATGCCGAGGCGGTGCAGCGTCGGCGCGCGGTTCAGCAGCACGGGATGTTCGCGGATCACCTCGTCGAGGATGTCCCACACCTCGGGGCGCTCTTTCTCCACCAGCTTCTTGGCCTGCTTCACGGTGCTGGACAGGCCCTTGGCCTCGAGCCGAGAATAGATGAACGGCTTGAACAGCTCCAGCGCCATCTTCTTGGGCAGGCCACACTGGTGCAGCTTCAGTTCCGGCCCGGTCACGATGACCGAGCGGCCCGAGAAGTCGACGCGCTTGCCCAGCAGGTTCTGCCGGAACCGGCCCTGCTTGCCCTTCAGCATGTCCGAGAGCGACTTCAGCGGCCGCTTGTTGGCACCGGTGATGACGCGGCCGCGGCGGCCGTTGTCGAAGAGCGCGTCGACCGATTCCTGCAGCATCCGCTTTTCGTTGCGAACGATGATGTCCGGCGCGCGCAGCTCGATCAGGCGCTTCAGGCGGTTGTTCCGGTTGATCACCCGGCGATACAGGTCGTTCAGGTCCGAGGTGGCGAAGCGGCCGCCATCCAACGGCACCAGCGGGCGCAGTTCCGGCGGGATGACCGGGATCACGGTCATGATCATCCACTCGGGCCGGTTGCCCGAGTCGAGGAACGCCTCGACAACCTTCAGCCGCTTGATGATCTTCTTCGGCTTCAGCTCGCCGGTGGCCTCGGCCAGGTCGGCGCGCAGCTGCTCGGCCTCGGATTCCAGGTCGATCTGGCTCAGCATCTCGCGGATCGCCTCGGCGCCGATACCGGCGGTGAAGGCATCCATGCCGTACTGGTCCTGGGCGTCCATGTATTCTTCCTCGGTCATCAGCTGACCGTAGGTAAGATCGGTGAGGCCGGGCTCGATCACCACGTAGTTCTCGAAGTAGAGAATCCGCTCGAGATCGCGCAGCGTCATGTCGAGCATGAGACCGATGCGCGAGGGCAGGGACTTGAGGAACCAGATATGCGCGACGGGCGCGGCCAGTTCGATATGGCCCATGCGTTCGCGGCGGACCTTCTGCAGCGTGACCTCGACGCCGCATTTCTCGCAGACGACGCCGCGATACTTCATCCGCTTGTACTTTCCGCAGAGGCACTCGTAGTCCTTGATCGGCCCGAAGATCCGGGCGCAGAACAGGCCGTCACGCTCCGGTTTGAAGGTGCGGTAGTTGATGGTCTCCGGCTTCTTGATCTCGCCATACGACCACGAAAGAATCCGCTCGGGCGAGGCCAGCGAGATCTTGATCTCGTCGAAGCTCTTCGGCGACTGAAGCGGGTTGAACGGGTTGGTGGTCAGTTCCTGGTTCATTCTGCGATCCTAACTCTGCTGGGGAAGGGAGGGGGTGAGGGCGCGCGCCGCCCTCACTCGTCCTCTTCCTCCGCATCCAGGAGTTCCATGTTGAGGCCGAGGCCCCGGACTTCCTTCACGAGCACGTTGAAGCTCTCGGGGACGCCAGCCTCGAAGTTGTCCTCGCCCTTGACGATGGACTCGTAGACCTTGGTCCGCCCGGCCACGTCGTCCGACTTGACCGTGAGCATTTCCTGCAGCGTGTAGGCCGCGCCGTAGGCTTCGAGCGCCCAGACTTCCATCTCGCCGAAACGCTGGCCGCCGAACTGGGCCTTGCCGCCCAGCGGCTGCTGGGTGACGAGGCTGTAAGGCCCGGTCGAGCGCGCGTGGATCTTGTCGTCCACGAGGTGATGGAGCTTCAGCAGGTACTTCATGCCGACGGTGACCGGCCGCGCGAACTGCTCGCCGGTGCGCCCGTCATAGACGACCGACTGGCCCGACTCGTCGAACCCCGCACGCTTGAGCGCGTCGTTGACGTCCGGCTCCTTTGCCCCGTCGAAGACCGGGGTCGCGATCGGCACACCCTTGGTGACGTTGTGCGCCGCCTCGAGGAACTGTTCGTCGTCGCGGTCGCCGAGCGCCAGGTCGTAGACGTCGTCGCCATAGGCCAGCTTCATCGCGTCGCGCACCGGGGTCATGTCGCCGGAGCGCTTGTATTCCTGAAGCGCCTCGTCGATCTGGATGCCCAGGCCGCGCGAGGCCCAGCCCATGTGGGTCTCGAGGATCTGGCCGACATTCATCCGCGACGGCACGCCGAGCGGGTTCAGCACCAGGTCCACCGGGGTCCCGTCGGTGAGGAACGGCATGTCCTCTTCCGGCACGACCTTCGAGATGACGCCCTTGTTGCCGTGACGGCCGGCCATCTTGTCGCCCGGCTGCAGCTTGCGCTTCACCGCGATGAAGACCTTGACCATCTTCATCACGCCCGGGGGCAGATCGTCGCCGCGGCGAACCTTCTCGACCTTGTCCTCGAAACGGTGCTCGAGCGCACGTTTCTGGCTTTCGAACTGGGCGTTCAGCGCCTCGACGGCCGAGGCGTCCTTCTCGTCGCCGAGCGCGAGCTGCCACCACTGGCCGCGCGACAGGGTCTCCAGAAGCTCCTCGGTGATCTCGGAGCCGGACTTGACGCCCTTGGGTCCCTTCACCGCGGTCTTGCCGAGAAGCATGGACTTCAGACGCGCGTAGATGTTGCGCTCGAGGATTGCCATCTCGTCGTCCCGGTCACGGGCCAGACGTTCGACTTCCTCGCGCTCGATCTGCAGCGCGCGCTCGTCCTTCTCGACGCCGTGGCGGTTGAAGACGCGCACCTCGACCACGGTCCCGAAATCGCCCGGCGGCAGGCGCAGCGACGTGTCGCGCACGTCGGAAGCCTTTTCACCGAAGATGGCGCGGAGCAGCTTTTCCTCCGGCGTCATCGGGGATTCACCCTTGGGCGTGATCTTGCCCACGAGGATGTCGCCCGGCCCGACCTCGGCCCCGATATAGACGATGCCCGCCTCGTCGAGGTTGCGCAGCGCCTCCTCGCCGACATTGGGGATGTCGCGGGTGATTTCCTCGGGCCCGAGCTTGGTGTCGCGCGCGGCGACCTCGAACTCCTCGATATGGATCGAGGTGAAGACGTCGTCCTTGGCGATCCGCTCGGAGATCAGGATCGAGTCCTCGTAGTTGTAGCCGTTCCAGGGCATGAAGGCGACGAGGACGTTCTTGCCCAGCGCCAGCTCGCCCAGGTCGGTCGAAGGACCATCCGCGATCACCTCGCTCTTCACCACCCGGTCGCCCACCTTCACCAGGGGTTTCTGGTTGATGCAGGTGTTCTGGTTCGACCGCTGGAACTTGCGCAGACGATAGATGTCGACGCCCGGGTCGCCCGGCTCCAGGTTCTCGGTCGCGCGCACGACGATCCGGGTGGCGTCCACCTGGTCGATTACGCCGGCCCGCCGCGCCATGATCGCGGCGCCGGAATCGCGGGCCACGACCGACTCGATGCCGGTGCCGACAAAGGGGGCCTCGGCCTGGAGGAGCGGCACAGCCTGGCGCTGCATGTTCGAACCCATCAGGGCGCGGTTCGCGTCGTCGTTCTCGAGGAACGGGATGAGCGAGGCCGCGACCGAGACCAGCTGCTTCGGCGACACGTCGATGTAGTCGATATTCACCGGCGGGTTCAGCGTGTATTCCCCCGCGCGCCGGGTGGAGGCCAGGTCGTTGACGAACCGGCCTTCGTCGTCGAGCTGCGCGTTCGCCTGGGCGATGGTGTGGCGCATCTCTTCCGTCGCCGACATGTAGATCACCTCGTCGGTGACCTGGCTGTCCTCGACCTTGCGGTAGGGCGTCTCGATGAAGCCGTACTTGTTCACCCGCGCGAAGGTGGCGAGCGAGTTGATCAGCCCGATGTTCGGACCTTCCGGCGTCTCGATCGGGCACATCCGGCCGTAATGGGTCGGGTGCACGTCACGCACCTCGAAGCCCGCACGCTCGCGCGTCAGGCCGCCCGGGCCCAGCGCCGACAGGCGCCGCTTGTGCGTCACCTCCGACAGCGGGTTGGTCTGGTCCATGAACTGGCTGAGCTGCGAGGAGCCGAAG
This sequence comes from uncultured Maritimibacter sp., assembly GCA_913063035.1. GTDB lineage: Bacteria > Pseudomonadota > Alphaproteobacteria > Rhodobacterales > Rhodobacteraceae > CAJXYS01. The sequence continues at coordinate 6,868 of CAJXYS010000060.1, read as the reverse complement.
AATTCGCGCACCGCGGCCGCGGCCGGCTTCGCGTTGATCAGGTCCTGCGGCATCACCGTGTCGATCTCGACCGAGGACATGCGCTCCTTGATGGCGCGCTCCATCCGCAGCAGGCCGACGCGATACTGGTTTTCCATCAGTTCGCCGACCGACCGCACCCGGCGGTTGCCGAGGTGGTCGATGTCGTCGATCTCGCCCTTGCCGTCCCGCAGTTCGACCAGCGCCTTCACGCAGGCGATGATGTCTTCCTTGCGCAGCGTGCGCTGGGTATCCGGCGCATCGAGCGCAAGGCGCATGTTCATCTTCACGCGGCCGACGGCCGAAAGGTCGTACCGCTCGGAGTCGAAAAAGAGCTGGTCGAACAGCGCCGACGCGGCTTCCTCGGTGGGCGGCTCGCCCGGACGCATGACGCGGTAGATATCCATGAGCGCCGTCTCGCGGTTCATGTTCTTGTCCGCGGCCACGGTGTTGCGGATATAGGGGCCGACATTGACGTTATCGATGTCGAGCACCGGGATGTCCGTCACGCCCTCGTCCAGCAGACGCTTCAGCGTGCCGCCGGTGACCTCGCCGTCCTTGTCGGTCTCCCAGGTCAGCTCGTCGCCGGCCTCGACCCAGATCTCGCCGGTTTCCTCGTTGATGATGTCGCGCGCGACGTAGCGCCCGACGATCCGATCGAAGGGCATGAGGATCTCGGTGACGTTGCCTTCCTCGATCAGCTTCTTGACCGCGCGCGGGGTAACCTTCTTGCCGGCCTCGGCGATGACCTCGCCGGTCTTGGCGTCGACGATGTCATAGGCCGGACGGGTGCCGCGAATCCGCTCGGGGAAGAATTTCGTGACCCAGCCCTTGTTCTTTTTGTACTTGAAGTCGACCGTGTCGTAATAGGCATCCATGATGCCTTCCTGGTCGAGCCCGAGCGCGTAGAGCAGGGTCGTCACCGGCAGCTTGCGGCGGCGGTCGATCCGGCAGAACACGATATCCTTGGCGTCGAACTCGAAGTCGAGCCAGGAGCCGCGGTAGGGAATGATCCGGCAGGCGAAGAGCAGCTTGCCGCTGGCATGGGTCTTGCCCTTGTCATGGTCGAAGAACACGCCGGGAGAGCGGTGCATCTGGCTGACGATCACACGCTCGGTCCCGTTGACGATGAACGTGCCGTTCTGGGTCATGAGCGGCATGTCGCCCATGAACACGTCCTGCTCCTTGATGTCCTTCACCGACCGGGCGCCGGTGTCCTCGTCCACGTCGAAGACGATCAGGCGCAGCGTCACCTTCAGCGGCGCGCTGTAGGTCATGTCGCGCTGCTGGCATTCCTCGACGTCGTATTTCGGCTTTTCGAGCTCATATTTCACGAACTCGAGCACGGAGGTCTCGTTGAAATCCTTGATCGGGAACACCGACTGGAAAACGCCCTGGATGCCCTCGCCGTCCGTCGGATCCAGCTGGTCGCCGGAGTTCAGGAACAGGTCGTAGGAGGATTTCTGAACCTCGATGAGGTTCGGCATCTCCAGGACTTCGCGGATTTTCCCGTAGTATTTGCGGATGCGCTTCTGGCCTTCGTAGGTCTGAGCCATGCTCGTCGTCACCTCTCAGTTGTTCGCGATGTGCGACCGTCGGGCACCGGCACACCACCGCTCACAAAACAGGGGGTGAGGTTCCATTCATGCCGACCGTCCCACCGATCGGCTCCCGAACCTCGAACCGCGCCTTGGGCAGGACCGGACCGTTCCGGCCCTCTCCAAGACAGGTTCGGCTGGACCCGCGTTTTCGGCGGATCCAGCCAGGATAGGTCGTCTGGACGCTGACGCGCCCGTCCGATTACTTCAGCTCGACTTCGGCGCCAGCCTCTTCGAGCTTCTTCTTCATCTCTTCGGCTTCTTCCTTCGGAGCGCCTTCCTTGACGGCCTTGCCGCCGGCTTCGACGAGCTCCTTGGCTTCCTTCAGGCCGAGACCGGTGATCGCACGCACCTCTTTGATGACGTTGATCTTCTTGTCGCCAGCCGACTTCAGGATGACGTCGAATTCGGTCTGCTCCTCGGCAGCTTCGCCGCCGGCGTCACCGCCGGCCGGGCCAGCCATCATGACGGCGCCGCCCGCTGCGGGCTCGATGCCGTACTCGTCCTTGAGGATGGTTTTCAGTTCCTGGGCCTCGAGCAGCGTCAGACCGACGATCTCTTCAGCCAGTTTTTTCAGATCAGCCATGTTTCCGTTTCCGTTCGTTCAGTTGTGTTCCAACGTGTCCGGGGTCTTTCCCCACGCACGCCTCACGATGTTGCTTAAGCCGCTTCCGCGCGCTCCTCGATGGTCGAGAGGATGCTCGCGATGTTCGAAGCAGGTGCGCCAACTGCACCGGCGATGTTCGAGGCGGGGGCGCCGATAGCGCCGACGATGGAGGCAATGAGCTCCTCGCGCGACGGCATGGCGGCCACGGCTTTCACACCGGCCTGGTCCAGAGCGCTCTCGCCCATGGCCCCGCCAAGGATTTCGAACTTGTCGTTCTCCTTGGCATAGCTGTCGGCAACTTTCGCCGCAGCGACGGGGTCCTCGGAATAGACGAGAACGGTCATGCCCTGCATGAGGTCGGCAATGCTTTCGCACGGCTTGCCCTCGAGGGCGATCTTGGCGAGCCTGTTCTTGGCGACGCGCACGGATCCGCCCGCGTCACGCATGCGCGCGCGCAGATCCTGCATCTCAGCAACCGTGAGACCCGCGTAGTGTCCGACGACGACCACGCCAGAGCTTTCGAAGATCTGGCCGAGTTCCTCGACCACTTTCTCTTTCTGGGCTCTATCCACAGTTCCACTCCAATCTGGGGATCTCTCCCCGGCTCTCATTTCCCCGGATCGCTCCGGGGTTCGGGTCCTTGACTACGGGTCCCGAGGCCAAAATCGCCCGAGGGCAGAGCCCTTGGCTGATCTCCTCGCTTCCCGTCTCAGGCAGGAAATTAAGCCCCGAAGGGCACCCACCGTCTCGGACAGACCGACGGGCCCGAAGGCCCGCCGTATTCCCCGGCCCGAAGACCGAGGGAATTCTCGATCAGGCGTTCCCGGTGGCCGACGTGATGTCGACGGTCACGCCCGGGCCCATGGTGGAGGTGAGCGAGATCTTCTTCAGATACGCGCCCTTGGCCCCCGCGGGCTTGGCTTTCTGCACGGCGTCCACGAAGGCGCGGACGTTCTCGACCAGCTTGTCGGCCTCGAAGGACGCCTTGCCGACACCGGCATGGACGACGCCGGCCTTCTCGGCCCGGAACTGGACCTGTCCGCCCTTGGCGTCCTGGACCGCCTGCGCGACGTCCATCGTCACCGTGCCCACCTTGGGGTTCGGCATCAGGTTGCGCGGCCCGAGGATTTTCCCCAGCCGGCCGACGACCGGCATCATGTCCGGCGTGGCGATGCAGCGATCGAACTCGATCGTGCCGCCCTGGATGGTTTCCATCAGGTCCTCGGCGCCGACGATATCCGCCCCGGCCTCTTTCGCTTCCTCGGCCTTGGGGCCGCGGGCGAAGACGGCGACGCGCACGGTCTTGCCGGTGCCGTTGGGCAGGCTGACGGTGCCGCGGACCATCTGGTCGGCATGGCGCGGATCGACGCCGAGATTCATCGCGATCTCGACGGTCTCGTCGAACTTGGCCTTGGCGTTGCTCTTGATGAGGGTGATCGCGTCCTCGACGGAGATGTCGCTCTTGCCGGCGACGGCCTCGCGGGCCGACTTCATGCGTTTTCCAAGCTTGGCCATCAGATTACCCCTTCACCTCGATGCCCATCGACCGCGCGGATCCCAGAATGATCTGCATCGCGTCCTCGACGGTGTTGGCGTTCAGGTCGCGCATCTTCGCCTCGGCGATCTCGCGCACCTGCTTGGGGGTCACGGAGCCGACGGTCTGGCGGCCCGGCGTGTTCGCACCCGACTTCAGCTTGGCGGCCTTCTTCAGGTAATAAGACGCAGGCGGCGTCTTGATTTCCATCGTGAAGGACTTGTCCTGGTAGTAGGTGATCAGCGTCGGGCACGGCGCGCCCGGTTCCATTTCCTGCGTCTTGGCGTTGAACGCCTTGCAGAATTCCATGATGTTGATGCCGCGCTGACCCAGCGCCGGGCCCACCGGGGGGCTCGGGTTCGCCTGGCCTGCGGGCACTTGCAGCTTCATCGTGCCTGCCAGTTTCTTGGCCATCTGGCCTCTCCTCTTTTCACCTCCGCACACGACGCGTCGGGCGCGGTCCTCGGTTTAGTGGTCCGGTCCGCCGGCGCGCCGGCGTCGCCTCCCACATGCACACACGTCAGGTCTGCTTGGTGACCTGCGTGTATTCCAGCTCGACCGGGGTCGCCCGGCCGAAGATCGAAACGGTCACCTTGAGGCGGGCATTGTCCTCGTCCACCTCTTCGACCGTGCCGGCGAAACCCTCGAAGGGCCCGTCGGTCACATTCACCTGCTCGCCCACCTCGTAGGAGATGAGCGTCCGCGGCGCCTCGGCACCCTCCTCGACGCGGTTGAGGATGGTGTTCACCTCCTCGTCGCGCATCGGCATCGGGCGCCCCTGCGGCCCGAGGAACCCGGTCACGCGGTTGATGGAGTTGATGAGGTGATACCCCTTATCGGTCATCTCCATCTTCACCAGCACGTAGCCCGGCATGAAACGCCGCTCGGCCGTCACCTTCTTGCCGCGCCGCACCTCGATCACTTCCTCGGTCGGCACGAGTACTTCCTCGATCTCTTCCTCGAGACCTTCCTGGGCGACGGCATGTCGAATCTGCTCGGCGATCTTTTTCTCGAAATTCGAGAGCACACTCACCGAATACCACCGTTTCGCCATTTCGCCCGTCACCTCGTGCCTGCCGGCTTTGCCGCCGAAATTCTTTCGCCTTGCCAGTGTTTTGACGACAATTCGCCAGAACAAAAAACAGCGCGCATGACGAATCGATGCACGCCTTTGTCAAGGATGCCGCCCCCCTTACAAGCGAAATCCCGTCAATTCAAGAGCATCGCCCCAAAAAGCGCGCTCAGCCGAAGAAACCCAGAAGAGACGTCAGGCCGAAGCGGATGATCTGATCGACGATGAAGAAGAACACCGCCGCCAGCGTCGCCATGGCGAAGACCATGACCGTGGTCAGAAGCACTTCGCGCCGGGTCGGCCAGACGACCTTGGACACCTCGGCCCGCACTTGCTGAATGAACTGGAGAGGGTTCGTGTTCGCCATCGGTTTCGCCCGTTCCGTCAAATATACGCGGCCACATACGGACTCGCGGCCGGCTTTGCAAGGGCGCCGCCGGGTCCGGAGCATCCGGCGCACCCCCGAAACCGCGACCTTGTAAGGGAAGAACTGGCAGGGGCAGCAGGACTCGAACCCGCGACCCTCGGTTTTGGAGACCGATGCTCTACCAACTGAGCTATACCCCTGCGGGCCGTTCTTGTGCCCAGATACGAGAGCGGAAACGGATTTGCAAGCGGGGATTGGCGCTCAGCCGCCCAGCCAGCCCAGTTGCTTGACCAGCACCCAGGGGAACTGGGCCTCGAACATGGCATCTTCCTGGATCTGGTAGCTGAACATGTTCGCATTCACCACCAGAAGCAGCGTGAAGACCGGCCAGCTCATCAAGGCGGGCAGCCGGTCGGCCGCGCCGTCGGCCCGGCGCAGGATCAGCCCCGCCGCGATGAACCCCGCAAGGACCGAGACGGTGCCGAAGCGATGCACGTCGAACGCCACGAGGTTGAGCGAGAGCGGCGCGAGAACCGCCGCGACCATCAGCAGGCGCAGCGCCGGATGGACCCCCGGCCCGAAGAGCCGCAGGTTGAACCAGATCAGCCAGAGGCTCATGAGCAGCAGCGGCAGGCCGTCGAAGGTCAGCCACATCCAGTAGGCATCCCGCGCGCGAACGCCGCGCATGAAATCGACATTCGCCGCCAGCGGGCGCCCCGCCACCTCGAGCGTGGTCGGATCGGTGAAGAAATCCGCCTTGGAACGCAGATGGGCGGCGAAGCGTTCGGCGGTGGCGGCGTCGAAATCGGACATCACCAGCACGACGAGCACCGCGCAGCCCGTCGCGACCGGCAGCAGCGCGGCGGCAGACGGTCGTGCGTCGAGCGGCCCGCGCAGCGCGATCCCGAAGGCGATCAGCACGGTGAAATAGGGCAGCATGCTCTCGTGCAGCAGCATCCCCACGACCACCAGCGCGGCCAGCCCGAGACCGGCGGCCAGGCCGCCCCGCGGCGCCAGCGCCAGCGCCGCCAGCGTCACCACCATGAGCAACCCGTCCAGATAGCCGGTCGTGCCCACGAAGCTTGCGAAAGCGAAGGAATTGAGTGCGAGGATCACGACGAGCAGGCCCGGCACGCTGCCGTCGAAGCGGCGCATCATCCAGAGCGCGAAACCCATCGCGCCGGTCAGCGTCACGGCAGCGGTCACGACCCGTATCGCGCCGCCGCTCACCGGCTCGTCGAGCAGCGGCGTCAGGAGGGTCCCGGCCAGCCCACGCCGCACCAGCCCGAACTCATAGTCGAAAAGCAGCTGGGTGGCCGGGAAGCTCAGGGGCGGCAACAGGTGATTGACGAGCGCCAGGATCAGAGACGCCGCCGCCGCCGCCCGCAGCCATATCAAGGTTCGTGCCCGGTCCATCATCCCTGCCCTGCCCCCCGCTCTTACTGCCACGTGAACGGGCGCCCGCGCAATCTCCGCGGGGTGCGGACCGCCGGCACCGGGCCACGGGGCGCGAACGGAAACGGGCCGCCCGGATGTCCGGGCGGCCCGTCGAAAGCCTCGCGGTAGCGCCGCGCCTGTCGGCGCGGGGCTTCGCATCACTCGATGATTTTGGACACGACGCCGGCGCCGACGGTGCGGCCGCCTTCACGGATGGCGAAGCGGAGCTTCTCTT
>CAJXYS010000059.1 GCA_913063035.1 uncultured Maritimibacter sp. | reverse complement strand
ATCGTCGTGCTGTTCTCGCTGATCCTGGTGGTGGGGATGCTGGTGGACGGCGCCATCGTCACGACCGAGCTTGCGGACCGCCGTCTGCAAGAGGGCGCCCCGCCGCGGCTGGCCTACGCGGCCGCGGCCAAGCGCATGGCCTGGCCGATCATCGCCTCGACGGCGACGACGCTCAGCGTGTTCCTGCCGCTCCTGTTCTGGGAGGGCGTCGTGGGCGAGTTCATGAAATTCCTGCCGATCACCGTGATCCTGACGCTGACCGCCTCGCTGTTCATGGCGCTGATCTTCATCCCGGTGACGGGCCGGCTGATCGGGCGGCGCCAGCCGCAGGACGCGGCCGCGCGCGCGGCGCTTCACGCGGCGGAAAACGGCGATCCGCGGCGGGCGCCGGGCATCACGGGCGCCTATGCGCGGTTCCTGGAGCGCGCGCTGCTGCGCCCGGTGGCGACGCTGATGCTGGCCGTGGCGCTGCTGATCGGGGCCTTCGGCGCCTATGCCGAGTTCGGTCGCGGCGTGATCTTCTTTCCCGAGGTGGAACCCGATTTCATGCAGGTCACCGTCCGCGGGCGCGACAACTTCTCGATCTACGAGCGCGACGCGCTGGTGCGAACGGTCGAGGAACGCCTGCTCGATTATGACGATATCCGCAACGTCTATGCCCGCTCCACCGCCGACCGGCGCAACGAGGAAGAGGTGCTGGGCCGTCTCCAGCTGGAACTCGTCGACTGGGACAAGCGCCGCACCGCCGCCGAAATCGGTGACCGGATCCGCACCGAGATGGCCGCGATCCCGGGCATCGAGGTGCAGGTCCAGACCCAGTCGCAGGGACCGACCCAGGGCAAGCCCGTGCAGCTGGAACTGCGCGCCCGGTCCGACGATGCGCGCGACGCAGCCGTCGAGACCGCGCTGGCGGAAATGACGAAGATCGGCGGCTTCACCGACGTCACGGACACCCGCCCCCTGCCCGGGGTGGAATGGCGGCTCAGCCTCGACCGGAGCGAGGCCGCGCGCTTCGGCGCGGATGCGAGCCTGCTGGGCCAGGCGGTGCAGCTGCTGACGCGGGGCATCACCGTGGCCGACTACCGCCCCGCGGACGCCGAGGGATCGGTCGATATCCGGGTCCGCTTCCCCGCCGGCGAGCGCACGCTCGAGGATTTGCAGAGTCTCCGCGTGCCGACCGGCGCCGGGCTCGTGCCCATCGCCAATTTCGTGAGCTTCGAGCCGGCGCCGCGTACCGGCACGATCCGCCGCATCGATCAAAACCGGGTGGTCCGGATCGAGGCCAACGTTGCGCCGGGGCTCCTGGTCAACGACCAGATAACCGCCCTGCGCGCGGCGCTGGAGGGCGCGGCGCTGCCGGACGCGATCAGCTGGAGCTTCGCCGGGGAGGCCGAGGAACAGCAGGACGCGCAGTCGTTCCTGGTGCTGGCCTTCCTGACCGCCATCGGGCTGATGTTTGCGATCCTGGTGACGCAGTTCAACAGCTTCTACCAGGCGCTGGTGGTGATGAGCGCGATCATCTTCTCGGTGGCCGGGGTGCTGCTCGGGCTGCTGGTGACGGGCCGGCCCTTCGGCGTGGTCATGGGCGGGATCGGCGTGATCGCCCTGGCCGGGATCGTGGTCAACAACAACATCGTGCTGATCGACACCTATAACGACCTGCGCCGGGCGGGCGCCGGGGCGCTCGAGGCGGCGCTGCGAACCGGATCGCAGCGCCTGCGGCCGGTGGTCCTGACGACGGTGACCACGGCGCTCGGCCTGATGCCGATGGTGATCGGGGTCAGCGTGGACTTCTTCCGGCGCGAGGTGGTCTACGGTGCGCCCTCCACCCAGTGGTGGACCGAACTGTCGAGCGCCATCGCCGGCGGGCTGTTGGTCGCCACGGCGCTGACGCTCATCGTGACGCCGGCGATGCTGGTGCTGGGCGAGCGCGTCGCCGGCCGCCTCGGCGCGCGGCGCGCCGGCGCCTGACGACCGGGCGCAGGATCAATCCGCGTCGAGAACCTTGCGCGCGACGCGGAAGCATTCCAGCGCCTGCGGCACCCCGCAATAGATCCCGATCACGTGGATGATGGCGCGGATCTCGTCGCGGCTGACGCCGTTGTTCACGGCGCCCCGGCAATGCACTTCCCATTCGTGCATCTTGCCGAGCGCCCCGATCATGGCGAGGTTCATCATGCTGCGCGTCTTGGCGTCGATCACCGAGTCGCCCCAGCCGAAGCCCCAGCACCAGGCGGTCATCGCCTCCTGGAAGGGCCGGGTGAAGTCGTCGGCCGTGGCGAGGTTCTGCGCGACGTAATCCGCGCCAAGGGTCGCCTTGCGTTGCGCGAGGCCTTTCATGAAGAGATCTTCGTCGAATGTGCTCATGCTCCGGTCCTTTCCCGTGACGATGCCGTTCATTGGGGAACTCTACGGGATTGGCGGATGCGGAACAGGCCTGCCTCAGCTGTGGAGCCGGGCCGCGTGATTGTAGTGCCGGCCATGGCTCCAGCGTCCGGGCATCTCGCCGGACGGGCCAAGCAGCGGGCTGCGTGTCGACGCCTCGATGAACTCGCGGAAGGTGGCGTTCTTGCGGATGATCTTCTGGCGGATGTCGCGCGAGAACCCGGCTTCGACGTTCAGCCGCAGTTCCGCATCGCGGGCGACCATGCGGCGGAGTTTCTCGCTTCCGATGCAGAACACGCGGGTGCGCTTCGTCACGATCGCCGTGGCGGTCGACGGTGCGCCCGCAAGGCAGGAAATCTCGCCCACCAGGATGTCGGAGCCGTATTTGTAGGGCAGCTGCTCGCCGGACGAGATGTCGACGGAACCTGACGCGACGTAGCTGACCATCTTGGACGGCGTGCCTTCCCGCGTCAGGATCGTGCCGGGCTGCAGGTTGCGCCAGGTGCCCGCATCGAGGAACTGTCGCGCGCGCTGCCCCCGCAGGGACGGAAACTTGCTCGAGAGGAAGTGTTTCTCCTCGTCGCTGAAGCGCACCAGGAACGAGCCGAGGGCCATGCGCACCAGGCCGATCAGGCTGATGAGGATGAAGCTGATCTGGATGATGGCCGAGGCGAGGTTGAAATTCGTGATCAGGCTGGTCAGCACCAGCGCGGCCGCGACGAGGTTGAGCGACGGGTAGATGAAGCTCTGGCCCCGGATCCAGCCGATCTGAAGCGCGAAATAAGCACCGAGATAGACGATCACGCCGAGAATGCCCGCGTAACCGGCAATCACGACGAAATCCTGCTGGGCGATCAGGGTGAGAAATTCCATATATGCCTATTCGTATGTATTTGTTTCAAAAAATTGAGAAAAGAAGGCATAAAATTGCAAAAATGATAATACCATCGAACATGAATTTCCCCAAGCTCGATTTCCATGTCCGCCACCGCCAGCCGCGGCATGCCCGCGCGGGGGCGCCCGTGGCGGCAACCCCACGCCGACGTGACTGGACCAGCGGCGGCCGATGGCTTACCCAAAGTTGCGATTTCCCGGGCGCGCGCGGTGCGCGCGGTATCGGTATCGACGTAGTCCGGCTGGAGGGGCGACCATGGTAACCCGGCGACACTTCATCATGACCTCGGCGGCGCTGTTTTCGCAGCCGGTCGCCACGTCGGTATGGGCGGCGCCGACCTCGTTGCGCGCGAAATGGAAGGCATGGGACGCGCAGGTCACGCCTGCGGATTACGATCCCGGAACCTCGAATCCCTGGGGGCTGCAGCCCCGGTTCCTGCCGCGGCGCGTCGAGGCGAAAGACGGGCTGACCCCCGGCGACATCCACGTCGATGCCATCGCGCGCTATCTCTACCATATCCAGGGCGACGGCACCGCCATGCGCTACGGCGTGGCCATCGCGCGCGGCAGTCTCTACGAGGCGGGCGTCTACACCATTCGCCGCAAGGCGAAGTGGCCGGGCTGGACCCCGACGCAGAACATGATCCGGCGTGAGCCGGAGGTTTACGCCAAGTACGAAGACGGCGTGGACGGCGGCCCCGAGAACCCGCTCGGGGCGCGGGCCTTCTATCTCTACGAAGGCAACCGGGACACCTATCTGCGCATCCACGGAACGCCTTACCCGGGGTCCGTGGGCGGGCGCGCCAGTTCCGGCTGCGTGCGGATGGTGATGGCCCACATCATCGGGCTCTACGACCAGGTCGAGCTGGGCACGACGGCGCATCTCCACCCGGCGGAGGACGCGATCACCGCCAGCACCTGACCAGGTCAGGCGGGGACGCCGGGCGCCGGCGATCCGCGGGCGTCAGGCCTCCTCGGCCGGAGGGGCGGCGGGACGGGCGCAGATCGGCCGGCCCGCCCGCGTGCGAAGCGGCAGAAACGTCGTCTCGACCGGACCCTCGTGGCGATACCAGTAGCACCGGCCCTCGGGCCCGAACCGAACGGCGGTCAGGTCCTGGTGGGGCGCGGCGAGCGCGCGCACCGCTTCCGGCAGCTCCTCGATCAGGGCGTTCCGCGACGTATCGGAGCCTGTCCCGGACGCACAGGCCCCCAGTGTCAGGACAAGGGCCAGCGCTGGGGTAACCCGGTACTTCATGCAGTCTCTCCGTTGGCGCGGCCGAAAGGCATGCCTGCCCCGCTTTCGTTCGATCGCCCAGACGTTCCGAAAAGCGGGCCGGATCGTCAAGGCGTTTTCCGCGGCGTCAATTGCGCCGACCGCTCTCGATATCGTTTCGCATCCGTTCGATTTGCCCGGAAATGCACGCGCAGAATGCGTCGGCCAGGGCGGAGCTGGGGCGATGCGCGGGTCTCAGGATCGAGATGCTGCTGCTGATGCGCGGCCGGAAGGGCCGGAACACGAGCGGCATGTCGGCATCGCCGCGCTGGAGAAACCCGTGTGCCGTGATCATGTCGCAGATCATGTAGCACATCCCCGAGGCCACGAACTGCAGCCCCGGCAGGAACGTCTGCAATTCGAAGCGCCGGCGAAAGCTGCAGCCGGCGTCGTCGAAGGCCTTGCGGGTCTGTTGAAAGGTTTCGTGCTCGGAAAACAGCATGGCGAGGTCCGCCCCGTCGAGATCGGCCGGACTGATGATCGCCTTCCCGGCCAGCGCGTCATCGGCGGCAAGGACACAGACGCATTCCAGGTCGAAATCGGTCTGGCTTATGGCGTCCCTCGGCCGCGGGGTTTCCGCGAAGCCGACGTCGAACTGCTGCGATGCGACGAGTTCCTCGATCACGCGCGACGAGCGCATCATCAGCGCGACCTCGACGTCCGGTCGCTCGGACAGGAAGCCGGTCAGGACCCGCGGCATGAAGAATCCGGAGGCGGCGGGGTGGCAGGCGACCCGCAGGCGCCCGCGCTCGAGCGAGGCGACGCCGGCCAATGTCCGTTTCGTCTGTTCCAGCCGGGACAGGATCTCCTCGGCTTCCTCGAGGAAGAACCGGGCCTCCGGCGTTGGCAGCAGCTTGCCCTGTTCGCGATGGAAGAGCCGGAAACCGAGCTCGCGTTCCAGGCTCGCGATCATCGCGCTGACCGCGGGCTGCGTGCGCCCGAGGGTCCGGGCGGCCTGGCTGATCGACCCGCTGCGCATGACCTCGCGAAAGGTCATCAGTTGACGGACGGACAGGTTCACGGCGCCTCCATAAGGTAAATCTATGAGATCAGCATTTTTTTGAATTTGATTTTATAGGGCGCGGCACGTCAAGCTCTTCGTCAGCGGTCGAAACGCCGCGACCGGGGAGGGACATGGACCGTTTCGCGAAATATCTCCTGACGACGCTCATCTGCATCGTGGCGCTCGGCCAGTTCGTGCAGGTGGTCACGCGATACATCCTGCAGGTGCCGGTCATGGGCCTGGAAGAGACGATGCTCTATCCGACGCTCTGGCTCTATATCCTGGGCGCGGTCAATGCCTCCCGCGAGAACACCCATATCCGCGCGAATGTCCTGGAGATCTTTCTCAAGACCGATCGCCAGCACACCATCCTCGCGATCGTCGGTGAGGTCATAAGCCTGGTCGTCGGTCTCTGGCTGCTGAGCTGGGCATGGGACTTCACCCGGTACGCCTGGCGCGTCTGGAAGGAGAGCCCGACGCTCTACATCCCGACCTTCTACTCGGACGTGGCGCTGGTCATCGGGCTCGCCCTGATGATGCTCTACACGGCCATCAACATGTACGGCCATATCAAGGACCTGCGCCGGAGGGCCGTGAGATGATCGAAATCGCCCTTCTCGCCATCGCGGTCCTCGTGATTTTCCTGACGCTGGGCGTGCCGCTGCCCTACTGCTTCGGCGGCGCGCTGATGGTGATGTACTTCGCCGGCGGCGTGACCATGAAGGGCATGATGCTCTGGGGGTTCCAGCAACTCGGCAACCCCGTGCTGCTGGCGATCCCGCTCTTCGTTCTGGCCGGGACGATCATGTCGGCCAGCGGCATCGCGGCCTCGCTGCTGCAATTCGTCAACGCCTTCATAGGCCATGTGCGGGGCGGCCTCGGCGTCGTCGCCGCGGTCAGCTGCGCCATCATCGGCGCGATCTCGGGCTCGGGCCTGACCGGCATCGCGGCCGTCGGCCCGCTCCTGATCCCCGAGATGGAAAAGCGCGGCTACCCGCGCGAATACGCCACCGCGCTGATCGCCAACTCCTCGATCCTCGGCCTGCTGATCCCGCCCTCGGTCACCATGATCGTCTATGGCTGGGTCACCGACACCTCGATCCTCGCCTGCTTCCTGGCGACGACCGGGCCGGGTCTGCTGATCATGATGAACTTCTCGCTCATGAACCTCTGGATGAGCCGCAAGTTCAACCTGGTGCTCGACGAAAAGCCCAGCTTTACCGGGCTGGTCGGCGATGTCGCCCGCCGCGGCACCTACGCCGCGCCGGCCCTGCTGATGCCGGTGATCATCCTCGGCGGTATCTACGGCGGCATCATGACACCGACCGAGGCCGCCGCGATCGCGGTGATCTACGCGGTGCCCGTGGGCTTCCTGATCTACAAGGGCCTCGACCTGAGCACGTTCCTTGCCGCCGGCAAGGAGGCCGCCACCGCCGTCGGCGCGATCATGCTGATGATCCTGTTCTCGATGATCCTCAGCCAGATGTTCGTCTACGAGGCGATCCCGCAGAAGATCGTCAGCTCGATCTTCGAGATCACCGAGAACAAGGTGATCCTGCTGATCCTGATCAACATCCTGCTCTTCCTCGTGGGCATGGTCGTCAACGACGTCACCGCGATCATCCTGATCGCGCCGCTGCTGCTGCCGCTGATGAACGCCATCGGCGTGAGCCCGGTGCAGTTCGCCGCGATCATGGGCGTCAACACGGCCATGGGCGGCGTGACGCCGCCCTATGCCTCGATCCTCTACCTCGGCGCGCGGATCGGCAACGTGAAAGTCACCAAGGTCATCCCGCCGGCCATGCTGCTGATCCTGACCGGCTACGTGCCCGTCGTGCTGCTGACCTCGCTCTGGCCCGACCTGTCGCTCTTCCTGCCGCGGCTGTTCGGCTACTGACCCGACCACCAACCCAAGACCAAGCATCCAACAAGGAGACCCAAGATGAAACACATGCTTCTCGGCACGGCCGCGCTCGGCCTTCTGGCCTTCGGCGGCATCGCTGACGCGGCCGACCTGAAAATGAGCCACGTCCGCCCGCAGGACGCCACGATCGACAAGGAACTGCGCGCGTTCTCGGAAAACGTCAGCGCCGCGACGGACGGCGACGTTTCGATCAACATCTTCCCGGCCTCGGCGCTGGGCGACTACACGACGGTGCAAGAGCGCGTCTCGGTCGGCGCGATCGAGATGGCCACGCAGCCCGCCGCCACCGGGGCGGATCGCCGGATGCAGATCAGTTCGTTCCCCTACCTGGCCAACAGCTGGGACGAGGCGCGCGCGATCTACGGCCCCGACGGGCCGGTGCGCGAGGTGATGGCCGACCTCTATGCCGAGCAGGACATCACCATGCTCGCCGCCTACCCGGTCTATTTCGGCGGCATCTCGCTGAACACCGAGCCGGTGAACCCGGGCGACCCGTCGGACTCCAACGGGATCAAGGTGCGTGTCCCCGGCATCAAGAGCTTCCAGCTGACCGGCCAGGCGCTGGGCTACATCCCGTCGCCGATCCCGTTCTCGGAGGCCTTCACCGCCATCCAGACCGGCGTGGTCGACGGGGTGATCGGATCCGGTGCCGAGGGCTACTACGCGTCCTTCCGCGACGTGACCCAGGCCTATATCCCGGCCAACACCCATTTCGAGGTGTGGTACATGATCATCTCCAACAGCGCGCTTTCCGAGCTCGACGCCGAGGATCAGGACGCGCTGACCCAGGCCGCCGCCGATTTCGAAGCGACGCGCTGGGAAGTGGCCGAGGCCGACCAGGGCAAATGGGAGCAGCGGCTCGCGGATGAGCTGGGGACCAACGTGGTCGAACTCTCCGACGCGCAGCTCGCCGCCATGGCCGAGAAGGTCCGCGCCGATGTCTGGCCCGAGGTCCTGCAGGATGTCGGCGCCGAATGGGGCCAGTCCATCCTCGACGAGATCGGCAAGTAAGCCGGCTTGCGCGGGGCGGCTTCCGGGCCGCCCCGGCAGAGGCGCCACTCAGGCCTGCGAGGTTCCATGCTTTCGGACTACGCCATCATCGGCGGCGGTGTCGTCGGCCTGTCGGTCGCCTGGGGTCTGCTCCGGCGCGGCCGCTCGGTGACGGTGCTGGACGGGGGCGACGGATCCTTCCGCGCCAGCCGCGGGAATTTCGGCCTGGTCTGGGTGCAGTCCAAGGGCATGAACCAGCCGCGCTACGCGCGCTGGTCGCAGCAATCCGCCGCCGCCTGGGGCGACTTCGCCGCCGAACTGGGCGAGGCGACGGGCCGCGACCTGGGGCTGGAGCAGAAAGGCGGCTACGATCTGCATTTCTCGGAAGAGACCCTGCAGCAGACCGTCGAGAAATACGAGACGCTCAAGGCGAAGCTCGGCGGAGATTATCCGTTCGAGGTGCTCGGCCACAACGCGCTCAGGAAGGAAGAACCCCATATCGGGCCCAAGGTGGTCGGGGCGATCCTGCATCACCAGGACGGCCACGCGAACCCGCTGCGCCTGTTGCTGGCGCTGGCCGACGATGTCCGGCGCCGGGGCGGGCGCGTGATCACCGGGCAGACCGTGACCGATGTCGAGAAGAGGGACGGCGCCTTCCGGGTCGCCTGTGCGGACGGCGCGACGGTCGAGGCCGGGAAGGTGGTTCTCTCCGCCGGTCTCGGTGCGATGGAGCTGGGACCGAAGCTCGGCTTCAAGGCGCCGATCCGGGCGCAGCGCGGGCAGGTCATGATCACCGAGAAGCTGCCCCGGTTCATCAACCGGCCCTCGCTGATTGCCCGACAGGTGGACGAAGGCGGGGTGCAGATCGGGGCCACGAACGAGGAGGTGGGGCTCGACGACAGCGTGACCCAGCCGGGCCTGTCGGGTCTCGCCGCGGAGGCCGTGGCCGCCTACCCGGTGCTGGGGCGCGCGCAACTCGTGCGCAGCTGGGGGGCGCTGCGGGTCATGTCGCCCGACGGCCTGCCGATCTACCAGGAAAGCGTCACCACGCCGGGGGCGTATCTCGTCACCTGCCACAGCGGCATAACCCTCGCGGCGGTGCACGGGCACATCCTGCCGTCCTGGCTCGAAGGCGCCGGGGACGCGCCGGATCTGGAGGTATTCAGTGAAGACCGCTTCGCCGTTTCTTGAGATCGACGCGGATGCCGCGCGCGTCACGGTGCGGCTCGACGGTGCCGATCTCTCCTTGCCCGCGGGGGCGAACCTTGCCGCGGCGTTGCTCGCCGCCGGCGTGCCGGTGTTCCGGCACACGCCGGTTTCCGGGGCGCCGCGGGGGCCGTTCTGCATGATGGGCGCCTGTTTCGATTGCCTGGTCGAGGTGGACGGCGTGACCCGCCAGGCCTGCCTCCTCACCGTCGAGGAAGGCCTGGAGATCGTGCGCGCCGGTCCCGCTACCGCGGAGAGCGCCGATGCAAGCTGACCTTGTCGTCATCGGGGCCGGCCCGGCCGGGATGGCCGCGGCCGCAACCGCGACCGAGGCGGGGCTTTCTGTCGTCATCCTCGACGAGCAGGCGCGGGCGGGCGGCCAGATCTATCGTGATGTCACGCGCAGCGCGGCGCGGCGCGGCGACATCCTCGGGCAGGATTACAGCGCCGGGCTGCCGCTTGCCGCGGGGCTGGAGCAGCCGTCGATCACGCATGTGACGCGGGCGACGGTCTGGCAGATCGCGCCCGACGGCGCCGTCGCCTATTCCGTCGATGGACGTGGCGCGATCGTGCATGGCCGCCGGGTCTTGCTGGCGACGGGCGCGCTGGAACGGCCCATGCCGGTGCCGGGCTGGACCCTGCCGGGGGTGATGACGGCCGGCGCCGGGCAGATCCTGATCAAGGAATCCGGCGTGGTGGCCGGGCGCGCGGTGCTCGCGGGATCGGGGCCGTTGCTCTACCTTATCGCGGCGCAGATGGTGCGCGCGGGGACGCCGCCGCTTGCGCTGGTCGAAACCCAGTCCCGGCGCGATACCGTCGCCGCCCTGCGCCATCTTGGCGGGGCGCTGCGTGGCTGGCGCTATCTCGTCAAGGGACTGTCCATGCTTGCCGAAATCCGGCGCGCCGGCGTTCCGCGCTACACGGCAGCCTCCGACATCGCCGTCGCGGGCACCGACCGGGCCGAGGCGCTGTCTTTCGTCGCGGGGGGCAAGCGGCATCGGATCGCCTGCGAGACGGTGTTCCTCCATCACGGCGTCGTGCCCAATATGCAGGCGGCGCGATCGCTGGACATCCCGCACCGGTGGAATGCGGCCCAGGCCTGTTTCGTCCCCGAGACCGACCCCTGGGGGCGCACCGAGATCCCCAACGTGTTCATCGCCGGCGACGGCGCCGGGATCGGCGGCGCCAAGGCGGCCGAGCAGGCCGGCCGTCTCGCCGCCCTCGAGGCCGCGCGGGACCTGGACCGGATCAGCGCCGATGCGCGCGACCGCGCGGCCGCGCCTGTCCGCGCGGCGCTGCGCGGCGAACTGGCCGTGCGCCCGTTTCTCGATCGTGCCTATCCGCCCTATGCCGCGGCGCTGCAGCCTGCGGATGCCACCGTGGTGTGCCGCTGCGAAGAGGTGACGGCGGGCGATATCCGCGGGTACGCCGCGCTCGGCTGCAAGGGACCGAACCAGACCAAGGCGTTCGGCCGGCCGGGCATGGGCCCGTGCCAGGGGCGGTATTGCGGCCTGACCGTGGTGTCGATTCTCGCCGCGGAAACCGGGCAGGGCATGGACGAGACCGGCTATTACCGGGTCCGCCCCCCGCTGAAGCCGGTGACGCTGGGTGAACTGGCGGCGATGGAGGAAACCCCCGCGGAGGATCCCGCCGTCATGGCCGCGGACGGAAGATGAGGACAGAGATGATCGAACGTATCGACCCCGGTCCGCGGATGAGCCGGATCGTCAAGCATAACGGGACGGCCTATCTTTGCGGACAGGTCGGCGCCGGGCAGAGCGTGGCCGAGCAGACCCGGGATTGCCTGTCCCGCGTGGATGGCCTGCTGGCGCAGGCCGGCTCGTCCCGCGAGCGGATCCTGCAGGCGATCGTCTGGCTCGCCGACATGGCGGATTTCGACGAAATGAACGCGGTCTGGGATGCCTGGGTGCCCGACGGCCATGCCCCGGCGCGGGCCTGCGGCGAAGCCCGGCTCGCGCGGGCCGATCTGAAAGTGGAAATCATCGTCACCGCGGCATGCGACCCGTGACCGCGTCCGCGGCACGATGACTGGGGGTCCCGTCGCCATCGGTGCCGGGACAACGAAGACCGGTTGCGACGGCGGGGCGGGCGACGCCCCGCGCGTTGCAAGACCCCGTGAAAACGGCGGCGCCACGGCATGTCCGGGTGGGCGATGGTAGCGGAGGTGCGTTTCGGGCGACGAACACATGGGCCGGATGTGCGTTTCCGTATCCGTTCTTGCGCCTAGTTTCGGCGGCTTCAGGCCCTTACCCGTCACGTCAGTTCGCTCGGCAGTCCAGCTTCACCGGACGGGCCGCTCGCAGTGTCTGCGGCATCGGTGCATTGCCTTGGGGCTGAGAGCCAGAGAGTCCACGTCTCAGACACCCGATGAGGTATAACGCCAAACACTCGATCTTCTTCCGCCGATTTGGAAAACCAACGCCCGCATTATCGGGCGCGAGCCACCCGCCAGGCCGACGGAGACATTCCGAACCTGCTCTGGAAGGCGCGGCTGAAGGCCTCCTGGGAGGCGTATCCGACAGTTGCGGCGATCGCGTCGATCGTCGCGTTTGAATGCTGGAGCGCCTCTGCAGCCCGATCCAGACGCCATTGCCGAAGATAGGTGCCCGGCTGAAGGCCCATGACCTGCCGGAAACGCTCTACAAAGCTCGATTTCGACATGCCCGAAAGAGTGGCCAACCGCGCGTTGGTCCAGTCCTGCGCAGGGTCCCGGTGGATGGCCGCAACGGCGCGCGCGATCCGGTCGTCTTTCGCGGCCGCGAGCCAGCCGGGAAGGCTGTCGGCGGACTGCGCCCACCTTCGCAGGATCTGGATGAGAAGGAGGTCGAGGAGCCGCGAGACCATCACTGCCGCGCCCGGTCGCCCCGCCTCGTTTTCCTGCAGGATCAGGTCGCACACCAGATCGAGCCAGTCTATCGGGTGTTCCTTCAGATCGCTGAGGACGATGACGGGCGGGAGTGGCTGTAGCACCCGCATGGCGAGATCGCTGTCGAAGCTAAAGCTTCCCCAGAACGCCCGAATGGACGGCTCGGAAGGTCCAGCCTCCGCCACGTGCATGTCCGCATCGAGAAACGCGTCGACGCTCTGTGCGACGCCCCCTCCGTCCAGATCGACCCGGTGCGCATCGCCGTGCAGAAGCAAGGCCAGTTCATTCGCGCGGAGCGTGACCGGATCCCCGGACCCGACCCGGATGTCGACTTGGCCGCTCTGGACATGATGGAGGCAGGGCGCGCCCGCAGGAAACAGCAAGCTCTGCGGCCGCCTCGGCGCAAGGACGGCGGCGCGGTCCCCCCGTGCCCGCACGATGCTCAGCACCGCGGAAAGCGGGTCCGCACGCCCATTCGGTGTTCCTGCTAGATCTTCCGCTCTTTCGATCATGGTGAGTCTCCGGTTCACGAAGCATCTCTCTGATCATCGAAACAAGGAAGTGCATCGCTTCCCAGAGCCAGAAGGAGAAGACCAATGACCGACGCAAACACCCTGTCCCGTCGCGAACAGACCGAAGTCGACGCGGCCAATGCCAGCGGCCGCCAGCCTGTCCTTTTCGTCCATGGGCTGTGGCTTCTTGCCGGCTCCTGGCAGCGGTGGGCCGAAATGTTCGAGGCCGCCGGTTACGCCCCCATCGCCGCGGATTGGCCGGGCGACCCGGCCACGCCAGAGGCCGCACGGGCCAACCCCGAGGCCTTCGCGGGCAACTCCATCGGCACCATCCTGTCGCATCTCGAGACCTTCGTCGGCGCCCTGGACCGGAAGCCGATCCTTATCGGCCATTCCATGGGCGGGCTCCTGGTGCAGATGCTCGCCGCCAAGGTCGGCGCGCCCGCCACGGTCGCCATCTCGCCCGCGCCCTTCCGCGGGGTGCTGCCGCTGCCCCCGTCGGCGCTGCGCTCTGCCTTCCCGGTTCTGTCGAACCCGCTCAACGCCCGCCGGGCCAAGCAATTGACCCCGTCGCAGTTCCGCTACGGCTTTGCGAATACGGTGTCCGAGGCCGAAGCCACCCGCCTCTACGCGGAGCATCACGTCCCGGCGCCGGGTCGGCCGCTGTTCCAGGCCGGGCTTGCCAACCTGAACCCCTGGACCGAGGCCCGGGTGCCGCGCGGCGCCGAAAACCGGGGTCCGCTGCTCATCATCGCCGCGGAAAAGGACCACACGGTTCCCGCAGCCGTCAGCCGCGCGGCCTATCGCATCCAGAAGCGCAATGCTTCGACGACGGAGCTTGTGTCCCTGCCCGACGCCGGACATTCGCTCGTGATCGACAACGGCTGGGAAAAAGCCGCACAGACGACGCTGCACTTCATCGAAGCCCAGACCGGCCACATGCGCGCCACCCCCTTGCGCGCCGTCGCATCGTAAGCCTTGATACTCTTGTACCGGGTCTTCACGACTGCAGCGTGAAGACCCGAAGTCCCGCAGTCCGCCCGTTGTCCGCTGTTGCCCGACACCCTGAAGTCGGTCATTTTATCGTGACGACGGCTGAACACCCATCGATGGCACGCAAGGTTTTTACACCGGACGATCCGGCCCTACCAATGAACTACCCGGGCTTCGTGTTTCGAAAGCTCCGCGAAGAGGGCTACCCGGCAGACACATTGCTCGCGGGAACCGGGCTCGAAGAGATGCTCTTGAGCGATCCGCATTTCCGATGCGGCTTTCAGCCGCTGCGCAGGCTTCTTCTGAATGCTCTCGATGAAACCGGGGATCCAAATCTGGGCGTCAACCTGGCTCTGCAGTTCCAGCCCACCTACATCGGCCTTCCAGCCTACACAGCCATGAACGCGGCGCGGTTCAAGGATGGGCTCGAAGTTCTGGCGAGGTTCTTTTTCCTGAATTTCCCCGCGTTCGAATTCCGTTTGATCGAAGGGGAAGCGGGTCTGCAATCGGGGGAAGCGGCCATTCGCCTGCGATCCAAGTTTCCGTTCGAGGACATCTCGTATTTCGGATTCAGCAGCGCCATCGTCGCCATCAATGGTTTGCTCAAGGCAATGCTGCGGTCCGACCGGGTCGCAACCCGTGCCGAGATGACGGTCGACACGCCGGACGGCTGGATTTGCATGGAAGCCAAGATCGGTTTTCCCATCCGCTTTGGCGCAGCCGAAAATCAGATCATCTTCTCGAAGGCCCTGTTGGACCGACCGCTTCCGGGGGCCGACCCGATCAATCATGCGCGGCTTCTGGGACTTTGCGAGCAATTCGCTGAGGAAATGGCATTCGAGACGACCCCGGTCACACAGGTCATGGCGATCCTGGAAAGCGCACCGACCTTGACAATGTCGCTCTCGGATGTCGCCGCAGAATTGGGATACTCCGAGCGCGGTCTGCGTCGGCAGCTGGATCGGTCCGGCACCTCGTATCGCAAACTGCTGGATCAGGTCCGCGAGCAGCGCGCGCGCGCCCTTCTGTCCGGCAGCACCCAGCCCATCAAGTCCATAGCGGGTGCGCTCGGGTTCGAATCGTCTTCGAACTTCGCCCGCAGTTTCAAGCGCTGGACGGGCCTCACGCCGAAGGCGTTCCGAGAACAGGCGCAGCACCAGGACTAGGCTGGCCGAAAATGAATACCCACTGGCCGCAGGTGATCCTGACCTGCGGTCGAAGGACGCATCCCCCGCGGTATATGCTGCGCATGCAAAATACGCGGAGGGGCGCATGCCAAGCATATCTGAAGTTGACGTCCGGACCGAAGGTGGCGCGACCGGTGCGGTCCGTCGGCGCCTGTTCGCAGCGCTGGCATGCGTGATGGCCGGTGCATCACCGAGCCTGGCGGACGTCACCAGCCTCAATCTGACCGATACGACCGCTGATGCGAGCCTCCCGCGCGAAAGCGGCGGCCAATCCGCCGAGCTTCTGTCCGCTTTTTTCGGACTCGATAATGGCCTGCCGCGGCTGGCCAGCCGTGCGATCTGCCGTGGTGCGTTCGGCATGGATGGCATGCCGGTGATCTTCTCGACCGAGATCGACCCCACGACCATGCAGGCGGGCGATTTTCGGGTCACCACGGCGTCCGGTGCTGTGGGTGAGATGCTCTGCGTCACGCTTCTGCCGGCAACCGATGGCGGCGAGCTGCGCACGGTCTTGTTGGTGGGCGAATTCGGCGCTGCCGAAGCCGATCCGCCGGTGTCGGTCGAAATCGTCGGTCACCTTCACTCGATAGACGGGACGCTGGACTTCCGTGGGGCGCAGGTTGACGTCACGCCCCTGGCGCCTGGCCCGGGCCTCGTGATGGCCGAAATCGCGGATCCAACCGCGCAAGACCTCGGCCTTGGCCAGCGCCGCACCGATGGCGACGATTGCCCGACCGACGGCATTATGCAGGCGGTGCGGGTGGTCTGGGCCGGTGGCGTCACCTTGGAAAACGGCGATGAGCCGGGCGATGCGGAGCGCGATCTCTACCGTGTGACCGTGCGCGCTGCGGACGGGTCTGAGCGGGAGATCACCCCGGTCGCTCTCGCGGACCTCGGCGATGGCGACAACAACCATCTGCTCTGCCTCGACACGGCCGACACCCCCATCTCTGTCGCGTTCCCCGCAGGCGTTTTCACTGACCCGAATGATGACCTGAACCCCGCGACCTCGGTCGCCGTCCTTGGGGCGCAGCAATAACGCGCCGCCCCAAGCCCAGTTCTTCGCATTAACCAAAAGGCGAGTAACATGATTAGATCCTATCTCTCGGTGCTCGGCGCGCTGACACTCACCACAATGACGGCCCTGCCTGCCTTTGCGCAGGAGACACGCCCGAACATCCTTTTGGTACTGTTCGACGATGTGGGATTCACCGGCTTCGGCGCCTATGGCGGCGACGCACGCACGCCCAACATCGACGCGCTGGCGCAGTCGGGGACGCTCTTCTCGCGCTACTACTCCTCGCCCTTCTGCGGGCCGAGCCGCGCCATGCTGATGACAGGGCTGGACAACCACCAAACCGGAATGGGCACGCTGGTGGAGACCGTGACGCCCGAGCAAAGCGAGTTGCCCGGCTATTCCATGGTCTGGGACAATGATCAGGAAACGATTGCCGGTCTTCTGTCGGAGGCGGGCTACCAGACCTATGTGAGCGGCAAATGGGGCATCGGGGCCAAGGGCAAGAACCTTCCTGACCGCTTTGGCTTCGACCGCTCCTACGTGATGGATTCGACCGGCGGCAGCAATTACGACCATTCCCATTACTTGCCAGGCTACCCGGAGGTGTCCTGGTATGAAGATGGCGAACCGGTCCGGTTGCCCGAGGATTTCTATTCCTCCCGCAATCTTGTGGATCAGATGATCCGCTACATCGACGAAGGCGAGGCGGATCAGCCGTTCTTTGGCTTCCTGTCGCTTCAGGCGATCCACATCCCCGTCCAGGCCCCGGCCGAGTTCATCGACCGCTATGACGGCGTGTTTGACGCTGGCTGGGACGTGCTGCGTGAAGAACGCTGGCAACGCACGATGGAGCTTGGACTGGTGCCCGAGACCACGACGCTGGCGCCGGTGCATGAAGATCACCGCGCCTGGGATGACCTTTCACCCGAGGAACAGGCCGTCGCCGCGCGCGAGATGCAGGTGAATGCCGGCATGATCGAAGCGGCGGATTTCCACATCGGTCGTCTTCTGGATCAC
>CAJXYS010000058.1 GCA_913063035.1 uncultured Maritimibacter sp. | reverse complement strand
CCCGTGCTGGACCGGGCCGCCGCCGACGCGGCCGTGGCCGCCGCGCGCACCGCGCAGCCGGCCTGGGCGGCGCGCCCCCTGGCCGAGCGCGTCGCGCTGGTTCGCGCCGCCGTGGCCGAGATCGGCAAGGACACCGACCGCATGGCGACCGAGCTTGCCCACCAGATGGGCCGCCCGGTCCGCTATGGCGGCGAGTTCGGCGGCTTCGAGGAACGCGCCAGCTACATGGCCGATATCGCCGCCGAGGCACTGGCCCCGCTGGTCATCGAGGAAAGCGATGCCTTCCTGCGCAAGATCGCGCGCGAGCCGCACGGGCTCGTCTTCGTCGTGGCACCCTGGAACTATCCCTGGATGACCGCGATCAACACGGTCGCGCCGGCGCTGATCGCCGGCAACAGCGTGATCTTGAAACACGCCACGCAAACGCTGCAGGTGGGCGAGCGCCTGGCCGAGGCCTTCCACGCCGCGGGCGTGCCGGCGGAGGTGTTCCAGAACGTCTGCCTCGACCACGAGACCACCAGCGCGCTGATCGCCGCGCGATCCTTCGACTTCGTGAACTTCACCGGCTCGGTCAGGGGCGGCCAGGAGATGGAGCGCGCCGCGGCGGGCACGTTCACGCCGGTGGCCACGGAACTCGGGGGCAAGGATCCGGGCTATGTCCGCGCCGATGCCGATCTCGACGCGGCCGTGGACGGGCTGCTCGACGGGGCCTTCTTCAATTCGGGCCAGTGCTGCTGCGGGATCGAGCGCATCTACGTCCATGAGAGCCTCTACGACTCCTTCGTCGAAAAGGCCGTGGCAGAGGTCCGCAAGATGACGCTGGGCAACCCGCTGGACCGCGACACGACCATCGGGCCGATGGCCCATGTCCGGTTCGCCGCCGAGGTGCGTGCCCAGATCGACGAGGCCGTCGCCGCCGGGGCGACCGCACATGTCCAGACCTTCCCGGCGGATGACGGCGGCGCCTACCTGACGCCGCAGGTCCTGACCGGCGTCAGCCACGAGATGCGCGTCATGCGCGACGAGAGCTTCGGACCGGTGGTGGGCATCATGCCCGTCGGGGACGACGACGAGGCCGTGCGGCTGATGAATGACAGCCAGTTCGGCCTGACCGCCGCGATCTTCACCCGTGACGCCGCCGCCGCCGAGGCGATCGGCGCAAGGCTCGAGACCGGCACGGTCTTCATGAACCGCTGCGACTATCTCGACCCGGCGCTGTGCTGGACGGGGTGCAAGGACACGGGCCGCGGCGCCGGGCTGTCGGTGCTGGGCTACCACGCGCTGACCCGCCCGAAATCCTACCATCTGAAGAAGGGCTGAGACATGGAACTCGTCGGGAACTGGACCTACCCCACGGCGGTGCGCTTCGGGGCGGGCCGCATCTCGGAAATCGCCGATGCCTGCCGCGCTGCGGGCATGTCGAAACCGCTGCTGGTCACCGACCGGGGGCTGGCGGGCATGGACATCACCGCCCGCACCCTCGACCATGTGGAGGCCGGCGGACTTGGCCGGGCGCTGTTCTCGGAGGTCGATCCGAACCCCAGCGAGAAGAACGTCACCGCCGGGCTCGAGGTGCTGCGCGCGGGCGGGTATGACGGGGTGATCGCCTTCGGCGGCGGCTCGGGGCTCGACCTGGCGAAAGTGCTGGCCTTCATGGCGGGGCAGACCCGCCCGATCTGGGATTTCGAGGATATCGGCGACTGGTGGACCCGCGCCGACGCCGAGGCGATCCTGCCCATCGTCGCGGTGCCCACCACCGCCGGCACGGGATCGGAGGTGGGGCGCGCCGGTGTCATCACCAATTCCGAGACCCACGAGAAGAAGATCATCTTCCACCCGAAGATGCTGCCCGCCGGGGTGATCTGCGATCCGGAACTGACCGTGGGCATGCCGCCGGCGATCACCGCCGGGACCGGGCTCGACGCCTTTGCCCATTGCGTCGAGGCGTTCTGTTCGCCCCATTACCACCCGATGAGCCAGGGCATCGCGCTCGAGGGTATGCGGCTGGTGAAGGACTACCTGCCGCGCGCCTATGCCGACGGCACCGATATCGAGGCCCGCGCCCAGATGATGAGTGCCGCGGCGATGGGTTCGACCGCGTTCCAGAAGGGGCTCGGCGCGATCCATGCGCTCAGCCACCCGATCGGCGCCCAGCATCACACCCATCACGGCACGACCAACGCCGTCTGCATGCCGGCGGTGCTGCGCTTCAACCGCCCGGCGGTCGAGGGCGTGCTGGGCCAGGCGGCGGCCTATCTGGGCATCTCCGGCGGCTTCGAGGGCTTCGCCGCCTTCGTGGACGAGCTGAACGCGGGGCTCGGCATTCCCGCGACGCTGACCGCGCTGGGCGTCCGGGATCCCGATCTCGACGCGCTGACCCGCTCGGCGCTGAGCGATCCCAGCGTTGGCGGAAACCCGGTGCCGATGACCGCCGAGAACACGCGCGCGCTCTTCGAGGCGTGCCTCTGAGCCACGCGACGATCGACAATCTGGGGGACGGTCCGGGCGTTTCCCGGGCGTCGAGAGGCGGGAGTCCGTCTTGGCGGACATCGCGTTCGGACCGCAGAGGACGAGAAAGTTTAACCGGTCGAAATCTGCAATCCAATTTGCGGATTTTTCGCCGGTATTCCTGCGTTGCGCCACCGGGAAATCTCTGCTGCCGCTACCGGTGGGGGCGGAGCCCGTGGCGTGACAGCGATCGTGCCTGTCGGCCATCAGCTGCCTCGAGACCGATGGTTGCCGCGCCGGGAACGAGACGGCGGCCTTCCGAAAAAGGCCCTTCCATACCGTCCGGATATCTGGCTTGTTGACGGAAAACCTTCACGTCCGTCGTCGGGAAAAATTCCGTCCACGCGGCGCCAAGGTTTATCACAAGGGAGGACTCCGATCGATGCGCCTTACGGACGAAGAGCAGGCAATGCTCGCGGGTGAATTGGGCGAAGTGAAGCGTTGGGCATTGGATCACCAGGTGCAGGTGGGCCGGATGTTCGACGCCGAGGATCTGGTTCCAGTCAGCCAGGCTCACATCATGGGAGATCCCGAAGCCGTCGGTGTCGCCGGGGCGGCGTTTCTCGAGCGTCTCGCCAATCAGGGCGCCAGAACGGTGGTCCCGACGATCACGGACCCAAGAGGCGTGGACCTGAATTACTACAGCCCCATCGGTCAGACGGAGGAGATGGCTGAATTGGAGCGCCGCATCATCGCGGCCCTGACCGGGATGGGCGTCATGATGACGAACACCTGTATCAATTACCAAACGATCATGCCGCCAGTAGCCGGCGAACACGTGGCGTTCGGCGACACCGGCGTGGTGATTTATTCCAACTCCGCCTGTGGCGCCCGTTCCAATTTTGAAGGAGGCCCGTCGGCTCTCGCGGCCGGGCTGACCGGCCGGACACCGCGTTACGGCTTGCATCTCGAGAAAAACCGGCAGGCAACCCGACGCTTCGTGGTCAGTGAACAGCCCAAGGATCTCACGGACTGGGGCACGCTCGGTGCGGTGGCTGGCAAGCTGAGCGGATCGTATTGGGAAGTTCCGGTCATAGAAGGGCTCGATGTGACACCAACCTCCGACCAGATGAAGCATTTGGGCGCGGCCATGGCGAGCTTTGGCTCGACGCCTCTCTTTCACCTGGTGGGAATTACGCCGGAGGCCCCGACGCTGTCTTCCGTGGGCGGGGACCGTCTCGAGCCCGAAAGCCTTTCGCCGGAGATGATGGATTCCATGCGATCGCGCTTCGGCGGGAAAGGCGACAAGGTCGACGTCGTCGTCTTCGCCGCTCCTCAGCTCTCGCTGGTTGAAGTCAAGCAGGTCGCGGAGCTCTGCGACGGGAAAAACCTGTCGGTTCCACTCTATGTATGCACCGCCCCGCAGGTATATCCCGATGCGGAGCGGATGGGCTTTGTGGAGAAGATTGAGGCTGCAGGCGGCAAGGTTCTCGTCGGAACCTGTTTCTACAACGGCTTCGCGCGGGAAATAGGCGAAGCGAACGGGTGGAAGCGGCTTCTGAGCAACTCGGCCAAGATCGTCAATATTCTCGGCGGCTACGGCTATGAGCCGGCGCTCGCCAATATGGAACAGTGTGTGGCTTCCGCAATCAGGGGGGAGATTGTCTGATGATCGTACTCAAGTGTCATGTCGGCATAGGGGAGAAGGTCGAGGGCGAAGCCCTGGTGGCGCAGGACAACTTTTCAGCACGCTACGATCTCGATCGAAAAAAAGGCGTGTTTTCACGCCCGGACCATGAATTGTTCGGCCAGAGTTACGACGGGAAGATCCTGGTGCACAACACCGCGAAGGGGGGCGTCGCCTCGGCCTGGATGCTCAATGAAATGAAAACACAGGGGATCACACCCAAGGCCATCCTGTTCAACACGGCGAACACGATCCTGGCACAAGGCGCCGCATTGGCTGGTCTCGCCATGTGTGACCGTTTTGAAGATGGCGACGTCGTCGAACTGATACGGACTGGCGATCATCTCATCGTGGAGCCGGAGACCGGAACGGTCACGATAACAAATCGAGTCGAATGACGGATGCCGTCGCCGGGATTGCGCCTGGGACGGCCTGACACCTTTGGGATCGGTTCAGCCGGATATCTGCCGGCCGGCCCCGAAACGATAGGGGCGGGGACCCGCCTGCGCGGGGCGATGCGGCACGGTCAAGAGATGCGCTTTCGGATCCCCGGCTGCGGACGCTTTCTGGCTCGTCGCAAGGCGCGCATCGACCTCAAGATTTCATGCAAACGGCTGCATTATAAAAGATAAAATGACTTTATGGGTAAGAATTAGTTCCTTTGTGTTAGGAGAAGTAACAATTTAGTCTGGACCCTGAGCGAGGCGGGATCGTCGGCCGATGTCTTGGCGCAGCGTGTCGGGCAAACCGCGGGCCGCCTTCGCAGCAGACATAAGCGAGGCAGTATGCCAACACAGCCCATCGGCGAGGTTCTGTTCAACGTTGCGATCGTCTCCGACACGCATGTGAACGAGAAGGAGGATTTCTCGGCGTCTCCGTACCCGGCCAACGCCGAGGCCAACCCGCGTGCAAGGTATGTGTTCTCCCAGGTCAACCAGATTGGGCCGGCGCTGACCATTCACCTCGGTGACATGGTCAACCCCGTTCCGGAACTGGCCAGCTACCCTGCTGCCGCGGAAAACTTCCACAATATCGCCAAAGGCTTGCAGTCACCACTTCACCTTGTTCCCGGCAACCATGATATCGGTGACAAACCGGTCAAGTGGATGCCGGCCGGGATGGTTAACAGCGATTTCATCGCGCTCTATCGCCAGCATTTCGGACAGGATTTTTACGCCGTTACCCACCAGGGCTGTCATTTCGTGGTCATCAACGCGCCGTTGCTGAATTCCGGCGATCCCGCCGAGGCGGAACAGGCCGCCTGGCTGGAAGACTTTCTCGCGCGCCACGAGGGCGAGCGGATGTTTCTGTTCAGTCATTACCCGCCCTATATCAGCAATCCGGATGAGCCGGGCAGCTATGACAATATCGAGGAGCCCGCCCGAAGCTGGTTCCTGGAGCTTTTGCGGCGCTACAAACCGGAAGCGCTGTTCAGCGCGCATGTCCACAATTTCTGGTACGACCGCATCGGCGAGACGGACTATTACATCACGCCGTCTACCTGCTTCGTCCGGCACGACTATTCCGAGATGTACCGGATTGACGGGGGTGACCAGAAAGGGCGCAACGATTCTGCCAAGCTTGGGTTCGTGACGCTCGAAATCCGTGAAAACGGCCATGTCGCGCGGTACCATCGGAGCTATGGCGCGACGTTGCCGCCGCAGGCCGAACCTGCACCTGCGGTTGCGCGGCGGCCGCATCTCAAGACCCAGGGACTGGACCATGTCTTCGTGGACCTTCGCCACGCCTGGGCCGAGGAACTGATGGTCGCGCCCTCGGGGGCGGTGGACGAGTTCCGGCGAAAACGCGCCCGGAACGATTATCCGCTCATGGCGATGTGGGAGATGGCGCTCCGAGGGTTGCGC
Organism: uncultured Maritimibacter sp.; assembly: GCA_913063035.1. Lineage (GTDB taxonomy): Bacteria > Pseudomonadota > Alphaproteobacteria > Rhodobacterales > Rhodobacteraceae > CAJXYS01. Next base: position 11,632 of record CAJXYS010000058.1, on the reverse strand, counting down.
GTCCCGATCCAGGACCTCGCCGATGCGCGAATCCGGGGGCGCATGGCCTTGATGGTGCGCATGGGGCATCGGTTTCAGGTCTATCTCTACGGGATGCCGGATGCCTCGGAACGCGCTTTGCTGACCGAGAATGCGGCGCTGATACAGCGTCTTGAGCTGATCCTGAACTGGGAAGAGGCGGATGATCTGGCCGATGACGTCGGTGCGCTGGCACGGGCGTCCGGCCTCCCGATCGTGCTGTCCCGTGTCAATCGCAAGGATCGGGCGAAGCATACCGGCGCACGCTTCAATCACCTCATCAGTCATGGGTTCACCCTGGCCGAAGCCGATGAGATCACGGCCTTCGAGGCGCGCCATCCCGGGGTGATCGGCGGCGCGCAGTTCACGATCCCACGCAGCGTGTCGCCATGGGAGGCGGCGCGAAACCTGCGTGATTTCGCCGGCCGGGCGGGACTCGCGCCCGTGCTTTACGTCAAATCGACCGAAGCCAGCCCCGCCGAGCCTTTCGAGGATCAGGTGGCGAATGCGAGACGGTTTGCCGAGGCTGCGATGTCGGGGCTGGGCTTTGGCATTGATGTCATCCTGGATACCCTCGACGACGTCGACCGAGGCTATTTCACGCGCACCGGATTGGTCGACCGCCGCTTCAATCCGCGGCTTGCCGGAGAGCTGATCGCGACCTTGGCGGTCGAAACGGCCGAAGGTGGCTGGGAGGCCGCCGCCGGCGATACGCCGGCATTGCAGAGAAGGGGCCGCCGGCTCTGGATAGCGGATGCGCGCGAAGCGGCGGATGGCCCCTGGATATGCCCGCGCAGCGGACGGCACCGAACCGCGTCCGAGCGGCCAAGGACCGAGTTGGTAATCCGCGTGGATGGTCCTGATGTCTAGCGGGCACCGAGCGCTTGCCAAAAGACCTTGCGCCGATGGCATTCCCCGCGCGCTTTCTTTTGATCGGCAGCGCCTTGAAAGGGGTTCCTTACACAATGGAAATCCGCGGATTTTCTCAAGTAATCGGATTTGGAAGAGCAATGAACGCGTTTCTTTTCCTCAAAACCGGAAAATCAGTTTCAGTTTGTAAGCGTATGTTTCCATAAGCGAAAATGAGGGGCCCATGTCCGATCCGAACTCGATGATGACACCGCTCGAAATGCATAACGGCACGTTGCGCACCCCGATCGATCCCAGCCTCCTGGGTACGGCGGTGCTCGACAAATCCGGCGCGTTCGAGGCGGGCAGTTATCAAAGCTTCACGCTGACCTATACCGCGGGTCGTTTCGGCATTGATGACAGTGGCAGCTTGCGGATCGTCTGGCGCTTTGCCACCGACCAGACAAACCCCCAGTTCGATGATCCCAAGGCACCGGGGTTCACCGAGGTTTTCGCGTCCAACAACGCCGTTCTCGAGGCGCGGTTTGACCCCAAGGGCAATATACGTCCATGGGACCGGACGCTTCAGATCAAAGTCGTCAAAGGCTTCATGAAGGAAGGCGACACGATCACCGTGCGCTTTGGCGTCACCGATCACGGATCGCCGGGGATGCGGTTGCAGACCTTCTGCGAAAACCGGTTTGAGTTTCGCGTTCTGGTCGACCCGATCGCGACCTACAATTTCCAGACGCTGCTTGAGCAACCAGCGATCTCGATCGTTCCCGGCGCCCCGGAGACCTGGGTCGCTGTCGTGCCCTCGACGATTGCCCGCGGCGAACCCTTTTCGCTCAAGATCAAATCCGAGGACAGTTGGGGCAATCCGACGAACAAGGCGGCGATGACGCTGTTGCCGAAGGCCAGCCAGCCGGTCGAGAACCTGCCGGAGACCCTTGAAATCCAGGAGGGTAATTTTGCCGCTGTCTTGCCCGGGCTGGTCGCCCACGAAAACGGCCCGTTGAGGATCACGCTTCACGCGCCGGACGGATCACTCGTGACGACGTGCAATCCCGCCAGGGTGACGGCCGCACCGGCGATCAGGAGCTACTGGGGCGATCTTCACGGTCAATCCGATGAGACCCTGGGTACCAACAGCGCGGCCGATTACTTCGCGTTCGGGCGTGACCGCGCCTTTCTGGATGCCTGCGCGCACCAGGGTAACGATTTCCAAATGACCGACACCTTTTGGAAGGATCTCAACAAGGTCACGGAACATTTCAATCAAGACGGAGAATTCGTCACGCTGCCCGGTTACGAATGGTCGGGCAACACGGCCTTGGGCGGTGACCGCAATGTTTTCTTCCCGGTCGAGGGGCGTACGATACGACGCTCTTCGCATGCCCTGATCGAGGATCAAAGCGACGTCGGCACAGATTGCCACACCGCCGGTGAACTTTTCGAAGCCTTTGCCGAAGCCGGGGAATGGGATGTCATCTGTTTTGCCCATTGTGGCGGCCGGTATGCCGACATCACGATGGCACATGATGGCAGGTTCGAAAAATCCGTCGAGGTTCATTCCGCATGGGGCACATTTGAGTGGATCGTGCAGGATGCCTTCAAGAGCGGATACCGTGTCGGGATCATCGGCAATTCGGATGGTCACAAGGGGCGGCCCGGCGCCAGCTATCCCGGCGCGGGTTGGTTCGGTGCGGTCGGCGGTCTGACGTGTTTTTTGATGCCTGATCTGACCCGGAAGGGTTTGATCGAGTGCATCAACAGGCGACATCACTATGCGACCACCGGCGGCCCGAGCGGGCGCATCCGGTTGGATGTCAGGATGTCCTTTGATGAACAGGCGACGCTGTATCTCGAGGATCCCCTGTTGACCGAAGAATGCGCGACCGAGCCTTGTTCCGAGGCAATGATGGGTGACATCGTGCATCTTCCGTCGGGCGATGCTCACCTGACGATGAGCGTCGAGGCGGCGTCGCCCGTGCGCTGCATCGATATCTTCAATGGTCTCGATCACCTGGAATGCCACCGTCCCTATGCCGAAAGCGACCTGGGTGACCGCATCGGGGTCTTGTGGGAAGGGGCAGAATATCGCGGCCGTTTTCGCGCCGTGCCATGGGACGGTTCTGCGCATTTCGACGCGGCTGCCGTAACCTCCGCGGAAGCGGTGAACTTCTTCAATCGCGACAAGACACTTGATCTGCGCGGCCCCGCTGATCTGGCCTGGAAATCGGTAACCACGGGAAACCTGGCCGGGTTCATCGCGACGCTCGAGAACGGCAAATCGGGCAACATCGCGCTGGAAACGCCGTTGATAAAGGAAACGGTCGCACTGGGCGATATCGGCTACGAGGATACCGTGTTGGATGCATCGGGCGTCTTGCCGCGCGGCATTCGGCTGTTTCGGCTGCCCGATGAAAACCCTCACACCTGCGTCAGCATCGAGCGGACAGTGTCACCCGGGACGGGACGGGATAATCCTTTCTTCGTTCGCGTGACCCTCGAAGATGGAACCCAGGCCTGGTCCAGCCCGGTCTATGTTTTCCGGTCGCTGTAGGTCCGACGCCGGGACACGGCCAGGATCTTGGCGCTGGATACCGTCAACCTGATAGGTGGCGCCGAAAACCGGGCAACCGAGACCGCGGCCTATTCGATCCGCAAGCCGGAGAGCCGCGCGACGACCCGCGTGCCGCTGTCGTCGCTGTCGGAGGAGACCGCGATCCCCACGAGGCTGCCCGGCGCGCTGCCGAAGGCGCGCCGGTGGTCGCGGGCCAGATCGACCCGTTCCGCCGCCGTGCCGGTGCCGGCGGCGCGGCGGATCACGCTGCGCCCGCGCGGCCCGACATAGGGGCTGGGCAGGATCTCGCCCGGGTCATGGGCGCCGCCCCAGACATACATCAGCACCCGCGCTTCGGGCGCGTCGAGCAGGGCCCGGATGCTCTTGCCCGCGGCTGCGGCGGCCTGCTCGGGCGGCAGGAACACGAAATAAAGCGAGATGTTGCGATCGTCGCCGCCCTTCCGGGTCAGGTCGGTGGGCGGCACCGTTTCGTCGACGCGCCAGCGCCACGACGCGGTGCGTCCCTGCCAGAAGCCGCTGGGCAGCGCCTTCCAGAGCAACGAGACCGTGCCGTCCGACCGGATCGCCAGGCTGTCGCCGTCGCGCCGGTAGCTGTTGCTCGAGAAGAGCGAGAATTTCTGCTCGCGCCAGCCGTCGTCGAAAAGAACCGGGCTGGCGGCGGCGGGCGGGGCCGCCGCGGCGACGGCGGCGGCGAGGATGAATGATGCGATACGCATGGAGCCTCCTGATCCCGGTGACATAGTCTGTTCGGACCGTTGGTCGAGCCATCTCTGCCGGCCGCGCGGCAGGCGCTTGGCCTCCGGCGGGCGCGGGGCTATGCTTCGCCTGGACGGCCCGTGCGGCCGCGACAGAGGAGATCCGCGATGCTCCATCTCGCCTCGCGCGGCGCGCGCCCCGTAGCCGGGGGGGTCCGGTCTTGAAACGTTTCGCGGTCTTCGGCGGGGCGGTCGCGCTGACACTGGTCTCGCTCGCCGGGCTGCTGCTCAGTGCCTGGTTCCTGGTGCCGCTGGCGCTCTTCGGGTTTCTCTCCGCGCTCGGCCTCTACGACGTGCTCCAGCGGTCGCACGCGATCCTGCGCAACTACCCGGTCCTTGGCCATATGCGGTTCCTCTTCGAGGGCATCCGCCCCGAGATCCGCCAGTACCTGATCGAGAGCGACGCGGATGAAGAGCCGTTCTCGCGCGACCAGCGCTCGCTCGTCTATCAGCGGGCCAAGGGCGTCGAGGACAAGCGCCCCTTCGGCAGCCGCCAGCGGGTCTACGACGCCGGCTATGAATGGCTGACGCATTCCTCGGTGCCGAAGACGGTCGCGGACCCGGATTTCCGCGTGACCATCGGCGGGCCGGATTGCCGCCAGCCCTACGCGGCCTCGATTTACAACATCTCGGCGATGAGCTTCGGCGCGCTGTCGGGCAACGCGATCCTGGCGCTCAACAAGGGCGCGAAGATGGGCGGTTTCGCCCATGACACGGGCGAGGGCGGTATCAGCCGCTATCACCGCGCGGGGGGCGGCGACCTGATCTACGAGGTCGGCTCGGGCTATTACGGCTGCCGCACGCCCGAGGGCCGCTTCGACCCGGATCGCTTTCGCGAACAGGCGGCCGATCCGCAGGTGCGGATGATCGAGCTGAAACTCAGCCAGGGCGCCAAGCCCGGCCATGGCGGCATGCTGCCGGCCGCCAAGATCACCCCCGAGATCGCCGAGGCGCGCGGCATCCCCATGGGGCAGGACTGCATCTCGCCGGCCGCACATCCGGAGTTCTCGACGCCGGTCGAGATGATGGCGTTCATCGGCCGGCTGCGCGAGCTGTCGGACGGCAAGCCGGTGGGCTTCAAGCTTTGCATCGGGCACCGGCGCGAGTTCATGTGCATGGTCCGCGCGATGCTCGAGACCGGGATCGTGCCGGATTTCATCGTCATCGACGGCAAGGAGGGCGGGACCGGCGCCGCCCCGGTGGAATTCGCCGATCACCTCGGCATGCCGCTGATCGAGGGGCTGACCTTCGCGCATAACACGCTGCGGGGGGCGGGGCTGCGCGACCGGGTCCGGATCGGCGCCTCGGGCAAGCTGGTCAGCTCGTTTACCATCCTGAAGGTCATGGCGCTGGGCGCGGACTGGGCCAATTCCGCCCGCGGCTTCATGTTCGCCATCGGCTGCATCCAGGCGCAGGCCTGCCACACGAATTGCTGCCCGGTCGGCGTGGCGACGCAGGATCCGCTGCGAGCCCGCGCGCTCGACGTGCCGGACAAGTCAGAGCGGGTGGCGCGGTTCCACGCCAACACGCTCCACGCCATCGCCGAGATGACCGGTGCGGCCGGCCTGGAGCATCCCGGCAAGTTCATGCCGCACCATCTGCTGATGCGCGAGGGCGACCGGGATATGGTCACGGGTGACGAGATCTACCCCTACATGCCCGAGGGTTTCCTGCTGCAGGAGGGCGGCGAGGACGACCGCTTCGGCTATCGCATGCGCTGGCGCCGCGCACGCGCCGACAGCTTCACCCCCTTCGACCTCTCCTGACCCGCTGCGCCCGGCCGGTCAGGTCAGGCGAAGCCGGGCTTCGACGGCAGCCCCATCTTCTTGAGCGTCATCACCACCGGGCAGATGCCGGTGAAAGAGGCCTGCACGAGATGCGCGCCGAGAAGACCCGTCACCCAGAGCCAGTTGATGTTGTGATAGGCGGCGAGCAGAACCGTCGCGAGAACGACGAGGCCCACCACCAGCAGGATGCTGCGTTCTACGGTCATGGATTTTCCCCCAATTCCAGCCAGTACGAGATCGATCACGCCACGAATGGTCACCGGAACTGGCGCGAGGATAGCACGATACGGGACAGATCCGAAGCCGCTCCGGGCCGGGGCAGGGGTCAGCGCAGGGCGCCGGCGGCCTTGAGCGCGTCGTATTTTTCCTGGTCCCACCACCAGTAGTCGATGCCGCGGTCATAGGGCGGTTTCTCGGCCGGTTTGCCGAACACGTCCCAGTAGGCGATCCAGTGCGAGCCCTTGTGCCAGTTGGGCACCCAGATGTGCTTGGCGCGCAGCACCCGGTCGAGCGCCTCGACCCGCGTCTCCAGCGTGGGGCGGTCGGGGGCGGCGATCACCTGTTCGATCAGCGCGTCCACGACCGGATCCTGCACCCCGGCGAGGTTCGGGCTGCCCTGTGCCGCGGCGCTTTCGCTGCCGAAGAGCGTGCGCAGCTCGATAGAGGGGCTGAGCGGCAGGATGAAGCGGCCGATCACCACGTCGTAATCGAACTCCTCCTGGCGCTGCTGCATCTGCGCGGGATCGACGCGGGTATAGATCGCGTTCACCCCGAGCCGCTTGAGATTGTCGATGAAGGGCAGGACGATCCGTTCGAACCCGGCGCTGGCCGAGACGAACTCCACGCGCAGGGTCTGGCCCTCGGCGTTGCGCAGCAGGCCCTCGGGGCCGGGGCGCCAGCCGGCCGCCTCCATCAGCCGCTTGCCCGCGCGCAGCGTGCCGCGATCGAGCCCGCGCTCGGGGCTCTGCACGGGCGGGGTGACGGCGGGCTCGGTGAAGACCCGCTCGGGCAGCTGGTCGCGGTAGGTCTCGAGCAGCGCCAGTTCGTCGCCCTCCGGCAGGCCCTCGGCCTGCATGCCGGAGTTTTCCCAGAAACTGTCGGTGCGTTCGTAAAGCCCGTAAAACAGCGTCCGGTTCGACCATTCGAAGTTGAACATCATCGCGATGGCCTCGCGCACCCGCGGGTCGGCGAATTGCGCCCGGCGCAGGTTCAGCCAGAAGCCTTGCGCGCCCGAGGGGCGATCGTCGGCGATTTCCTCGCGCAGGATCCAGCCCCGGTCGAGCGCGGGGAAGTCGTAATTCGTCGCCCAGAGCGCCGAGGTGAATTCCTCGTGGAAGAGGTATCCGCCGGTCTTGAAGGCCTCGAAGGCGCCCGTGTTGTCGGCGTAATACTCGTAGCGGACGCAGTCGAAATTGTCCTTCCCGACATTCACCGGCAGATCGGCGCCCCAGTAGTCTGGATTGCGGCAATAGGTGATCTGCCGCCCGGCATCGGCGCCGTCGACGACATATGGCCCCGAGCCCAGCGGCGGCTCCATCGTCGAGCGGGCGAATTCCACCGTCGCGTAGTAGTGCGCCGGCAGGACCGGGATCTGGCCCACATCGGCGATCAGGTCCCGCGTCGAGGCATCGTCGGCGAAGTCGATACGCACCTCGCGCGCCGAAAGCGCGGTGACGCGGGCCACGTCCTTCAGCCGGATCTGGTAGGTGGGCGCGCCCTGGGCCTGCAGGGTCTCGAGGGTAAAGACGACGTCCTCCGCCGTCACCGGTTCGCCGTCGGCGAAGCGGGCGCCGTCGCGCAGGCGGAAGATCACCCAGCTGCGGTCCTCGGGGTAGGTGATGGTCTCGGCCAGCAGGCCATAGACCGAGTCCGGCTCGTCATGGGCGGGAACCAGCAGCGTGTCGTAGAGCCGCGCCAGCCCCTGCGCGGGCTCACCTGCAAGGATGAAGGCGTTGAGGCTGTCGAAGGTTCGCGAGGCGCCGGTGCCGCGGAAGCTCATCGTCCCGCCCTTGGGCGCGTCGGGATTGACGTAGTCGAAATGCGGAAAGTCCGGCCCGTATTTCAGCCCGCCGAAGGCCGAGATCCCGTGGCGCGTCACGCTTTCGGTGTCGTCGGCCCAAAGCGGGGGGGCGGCCGCGAGAAGGGCGGCGAGGGTCAGGGAGGCGAATCTCCGGGCAAGCGTGGCCATGGCAGTCTCCGTCGCGGCTATGCGCAAAGGGTAGCACGCGCGCCGCGGTGGGAAAGCGCCTTTGCGCCAGGCCCCCGCGCGGTCACTCGGCGAGGTGGCAGGCCACGCGGGTGTCGCCGATGGTGCGCATCTCCGGGCGTTCGCGCGCGCAGCGTTCCGTCGCGATGGGACAGCGCGGATGAAAGGCGCAGCCCGAGGGCGGGTTGATCGCGTCGGGGATCTCGCCCTGGGGCGGGTTCACCTCGCGGCCGAAGGCGTCCATGCGCGGGGCCGCGTCGAACAGCATCTCGGTATAGGGATGCTTCGGCTCGGTGAAGAGCCGGTCGCGCGGGGCCTCCTCGACCAGCCGGCCGAGATAGAGCACCCCGATCCGGTCGGCCATGTGCTGGACCACCGTCAGGTCGTGGCTGATGAAGAGATAGGTCAGCCCCAGCTCCTCGCGCAGGTCGCTCATCAGGTTCAGCACCTGTGCCTGCACCGACACGTCCAGCGCGGAGGTGGGTTCGTCGCAGACGATCACCCGCGGGTTGGAGGCGAGCGCGCGGGCGATGCAGATCCGCTGGCGCTGCCCGCCCGAGAACTCGTGCGGGAATTTCGACGCGTCATGCGCCGAGAGCCCCACCTGTTCCAGCAGCTTCTCGGCCAGGCCTTCGGTATCGCCGCCGCGGTGGCTCACCGGCTCGACGATGATGTCGCGCACCCGCCAGCGCGGGTTGAGCGAGGCATAGGGATCCTGGAAGATCATCTGCACGTCGGAGCGGATCCGGTCGACCTTGGCGGCATCCGGTTCATGGGACAGGTCGATGCCCTCGATCTCGACGCTGCCCCCGCTGGGCGACAGCAGCCCCACGACGATCTTGCCGATGGTCGACTTGCCCGACCCGCTCTCGCCCACCAGCGCGTAGACGGTCTTTTCCTCGACGTCGAAATCGACGTCGGAGACGGCGGTCAGGTAGGCCTTGGGCCGGCGTTCGAGAACGCGGTTCAGCCAGGGCTTGGAAACGTCGAAGATGCGCGTCAGCCCACGGACGGAAATCAGCGAGCTCATGCAGCGTTTTCCTCTTTCCCGGGGTCAAGGGGGAACCAGCAGGCCGCGCGGCCCCCGCAGGCCCCGAGGCTGGGGGCCGGCTCCTGGCGGCATTTCTCCTCCGCGCGGTCGCAGCGCGGATGGAAGGGGCAGCCCGTTGGCAGGGCGTTCAGCCGCGGCATGGCGCCCGGGATCTGGCGCAGCCGGCGGTGGCCGAGGCTCGCCCGCGGGGTGGAGGCCATGAGGCCGGCCGTATAGGGATGGCGCGCGGTCTCGACGACCTCCTGCACCGGGCCGAGTTCCACCAGCCGGCCGGCATACATCACCGCAACGCGGTCCGCGGCCTCGGCGATCACGCCCATGTCGTGGGTGACCAGCATCACCGCGACGCCCTTCTCGCGGCAGAGCCGCTTCAGCAGCGCGATGATCTGCGCCTGCACGCTGACGTCGAGCGCGGTGGTGGGCTCGTCCGCGATCACCAGGTCCGGCTCGGCGCAGAGCGCGAGCGCGATCACGACGCGCTGGCGCATGCCGCCCGAGAACTCGTGCGGGTAACTGTCGATGCGCGACCGCGCCGCCGGGATGCCGACCTCTTCGAGCGCGGCGATAGCCCGCTCCCGCGCCTTGGACTGCGAGACGTCCAGATGCTCGAGGATCGTCTCGGTCAGCTGGTCGCCGATGGTCAGCAGCGGGTTGAGCGAGGTCAGCGGGTCCTGGAAGATCATGCCGATCTTGTCGCCGCGGATATGGCGCATCTTGTCCCGCGGCAGGCGGTCTATCCGCTGCCCGTTGAGGAGGATCTCGCCCCCGGCGATCCGCGCCGGCGGGTCCAGCAGCCCGATCACCGCGTTGCCGGTCATGGATTTGCCGGCGCCGGATTCGCCCACGACGCCCAGGATCTCGCCCCGGCGGATGTCGTAGCTGACGCCGTCGGTCGGGCGCAGGATGCCCGCGCGGGTGGGAATCTCGACCACGAGGTCGCGGACGGAAAGCACGGGAGGCGCGTCTGTGGTCTGGGTCATCTCAGCCTCGGGTTCAGCGCGTCGCGGAGCCAGTCGCCCAGCAGGTTGATCGAGAGCGCCAGCGCGAGCAGGGTGACGGCGGGGAAGAACAGGATCCACCACTCGCCCGAGAACATGAATTCCTGCCCGATGCGGATCAGGGTGCCCAGCGACGGCTTCGTCGGCGGCGCGCCCACGCCCAGGAAGCTGAGCGTCGCCTCGGCGATGATCGCCAGCGCCAGGCTGATCGTGGCGATCACCAGAACCGGGTTGAGCACGTTGGGCAGGATATGGCGCAGCATGATCCCCGGGCCCGAGCGCCCGATCATCCGCGCGGCCTGCACGTATTCCTTGTTCTTCTCGACCAGCGTCGCGCCGCGCACCACGCGGGCGAACTGCACCCAGTCGCTCAGGCCGATCGCCAGGATCAGCACCCAGATCGCCATCTGGTCGCGGTATTCCGGCGGCGTGATGCCCTTGGCGATGCCGAAGATCAGCATCGCCACCAGGATCGCCGGGAAGGTCAGCTGCACATCGGCGATCCGCATGATGATCGTCTCGGTCCAGCCGCCGATATAGGCCGCCACAAGCCCGAGCGTGACGCCGATCACCATCGCCAGCAGCACCGCCGCGAACCCCACGAAGAGCGAGATCCGCATCCCGAACAGGATCGTTGAGAAGACGTCGCGGCCCTGGTCGTCGGTGCCCATCAGGAAGAACTCGCCGGTGAAGGCGTTGGCCTCGCCCGGGGGCGTGAAGCCGTTCATCAGGTTCAGCGTCGCCGGGTCGAAGGGATCATGCGGCGCGATCAGCGGCGCGAAGACCGCCGCCAGCACCAGCGTCAGCACCACGAGGAAGCTGATCACCGCCACCGGCGCGCGGCGGAAGGAATAGGCGAAATCGCTGTCCCAGGCGCGCTTGAGCCGGCGCATGGCGCGGGCCTCGCGCACGGGGCTGAGGGGGGTGTCGCTCATGTCGTCTTCCCCGATGTGCGGTCCACGCGCAGGCGCGGATCGATGGCGAAATAGAGCAGGTCGACGATCAGGTTGATGCCCACGAACATGACCGAGATCAGCATCAGGTAGGCGGCCATGACGGGAATGTCGACGAACTGGATCGCGTTGATGAACAAGAGTCCCACGCCCGGCCACTGGAACACCGTCTCGGTGATGATGGCGAAGGCGATGATCGAGCCGAGCTGCAGACCGGTGATGGTGATCACCGGCACCAGCGTGTTCTTCAGCGCGTGGTGGAAATTGATCGCGCGCTCGCGCAGCCCGCGGGCGCGGGCGAAGCGGATGTAATCCTGCCGCAGCACCTCGAGCATCTCGGTGCGCACCAGCCGCATGATCAGCGTCATCTGGTAGAGCCCCAGCGTGATCGCCGGCAGGATCAGCGCCTTCAGCCCGCTTTCGGTCAG
>CAJXYS010000057.1 GCA_913063035.1 uncultured Maritimibacter sp. | reverse complement strand
CCGGTGGTGCGCGAGACCGCCAAGGTGACCAGCATGGTCTTCACCATCCTGATCGGCTCGCAGCTGCTGAACCTGGTGGTGATCTCCTTCGGGGGCGAGCACTACATCCAGAACTTCCTGCGCAGCTTCGACGACGAGCACAAGGTGTTCCTGATCGTCATGCTGGTGCTGTTCCTGCTCGGTTTCGTGCTGGACTTCCTCGAGATCATCTACATCGTCATCCCGATCGTGGGGCCGGTCATCTATGGCGGCGATTTCGACCCGAAATGGGTGACGATCATGATCGCGGTGAACCTGCAGACCAGCTTCCTGACGCCCCCCTTCGGCTTCGCGCTGTTCTACCTGCGCGGCGTCGCCCCGCCCGAGGTGACGACCGGCCATATCTACCGCGGCGTTGCACCCTTCGTGCTGATCCAGGTGATCGGCCTGACGCTCCTGTGGTTCTTCCCCGAGGTGGTGACCATCGTGCCAAGCCTGATGCCCACGGGCTGACGGGGCGGCCACGGACGGCGGACAGGGCGGGCCGGCCCTGCGTCTGTCAGGGATTTTCCTGGCGGTCTTCCGCGGCGGTCAGCCGGTCTCGCCCCGGGGCGCGCGGGTGTCGGGCAGGCTGATATTGGCGACCTGCTCGACGATCGGATCGACCGATAGCGGATGCGCCTCGGCGGCGTGATCGGAGGGATCGCCGATATCCTGCCAGACCCCGTCCTTGTAGATCTCCAGCGCCGAGAACTTCGCCTTGTAGGCCATCTTGGGGCTGCCCGGCACCCAGTAGCCGAGATAGACATAGGGCAGGCCGGCCTCGCGTGCGATCTCGATATGGTCGAGGATCACATATGTCCCGAGCGACCGCTGCGCGGCGTCCGGGTCGAAGAAGGAATAGACCATCGACAGCCCGTCATCGAGCAGGTCGGTCAGGCAGACCGCGGTGAGCGCGTCCTCGGCGCCCTCCGGGTCCGGGGCGAGGTATTCCACCACGCGCGAGCGCACCGGCGTCTCCTCGATCATCGCGGCGAACTCGAAGATATCCATGTCGGCCATGCCGCCATCGGCGTGCCGCGCATCGAGATAGCGGCGGAAGAGGTCATATTGCCGTTCGGTCGCCCAGGGCGACGTGGCATTGCGCCGGAGCGCGCGGTTCCGGCTGAGTGCCCGGCGCTGGTTCCGGGACGGCTTGAAATCGGCCACCCGCACCCGGGCGCTGAGGCAGGCGGAACATTCCGCGCAGGACGGCCGGTAGAGCACGTTCTGCGAGCGCCGGAAGCCCTGCTTGGACAGCGCATCGTTCAGCGTCCCCGCATGATCGCCATGCAGGGCCGTGAACAGCTTCCGTTCCATCCGCCCGTCGAGATAGGGGCAGGGCTGCGGGGCCGTGACGTAAAACTGTGGAGCTACCGGAAGCGTGTGCCGCATATCCGCCGTCACCCTGTTCTTAACAGGCCGAGCCTAGCAAGGCCGAATCGCGCCAACAACAGTTTTCGGACCGGTTCAGAACCGTTCGGCCGGGCGATTGATCGCGGTGGTGCCGAGCAGCATGTCGTGCAGGCCCTGGCCGCGCGCGGTCGTCAGCATCATGACGATCCCGACGACCTGGGGCAGCACGAACCCGGCGATCACGCTGTAGGCGAGGGTATGAAGCGCCGCCATCCCGGCATCTAGCCGGTCGCCGCGATGGGTGCGAATCTCGATCGCGACCAGCCGCATGCCGGGGGTCGCGGAATCGCGGGCCAGGAAGAATATGCGATATGCGAGATGCACGGCGAGAAAGATCGCCGGGAAGATGAAGACCGTCACGAACAGCGTCGCCGCCACGATCAGAAGCGTGGCGAGCGTGACCAAGATCGTGTCCACGAGCCAGGCCAACAGGCGCTTGAACGGCACGCCGTCATAGAATTCCGGGCTGCGGTCGGGGTCGGGCAGCCCCCAGAGGGCATCATCGATCATGGCGCTCATCTAGGTGATCGGAACGGGGAATGGAAGGGCCGCCCGCGGGCGGCCCGGTCCGGGTTCAGCTTTCGGCCGGCGCGGCCTCGGCGCCGTCGCGGGCCTTGCGGGCGCGTTCGTCCATGAACTGGTCGAACTCTGACTTGTCCTTGGCCTCGCGGAGGCGGGCCAGGAACTCCTCGAAAGCCTTCTGTTCTTCCTCGAGCCGGCGCAGCGTTTCCGCCTTGTAGCTGTCGAAGGCGGTGTTGCCGGTGGGGGTAAAGCCGTGGCGGCGGGCTTTCCAGCCGCGTTCGGCGCGGGTCGAACATCCGTTGAACATGCGTTTGCTCCAGATCATGTAAGCGAGAAGGGCAAGGCCGATGGGCCAAAAGAAAATGAAGCCCAGAACCATGGCGGCGATCCATGCGCCCTTGCCGCGCTGATCGAGCCAGGATTCGGCCTGTGACGGCCAGGTGGCGACGGAACTCATCGGGGTCTCCTGTGGTTGCCAGTTCATGTGAATGTAAATGACATTTACATACTTGGGGCTGGCGAAGCCGGGCGCAAGGGGAGAAGGTGAAAATTTTCGTTGCCGGGACGGGCGCGTCGTCCAGGCCCCTGAATTACCGCGATAATATTTCCGAACTATTCGTCCGGCGGGACCAGCCCGAGACCGCGCAGATAGATCCCGATGCCGGTTTCGAGCAGATCCTCGGGCGAGAAGGGACCGCGGGCGCCCGGTGCGCCGCGCGCGAAAAGCTCGACCACCCCGTGGCTCATCGCCCAGATATGGGCGCTGAACATCGAGGCCGGCGGGCGCCGGTCCGGGGGAATATGCTCCGACAATGCCTCGGCCGCGCGCGACAGCACCCCGTGGGCGCGGTTGGCGGCCAGCGCCAGGTCCGGCGTGGCGTTGATCGAGATGCCGCTCTCGAACATGGCGATGTAGTGGCCGGGATAGCGCCGCGCAAAGGCCAAATAGGCCCGGCCCGTCGCCTCGAAGGCCTTGAGCGCCGAGGGCTGGCCGCTGTCATAGGCATAGTCCATGAGATCCGCGAAGATCTCGAACCCCTGCCGGGCGGCTTCCGCGATGAGATCCTCACGCCCCTTGAAATGGCGGTAGGGGGCCGCCGCCGAGACGCCGGCGCGTTTCGCGGCCTCGGCCATGGTAAAACCCTGCGGCCCCTTCTCCTCGATCAGCGCCAGCGTGGCGTCGACCAGCGCCTGGCGGAGATTGCCGTGGTGATAGCCCCGCTTAGCCATTCCAGATCTCGGGCCCCCCGCAGATCAAGGGGTCGGGAATGCCGACCGCGTCGCGATCCTTGCGGCTGTAGTCGACCGCCGAGAGGATGCGGCGGATCACGGCCAGCCGCGCGCGTTTCTTGTCGTCACCGCGGATCACCGTCCACGGCGCGTGACCCGTGTGCGTGCGCAGGAAGGTGTCCGCGATCGCATCGCTGTAGGCATGCCAGAGCGGCAGGCCGCCGACGTCGATCTCCGAGATCTTCCACTGCTTCAGCGGGTTCGACTCGCGCCGGAGAAACCGGCGCAGCTGCTCGGCCCGGCCCACATTGAGCCAGATCTTGATCAGAACGATCCCCTCGTCGACCAGCATGTTCTCGAACTCGGGCGCCTGGGTCAGGAAATGCTCCCGTTCTTCCGGCGTGCAAAAGCCGAAAACCGGCTCCACCACCGCGCGGTTGTACCAGCTGCGATCGAAGAGAACCATTTCGCCGGCTGCCGGCAGATGCGGGATGTAGCGCTGGAAATACCACTGCGCGCGGTCCCGGTCGGAGGGCTTGCCGAGCGCCACGAGCCGCGCGACGCGCGGATTGAGGTTCATGCGCACGCGCTTGATCGCGCCGCCCTTGCCGGCGGCGTCGCGGCCCTCGAAGATCACGGCCAGCCGGGTGCCGGAGTCCCGCACCCAGGCCTGGAGCTTCACCAGTTCCACCTGCAGCGCGTCCAGCGCGGCGCGGTAGTCCTTCTTGCCCAGCGGCGCGTCATGGGGATAGGACGGGTCGAGCAGGCCGCCGCGCGGGGTGTCGCGGATCGCCTGGCGCACCTCTTCGGGGGCCTCGTCTTCGTAATACCGGGTAATCGCGCCGTCGAATGGCAGGTCCATGGTCTTCTCCGTCGCTGTGTCGGATCAGTATGACGTCTGCCCCGCAGAGCGCAATCCGGCCCGTTCCGCGGCCCGGTCGATGGCCTCGACGACGATGTCGGGGGTAACCTGGTGGGGCATGTGGCCCACCTGCTCGAGCCGGGTCAGGCGCGCGCCCGGCGCGGTCTCGGCCAGCGGCCCGGAATGGATGTCCAGCGGCACGGTATCGTCGGCGGTGCCGTGAACGATCTCGATCGGCATCTCCAGCCGCGCGTAATCCTTCGCCATGGCGCGCAGATGCGGTTTCACGGCGGCGACCTGGCGAACATTGGCGCGCATCGTGGCACGGCGGATCGAGAGCGGCGCGGCGATATGGTCGACATAGCCCTCGGGCAGGGACTGTGGCGCGAAGACGCCCGCGACCTGCTCGCGCAGCACCGGCTCCGGAAGGTAGGCCGTGATCAGCGGGATGGCGATCCGCCGCCCGGCCCAGGTATCGAGGTAGCGATAGAAGGGGGCAAGCTTGCCGGGCCAGGGAAAGGCCGCGCCCGCGATGGAGACCACCGCGGCGACGTCCTCCGGCGCCTCCAGTGCCCAGGCCAGCGCCACCGCGCCGCCATAGCTGTGCCCGCCCAGGATGGGGGTATCGACGCCCAGCTCGGCCGCGGCGGCGCGCAGCACGCGGGCCTGCTCGCGCGGGGATTCGCCGCGGCCGTGCAAGGGGTCGCTGTGGCCGAGCCCGGGGCGGTCGAACAGGATCACCCGGTAGCGGTCGGCCAGCATCTCGGTCAGGCGGAAGGTGAATTCACGTGTATTGCCACTCGCCCCGTGCAAGAGCACGAGGTCCGGCCCGGCCCCCATCACGCGGGCATGCACGGCCACGCCGTCGACGTCGATCAGGCGGCCCTGCGGCGGATAGGCGGCCTCGGCCGCGGCCTCGGCCCGCGCGGCGCGGTAATGCGTCCACGCGGCGAAGGCGAGCCCCGCCAGCAGCAGGGCCGCGATCCAGATGACGGGCTTAACGGCCAATTGCAGCCATGTCGAAGGGGGTGGACTGGTAGATCTCGTTGATCCAGTTGCCGTAGAGCAGATGCGCGTGGCTGCGCCAGCGGTTCTTCGGCGGGTTGGCGGGGTCGTCGTCCGGGAAATAGTCGCGCGGCACCCCGATCGACCGGCCCTCGCCGAGGTCGCGGTCATACTCGTCTTTCAGGGTGTGGCTGTCATACTCGAGATGGTTGAAAATGTAGAGCGCCCGGTGCGCCTTGTCCTCGACCAGGCAGGGGCCGACCTCGTCGGAGCCGAGCAGCGTCTCGAGCCCCGGCGCCGCGTCGATCTCGGCCTGGCGCATCTCGGTCCAGCGGCTGACCGGGATCAGCAGGTCGTCGGAGAAGCCGCGCAGATAGGGCGAGGCGGGCTTCAGGTTTCTGTGGCGGAAGCAGCCGAAGGCCTTTTCGGCCAGCATGTGCTTTTTCACGCCGTGGAAGTAGTTGATCATCGCCATGCCGCCCCAGCAGACCCCGAAGGTGGAGTGCACATGGGTCTGCGTCCAGTCGAAGACCTGGGTGAGCTCGTCCCAGTAAGTCACTTCGTCGAATGGCAAATGCTCGATCGGGGCGCCGGTGATGATCAGCCCGTCGAACTTGCGCGCGCGCACCTCGTGGAAGGGCTGGTAGAAAGCCTCCATGTGCTCGGCCGAGGTGTTCCGCGTCTGGTGCTCGGTCATCCGGATGAGGGTCAGTTCGATCTGCAGCGGCGTGGCGCCGATCAGCCGGGCGAACTGCGTCTCGGTCTGGATCTTCTTCGGCATCAGGTTCAGCAGCCCGATATGCAGCGGCCGGATATCCTGGCGCGCGGCGCGGCCTTCGCCCATGACCATGACGCCCTCGCGGTCGAGGACGGAATAGGCGGGCAGCTCTTCGGGCAGTCTGATCGGCATGGGTGCGGGATATCCTGAAGGAGACGTGAACCTAGGCCGGCGCGGCCCGGTCTTCAAGCGCCCGGCCGATCAGGTCGACGAATTCCTCCGCGCTGCCGAGCGCGGCGATCTCGGCAGCCTCGACGGTGACGCCCCAGTTCTCGGCCATCGCCGCGTAGCGCGGCTGCCGGTGCGCCAGCGCCTGCGAGTAGGTCCAGGTCACGAAATCGTCCGGATCGACCGCGTCTTCCGCGACACCGTTCGCGGCAAGGTACTCGGCCCATTTTTCCTCGAGGAAGTCGGGGCTGTAATACATCGGCTTCGGGGCCTTGCGGAACCGGCGCACAAGCTCCTGGGCATGGGCTTCGGTGCCCTTGATCCAGACCAGCAGAAGCGTGTCGGAGAGCGCCCGCAGCACCGCGTCGCCGGGATCGTCGGGATCGACCACCTCGCAGATCGAGCCGCCGGAATCGCAGACGAAGTTGTCGTAGCCGTACAGCTCCTTGGCGCGATCGATGAAATGCGGCGTGTCGAGCAGCGCCGCGATCTCGGCCTGGCGGTGGATCTCCTGGCGCCGCTTGTATTCCGCGAAGGGGATGCCGCCCTTGGCGGGATCGCCGGGCTTGCCGAGGTAGGTCGAGAGCGGCGCGAGATTGTCGAAGGTGATGTTGGACTGGATGTAGACGCTGTCCGACAGCAGCAGCTCGCGCAGAAGCGGCACCTTCATCGCCTCGCGCTTGAAGTTGTCGGCGATGTGCTCGCCCATGTAGCGCGTGCCGATGCGGTAATCGATGGAATAGTGGAACCACCCGCCCGAGTCGCGCAGCATGTTGGAGACATGGGTCTTGCCCAGCCCCGACATCCCGAAGAGCAGCACCCGCTTCGCGCCTGCCGCCCGCCAGTCCGCGCCCGTCTCGTAGACCATGCCGTTGCCCCGTTTCCGCACCGTTTTTTCGACCTAGCGCAAGCCGCGCCCGCACTCAAACGAAAAGCCCCGCTGTCGGGCGGGGCTTCGAGGGTCTCGCGGGGCAGGGCGGTCAGAAGGAGAAGCCCACCTGCAGCCCGACGCCGACCGCGTGGTTGTCGTCGAAATCGCCGGCAGGCGCGATGTTCCGCGAGGCGATCTCGCTCTCGGCGTCGCCGATATCGACGTAGCGCACGCCGCCGGTGATCTTCATGTTGCCGCGGGTATAGGTCGCGCCGACGCCGATGCTGCGGAACCCGTCGGTGGGGCCGAGGTTGCCGGTATAGCCGCCCGTGGCCGGCTCGTAGCCGAGCGTCACCGCACCCGACCAATTCTCGTTGAAACGCCGGCCGAGCCCGAGACTGTAGGTGATCGTGTCGTCATCGTAGGAGATGAGCGGTGAGCCCACGAAGGTTTGGTAGGCCTGCGGGGCGATCACGAACTCCGACCATTCGACCCAGCGTGCCGAGCCGAACAGGAGCGTGTCCTCTGCGATGCCGGTCTGGAAGTCGAGGTTCAGAGACTGGGGCGTTTCGATCGATGTCGTCGAAGATGTCGGGCCCAGAACGGAGGATTCCGTTGTCGGCAGCTCATGTTCGACAGGCGAGTTGTAGGTCAGCGCGACCCGGAGCGCGATGTCCGGCCGTTCGTAAGCCGCACCCACCAGGTAGCCAAGCGCACCGTCGCGCTCGCCGTTCACGGAATATGGTGCACCCGGAAAGGGAACCCCCGCGGTGGCTGTGGCAAAGGGAATATCGGCTTTTGCGCTGAGCGTCTGGTAGCGCAGACCGCCATAGACACTGAAATTCTGCGCCGTGGTATATTTCACCAGCGCTGTCAGGGCGTTACTGTCCAGCTCGGCCGTCGTTGCCTGTGCGAAATACCCCGTCCCGGCCGGGTAATCCACGTCGGCGCCGAAGGGCTGGTCGAAGATCAGCGCGGCCGAGAAGCCGTTGCCGAAGTCGTGCTTGTAGGCCGCGCCGAACTGCGTGTAGTCGCCGGTCATGTCTCCCGACGACGCCCCCGTGGCAAAGCCCACGTCTGTGCCGCTTACATCCGGCGTGACGCTGCCGAAGGATAGTTGCGCGTAGTTACCGTCTTCGAAGATCACGCCGATCCCCTGGCCCGAACGGTCGATACCGCCCGCACTTGCCGCGGTCGTGCTTGCCGCAAGGGCGGCCATAATCACTGGTAAACGCTTCATTACTCCTCCCCTTTGTCTTGTTTTCCGGGCCAGACTAGCCCGTACGCCCCGTGTGCGGTCAATCTGTTACGCGGCGTCATGACGGGGGGCAAGACCGCGCCGGGTGCGCGGGCGACCCGCGTGCGGGAACGTGGCGCAGGATCCACAACTATCGCGGGATCCCGGCCCGCCGCGCGGCGCGGGTCTCGGTCAGGATGTTCAGGTAATTCGCCCCGAAGATCACCGCCGCGCCCAGGAAAACAAGCGGGTCCAGCGCCTCTGCATAAAGCAGCATCGCCAGCACCGCCACCAGCGGCAGCCGCGCGAAGTCCAGCGGCATCACCACCGCCGCCGGCGCCAGCGAGAGCGCGGTCGTCAGGCAGAAATGCGCCAGCAGCCCGCCCAGGGCCACCACCGCGACCCAGGGCAGGTTCCCCGTCGAGGGCAGCGCGATGTCACCGTCGTAGCCCGCGCAGACCAGCCCCAGAACCGATTGCATCACCGTCAGCCAGAACAGGATGCAGGTCACGGTCTCGGTCCGGGTCAGGAATTTCGTCGCCAGGGCCGAGCCCGCAAAACCGAAGGCCGATAGCATCGCCGCGACCGTGCCGGCCGTGATCGGCGCCGCGCCGGGCTGGGCCACGATCAGGATCCCGGCGAAGCCGAGCCCCGCGGCCAGCAGGCGGGTCCGCGTCATGCGCTCCGCCAAGAGGAAGGGCGCGGCCAGTGCGACCCAGATCGGCTGCGAGAACTCGAAGGCGAAGACCTGCGCCAGGGGGATCGTCGCGACCGCGTAGAACCACAGGTTCTGGCCGGTGAAATGGCTGAGATTGCGGATCGTGTGAATGCCGAGACTGCGCCGCGAGACCTGGCCCAGCGTGCCCGCCGCGCGGGCCACGGCCAGCACGACCACGACCCCGATCAGAGAGCGGTAGAGCATCACCTCGAAGGTATCGAGTTCGCTGCTGAGCTCGCGCCCGGCCACGGCCATCCCCGAGAACGAGACGACGGCGCCGACCATCCACGCGGCGGCCCGGAGCGGCTGCGACTGGGTCATGGGCCGGTCTCCCGGGGCAGCCCCGTGACCGTGAAGTCGCGGCGCAGGCCGCGCGTCTCGCGCCCCCAGCGCGAGGCCGCCGTGCGGGCCTGGTGGGCACGGAAGGCGGCCGCGTCCGCGAAAAGCTCCTCGACCTCGAAGCGGGTCGGATCATCTGCCGCGCGCGCGACGTCAAAGCGGAGGCAGCCGGGCTCGGCCCGGGTCAGGCGGACATGCTCGGGCAGCAGCGCGGCCACGCGCTCGGCCTCGGCCAGGGACCGGCAGAGCAGCGCGCCGCTCAGCGCAACACGGGCCATGTCCGGTCTCCGGCGCGGGCGGCCCGGACCGGGCGGATCATTCCCATTCGATCGTGCCCGGGGGCTTCGAGGTGATGTCGTAGGTCACGCGGTTGATGCCGGTGACCTCGTTGATGATCCGGTTCGCCGTCTCGCCCAGGAAGGCATGGCTGAACGGGTAGTAATCCGCCGTCATCCCGTCGACCGATGTCACCGCGCGCAGCGCGCAGGCATAGTCGTAGGTGCGCCCGTCGCCCATGACCCCGACGGTGCGGACCGGCAGGATCGCCACATAGGCCTGCCAGATATCATCATAGAGCCCGTGCTTGCGGATCTGGTCGATATAGACGGCGTCCGCGCGGCGCAGGATTTCCAGCTTGTCGCGGGTGATCTCGCCCGGGCAGCGGATGGCGAGGCCCGGCCCCGGGAAGGGATGGCGGCCGACGAAGCTGGCCGGCAGACCCAGCTCGCGGCCGAGCGCGCGCACCTCGTCCTTGAACAGCTCGCGCAGCGGCTCCACCAGCTTCAGGCCCATCTTCTCGGGCAGGCCGCCGACGTTGTGATGGCTCTTGATCGTGACCGACGGCCCGCCGGAGAAGCTGACCGACTCGATCACGTCGGGGTAGAGCGTGCCCTGCGCCAGGAACTTGGCGCCGCCCACCTCGCGAGCATGCTTGTCGAAGACGTCGATGAAGAGCCTGCCGATCGTCTTGCGCTTTTCCTCGGGGTCGGCGACGCCGTCCAGCGCGCCGAGGAAAAGCTCGGACTCGTCGGCATGGATCAGCGGGATGTTGTAGTGATCGCGGAACATGCCCACGACCTCGTCGGCCTCGCCGAGCCGCATCAGCCCGTGATCGACGAAGACGCAGGTCAGCTGGTCGCCGATCGCTTCGTGGATCAGCACCGCCGCGACCGAGGAATCGACCCCGCCCGACAGCCCGCAGATTACCTTGGCGTCGCCCACCTGTTCGCGGATCTTGCGGATCGCCTCGTCCTTGTAGGCGCCCATGGTCCAGTCGCCCCGGAACCCGGCGAGCCAGGTGAAGTTCTCGAGCAGTTTCGCGCCGTTCGGGGTGTGGTGCACCTCGGGGTGGAACTGGACGCCGTAGAAATGCCGGTCCGTGTCGGCGATGATCGCGTAGGGCGCGTTGGGCGAGGTGCCGATCACCTCGAAGCCCGGCGGGATCGCGGTGACCCGGTCGCCATGGCTCATCCAGACTTCCTCGCGGCCCTGCGCGAAGAGCCCCGAGAAGATCGAGTCGCCCCCGTGCCGGCCCGCGGGTTCCACGAAGGCCCGCCCGAATTCGCGGTGATGGCCCGATTCCACGCGCCCGCCGAGCTGCTCCATCATGACCTGCTGGCCATAGCAGATCCCCAGCACCGGGACGCCCAGCTCGAAGACCTTCTGGGGCGCGCGCGGGCTGCCCGGCTCGGTCACGCTGGACGGCCCGCCCGAGAGGATCACCGCCTTCGGCGCGACCGCGTCGAGCAGCGCGTCGGTGACCTTCTGGAAGGGATGGATTTCGCAGTAGACATTCGCCTCGCGCAGGCGTCGCGCGATCAGCTGCGTCACCTGGCTGCCGAAGTCGACGATGAGAAGGCGGTCGTGGGATCGGTCGGTCATGCAGGCGGAATAGGCCCGGGCGGGGCGACAATCAAGCGTCAAACTGGCCCCGCGCGGCGCCTTCATGTCGCTAAGGGACGTGATTGGACGGAAATCGCGCAAACCGGCGGGCGTGACTCGGGTAAATCCAAGGCCAGACGATCGCACAGCCGGGCCGCCCGGCCGAAGATAAAGGATAGCGTCATGACCGAGGCCGCAGCACGCCGTCGTTCCCGGGGAGGTGGTGGCGCCGCACGCCGCGCCGAGCGGACCGCACGCCGGATCGAGACCGTCAAGTATATCGAGCGCAACATTCCCAACCTGGATCTTCTCAACGAAGAGGCCCTCCAGATCATCGAGGCCAATGCCGAGCAGGTGCTCGAAGAGATCGGCGTCAGCTTCGTCGACAACCCGGCCGCGCTGGAACGCTGGCGCGAGGCCGGCGCCGATGTGCAGGGCGAGCGGGTGCGCCTGCCCAGGGGGCTCGCGCGCGAGCTGATCAAGACCGCGCCGGGCAGCTTCACCCAGCATGCCCGCAACCCCGAGAAAAGCGTCGTGATCGGCGGACGGAACATGGTGCTGGCGCCGGTCTACGGCCCGCCCTTCGTGCGCGACCAGGACGGCGGGCGCCGCTATGCCACGATGGAGGATTTCCGCAGCTTCGTGAAACTGGGCTACATGTCCAAATGGCTGCACCATTCCGGCGGCACGGTCTGCGAGCCGACCGACATCCCCGTGAACAAGCGTCACCTCGACATGCTCTACGCGCACATGACGCTGTCGGACAAACCCTTCATGGGCTCGGTCACCGAGCCGGTCCGCGCGGCGGACTCGGTCGAGATGGCGAAGATCCTCTTCGGGGCGGATTTCGTCGACCAGAACACGGTGATGACCTCGCTGGTCAACATCAACTCGCCGCTCACCTTCGACCACGTCATGATGGGGGCGCTGGAAACATACGCCGCCGCGAACCAGGCCTGCATCATCTCGCCCTTCATCGTGGGCGGCGCGATGGCCCCGGTCTCGGTCATGGGGACGCTGACGCAGGTGCTGGCCGAGGTGATGGCCGGCGTGGCCTACAGCCAGCTGATCCGTCCGGGCGCGCCCGCGATCTTCGGCGCCTTCGTGACCTCGATCGACATGAATTCGGGCGCGCCCACCTTCGGCACGCCGGAAGCCAGCCAGATCCTCTACGGCGCGGGGCAGCTCGCGCGGCGTCTCGGCCTGCCGTTCCGGTCGGGCGGGGCGCTCTGCGGGTCCAAGCTGCCGGACGCGCAGGCCGCCTACGAGACGGCCAACACGCTGAATGCCGCGCTGCTGGGCGGCGTGAACTTCATGCTGCATTCCTGCGGCTGGCTCGAGGGCGGGCTCGTGTCGAGCTTCGAGAAATTCGTGATGGATGCCGACCAGCTGGGGGTGCTCCACAAGCTGGCCGCCGGCGTGGCCACGGACGAGAACGCCCAGGCCATGGACGCGATACGCGAGGTCGGGCCGGGCGGGCACTACCTCGGCTGTGCCCACACCCAGGCCAATTACCAGAGCGCGTTCTGGCGGACCGAGCTGTTCGACTACAAGCCGTACGAGACCTGGTACGAGGAAGGCGCCCGCGACACGGGCGTTCTGGCGAAAGAGCGGGTCCGGCGCATGCTGTCGGACTACGAGCAGCCCGCGCTCGATCCGGCGATCGACGAGGCGCTGCGCGCCTTTGTCCAGCAGAAGAAGGACGCCGAACCCGACGCCTTTATCTGAGCCGGTCAACGGGCCGCGGCAGAAGCCGGGCTTCGGCCATGAGCGCGATCAGCAACTCGACATGGCGGGTGACGCTGTAGCCGGCGTCCCCCGCGCGGCGGGTCTGTTCGAGCAGATCCTCCTCGACCATGAGACGGTCGAGCGCCCGCCCCGGCGGCGGCGGGGCGTCTGACCGGGTGATCCGCGCGAGATCGCGGTCACGCACGTAGTCCTCCAGTCCGAGCCGGGCGGCGCGGATCAGCAGTTTCGGCCGGCGAAGGCTGTGGAGCGCGGCGAAAAAATCGGACATGAAAATCTCCCCTGGGTTGTGATGCCGGGAAGACTAGGCGCTGCCTGGGATGCTGTTGCAGCTGCCGGAAGCGCGCGTACGCAAGCTAACAGGCCGTTAACGCGGTATAAACATTTTTACGAAAATCGAAGTGGCTTAACGCCCCCGTAACCAAGGCAACCTTAGGTTGTGTCGGCTTTGGTGATGGTTTTCGTGGGGGCAGTGGGCATGCGGCAGGGTCGAACCCGGCCGGACCCCGCGTTCGGTCCGGTATTCCCGTCCTGGCTGCCGGCGGCCGCGCGGCGTTATCTCTTGCATACGAGCCTCGGTCTCTCGCTGCGTGACGTCGCGCGGGCCGAGGGCTGCCACGCCTCCACCGTGCTCCGCCAGGTGCGTCAGCTCGAGATCCGGCGCGACGATCCGCTCGTCGATGCCGTGCTTGACCGGCTGCACCGGGCACGGCCGCGCCAGGGCCCGTCCCCCCATGCAGAGGAGTGCCCCCAAATGCCCCATTCCGCCCGCATCCGCGACGTGTCCGGTACCGCGCGTATCGACCGGGAAGCCCGCCGCATCCTGCGGCGTCTTTGCGAAACCGGCGCGTTCCTCGCGGTGGCCCCTGAGATGGACAAGGCCGTCGTGCTGCGCGAGATGCCCGATGACAGGACCACCCGCACCGCGGTGGTCGACCGCGAGATCGCGCAGGCATTCGCGCTCAAGGACTGGATCGCCTGTTTCCGGCGCGGTCGCGTCAGCGCCTACGAGATCACCGCGGCGGGCCGGGCGGCGCTGAAGCGGCTGCTGGCCGAGGACCGGCAGAAAACGGCGGCGCCGACCGGCTTCGCCGAGGCGCCGAGCCCCTATGCCGAACAGCATCGCAGCTGGGAGACGCGCGAGATCCGCGAGGAGCGCGATGGCACGCCGCGCAAGCTGCGCTACAACCTTGCGGAATCGCCCCTGACCGCGCTGGCACGGCGCAGGGACAAGGACGGAAAACCGTTCCTCCCGCCCGAACTGGTCGAGGCCGGCGAACGGCTGCGCGAGGATTTCGAACTGGCGCAGATGGGGCCGCGGATCACCCAGGACTGGGATCGGTTCCTGACCGCGGGCGCGCGGCCAAGCGCGGCGGCGGGGGCCGACGCCGCCGATGGCGGCGCGCGGTCGGCCCGGGCGCGGGTTCAGGCGGCACTGGCCGATCTCGGTCCGGGTCTCGGGGACATCGCGCTGCGCTGCTGCTGCTTCCTCGAAGGCCTGGAGACCGCCGAGAAGCGCATGGGATGGTCGGCCCGGTCCGGGAAGATCGTTCTGCGGATCGCGCTCCAGCGGCTACGCCAGCATTACGCGGCGCGCCACGGGAGCGGGGATCGTCTCATCGGTTAGCGCGAGGTTTCCGTCAGCCGCCGGCGGACATAGGTGTCGACCGCTTCCAGCATCGGGTCCATGTAGGGATCCTCGAAGAAATGCCCGGCGCCCTCGACTTCCTCGTGGGTGACGGTGATGCCCTTCTGCTCCTGCAGCTTTTCGACCAGCGCCTTGGTATCGGCCGGCGGCGCGACGCGGTCGGCCGAGCCGTTCAGGATCAGCCCCGAGGACGGGCAGGGCGCAAGGAAGCTGAAGTCATACATGTTCGCCGGCGGCGAGACCGAGACGAACCCGGTGATCTCGGGCCGCCGCATCAGCAACTGCATGCCGATCCACGCTCCGAAAGAGAAGCCGGCCACCCAGCAGTGCTTGGCGTTGGGGTTCATCGACTGCAGGTAGTCGAGTGCAGAGGCCGCATCGCTGAGTTCGCCCACGCCCTGGTCGTATTCGCCCTGGCTGCGGCCGACCCCGCGGAAGTTGAACCGCAGCACCGTGAAGCCCATGTTGTGAAAGGCGTAGTGAAGGTTGTAGACCACGCGGTTGTTCATCGTGCCGCCGAACTGCGGGTGCGGATGCAGCACCAGCGCGATCGGCGCGTCGCGTTCTTTCTGTGCGTGATACCGGCCTTCGAGGCGTCCCTCCGGGCCGGGGAAAATGACTTCTGGCATCGGGTCCCCTGTCTCAGGTCTGATCGGGCCCTGTGCGACCGTCAATCTTGACGGAATCGCTCAGAGAACCTAGAACTATTCTAAATTTAGGCTTGCCGCCTCCCGTCCATCGAGATTTCGGAGTTAAGCCCCGTTCGCGGCTTCGTCAACTCCAACGCAGAGCGAGACAGACATGAAACTCAGCACCAAGGGCCGTTACGCGATGGTCGCGCTGACCGATCTGGCCGCGGCCGAGCCCGGCGAGCTCGTCTCGCTCTCCGCGATCTCCGACCGGCAGGACATCTCGCTGCCCTATCTCGAGCAACTGTTCGTCAAGCTGCGCCGCGCGGGGCTGGTGGAATCGGTCCGCGGGCCGGGCGGCGGCTATCGCCTGGCGCGGATGGCCGACGCGATCCGCGTGTCGGAGGTGCTCGAGGCCGTCGACGAAACTGTGAGCGCCATGCATACCGGGGCAGGGGCCTCGGGCGGCCTGTCGGGCACGCGGGCGCAATCCCTGACGAACCGGCTCTGGGAAAGCCTGTCGGCGCAGGTCTATGTGTTCCTCCACCAGGTCCGGCTGTCGGATATCGTGGACAACCAGCTCAAGCCCTGCCCGGCGGTGCCGGCGCTCTTCCAGGTGGTGGACGACGGATGACGGCACGGAGCTATCTCGACTGGAACGCGACCGCGCCGCTGCGCCCCGAGGCCCGCGACGCCATGATCGCGGCGATGGACGTGGTCGGGAACCCGTCCTCGGTCCATGCCGAGGGACGCGCCGCGAAGGGGCTGATGGAACGCGCCCGCGCCCAGATCGCCGAAGCCTTCGGGGCCAGCGGGGCGGATATCGTCTTTACCTCCGGCGCGACGGAGGCGGCGGCGCTGGCACTGGCCGGGCGCGATCTCGCCGCGGCGGGCATCGAGCACGACGCGGTCGCGGCCTGGACGTCCGACGGGCTTGCGGCCGATGCCGAGGGCCGCGTCACCGTCGCCGACCCCGCGGCCAGCACGCTGCAGAAAGCCAATGGCGAAACCGGCGTCGTCCAGACCCTGCCCGCGGGACTGGCCGTGTCGGACTTCACGCAGGCCTTCGGCAAGATCCCGGTGAGCTTCGCATGGTCGGGCGTCGAGATGGCGCTGCTCTCGGCCCACAAGCTCGGCGGCCCGAAGGGCGTCGGCGCCCTGGTGCTGCGCCAGGGGCTGGACGTCACGGCCCGGATCAGGGGCGGCGGCCAGGAAATGGGCCGCCGGTCGGGCACGGAAAACCTGATCGGCATCGCCGGTTTCGGCGCCGCCGCCGAGGCCGCGCAGCGGGAGCTGGCCGACGGCACCTGGGACCGCGTGGCCGCGCTGCGCGACCGGCTCGAGGCCCGTCTGGCAGACGCCGCACCGGACACTATCTTCCTTGGCAAGGGCGCCCCGCGCCTGCCCAACACGTCCAACTTCGCCGTGCCCGGCTGGAAGGGCGAGACACAAGTGATGCAGATGGATCTGGCCGGCTTCGCGGTATCGTCGGGCGCGGCCTGTTCCAGCGGCAAGGTCAAGGCCAGCCGCGCATTGCTTGCGATGGGCCGGGACGAGACGGTGGCCGGATCGGCGATCCGGGTCTCGATGGGGCCGGAGACGACGGAAGAGGAAATCATGCGCTTCGCCGATGCATGGGAGGCGCAGTACCGCAGGCACAAGGCGCGCGCCGCCTGAGGACAGTAGAGACGCGAAACGGCCCCGACCGGGGCGCGAACAGGAGAACGGACAGGCACATGACGGCACTGGACAACACCGAAATCCGCGAAGGCGTCGACCGCGAGACGGTCGAAACGGTCAAATCGGTCGGCGAACGCTACAAGTACGGCTGGGAAACCGAGATCGAGATGGAGTTCGCGCCGAAGGGCCTGGACGAGGACATCGTCCGCCTGATCTCGGACAAGAACGGCGAACCGGAATGGATGACGGAATGGCGCCTGGCAGCCTATGCCCGCTGGACCAAGATGAAAGAGCCCGACTGGGCCATGGTCAGCTACCCGCCGATCGATTTCCAGGAGCAGTATTACTATGCCAAGCCCAAGAGCATGGCGGAAAAGCCGAAATCGCTCGACGAGGTCGATCCCCAGCTGCTCGCGACCTATGAAAAGCTGGGCATCCCGCTGAAGGAACAGATGATCCTGGCCGGCGTCGAGGGCGCCGACGAGACGGCCCCGGCCGAGGGCCGCAAGGTTGCCGTCGACGCGGTGTTCGACTCCGTCTCGGTCGGCACGACATTCAAGGAGGAACTGGCCAAGGCCGGCGTGATCTTCTGCTCGATCTCGGAGGCGATCCAGGACCATCCCGAGCTGGTGAAGAAGTATCTCGGCAGCGTCGTGCCACCCTCTGACAACTACTTCGCCACGCTCAACTCGGCGGTTTTCTCGGACGGTTCCTTCGTCTACGTGCCGCCGGGCGTGCGCTGCCCGATGGAGCTCAGCACCTATTTCCGTATCAACGCCGAGAACACCGGCCAGTTCGAACGGACGCTGATCATCGCCGACAAGGGCAGCTATGTAAGCTACCTCGAGGGCTGCACCGCGCCGATGCGCGAGACGCACCAGCTGCACGCGGCCGTCGTCGAAATCATCGCCGAGGAAGACGCCGAGGTGAAATACTCGACCGTCCAGAACTGGTATCCGGGCGACGAGGAAGGCAATGGCGGCATCTACAACTTCGTCACCAAGCGCGCCGATTGCCGCGGCGACCGGTCCAAGGTCATGTGGACCCAGGTCGAGACCGGGTCCGCCGTGACGTGGAAATACCCGTCCTGCATCCTGCGCGGCGACGACAGCCAGGGCGAGTTCTACTCGATCGCCATCACCAACAACTACCAGCAGGCCGATACCGGCACCAAGATGGTGCATCTGGGCAAGAACACCAAGTCGCGCATCGT
>CAJXYS010000056.1 GCA_913063035.1 uncultured Maritimibacter sp. | reverse complement strand
GCATCGGGAGTGTCCTCTGGTGTCCCGGCAAGTCTACCTCAAGACGCTCAGGACGCGAGGTTTTTCAGAGTTTCCTTAGCTTGCCGAAGGCTGTTATGGATGGGAATCGACGGTCCGTGTCGAAGGCGCGCCGGGAGCTGGGATTCTTATTTCCGAGATACACCGCGCCGCGCCGCGATGCATCAAGCTGCTTAATGAGCTTTGCCACACTGACGCGGGCCATGCCGAGCTCTCTCGAAATAGCCGAGATATTTCCTTCGTGCTTCTCGAGAAGGCTGGCAAGAGGTATCCATTTGGATTGATCGCCCCGTGAGAAATACGCCCAACGTGAATCGATCATTCTATTGCTCGGATTAGCAATCCAGTCAGCCAGCCAATGGCGCAAAAAGTACTCGAAGGCGTCCGGATCGGAGTCACGCACAATCGATACCCAGATGATGGGCGGGTTCACGGTCCAAGCTCGCGCTTGTTCGCGTGCCGGCCGCGTGACTTTGCGTAAATATTTCACCGCGTCGACCACCATCTCGGCCAGCTCGGGCACCACTGGCCGTGGGGCTGCCTTGCCATGCTTCGACACAAAGCTACGAACCAGAAGCGCGCCTTGGTCCTCGATCAGGCAGTCATCGGGTAGTGTGAGAAGTTCGGCCAATCGAAAACCGGTAGCGACAGAGATGGCAATCACAGCGAGATAGAAGCGATCACGCTTGGATAGATTGGGGTCGTGCCGAGCGCTCAGTAAATCAGCGACAACGCTGTCTGGTAGCAGTTTGGCATCACGCCCTTCATCGGTAGCGGCGCGGCCATGTTCCGTGGGCGCTCGGAGCGTTGAGGTGTATTCCAGCCGAAGGCCCACATGTCGGTCGAGCCAAGCGCAGATGCGCTGAAGATCAGCGCACATGCGCGCACTGGTTCCAGGGGCGTAGTTACTGCTGATGTCGTGCTCGGCTGCATGGAAGTCTTCGGTCTTCAAGAGTGCCAGAGGCCGCGCAGCGAGTTGGTCGGCCAGATAAACGAAGACGTTCAGCGCCCCGGTCAGAGAGGTGGGACTGACCTGCTGCTCCACGATTTGCCACAGGGCATGCGCGCGGGCGACAGCCCGCAACTCTTGGTGAGTCAAGCGCCTGAAATCAAGGGTCCAAGTTTTCTTATCCGATTGATGGTGTAGTTGCGCGATGTTCCAAGTTTCAGCGTCTGGATCCAGCCATTCCGGCGCGCCGGAAAGATAACGCGGGAGCTCATGGACGAGCGGCGTATCTCCAACGGCCTTCTCCAAGAGCGCTCGCAAACGTTCAGCCATCAGTTTCAGGATCCCCACTGCCGATAAGGTCGATCACGTCGCGCACACCTGCGGCGATGCGATCAAAATCCTTGATAGCCTTTGAGCGTGAGTTACTGGGCTCGACGGCGCGCCAACGTGCATATTCGGACTCGGCAAAGTCCAAGACCTTTTGATGGTTGGCGTCCCTGAACGCGAGGAAATGCGCGCAAGAATAGCAACTAAAGAGCGGATGTACGGAACAGGTATCGCCTTTTCCACATGCACCCACCGCCGCAGGAGCACTAACATCAGGGACGAGAATGGGTCGGTTAGGTGCGTCCTTGCGATCAATCACACGTCCCTTGAACCACGCGTCCCGCAGCATTGAAAAGCGCCCGCCAAGATTCCGATCTGCTTTTTCGAAGACCGGGAGGAATTCGACAGCCACGGCGTCGATGTAGTAGTGCGTAGATCGCCCGTCGGCATGCTCAAGCACATCCTGAATGAGATCAAGCGGGTAACCCTGCATGGCGAGGTGGGTTGCCCCTGTGTGCCGAAGACGACGCAGATTGATGTGCATCAACTCGTTTGTCCTCGGGCTGACAATATGAAGTCTTTTTACCCAAGACCGAGCCGCAGCTGTGGCCTGAGTTCCGTTGGGTGCAATGACTTGTTTCACAATATTGCTGCGCCGTGTATTCTCGGATGCTCCTATTGCCAGAGGGAGCAACACGTGGCCTGAGACCGACGCATTCCTGATCTCAGGTCGAGCACGATAAATTTCAATGTCGTTGGCAAGATCAACAGGAATGGGCAGCCAAGGCGCCTTAGCTCCAACTTGGCCTTTACCTTTTGGCACGCGAAGGTCCACCGTCGTGCCAATTGCGGTCGAAATGCGGCGGAGCCCATCTGCCTGAATAGAGATGATCTGAGAGGGCCGTCTAAGCGTTGCAAGAGTAAGGCGAACGATCAACCGTGAAAAATGACCATAGAGCGACTCAGCCGCAGGTGGAGACAGATGCGCGCGCAACACTTCCAGCTCAGCAGATGTCATCGAACCGTGTCGGGCGTCCCATTCGAGCACAGCCCGCTTCCACTTCAGTGACCGCTTGGCTTTCCAGCCTCTCATGAGAAGTAGCATCGCTTGGGCCACATGTGGGTCACGAGAAGCAATGATGTCTGGAAGTATACCGCGCAAATGTGGCCGCAAATCGCTGTGAAGCGCATCCCATAGACTGCGC
The DNA here is from genome assembly GCA_913063035.1 of uncultured Maritimibacter sp. Lineage (GTDB taxonomy): Bacteria > Pseudomonadota > Alphaproteobacteria > Rhodobacterales > Rhodobacteraceae > CAJXYS01. The sequence continues at coordinate 15,850 of CAJXYS010000056.1, read as the reverse complement.
ACCGTCTGACCATCCAGAAGGTCGTTCATCCGAAGACAGCGACCACTGAGTCGCAGCCGATCCATTGACTCGATGATCTGTCGGTACTTCTCAAGCGCAGAAGGAGCCATACGCCGCATGCGATTTCTCAAAACGCTCTCCAGAACTTTCCGAATATCTGGATCGAGGTTCGCCGGCCATGTCAGTGTGTGGGTTTTTTGGAGATAGACCGCAGTCCAACTTTTTTCGGTAACCGAAATGTAAATTGGGCAGGTCGGATTGAACTCGTTTTTTATGAACCAAGAGCCGTCCGCATTGGTCCAATAGCCAGAGGATGGGTCAAAAATCATCCAAGAGCTTCCCAACGGTTTAAGCCATTCCAAATAGCAAGTCCCGTGCGAGCTCTCTTCATTCGTGCGCGTCGAACATAACAGTCAAGACTACTCGGATTGCACCAGCCGCCCCAATATATTAGGTCGTTCAGACGTATTGATCGTTGGGTTGGGTCTTGTACTGAAGCAGCGGCGGCATAAGCCCGGTTGAAAAAGGCATGACGGGCAAGATGCCAGGTAAAACGGACCCCAGTATTTTCTTCGATCGACTTCGCCAGATTTCGTGTAGTAAACACTGACAGAGGGTCGCCTCCGTCATCTACCAGAAGGTAGGGATGCGACATAACTGGACGCCAGATAACGTGCCCGCCTGCACGGCGCATCTTCTTCACGCGGTGGTCCGCCATGTAGTCGATCACGAGGCGGGGAAAGACGGAGTTCGACAAAATCGGGGCCAGCTCACGACCCAAGGATTTCGGCCGTGGAGCGTAGACGCCCCGAGGATCCTGCTCTCCGTCGCGACCATCAATGCGGACAATTCTGAAAGCAGGATCTGTGCGGCTTGGACAATCCTCCACCCTCAGAGCGAGGATCTCGCCGATACGCAGACCGAATTCAATGGCAAGCCGCCAGATAAGGTAGGCGCGAACCCACCGCCGTTCCGGCCGCTCACACGTTGCAGCATTATGCAGAAACGTCTCGATTGCGGAGATATCGTCATCAGAAAGGTCAGGGGCGATGGGGTCAAAGCTGCCCTTTATCCGCTGGCTTTTCCAAGCGCGCTTTGAGCTTTCCTGGAGCGCGTCAAGAAAAACGCCTCGCGGTAGCGTCGTTTGACTACTGTCGCAATACCGATCAACAAACCACGCCACCATTCGTTGCGCGCCAGCTAAGTGGGCGTTGTAGGTATTGATACCGCTGCGAGTGAGCGCCGCCGCACTGCCACGGCAATAGCCATCAAGCCAGTGAGCAAAAGCTTCGATTTCCTGCAACTCGAGCGACAAGCCATTGAGGATCCGCCGCTCGATATCGAAGCCTGCTTCACAGGCCCAAGAGAGAAGCAGCTGTGCGGAACTAAGCGCATGATAGAGCGTGTTGGGTGATCTGCACCGTCGGCTCAAGGACGCTTCGTAGACAGATGCGGCGATCGACGGCGCGTAGCTGCGTGCGTCCACAAGGATGCCGCGCGCACGGCCATCAGCGGCCTGAAAACGACGAAGTAAAATGGGTAGAGTGGACATATCTTACAACTAAACATTTTCTGGAAAAATATCATATCAAGTATCTAAAACCAATTGATTTTCTAATAATATATAATGAACTAAGAAAATGGCTGATGATTTTTTTGTCATTAGTAATGTACCGGTTGCCTATACTGGCGAAAAAAGAAAAAAGAGCCGCCAAGTCAGTGACTTGGCGGCTCTTCCAATACAGAGTGGAAATAACAAGAGGTGTGCTTAGACCATGGCTATTGACATTTCGAGAAACCGCAATCGGCGCAGGTCATGCAGCCCTCGATCATGCGCATCTCGCGGCTGCCGCAATGCTCGCAGGTCTTGCCGGCCGGCGCGGCCTCGCCGGTTTCGTAGAGTGCCGCGTGCGGGTCGCTCTTCAGCCCGGCCCCGGCCGCGTCGATGAAGCCGATGGAGATCATGTGTTCCTCGATCACGCCGCCGATCGCGGCCAGGATCGAGGGGATGTATTTCCCCGCCACCCAGGCGCCGCCGCGCGGGTCGAACACCGCCTTGAGTTCCTCGACCACGAAACTCACGTCGCCGCCGCGCCGGAACACCGCCGAGATCATGCGGGTCAGAGCGACCGTCCAGGCGTAATGCTCCATGTTCTTGGAGTTGATGAAAACCTCGAAGGGCCGCCGGTGGCCGTTCACGATGATATCGTTGATCGTGATGTAGATCGCGTGCTCGGACATCGGCCATTTGAGCTTGTAGGTGTGTCCCTCCAGCGTCTGCGGGCGGCCGAGCGGCTCGGCGATGTAGACGACATCGGCGCCGCGGTCGGCCTCTGGCGCGGCCTCGGTCTCTTCGCTGACCGACAGCACCGATCCGGTGACCTCGTTCGGGCGATAGGTCGTGCAGCCCTTGCAGCCGGTCTCGTAGGCCTGGAGATAGACGTCCTTGAAATGCTCGAAGGAAATGTCCTCGGGGCAGTTGATCGTTTTCGAGATCGAGCTGTCGACCCATTTCTGCGCCGCCGCCTGCATGCGCACGTGATCCTCGGGCGTCAGGGTCTGGGCGTTCACGAAATGCGCGGGCAGCTCCGCGTCGCCGAACTTGTCGCGCCAGAGCTGCACGGCGTAGTCGACGACCTCCTCCTCGGTGCGCGAGCCGTCCTTCTGCAGGACCTTGCGGTTGTAGCTGTAGGCGAAGACCGGCTCGATCCCCGACGAGACGTTCCCAGCGTAGAGGCTGATCGTCCCCGTCGGCGCGATCGAGGTCAGCAGCGCGTTCCGGATGCCATGGGTGCGGATCGCCTCGCGCACGTCCTCGTCCATGTGCCGCAGCGCCCCGCTTTCGAGGAACTTCTCGGCATCGAAAAGCGGGAAGGCGCCCTTTTCCCTGGCCAGCTCGACCGACGCGAGATAGGCCTCGCGGGCGATGGCCTTCATCCAGGCCTCGGTCTGCGCGGCGGCCTCTTCCGAGCCGTAGCGCAGGCCCAGCATCAGCAGCGCATCCGCCAGCCCGGTGACGCCCAGCCCGATCCGGCGCTTGTTCCGCGCCTCCTCGGCCTGCTGGGGCAGCGGGAAGCGCGAGACGTCGACCACGTTGTCCATCATCCGCACGGCCGTGCGCACCAGATCGTGCAACGCCGCCTCGTCGAGCGCGGCGGCCGGCTCGAAGGGGGCGCTGACCAGGGTGGCCAGGTTGACGGATCCCAGAAGGCAGGCGCCATAGGGCGGAAGCGGCTGCTCGCCGCAGGGATTCGTCGCGCTGATCTCCTCGCAGTAACGCAGGTTGTTCATCTCGTTGATGCGGTCGATGAAGATCACGCCGGGTTCGGCGTAGTCATAGGTCGCGCGCATGATCCGATCCCAGAGCGCGCGCGCCTCGACCGTGTGATAAACCTTGTCGCCGAAGACCAGATCCCAGGCGCCGTCGGCCTTCACCGCCTCCATGAAGGCGTCGGTGACCAGGACCGAGAGGTTGAAGTTGCGCAGCCGCGCCGGATCCTGCTTGGCGGCGATGAAATCCTCGATGTCCGGGTGGTCGCAGCGCATCGTCGCCATCATCGCGCCGCGGCGCGAACCGGCCGACATGATCGTGCGACACATCGCGTCCCACACATCCATGAAGCTGAGCGGGCCGGACGCGTCTGCGGCCACGCCCTGGACCGCCGCGCCCTTGGGCCGGATGGTCGAGAAATCATATCCGATGCCACCACCCTGCTGCATGGTCAGCGCGGCTTCCTTCAGCATGTCGAAGATCCCGGACATGCTGTCGGGGATGGTGCCCATCACGAAGCAATTGAACAGCGTGACGTCCCGCGCGGTCCCGGCCCCGGCCGTGATCCGGCCGGCCGGCAGATAGCGGAACCCTTCGAGCGCTTGGTAGAAGGCATCCTCCCACTCTGCCGGGTCCGTCTCGGCGGCTGCCAGCGCCCGCGCGATTCGCCGCCAGGTATCCTGAACGGTCTGGTCGACGGGACTGCCGTCGGCCTCCTTCAGGCGGTATTTCATGTCCCAGATCTGCTCGGCGATGGGGGCGGAAAAACGCGTCATGGGGCAGCGTCCGATGGGTTGCGAAAGAGTCCTCGAAAATAGGCGGTCCGCTTGAAAAACGCAACGACTCGGTTAGCTTTCGGACGGACAGACAAGATATGGGGTCAGGGTGGCAAAAGGCCATATCAATCTCGTGAAACTCTGCGTCGGGGCCGAAAAGGTCGAGGACCTCGCGCGGTGGCAGGCGAGCCGCGCGGCGAAGTCCCCGGACGGCCTGCCCTGTCACGTCACCCGCATGTGGCCCAAGCGCGCGGACGAAATCCTCGCGGGCGGATCGCTCTACTGGGTGTTCAAGGGGGTGATCCTGGCGCGCCAGCGCATCCTGCGGCTCGACCCGGTCGACCGCGGCGACGGGGTGCGGCGCTGCGGTATCCTGCTCGACCCCGAGATCGTCCGCACCGAGGGGGCGCCCCGCCGGCCTTTCCAGGGCTGGCGCTACCTCAGGCCCGAGGAGAGCCCCCGTGACCTGCCGCCCGGCCGTGCGCGCGAGGAGTCGCTGCCGCCCGCCCTGGCCGCCGCGCTGGCCGAGATCGGCGTGCGCTGAGCGCCGCTGCGCGGCGATCGAGGCCTCCGGCGGGGATATTTCCACCACTTGGAGGGAGAGGCCGCGCGCTCCTTCCAAGTGGTCCAAATATCCTCGCGCCCGAAGGGCGCGAAACCGCCCGCGCGCCGGCGCGCGGGCTCAGCCCGCCGCGGCGAGCCCCAGCGTCTCGAGCAACGCGGCCAGGCGCCGCCCCGTGGCGCCCTCCGCCGGGGCAGTCCGTGAGCGGAACAGGGTCGCCTGGCTCTGCAGGATCAACCCGTCGGAGAGGATCTTCAGGTGATTGGCGCGCAGCGTCTCGCCCGAGGAGGTGATGTCGGCGATGGCCTCGGCGGTCAGGTTCTTGACCGTGCCCTCCGTCGCGCCCTGGCTGTCCACCAGCCGGTAATCCGCGACGCCGTTGGCCTTCAGGAAATCCCGCACCAGCGTATGGTACTTCGTGGCAATCCGCAGCCGGTGGCCATGTGCCGCCCGGAAGGCCGCCGCCGCGGCGTCGAGATCGTCGAGCGTATCCACGTCGATCCAGGCCCGCGGCACGGCCAGCACCAGGTCGGCATGGCCGAAGCCGAGGCGCGCGATCTCCGCGATCTTCTCGGACCAGAGCGGGATCTTCTCGCGCACGAGATCGGTGCCGGTGACGCCCAGGTGGATCCGTCCCGCCGCAAGCTCGCGCGGGATCTCTCCGGCCGAGAGCAGCACCAGCTCCACCCCGTCCGCCCCCTCGACGGCGCCGGCATATTCCCGGTCCGAGCCGGTGCGCCGGACCGCGACGCCGCGTGCGGCGAACCAGTCGAAGGCCTGTTCCATGAGCCGTCCCTTGGACGGCAGGCCGAGCTTGACGGTCATGCCGATCCCTCCTGCACGGCGAGCACCTGCGCGGGACGGATCACGCCGCCCACGGCCGGGATCTCGCGGCCCTGCCCCAGGACCCGCGTGAGCGCGTCGTAGCGCCCGCCGCTGGCCACGGGCGGCAGCGCGCGCCCCTCGGCGTAGAACCCGAAGACGAAGCCGTCGTAATACTCGAGCGTGGTGCGCCCGTAGCTGCCCTCGAAGGGCAGCGCGTCGATGTCGACGTCACGGTCTGCGAGGGCGTCCAGCCGTGCCGCCATCCGGTCGGTGGCGGGCGCCAGGGCCGGCATTTCGCCGGCAAGGCCGCGCAACTCGGTCAGCGCGCGCGGCGCGGTGTCGGCCAGCCCGAGCAGCCGGTCGAGGATCGCCAGCTCGCCGGCGGCGATCGGCGGCGCGGCGGCATCCGCCCGAAGCGCCGCGATGCGCGACGCGATCTCGTCGGGCGTGCGCAGGCCGACCAGCGGGCCGGCCTCGGCGATCAGCGTCCCGGCCGGGGTCGTCCCGGCCGCGTCCAGCAGCGCGGCGCGGCTTGCCGGAGGGGCCGTGCGCCCGCCGAACCGGTCGAGCAACGCGCGGAAGCGTGCCGGGCGCCAGATGTGGCGCGCCAGCGCCGCCTTGCGCCGCGCCGTCGTGCGCAGGCCCGCCACGGCCGCCTTCAGCAGCCCGATATCCCCGGTCGCCGCCCGCAGCCCCAGCGGCGCGAGCAGCTTCGCGAAAAGCGCGAAGACCTCGGCATCGGCGGCCGCGGGATCGTCGCGGGCGAAAAGCTCGTAGCCCACCTGCAGGTATTCCGAGGCCCGGTGAGAGGCCGCGTCCTGCATGCGGAAGACCGGCCCGGCATAGGTGTAGCGCGCGGGCTCGGCGCCCTCGGCCATGTGCATCTGCACCACCGGCACGGTGAAGTCGGGCCGCAGCATCAGCTCGCCCCGGACCGGGTCGCGGGTGGTGTAGGCACGGGCACGGATATCCTCGCCGTAGAGATCGAGCAGCGTCCCGGCCGGCTGCAGGATATCGGCCTCGACGGGATGCGCCCCCGCCGCGGCGAAGTGCGCGGCCAGCCGGTCGGCCTCGGCCCGGATCGCGGCTTTCGCGGCGGTGTCCATCAGCCCGTCCCACCGGCCAGGATGCGCCGCACCTCGGCCACGAGGTCGCCGCGCGCGACCTCGTACTGCGCGGGCCGCGCCTTCCATTCCTCCAGCGTCGCATCCTCGGCGATGCGGGCGCCGAGCACGAGATCCTTGACCTGGACGACGCCGCGGGCGCGCTCATCCTCGCCCTGGATCACCGCGACCGGCGCGGCGCGGCGGTCGGCATATTTCATCTGGTTGCCGAAATTCTTCGGATTGCCGAGATAGACCTCGGCCCGGATGCCGGCGCCGCGCAGCTCGGCGGCCATGGCCTGGTAGTCGGCCATGCGGTCACGATCCATGACGGTGACGACGACGGGCCCGTGGGCCTCCGCCCCGCCCCGGCCCCTGGCATGAAGGGCCGCGAGCAGCCGGTCGACGCCCACCGACACGCCGGTCGCAGGCACCGCCTGGCCGGTGAAGCGCTTGACCAGGTCGTCGTAGCGCCCGCCCCCGGCGACGGAGCCAAACTGGCGCGGCCGGCCCTTTTCATCGGTGATCTCGAAGGTCAGCTCGGCCTCGAAGACCGGCCCGGTGTAGTAGCCGAGTCCGCGCACCACCGACGGGTCGATCACGATGCGGTCGGGGCCGAAGCCCTGCGCGTCGAGCAGCGCCGCGATGGTCTCGAGCTCCTGGACGCCGGTCTCGCCGGTCTCTGCGCCCTGCACCAGTTCGCGCAGTCGCGCACAGGTCGCCGCGCCCGTCTCGCGGCCGGCGGCCATGAAGCCCATGACGATCTCGGCCTGCCCGTCGGAGAGCTGCGCGCCCTCGGTGAAGTCGCCCGACTCGTCCTTGCGGCCCGCGCCGAGCAGCGCGCGCACGCCGTCCTCGCCCAGACGGTCGAGCTTGTCGATGGCCCGGAGCACGATGCCGCGCTCGTGCTCGAAGCGATCCTGATCGGCGGGGTCGAGGATGCCCGCGACCTCCATCACGCCATTCAGGACCTTGCGGTTGTTGACCCGCACGATGTAGTCGCCGCGCGGGATGCCCACCGCCTCCAGCGTCTCGGCCAGCATGGCGCAGATCTCGGCATCCGCCGCGACGCTGGGCGCGCCCACGGTGTCGGCGTCGCACTGGTAGAACTGGCGGAACCGGCCCGGGCCGGGCTTCTCGTTGCGCCAGACCGGGCCCATCGCGTAGCGGCGATAGGGCGTCGGCAGCTCCTGGCGATGCTGCGCGGCCACCCGCGCCAGCGGCGCGGTCAGGTCGTAGCGCAGCGCCAGCCAGTCGCCGTCATCCTCTTCCTGCCAGGCGAAGACCCCGGCATGGGGGCGGTCGACGTCGGGCAGGTACTTGCCCAGCGCCTCCAGCGTCTCGACGGCGGCGGTCTCGAGCGGGTCGAAGCCGTAGCGGTGATACACCTCGGCGATGGTGGCCAGCATCGCGTTGCGCGCGCTCACCTCCGCGCCGAAATAGTCGCGGAAGCCCTTGGGCGTCTCGGCCCTGGGCCGCCGGGGTTTCTTCGCCTTGTCCTTCGCCATCTCGCATCCCTCGTGGGCACTTGCCGCGTCGTCTAGCGGATGGGCGGCGGGGGGGCAAGGCGGGGCGCGTTCCCCGGTGCATCCCGGGCGCGAAGCGGTTAGGACTTCCGCGCAGGATCGGAAGGAGAGTGCATATGAGCGACCGACTGGACAACGCCGAGGCGGGACTTGCCCACCTGACCCGCATGGTCGAGGATCTCAGCGATGTCGTCGCGGGACAGGCGACCGCGATCGAGCGGCTCGAACGCCGCGTGGCGCTGCTGATGGACCGCGAGGCCGAGCGCGAGGTCGCGGCCGGCGGCACGGTCCCGCTCGGCGACGAGAAGCCGCCGCACTGGTGAGCCTTGCCCGGAACGACCGCGCCCGATGACCGCGACCCCGGCCCTCCCCCATCTCATCGCCCTGTCCGTCGGGGTCGGCGGCGGCGCGCCGGACGGGCGCTGCGCGCCCGGGATTGCGATGCCTCCGGCGGGGATATTTCCGCCACTTGGAGGGCGCGGTCGGTCCGCCCCTTCCAAGTGGTCCAAATATCCTCGCGCGCAGGGCGCGCGAAACCGCCCGCGCGGCACGCGCGGGCTCAGTAGTCTTCCACCTCCACCACGCCGCCGAGGCTCCGGATCGCGCCCTTGACCTGGGGCGTCACCGGAAAGGGCTCGGGCAGCGCGACCTCGACCTCGCCGGGGAGGTCGGGCGCCATGAGACAGAGCGAGACCGGCCCGCGGGCGCGGACCTGGGCCTCGGCGCGGGCGCGCTCCAGCACGCGGGCGACGGTCGTCATTGCCGAGGCATCGTCGAGATAGACGCGCAGCCCCGCCGGCGCCGCGTCCGCCACCGCCAGGTCGACGGGCTGCACCCCGCGGGCCAGCAGCTTCAGCTGGTCGGCCTCCAGTGTCGCCTCCACCGAGAGGACCACGTTCGAGCCGGGTTCCAGATGCTGGCGCCCGGCCTCGAGCGTGTCGGAGAAGACGGTGACCTCGTAGAGCCCCGAGGGATCCGAGAGCTGGACGAAGGCGAAGCGGTTGCCGCGCGCCGACTTGCGCTCCTGGCGGACCGAGACCGATCCCGCGAGCTTGGCGACGCAGGGACCGCCGGCGGCCTTCTTCTCGAGTTCGGCCAGGGTCGACACGCCCTTGCGCTTCAGCGGCCCCATGTAATCGTCGAGCGGGTGGCCGGACAGGTAGAAGCCCACCGCCTGGTGTTCCTGGCCGAGCCGCTCTGCCGGCAGCCAGTCCTCGGCCTGGGGCAGGCGCGGCTTCGGCAAGGTCTCGGTCGCCTCGCCGAAGAGCGAGACCTGCGCCGAGGCGCGGTCCTCGTGGACCGAGCTCGAATAGGCCACCAGCGCGTCGAGGGCCGCGAAGACCCGGGCGCGGTTGGGGTCGAGTTCGTCGAAGGCCCCGGCGCGGGCCAGCATCTCGAGCGAGCGCTTGCCGATCCGCTTGAGGTCGACGCGCTCGGCGACGTCGAAGAGATCGCGGAACGGGCGCTCGCCGCGCGCCTCGACGATGAGGCGCATCGCGTCGGCGCCCACGTTCTTGAGCGCCCCGAGCGCGTAGACGATCTGCCCGTCCGCGACGGTGAAGTGCGCGCCGGAGCGGTTCACGCAGGGCGGCACGAGCCCGATCCCCAGCCGGTCGACCTCGCGCTTGTAGATGTTGAGCTTGTCGGTCAGGTGCATGTCGCAGTTCATCACCGCGGCCATGAATTCCACCGGGTGATTGGCCTTGAGCCATGCCGTCTGGTAGCTGACCACGGCATAGGCTGCCGCGTGCGACTTGTTGAAGCCGTAATTGGCGAATTTCTCGAGCAGGTTCCAGACTTCGAGCGCCTTGCCGTCGTCGACGCCGTTCTCCTTGGCGCCGTCGATGAATTTCGGGCGTTCGGCGTCCATCGCCTCCTTGATCTTCTTGCCCATGGCCCGGCGCAGCAGGTCGGCGCCGCCCAGCGTGTAGCCGGCCATCTCCTGGGCGATCTGCATCACCTGTTCCTGGTAGACGATGATGCCCTGGGTCTCGTCCAGGATGTGATCGATCGAGGGGTGGATGTGGTCGCGTTCGGAGATCCCGTTCTTCACCTCGCAGTATTTCGGGATGTTCTCCATCGGTCCCGGGCGGTAGAGCGCGACGAGCGCGACGATGTCCTCGATGCAGGTGGGCTTCATCCGCCGGAGCGCGTCCATCATGCCCGAGCTTTCCACCTGGAACACCGCCACCGTCTTGGCCGAGGCATAGAGCCTGTAGGTCGCCTCGTCCTCGAGCGGGATGGCGTTGATCTGGTTCCCGGCCCCTTCGGGCGGCGCGTAGAGCTGCCGGCCGTCGGCGGCCTCGTGCAGCTGCCGTCCGCCCGCGCGGATCAGGTCGACGGCGTTCTGGATCACCGTCAGCGTCTTCAGACCGAGGAAGTCGAATTTGACCAGCCCCGCCTGTTCGACCCATTTCATGTTGAACTGGGTCGCCGGCATCTCCGAGCGCGGGTCCTTGTAGAGCGGCACCAGCTCGTCCAGCGGGCGGTCGCCGATCACCACGCCCGCGGCATGGGTCGAGGCGTTGCGCAACAGCCCCTCGATCTGCTGGCCATAGGTCAGCAGCCGGTCGACGACCTCCTCGGCGCGGGCCTCCTCGCGCAGGCGCGGTTCCTCCTCCAGCGCCTTGGCGATGGAGACGGGCTTCACCCCCTCGACCGGGATCAGCTTCGAAAGCCGGTCCACCTGGCCGTAGGGCATCTGCAGCACCCGGCCGACGTCGCGCACCGCCGCCTTGGACAGGAGCGCGCCGAAGGTGATGATCTGCGCGACCTTCTCGGCGCCGTATTTCTTCTGGACGTACTCGATCACCTCCTCGCGGCGATCCATGCAGAAATCAATGTCGAAGTCCGGCATCGAGACCCGCTCGGGATTGAGGAAGCGCTCGAAGAGCAGCTTGTAGCGCAGCGGGTCGAGATCGGTGATCGTCAGCGCGTAGGCCACCAGCGACCCCGCGCCCGACCCGCGCCCCGGCCCGACGGGGATGTCGTGATCCTTCGCCCATTTGATGAAATCGGCGACAATCAGGAAGTAGCCCGGGAACCCCATCGACTCGATGATGCCGAGCTCGTAGTCCAGCCGCGCCTCGTAGTCCTCGACCGGCGCGGCATGGGGAATGACGTCGAGCCGGGCCTTCAGCCCCGCCTGCGCCTGGCGGCGCAGTTCCTCCACCTCGTCCTCGGCGAAGCGCGGCAGGATCGGCGCGCGTTTCTCTGCCTTGAAGGCACAGCGCCGCGCGATCTCGACCGTGTTCTCGATCGCCTCCGGCAGGTCGGCGAAAAGCGCGGCCATTTCCTCGGGCGACTTGAAGTGATGCTCGGGCGTCAGCCGGCGACGCGGCTCCTGCTGGTCGACATAGGCGCCCTGGGCCACGCAGAGCATCGCGTCATGCGCCTCGTACATCTCGGGCCTGGGGAAATGCACGTCGTTGGTGGCCACAAGCGGCAGGTCCATGGCGTAGGCCATCTCGACCAGGCCCCGCTCGGTGGCGGCCTCGGCGTCGCTGCGCTGGCCGCCGCCGCCGGGGTGGCGCTGGATCTCCATATAGAGCCGGTCGGCGAAGGCGGCGGCGAGACGGCGGACCAGGGCCTCGGCCGCCGGGCGCTGGCCGGCCTGCAGGAGCCGGCCCACCGGGCCATCCGCACCGCCCGTCAGGCAGATCAGCCCCTCGGCGTGACGCTCCAGTTCGTCGGTCCGGATCTGCGCGGCCTCGCCCCTGCGCATCAGGTGGGCGCAGGAATTGAGCTTCAGCAGGTTGAGATAGCCGGTCTCGTTCTGCGCCAGCAGCACCACGGGCGCCGGGTCCGGCGCCCGCTCTCCCGGCCGGGCGTCGAGATAGGTCATGTGCATCTGGCAGCCGATGATCGGCTGGATCCCCTCCCCCGCCGCCAGGACCGAAAATTCCAGCGCGCAGAACATGTTGTCGGTGTCGGTGACGGCAACGGCGGGCATGCCGTGATCGCGGCAGAGCCCGGCGAGCTTCTTGACCGGCACCGCCCCCTCGAGAAGCGAGTACTCGGTGTGAAGGCGGAGATGGATGAATCGGGGATCGCTGCTCATGGCGGCAGACTAGGCCAGCGGCGGCCCGGGCGGAAGGCCCGTCCATCTTCGGGAATTCCCGAAAGGTCTTTCGCGCGGCCGGCAAAACTCGACTCTTGCCAAGCCGGGGGTTTGGCGTCTTTCCTGACAGGAACCAACACGGGGAGAGCACCGGCTTTACGCCGCATCGGGCCGGTGCATTGCGGCGAAAGACCGCGAAACAGAAAGCGGCATCGGACAGAAATGGGAGAGATCACCTTTCTTCTGAACGGGGAGCCCGTGCGCGTGGACGGCGCCCCCGCAACCCGGACCCTGCTCGACTGGCTCCGCGAGACGCGCGGCCTTACCGGCACCAAGGAAGGCTGCAACGAGGGCGATTGCGGCGCCTGCACCGTGATGGTCACCGCGCTGGAGGACGGGACGCCGGTGCACCGCGCGGTCAATGCCTGCATCCTGTTCCTGCCGCAGCTCCACGGCAAGGCGGTGCGCACCGTCGAGGGCATCGCCGGCCCCGACGGCACGCTGCACCCGGTCCAGCAGGCGATGATCGATCATCACGCCAGCCAGTGCGGCTTCTGCACACCGGGCTTCGTCGTCTCGATGGCGGTGGGCCACCTGAACGGCCGCCGCGACCATGACGACGTGCTCGCCGGCAATCTCTGCCGCTGCACGGGCTACGCGCCCATCATCCGCGCCGCCGAGGCGGCCCGGGACGCGCCCGTGCCGGGCTGGATGCGCGCCGATGGCGACGCCGTCGCGACCCTGGCCGCCGGTGCGCTGGAAACGGCGGACGCCTTCGTGCCCGACAGCCTCGAGCGGCTGGCGGACTGGTACGCCGCGCACCCGGACGCGGTGCTGGTGGGCGGCGCGACCGACGTGGGCCTTTGGGTCACCAAGGCGCTGCGCGCGCTGGATCGCGTCGCCTTCGTCGCCGGCGTGCCCGCGCTCAGGCGGATCGAGGAAACCGCGGCGGGGCTGCGCATCGGCGCGGCCGTCACGCTGGAGGAATTGCACGAGGCGCTCGCGCCGCGCCATCCCGGCCTGGGCGAGCTGATCCGCCGCTACGGCTCCGTGCAGGTCCGCAACGCCGCGACCATCGGCGGCAACATCGCCAACGGCTCGCCCATCGGCGACGGGCCACCGGCGCTGATCGCGCTCGGCGCGACGCTGCACCTGCGCCACGGCACCGAGACGCGGGACATGCCCCTGGAGGATTTCTTCCTCGATTACGGCAAGCAGGACCGCCGGCCCGGCGAACTGGTGGAGGCCGTCACGATCCCGGTCCAGCCCGATCGGCTGAAATGCTACAAGCTGTCGAAACGCTTCGACCAGGATATCTCGGCCGTGTGCGGCTGCTTCAACGTGACCGTCACGGACGGCCGGGTCACCGGGGCGCGCATCGCCTTCGGCGGCATGGCGGCGACGCCGAAACGCGCCACCGCCGTGGAGGACGCGCTGCGCGGCCAGCCCTGGACCGCGACCACGATCGCGGCCGCCGGGCCGGCCTTCGATGCCGCCTTCGCCCCGATCGACGACATGCGGGCCTCCGCCGCCTACCGGCTGGAAACGGCCCGCAACATGCTGACCCGCTATTTCCTCGAGACGACGGACGGCCCGGCCACCCGCGTGCTGGAGGTGCCGGCATGAGCGTGGCCAGGCCCCTGCCCCACGACGCCGCCCGGCTGCACGTCACGGGCGCGGCGCGCTACGTCGACGACATCCCGCTGCCGGCCAACGCGCTGCATCTCTGCTTCGGCCTGTCGGAGATCGCGCATGGCGAGATCGGGTCGATGGACCTCGCGCCGGTGCGCAGCGCCCCCGGCGTCGTCGCGGTCTGGACCGCGGCGGACCTGCCGGGCGCGAACGACGTCTCGCCCTCGATCCATGACGAACCGCTCCTGGCCGACGGCACGGTGCAGTATGTCGGGCAGCCGATCTTCCTGGTCGCCGCCGAAAGCCACCTGGCGGCGCGCAGGGCCGCGCGGCGCGCGGAGATCGCCTATCGCGCGCGCCCCGCGATCCTGAGCATCGACGACGCGCTCGCCGCCGGCAGCCGCTTCGAGGACCCGGTGGTCTGGCGGAAGGGCGACGCCGAGGCCGCCTACGCCGCGTCCGCCCATCGCGTCGCGGGCGTGATCGAGATCGGCGGGCAGGAGCATTTCTACCTCGAGGGCCAGGCCGCGCTGGCGCTGCCGCAGGAAGGCGGCGACATGGTGGTGCATTCCTCCAGCCAGCACCCGACCGAGATCCAGCACAAGGTGGCCGACGCGCTGGCGGTGCCGATGCACGCCGTCCGGGTCGAGGTGCGGCGCATGGGTGGCGGCTTCGGCGGCAAGGAAAGCCAGGGCAACGCGCTGGCGGTCGCCACCGCCGTGGCGGCCCGGCTGACCGGCCGCCCGGCGCGGATGCGCTACGACCGCGACGACGACATGACGATCACCGGCAAGCGCCACGACTTCCGCATCGCCTACCGCGCGGGCGCCGACGCGGAGGGCCGGCTCGAGGCGGTGCTGTTCGAGCAATACGCCCGCTGCGGCTGGGCGCTCGATCTGTCGATGCCGGTGGCCGACCGGGCCATGCTCCATGCCGACAACGCCTATCACCTGCCCCATGCCCGCATCGAAAGCCACCGGCTTAAGACCAACACCCAGTCGGCCACCGCCTTCCGCGGCTTCGGCGGGCCGCAGGGCATGGTGGGGATCGAGCGGGTGATGGATCACGTGGCCCAGGCGCTCGGCCGCGACCCGCTCGACATACGGCAGCTGAATTTCTACCGGGACGCCGCGGCAGGGGGGCTGTCCGCCCCCCGTCCCGGGCAGGCGCCCGGGACTCCCCCCGAGGATATTTCCGGAACGGCGAAGCCGGGGGCCGCGGCGGCCGATCCGGGCACCGGCATCGCCGCGCGCGGGGCGTCGACGGCGCAGACCACGCCCTATCACATGGCGGTCGAGGACTGCGTGATCGGCGAGATCGTGGACGCGCTGGCAGACAGCGCCGAGTACCGCCGCCGCCGGGCCGAGATCGCGGCCTGGAACGCGGAGAACCCGGTTCTGAAGCGCGGCATCGCGCTGACGCCGGTGAAATTCGGGATCAGCTTCACGCTGACGCATCTCAACCAGGCGGGCGCGCTGGTGCATGTCTACCAGGACGGCTCGATCCACATGAACCATGGCGGCACCGAGATGGGCCAGGGGCTGTTCCAGAAAGTGGCGCAGGTGGCGGCGGAGGCCTTCGGTGTGGACCTCTCGGCGGTGAAGATCACCGCGACCGACACCGGCAAGGTGCCGAACACCTCGGCCACCGCCGCGTCCTCGGGATCGGACCTGAACGGCATGGCCGTCAAGGCCGCCTGCGACGAGATCCGGGGCCGCATCGCGGCCCTGCTCGCAGAGCGTCACCAGACCGAGGCGGCCGAGGTCGTCTTTGCCGATGGCCGGGTCACGGCCGGGGCCGAGACCTACAGCTTCGCCGAGGCCGCCCGGCTGGCCTATCTCGACCGCGTGAGCCTTTCGGCGACCGGGTTCTACGCGACGCCGAAGCTGAGCTGGGACCGCAAGGCCGGGCGCGGGCGGCCCTTCTACTACTTCGCCTACGGCGCGGCGGTGACCGAGGCCGCGATCGACACGCTGACCGGCGAATACCGGCTGCTGCGGGCCGATATCCTGCACGATGCGGGCCGCTCGCTGAACCCGGCGATCGATCTGGGCCAGGTCGAGGGCGGCTTCGTCCAGGGGGCGGGCTGGCTGAC
>CAJXYS010000055.1 GCA_913063035.1 uncultured Maritimibacter sp. | reverse complement strand
CGCATGATCAGCGTCATCTGGTAGAGCCCCAGCGTGATCGCCGGCAGGATCAGCGCCTTCAGCCCGCTTTCGGTCAGGAAGCCCGTTGTCCACCATCCGCCGACGGAGGTGACCGCGCCGCGCCCGAAGGACGGCAGCCATCCGAGTTCGACCGAGAAGAGGTAGATCAGCAGGATCCCGATCAGGAAGGTCGGCAGCGACACGCCGACGAGGCTCAGCGTCATGATCGCGTTGGCCGCGACGCCGCGGCGCCGGATCGCCGTGAAGACACCCAGCCCGATCCCCGCCACCATGGCGAAGATCCCCGACACGAAGGCCAGTTCCAGCGTCGCCGGCAGGCGTTCGAGCAGGATGTCGCCGACCTCGCGGCCCTGGCGGTAGCTCAGCCCGAAATTGCCTTGCGCCGCCTGTTCGAGGAAGCGCCAGTACTGGACGGGGAAGGGCTGGTCGAGTCCCAGCGTCTCGCGCAGGCGCTCGATATCGGCCTGGGTGCGCTCCTGGCCCAGCATGTTGTCGACCGGGTCGCCGACGAAGCGGAACATCGAGAAGGCCACGAGGCCCACGACGAGCAGCACGAGGATGGATTGGGCGACGCGTCGGATGATGTAGGCGAGCATGGCGGCTCCGTTACAGGACGGCGCCGCACCCCGGAACGGAGCACGGCGCCGGCGGGGCGGGCCCGAAGGCCCGGCCCATGCTTCAGTTCATGGTGAAGAACTTCATCTTCGGGTCGTCCTCGGGGCTGACATCGATGCCGACGGCATCCGTCATCCCCCAGTTCAGCACCTGGTGGTGGATCGGGATGTAGAGCTGCTCGTCCTGCACCACTTCCCAGATCGACTGGATGGTGGCGTTGCGCGCGTCGAGATCGGTCTCGGAGGCAAGGCTCACGATCATCTCGTCGAGCTCCGGGTTGGAGTAGCCGGTCCCGTTCCAGCTGCCGCGCTCGGAGCCGCGGGTGTGGACGAGGAAGTTGAAGATGTATTCCGAGTCGTAGGTCGGCACGCCCCAGCCCAGCATGTAGAAGTCGGTCTCGCCGTTGGTGATCAGCGGGAAGTGCTGCGCCTTGGGCTTGGCGTCGAGGTTCACGGTCACCCCGATCTGGGCCAGCATGCCGACGGCCGCCTGGCAGATCGCCTCGTCGTTGATGTAGCGATCGTTCGGGCAGTCGAGCTGGATCGAGAACCCGTCGCCGTAGCCCGCCTCTGCCATCAGCGCCTTGGCGGCGTCGATGTCGGTGGTCGCCTGGTCCATCTCTTCCGACCAGCCGTTGACGAAGGGCGGCGCGATCATGCCCGCGGGCTGCGACTGCCCGCGCATCACCACCTGCTGGATGGCCTCGCGGTTGATGGCCATCGACATGGCCTTGCGCACGCGCACGTCCGCCAGCGGGTTCGCGCCCTCGACGTCGTCATTGGCGATGTCGTCGGCGCCCATGTTCATGCCGAAGAAGATGACCCGGTTCTGCGGCGCGGTCTTGACGACCAGCCCCTCGGTGTCGGCCACGCGGCCGAGGTCCTGCACCGGCACGTCCTGGATGAAGTCCACCTCGCCCGAGAGCAGCGCGGCGACGCGGGTCGCGGCGTTCTGGATCGGGGTGTAGACGATCTCGGTCACGTCCAGCGGGAACTGGTCCATGCCCCAGTACTCCTCGTTCTGGGTGAGCACGGTCTTCACGTCCGGCTCGCGCGAGACGAGCCTGTAGGGGCCGGTGCCGTTGGTGTTGGTGGAAGCGAAGGTCGTCTCGCCCGCCTCGACCTGCTGCACGTCGACCGCGCCGTTGGCCTCGGCCCAGCCCTTGTCCATCATGAACAGGTTGGTGAGGTTCGAGGGCAGGATCGGGTTCGGCCCGTCGGTCACGAATTCCACGGTGTGATCGCCCACCGCGCGCACCTCGGTGATCGAGGAGAGCAGCTCCTTCATGTTGGAGTTCTCGGACTTCGCGCGGTTGATCGAGAAGACCACGTCCTCGGCGGTGAAAGCGGCGCCGTCATGGAAGGTGACGCCCTGGCGCAGGTTGAACACCCAGACGTTCGGATCGCCGTCCTTGGGCGCCCAGTCGGTGGCGAGCGCGGCCTGGAAGGCCCCGGTCATGTCGCGGATGATCAGGGGCTCGTACATCTGGTGGGCCAGCGTGTGCGTCGGGCCCTCGTTCTGGGCATGCGGGTCGAGCGTGAGCGAATCGCCCGCGCGCGCCCAGCGCAGCGTTTCGGCCGGGGCGCCGATCGCGGTGGTCGCGAGCAGCGCGGCGGCAAGCAGGCCGGTCGTCGGTTTCATAGGCTAGGTCTCCCTGTTGTAGCGGCCCCGGTTCGCGGGGGCCGTTCGAATGTGACGCTAGATTAACAGCACCGTGCCGACGGGCAAGGGATCGCTGCACCCGTGGCAACGCGTGAACGCAATGCCGTAGCGTCAGCCCGCGGGCGCGGCCCTCCGCGCCGCGCGCCGGGGCGGGCAGGGCGCGGGCCAGGCCACGGCACATCACGGCCGCGGCGACGGGCTAACGGGTCCTGATCCAATGGTTTTTCCGGGCGCGTCGACAGGGGCCGCGCGGGGGCGGCCGGGTCCGGGTGCGCGGGCGGTCTCAGTTCTCGGCGTGCCGGGTCACCCAGAGCTTCACCGCGTCACGCGACGCGCCGTGGATTTCCCATTCGTCGAGCGGCAGGTGCCCCACCTCGTGTGGCGAGACCGCCCGCGGCACCGCGTTGGGACGGGCCATCCAGAGCCAGGCGAGCGCGCCGTTCTCTTCGGTTTCCGCAATCAGCAGCTTCTTTTCCATCGCGATCCTCGTCTCTGCCAGGCGGGCGCGTTCCCCAACGCGGACCGGGCAGCATAGCGGCGGATAGGAAAGTGTTGTCGATGCCGGACGTCCAAGGCAAGCATCTTCTGCCTTGCCGCTCCGCGGCGCGGCGTCCCGCCCCGGGGCAAGGGGCCTCAGGCGGTGCCGGAAATCTCGTCGCGCAGCGCGTCGCAGAGCGCGTCCCGGTCGAGGCCTTCCGCGGCGAGCGCGGCGTCGGACGCGGCGAGCAGGCGCGCGCGATCGGCCAGCCGGGCGGCACGCAGAACGCCGTCGAACAGCCCGGCAATCGCCGCGGCGGCGGCGGCCAGCGGGGCCAGGACGGGGGCGTCGTGCTGCAGGGGGGTGCGGTCGATGAGGGCCATGTGTCTCTCCGGTCTGTCTTTGACCCGTTACATACGCGTATGCCGCGCTGCAGCAACAGCCGGCGGCGCAAAGTCGCTATGCGCCCTCTGCATGGCTTCGCAGCAGGCCATGCAATCCGCGCCCTTGTGAAAGCAAATATGACGCTACGGGTAAGAATTAGTTCCGTTGTGTTAGGGAATGTAACGAATTAGTCTGTAGAGCGACGCAGAAATGGGAAATGCGGTCGATATCGTGGCAGAGCGTGAAACGCATATGACGGTCCGCGTGTGGCGCGGGCAGGGCGACCAGGGGAGATACGAGTCCTTCGAGGTGCCCGAGCGCGAGAACCAGACCGTCCTCGACGTGGTGACCTGGATCCAGCAGAACGCCGATCCCTCGCTCTCTTATCGGTACGCCTGCCGGGTCGGGATGTGCGGCTCCTGCGCGATGACGGTCAACGGCAAGCCCCGCTGGACCTGCCGCACCCATGTCCAGAAGGTGCTCGACGGCGGCATCTTGGAAATCGCGCCGCTCCGGAACATGCCGGTCATCAAGGACCTGGCCGCGGACATGAGCGGGTTCTTCGACAAGTGGGTGGCGGCCGAGGGCGTCTTTCATCCCACCGCGACCCGCACCGACGAGATCCCGAAGATCGACCCGCGCGAGGAAAGGCGCGTCGAGATCGACAATGCCATCGAATGCATCAATTGCGGGATCTGCTACGCCGCCTGCGACGTGGTGGCGGCGAACCCCGATTACCTCGGCCCGGCGGCGCTGAACCGGGCCTGGACGCTGGTCAACGACCAGAAGGACGGCGCGCGCGACGCGCGGCTCGCCGCGGTCTCGGGCGGCGGCGGCTGCCATAACTGCCATTCGCAGCAGGGCTGCGTGCAGCACTGCCCGAACGACCTGAACCCGACCGCCTCGATCGCCGGGCTCAAGCGCGAGACGGCCAAGTCCTTCTTCAAGTGGAGGCGCTGAGCGATGCTGGATCTCCGGCTCTACATGCTGCAACGGATCACCGCCATCCTGATGGCACCGCTTGTGCTGACCCATATCGCGGTGATGGTCTACGCGATACAGGGCGGGCTTTCGGCGGCCGAGATACTCGGGCGCACGCAGGGCTCGCTCGGCTGGGCGGCGTTCTACGGGCTGTTCGTCGCGGCAGTCTCGGTCCATGCCGCGATCGGCCTGCGCGCCATCCTGCACGAAATGGCAGGGCTGCGCGGCACGGGGCTGGCGATCTTCACCTGGGCCGCGGGGCTGGGGCTCTTCGCGATGGGGGCACGGGCGGTCTACGCCGTGACGGCGGCATGAGCCTGGCGCGGACCCACAGGTCGCACCCGCTCTGGTATGCCTACGCGCTGCACCGCGTCTCGGGGCTGCTGCTGGCGCTGTTCCTGCCGCTGCATTTCTGGGTGCTCTCCTTCGCGCTGACCGACCCGGCGCGGCTGGACGGGTTCCTGCACTGGGCCGATCTGCCCGCGGTGAAGCTGGCCGAGTTCGGTCTCGTCTTCCTTCTGGCGGTGCACATGTTCGGCGGGCTGCGGCTGATCGCGCTCGAATTCCTGCCCTGGTCGGGGCGCCAGAAGGCCTATGCGGCGGCGGCCGCGGCGCTGGCCTTCCTCGTCGCGGGGCTCTTCCTTCTGAGGGCCGTCTGATGCAGATCGAACGCCACGACACCGATATCCTTATCCTTGGCACCGGGGGCGCCGGGCTCTTCGCCGCGCTCCACGCGCAGCAGGCCGCGCCCGAGCAGAAGATCACCATCGCGGTGAAGGGGCTGATCGGGAAATGCGGCTGCACCCGCATGGTGCAGGGCGGCTACAACGTGGCCGTCGGCACCGGCGATTCGGTCGAGCGGCATTTCATGGACACGATCAAGGGCGGCAAGTGGCTGCCCGACCAGGACATGGCCTGGAAACTCTGCAAGACCGCCGTCGAGCGGATCACGGAGCTGGAAAACGAGATCGGCTGCTTCTTCGACCGCAACCCGGACGGCACGCTGCACCAGAAGGCCTTTGCCGGGCAGACCGCCGACCGGACCGTGCACAAGGGCGACCTGACCGGTATCGAGATCATCAGCCGCCTGATGGAACAGGTTCTCGCCCGCCCGGTCGAGAAGCTCGAGGAACACCGCGCCATCGGCCTGATCCCCGCCAAGGGCGGCGAGGGCCTGGCCGGGGTGCTCTTCATCGACATGCGGCGCGGCGCCTTCCGCTTCGTCCGGGCCAAGACGGTGCTGATGGCCACGGGGGGCGGGCCGACCATGTACCGCTATCACACCCCCTCGGGCGACAAGACGATGGACGGGCTGGCCATGGCGTTGCGCCTCGGCCTGCCGCTGCGCGACATGGAGATGGTGCAGTTCCATCCCACCGGGCTTCTGGCCGGGCTGGGCACCCGGATGACCGGCACCGTTCTGGAAGAGGGGCTGCGCGGCGCCGGCGGCTACCTGCTGAACGGGGACGGGCAGCGCTTCATGTTCGACTACGACGATCACGGCGAACGGGCGACGCGCGACGTGGTCAGCCGCGGCATGTATGCCGAGATGCGCGCCGGCCGCACCACGCCGAATGGCGGGGTCTACATCTCGATGGCCCATCTCGGCCCCGACAAGGTCGCCAGCCAGTTCAAGGGCATGGTCAAGCGCTGCGCCGATTGCGGCTTCGACCTGGCTGGCGGCCGGGTCGAGGTGGTGCCGACGGCGCATTACTTCATGGGCGGCGTCGTGGTCGACCCCGAGACGCGCACCGCCATTCCCGGGCTCTACGTCGCGGGCGAGGACGCGGGCGGCGCGCATGGCTCCAACCGGCTGGGCGGCAACGGGGTGGCGAACTCGACCGTCTATGGCGGCGTCGCGGGCGATGTGATGGCGGCGGACGCCCGCGCCATGACGTCGCTGCGGACGCCCGACGAGGCCGTGCTCGAGGCCGAGATCGCCCGCGCCCGTCATCCGCTCACCCGCAAGGCGCAGCCGATCCAGCCCTTGCGCGAGGCGCTGATGGACGCGATGTGGGAAGACGTGGGCGTCCTGCGCGACGCCGAGGGCCTGAAGCGCGGCGCCGCGCGCGTGGCCGAGATCGGCGCCGAGCTGAAGGAGATCGGCGTCGCGGACGACAACCTGGCCTTCAACCTCACCTGGCACGACTGGCTGAACCTGCAGAGCCTGGTGGAGATTTCCGACGTTATCGCGCGCGCCGCGCTCTGGCGCGAGAATTCCCGCGGCGCCCATTACCGCGAGGACTTCCCCGAGACGGGCGACCTGGAAAGCTCCTACTTCACCGTGGCGCGGCAGGTTGACGGCGAGACCGAGGTCACCCGCGAGGCGGTCGAGTTCAGCATCGTCCGCCCGGGCGAGACCCTGCTGAAAGAGGACGAGGCCGAAACACTGGTGGCAGCACAATGATACCCATAGACACGATCCAGACGACCGCCGAGTCCCTGATGGACAAGGCCGCGATCGAGATTCCCGACGATTACCTGACCGGGTTGCAGGCCGCGGCGGCCGACGAGGAGGGCGACCTGTCCTCCTTCGTGCTCCAGGCGATGCTGGAGAACTACGAGGCCGCCAAGGAGGACCGCCGCGCCATGTGCGGCGACACCGGCTGCCCGCGCTGGTACGTCAAGATGAGCAACGACGCCCGCGTCGAGGGCGGCCCGATCGCGCTGGAAGAGGCCCTCCGCCGGGCCACGGCCAACGCCACCAACGGCGTGCCGCTGCGCCCGAACCGGGTGCATCCGCTCTGGCGCACCGACCACGACAACAACGTCGGTATCAACGCCCCCGAGATCGAATACGGTTTCGAGCCGGAACCCGAAGGCGAGTGGATCGACCTCATCACGGTGCACAAGGGCGGGCTTTTCGGCACCGATTACCGCATGCTGTTCCCCTCCGACGGGATCGAGGGGATCAAGCGCTTCTACCTCGACAGCCTCGTGGCCTTCGGCAAGCGCGGGCTGGCCTGCCAGCCGGCGATCATCGGCATCGGGCTCGGGGGCTCCAAGGACACCTGCATGGTGCTCGGCAAGCGCGCGGCCTGCCTGCGCACCGTGGGCGACCGCAACCCCGACCCCGAGATCGCCAAGCTGGAAGAGGAGTTCAAGGAGCTCGGCAATTCCATCGGCATGGGCGCGATGGGCTTCGTCGGCAAGAACATGGTGATCGATTGCCATATCGAGGTCGGCTACTGCCATACCGGCGGCATGCAGATGAGCGTCCATGCCTTCTGCCTGTCCTCGCGCCGCGCGGTGGCGCGGATCCACGCCGACGGGCGGGTGGAATACCGCACCGATCCGCAGTGGTTCACCGATTATCAACGCAGGGAGACGGTCGCATGGCAGCCGACGGAAAGCCAAAGCAAATCCGCCTGAGCACCAACCCCTCGCGGGAAGAGCTCGAAAAGCTCAGCATCGGCGACATCGTCTATCTCGACGGCACGGTCTACACGGGGCGTGAGGGCGTCTACAAGCGCGCCATCGAGGAGGGCGAACCGCTGCCGCTGGACCTGCCGGCCGAAAGCGCGGCGAATTTCCACTGCTCGCCGGCCGCGACCCAGGACGATGACGGCAACGTCAAGATGGGCGCTGTGACGGCCACGGCCTCGTTCCGCTTCAGCAAGTGGATCGGGGCATGGTTCCAGAAATCCGGCGCCAGGCTGATCCTCGGCAAGGGCGGCATGAGCGCCAAGGACTACCGCGAGCATTTCGTGCCCAACGGCGCGATCTACCTGACGACGGTGGGCTACGGGACCGGCGCGCTGCTCGGGCGCGGGGTGAAGGGCGTGAAGGCCGTCCACTGGCGCAAGGAACTGGGCCTCGCCCAGGCGATGTGGGTGATCGAGGTGGAAAATTTCGGTCCGTTCATCGTCGAGAGCGATCTCGAGGGCAACAGCCTCTTCGAGCGCGAGAACGCCCGCATCGCCGAGAATCTCGACAAGGTCTACGAGGGCACCCGCCCGGCCGTTCTGAAACGCTTCGGCGAGACCGACGACCGCTCCGACGAGCTGATCTGAGCCATGGCGGGGGCGCCGCCGCTCGACGGGATCCGGGTGCTGGACCTGAGCCATGTCCTGGCAGGCCCCTTCGCGACCTACCAGCTCGCCCTGCTCGGTGCCGAGGTGACCCGCATCGAGCATCCCGACGGCACCGATTTCGTGCGCCGCCACGGCGGCACCGAGGCGATGAAGGCCGCGGGGCTTGGGGCGTCCTTCCTCAGCCAGAACGCGGGCAAGCGGTCGGTCGCGCTCGATCTCAAGACCGCGGCCGGGCGCGATGCCTGCCTGCGGCTCGCCGCGCGCGCCGACGTGGTGATGGAAAACTTCCGCCCCGGCGTGGTGGACCGGCTCGGCGTCGGCTTCGAGGCGGTGCGCGCGGTCAGCCCCGATATCGTCTATTGCAGCCTGACGGGCTACGGCCAGGACGGCCCGCTCGCCGGCGCGCCGGCCTATGACCATATCCTTCAGGGCATCTCCGGCATGATGGCGATGACCGGGACCGCGGAAAGCGGTCCGCTGCGCGTGGGGTTCCCGATCGTCGACTACATCGCCGGGCAGCAGGCGGCGCTCGGCATCCTGGCGGCGCTCCACCGGCGGCAGGCCGGGCAGGGCGGGGCGCAGTATCTCGGCGTGCCGATGCTCGACAGTCTCGTGGCGATGATGGCGGCCTATGCGGTGCACTGGCAGACCACCGGGACGCTGCGCGGGCTCGAGGGCAACCGCGCCTTTTCCGACAGCCCGTTCTCGGGCGTCTTCGACACCGCCGACGGCCAGCTCGTCATCACCGCGAACACGGCGCCACAGGCCCGCCGCCTGTCCGAGGCGCTGGGCCTGCCGGACCTGCCCGGCGCGCCCGAGGCCGAGATCGCCGCCGCCCTGCGCGCGGCGTTCCGGGCGCGCGATGCCGCGGCGTGGGAGGCCCGCCTGGCCGCGGTCCATGTGCCGGCCGCGAAGCTGCGCACGCTGGCCGAGATCCTCGCCCATCCGCAGATGCGGGCGGGCGGGCTGATGCGGCCGATGCCCGTGCCGGAACTGGGGATGGAGGTCGCGGTGCCGGGCAGCCCGGTGCAGACCGACGCCTGGGAGACGCCCGCGCCCGCGCCCGCGCCGACGCTTGGCCGCGACACCGAGGCCGTGCTGCTCGAGGCGGGCTTCAGCGCCGCAGAGATCGCCGCGCTGCGGGCGGAGGGTGCGCTGGGCTGAGGCTCAGACCATCATCAGCTCGCGCAGCATCAGCCCAAGCCCCGAGATGAACATCAGCACGATCACCAACCGCTGGAAAGCCGTGTCCGACACGCGCTTGAACACCAGGATCCCGATCTGGGTGGCGATGATCGTGACCGGCAGCGCCAGCGCCATGGTGATCAGCGATTGCCGCCCGATATCGCCGGTGACCGCCAGGATCGCGGCCGAGATGCCGAGGATCGCCACGTTGAAAGGCTGAAGCAGCGCCCGCCTTTCGGACTTGCCCCAGCGGCGCATGGCCGACCACATGGTGGGCAGCGCGCCCGAGAGCCCGGCCACCGCGCCCAGGAAGCCGCTGACGAACCCGATACCGCCGTCGATCACCGGGGTGGGACGCGTGAGGTTCGGCAGCTCGCGGCGAAAGGCGAAAAAGCCGCCATAGAGGATCAGGAAACCGGCGATCACCAGCTTGAGCGACCGCGAGTCGATGACGTCGAGCAGCATCAGCCCAAGCGGGATGCCCAGCAGCGCCGGCAACAGGAAGCGCAGCAGCCGCGGCCAGTCGACCGAGGTGCGCACCAGGTAGACGCCCTGCAGCCCGCTGACCACCGACATGACCAGCGCGGCGGGCACCGCCTGGACGGGCGGCATCACCTGAAGCCACCAGCTGAGCGCGAAGAGCGACAGGCCGAACCCGGCCAAACCGGTAACGAAGCCGCCGCAGAAACCGCCCAAGAGGATGACCACGACGGTCTCGAGGGTCATGCGGCGGCGGTGCTCGCCGCCTGCAGGCGGTCCCGGATCAGCTGGTTCAGCGCCTCGGCCTGGTCGGAGTCGAAGAGGAACTGCGCATGGGCGGCGCCGGGATAGACCTCGAGGCTCTTTTCAGCGGTGCAGGCGTCGTACATGGCGCGGACATCCGCCGCGCAGTCCTCGTCTTCGCTGACCACGAAGGCCACGTGACCGCCGGCCAGGTCTTCCGGCGCGCTCATCTGGCGGGGCGAGAGCAGCATCAGCAGCGCCACCTCGCCGGCCAGGCCCGCGATCGCGGCCTCGGCCGCGGCGATGGCGCCCATCGATCCGCCGATCACCGAGACCGGCCCGCAGCCGCGGGCGCGCAGCGCGGCCAGCCCGCCGGCCACGTCCGCGGCATAGGTCTTGGGCGCGCCGTCGCCGGTCGATTCGCCGTAGCCGCGGAAGTTGGGCGCCAGCACGGTGTAGCCCGCCCCCTGCAGCCCCGTGGCGAGCTCTGCCCAGCTGTCCTTGTCGAAGACCTTGCCATGGGCAAGCAGCACCCCGTGGGCGCCGCCCGGATAGAAGTCGGCCTCGATCCGGCCGCCCTCGGCGGCGTCGTAGCGGATGGTTTCAGCCATTGGTCGGTTTCCTTTCGCTATCCCCCGTGGTGGTCTCCGCGGGTGTTTGCCGTCGCGGATCGAAGCGCCCGATTTCGACGGTTTTCTGGAGCTTTGCCCGCAATTCTTCGAGCACCCGGACCTTCACGCGGTCCCGCCGCGAGAGCACGCCCATCACGCGTACCGCGTTCGAATCCCCCAGCGGGATCCGGCGCAGCGGCAGCCGGTCGGCCACAACGACCGACTGGCGCGGCACGATGGAGACCCCGAGATTGGCATAGACCATGGACGAGATCGCCTCGAGGTTCTCGAGCTCCATGCTGTCGGCGACGCGGATTCCCCGGTCGCGCAGCCAGTGATCGATCATCGCGCCCACCACGGCCTTGCGGGAAAAGCGGATGAAGGGGTTGGTCTCCAGCAACTCGCGCGGATCCTCGCTTTCGGTCTCGGCGGCGGCGATCAGTTCCAGCGGCTCGACGGCGATCTCGTGCCAGTCGGTGGTGGCCGGGACCGAGAGCGGCTTGGTGATCACCGCGGCATCGAGCGCGCCGCGCTCGAGCTGTTCGACGAGATCGATGGTGGCGCCGGGCACGACACGGACGTGCAGATCCGGGTAATCGTCCTTGAGCATCGCCACCGAAAACGGCACCATCCCGGTCAACGCCGTCGGTACCGCGCCGAGCGTGAGTTCCCCGGCCAGCCCCCCGTCGCCGAGCGCCGCCGGCACGATGCTGTCATAGGCGGCGACGACCTTGCGCGCCTCTGCCACCAGGGCATGGCCGAGCGGGGTCAGGCTGGATGTCCGGCTCGAGCGGTCGAAGAGGGAAACCTGCCACTCCTGCTCCAGCGCCTTCATCTGCTGGCTGACGGCGGCGTGGGTGACGAAAACGGCCTCCGCCGCGGCGCTGAACGTTCCGTGATCGGCCACCGCAATGAGCGTTCTGAGATTGCGGATGGACACAAGAGAGTCGCCTCTTATTGTAAGAAAATATTGCGTTCCGGGTAAGAAGATATCACTATCGCTAAAAATATCTTACTTTTAACCTGTGTCAACAAGCCGTCAAATGACAATATCTGGGCGCCGGCCAACGGCAGCGACGGGCGCCCGCAAGGAAAACCGAAACTGGGAGGACTAGAATGCGACATCTCGTGAAAGGCGCCACCATCGCGGCAGCCGTGAGCGTAACGGCCTCGATGGCCGTGGCCGAATATCCCGAGCGACCGATCACCATGGTGATTCCCTACGGCCCGGGTGGTGCGACCGACATCTCGGCGCGCACGATTTCCGAGCCGCTGACCACGGCGGTCGACAACCCGCTGGTCATGGTCAACCGCACCGGCGCGGGCGGCGCGACGGGCTCCGTGTCGGTCCAGAACGCCAATCCCGACGGCTACACCATGCTGTTTGCCCGCGTGGGCTCGCACACGGTGAACCCGGCGATGAAGGCGACGCTGCCCTACACGCTGGACGATTTCCGCTTCGTCGGCGTCTACGAGATCAACCCGGTGGCCTGCGCCGTGCATCCCGACTCGGGTTACGACAGCATGGAGGAGCTGGTCGCGGAGGTGAACGCGAACCCCGGCACCGTCAGCTACAGTTCGTCCGGCGTCGGCTCGCTGCTGCACCTCGCGGGCGCCATGATGCTGCGGGAGTTCGGCGTCGAGAACCCCGTCGAATCCGCCATCCACATCCCGCTCAAGGGCGGCGGGGCGGCGGCGACCGCCGTGCTGAACGGCACCGCGACCTTTATCTGCACCAACTCCTCGGCGCTGGCGAGCTTCGTCACCAACGAGCAGCTGAAGCCGCTCGTGGTGACCACGGCCGAGCCGGTGGTGGGCTTCGACGCGCCGACCTCGGCGGATCTCGACATGCCGCAGCTCCAGCGGCTCGTCGGGTGGACCGGCATCGCGGGACCGGACGGCTTGCCGGACGACATCGCCGCGACATGGGGTGAATGGCTTGCCGAGGCGACCTCCGACGAGGAGTTTGTCTCCAAGATGGAGGCACGCGGCTCGGTCATCCGGCTGATGGATCCGGTGGAATCGCAGGAATTCATCGAGACCCAGTACGAGGTCTTCCGCGAGCTTGTGGATGATCTTGGCATGCGGATCGAAGGCTGATCCGGTCCGGGGCCGCGGCGACCTGCGCCGCGGCCCCGATTTCAGGGGGATTACATGCTGAAGTCGTCGCATTTCACGATCGGGCTCGCGTCGCTGGCGCTCTCCGCATTTCTCTTCCTCTTCGCCATTCCGACCTGGGTCACGACGCCCGGCAACGTCTCCAACGTCGTGCTGTCGCCGGTCTTTTGGCCCTACGCGCTGTCTGGCGTCCTGGCGCTGGTGGGCGCGGGACTTCTGATCATGGGCAGCCGCGAGATCGTGGCGGCGCCTGACGACGCCGCGGACGCGCCCGCGCACGGGACCGAAGCCTGGATGCGGCTCGGCGCGATGGCGGTCCTGATGGCGGTCTACGCCGCGGCGATCCCGCGGCTCGGCATGGTCTGGGCCTCGATGCTGGCCTTCGCCGCCGCCGCCTTCCTGATGCGCACCCGCCACCCGCTGCCCGCGCTGGTCTCGGCCGTCGCGGTGCCGCTCATCCTCTATGCCTTCTTTGCCCACGTGGCGTCCGTCGCGGTGCCCCAGGGCGATTTCGTGAGGTTGCCGTGAGTTTCATTGACAGCATCATGGCGGGGCTCGCCCTCGTCGCGAATGTCGAAAGCTTCCTTGCCCTGGCGATCGGCGTCACCGTCGGCGTGATCGCGGGGGCCATCCCGGGCATGTCGGCGACCATGGCGGTGGCGCTGACGCTGCCCTTCACCTTCTCGCTGGCGCCGATCACCGGCATCCTGCTGCTGCTGGGGGTCTACAAGGGCGGCATCTTCGCCGGTTCGATCCCCGCGATCCTGATCAAGACACCCGGCACGCCGGCCTCGTCGGCGACGGTGCTGGACGGCTACCCGATGGCCGAGAAGGGCCAGGCGGGCAAGGCGCTCGGCATGGCGCTCTACGCCTCCTGCACGGCCGACCTGATCTCGAACATGGCGCTGATCATGTTCGCCGGCATCCTCGCCTCCTTCGCGCTGAACTTCGGCCCGCCGGAGTTCTTCACGCTGATCCTCTTCTCGCTGACGATCATCGCGGGCGTGTCGGGCGACAGCCTGCTCAAGGGCATCTTCAGCGCGGTGCTCGGGCTGCTCTTCGCCACCGTCGGGCTCGACCTGGTCTACGGGACCAACCGCTTCAACTTCAACGATCCGAACCTGATGGGCGGGCTCAACTTCATCGCGGTGCTGATCGGTCTCTTCGCGATCCCCGAGATCCTCAACATGGTCTGGAACCCGGCCAGCGCCGACGGCAAGACCCGCAGCCTCGGGGCCAAATGGGTGACCTTCGCAGAATACAAGCGCTGCTTCCGCTCGATCATCCGCGGCAGCCTGATCGGCGTCTTCCTGGGCTCGATCCCGGGCATCGGCGCCGCGCCCTCGGCCTTCCTGTCCTACAGCGAGGCGCGGCGGAAATCCAAGAACCGCGAGAATTTCGGCAAGGGCGAGATCGAGGGCGTCGCGGCCTCAGAGGCGGGCAACAACGGCGTCGCCGGCGCAACGCTGATTCCGCTTCTGGCGCTGGGCGTGCCGGGCGACGTCATCACCGCGATCATCATCGGGGCGTTCATGATCCACGGGCTGCAGCCCGGGCCGATGATGTTCATCATGAACGTCGACATCATCTACGGCATGTTCCTGGGGCTGATCATCAGTTCGGTCCTGCTGCTCTTCGTCGGCTCGATCTCGATCCGGGCGTTCCGCTACGTGGCGGACATCCCGCGCGGCGTGCTGTTCCCGGCGGTCATGGTGCTCTGCGTCTACGGGGTCTACGCGGTCAACAACAACATCTTCGACGTGGGCGTGATGTTCGCGATGGGCTGGCTTGGCTACATCATGCTGCGCGCGAACATCCCGGCCGCGCCCTTCCTGATCGCCTTCATCCTCGGCCCGTTGCTGGAAGACAATTTCCGCCAGTCGATGCTGATGTCGGGAAGTTCCCCGTGGATCCTGGCCCGCGGGCCGATCACCTGGTTCTTCTGGACGGTCACGCTGATCACGGTGGTGGCCATCGTCCGCGCCGGGGTGAAGGGCCACCGGGACGCGCGGCGCCAGCGCCGCGCGGCGGCGGAGACGCGGGCGGGCTGAACCGCCGATCAACGGAAAGGACAGACGACATGCGAGGAGCGGACCTTCTGGCCGCGACGCTGGCGGCCGCCGGGGTGCGGCGGATCTTCAGCCTCTCGGGCAACCAGATCATGCCGGTCTACGACGCCTGCATCGATGCCGGGATCGACATCCTGCACACCCGCCACGAGGCCGCCGCGGTCTTCATGGCCGACGCCTGGGCGCAGTTGACGGGCGAGGTGGGGGTGGCGCTGGTCACCGCCGCGCCGGGCTTCGGCAACGCGCTCGGGGCGCTGTATTCCGCGCGCGCCTCGGAAAGCCCGGTTCTCCTGCTCTCGGGTGACGCGCCCGTGGCGCTCGATGGGCGGGGGGCCTTCCAGGAGATGGACCAATGCGCGGCCTCCGCGCCATGGGTGAAGCACGCCGCGCGGCCTGCCAGCGCCGACCGCATGGGCGAGGAGACCGCCCGCGCGCTGCGGCTTGCGGCCGCCGGCCGGCCCGGGCCGGTGCATCTTGCGCTGCCCTTCGACGTTCTGAACGCGGAGACCGGTGCGCCGGTCCCCGACCGGGCCGCCTGCCGGCCCGACCGCGCGGCCCCTGCGGAGGAGGCCGTCGCCGCGCTGCGCGTGGCGATGGACGGGGCCGCGCGGCCCGTCATCCTGGCCGGGCCCGCCATGACGGCCACGCGCGCGGGCGATCTGCCCGACCGCCTGGCCGCGGCGCTGGGCGCGCCGGTCCTGCCGATGGAAAGCCCGCGTGGGCTGGGCGACCCGGCGCTCGGTGACCTCAAGGGCGTGCTGGGGCAGGCGGACCTGATCCTGGCGCTCGGCAAGCGGGTGGATTTCACCCTCGGGCTCGGCAAGGCCGAGGCTTTCGCCGCGGGCGCGCGCTGGATCGTCGTCGATGCCGAGACGCCGGCGCTCGAGATGGCGCGGGCCAATCTCGGCGACCGGCTCGACCGCGCGCTGGAGGCCGATCCGCACGCCCTGGCAGAGGCGCTTTCCCGGGGCAGCCCCGCGGCCGACCGCGCCGGCTGGCGCGACGAGGCCGCCCGGCGCACCGCCGCCCGCGCGCCGGATCCGGGCGATCCCGACGGGCGCGTCACCCCGGCGGAGCTGACCGCGGCCGTGCAGCGCGCGATGGCGGCGCATCCGGGCGCGGTCGCGGTCTGCGACGGCGGCGAATTCGGGCAATGGGCGCAGGCGGGACTGGGCCCGGCGGCACGTGTCATCAACGGCCCCTCGGGCGCGATCGGGGGCGGGATCTGCTATGCCATCGCCGCACGCGCGGCGCGGCCCGCGGCGCCGGTCTTCGCCCTGATGGGGGACGGCACGGTCGGCTTTCACCTGGCCGAGTTCGAGACCGCGGCCCGGGCCGGGCTGCCGGTCGTGGCGGTCATCGGCAACGACGCGTGCTGGAACGCCGAGCACCAGATCCAGCTGCGCGACTACGGCCCCGACCGGCTGATCGCATGCGAGCTGAGCGGCGCGCGCTACGACGCGGCGGTGGCGGCGCTCGGCGGGCATGGCGAATACGTGACCGAGGCGGCGGATCTGGACGCGGCGCTCGCCCGCGCGGTGGCCAGCGGCAAGCCGGCCTGCGTCAACGTTCGGATCGCCGGCCTGCCGGCGCCCTCCGGCGCCGGCCATTGACCGCGCCGGTCCGCATCGCGCGGCTCGCCGCCGAGGTCTTTCGCGTGCCCATCGACCGGCCGGTGGAGACGTCCTTCGGCGTCATGCGGGACCGTCCCGCCGTCTTCGTCCGGCTGGAGGACACCGACGGCGCCTTCGGCTGGGGCGAGGTGTTTGCCAACTGGCCCGCCGCCGGGGCCGAGCACCGCGCGCGGCTGGTGATGGAGGACATCGCCGATCTCTTGCTGGGCCGGGAGATCGCGCGGCCGGGCGATCTTTTCCACGTGCTCACCGCCGAGACCCGTATCCGCGCCCTGCAATGCGGGGAATGGGGGCCTTTCGCGCAGGGGATCGCGGGGCTCGACACCGCGGCGCAGGATCTCTTCGCGCGCCGTGCCGGGACACCGCTGCATCGCCACCTGCGCACGGATGCGCCCGGGGCCGTCCCGGCCTATGCGAGCGGCATCAAGATCGCCGACGCGCCCGAGGCGATCCCGGCGGCCCGCGCCGCGGGGTTCACGGCCTTCAAGGTCAAGGTGGGCTTCGACATGGACGCGGATGTCGCGGGCATCCGCGCGGCCGCGGCCGCGCTGGCGCCGGGCGAGCGGCTTTTCGCGGATGCCAACCAGGCCTGGGACGTCCGGACGGCCCTGGATTTCGCCGGGCAGGTGGCCGCCTGCGGGCTCGGCTGGCTTGAGGAGCCGATCCCGGCCGATGCGCCCGATGCTGACTGGGCCCGGCTGGCCGGTGACTGCCCGATCCCGCTCGCGGGGGGCGAGAACATCGCCGGGAGGGCGGCCTTCGCACGCGCGGCGGAGGCGGGGCATCTCGCCGTGATCCAGCCCGATCTCGCCAAGTGGGGCGGGGTGACCGGCTGTCTCGGCGCCATGCGCGCCGCCATCGGGGCCGGGCGGCTGGCCTGCCCGCATTTCCTGGGCGGGGGCGTCGGGCTCGCCGCCTCGGCCCATCTGCTGGCCGCGGCCGGGGGCGCGGGGCTCCTGGAGGTGGACGTGAACCCCAACCCGCTGCGCGACGCTTTCGGCGCGCCGGGGGCACGGATGCGGGACGGGTGCTGGCAGATCCCGGACCTGCACGGGCTGGGGATCGAGGCGCTTCCGGAGGAGATCCTGCGCTATCGCACCCTGTCGCTGGTCCGGCCCGCGTGACACGCGCCGCCCCGCGCCCCGCCCCGGAGGCCCGCGGATGATCGCCGGGATCGGGATCGAGGCCTTTGCCGTCGGCGTGCTGGCGGTGCTGATCATCGGAATCTCCAAGGGCGGGTTCGGCGCCGGGGCCGGGGTGGTCTCGACGCCGCTCTTCGCGATGATGGTCGGCCCGGTCGAGGCGGCGGCGATCATGCTGCCGGTGCTGATGCTGATGGACGCGATCGGCGTCTGGGCCTACTGGCGCAAGTGGCACTGGCCGTCGCTGCGGCGGGTGATGGGCTGGGGGCTCGTCGGCGTGGGGCTCGGCTGGGCGCTCTTCCGCTTCATCGACGCGGGGACGCTGAAGCTCTTCATCGGGCTGATGACGCTGTCCTTCTTCACCTACTACATCTTTCGCGCGCGGCTGCCGGAAGCGGGCGGGCGGGTGGGGCGGCGCAGCTGGATCTGGGGCAGCCTGGCGGGGTTCACCAGCTTCTCCGTCCATGCCGGCGGCCCGCCGCTCGGCGTGCATCTGCTGAGCCTGAGCCTCACCAAGACGCAATTCCAGGCCGCCACGGTGATCTTCTTCGCCTTCGTCAACCTGGTAAAGGTGCCGCCCTACCTGCAGCTGGGCCTGTTCACGCCCGAGCGGCTGCAGGTCTCGGCTGTCCTGGCGCTGCTGGCGCCGGTGGGGATGGCGGCGGGCATCTGGGCGCATCACCGGGTGCCGGAGGCGTGGTTCTTCCGCATCATCCTGGCGCTGCTCTTCGTCGCCGGGGTGAAGCTGACGCGGGACGGGCTGGCCGCCTTCTGAGCGGCGCCGCGGAATCATCCTTGATTTTCACGCATGATGCGCTAAGCACGATCCACTTCGGTTCCGCCGCCCCCGCGCGGTGGATGAAAAGGGAACACGGTACGGCACATGCCAAATCCGTGGCTGCCCCCGCAACTGTAGGCGGAGAGCGCGGCTGAACATGCCACTGGGGCGACCCGGGAAGGCCAGCCAAGCAGAGACCCGCGAGCCAGGAGACCTGCCGAAGTGATCACCCATTCCCGGTGCGGGGCGCGCCAGGGAAGCGGAAGATCCGCAGCGGTGACGGCAACTTGGCACCGTCTGCGGAAAGGACCCCTTTCCAAGGACTTGTAAACAGACCTTAACGCGGCCGAGACCGCGTGGATCGGGGGAATGCATGAGAAAGACACTGACCGCCCTGGGCACCGTCCTGGCCGCCGCCGCACCGGCCGCCGCGCAGGAGCCCTTCGTTCTCGACGAGATCGTCTTCGCCGCGAATCTGGGGGAG
>CAJXYS010000054.1 GCA_913063035.1 uncultured Maritimibacter sp. | reverse complement strand
AACACGCCGCCCGTCGCTTTCTGGACCTTCTCGACGATCTTGCGGGCGACCGCCTCGATCTCGTCGTCGGTCAGGGTTCTCTCGGTGGGTTGCAACCGCACGGTCAGCGCAAGCGACTTCTTCCCGGCGCCCATCTGGGCCTCGGCCTTGGGGCCGGCGAACTCGTCGAAGATCGCCACCCGCTCGATCAGGCTCTTGTCGGCGCCCTGCGCCGCGTTCACGAGCGTGGCGGCCTCGACGCCGGCATCGACCACGAAGGCGAAATCACGTTCGACGGCCTGCAGATCGCTGATCTCCAGCGCCGGGCGGGTGGTCGTGCGCGATCGCGGGAAGGGCGGGTTCGCCACGAAAACGGTGAACGCCACCGCCGGACCCTTGACGTCGAGCGTCTCGAGAACCTTCGGGTGCAGCTCTCCGAAGGCCGCCAGAACGTTCTTCGGACCCAGCCGGATCACGCCCGACCGCCCCGGATGCCACCAGGACGCCACGTCGCGGGCCACCTGCGCCTTCGCCGGTGCGCCGATCGCGGCGAGAACCGCCTCGACATCGGCCTTGGCATCATAGAGGTCCACCGGCCGCCGCGCGCCATGGGGATCGCGCGGACCGGTCTGCCCGATCAGGATACCCGCGGCCTGCATGTGCTGCTCGCCGGGCTCGCCGCCGTGAAAGGCCGGGCCCACCTCGAACAGCGCGAGGTCGTAGAAGCCGCGCGCCTGGTTGCGCGCCGCGGCCTGCAAGAGCCCCGGAAGCAGGTCGGGACGCATATGGCTCATCTCGCTGGAGATCGGGTTTTCCAGCGCCACGGCGTCGCCCCCGCCGCCGAAGAGTTCGGCCGCGCGATCGTCGATGAAGCTGTAGGTCACGCATTCGTTGTAGCCAAGCGCGGCGATGGTGCGCCGCGCGGTGGATTCGCGGCGCTGCATCGGGGTCAGCACCGGTTTCGGCACGCCCGGGCGCACCCGGCGGAGCGGCTTGCCCTCCAGCTTGGTCAGCGAGGCGACCCGCGCCACCTCTTCCACCAGGTCGGCCGGGCCGTGGATGTCCGGCCGCCAGGACGGCGGCGCCACCCGGTCGCCCTCGACCGTGAAGCCGAGCGATCCGAGGATGCGCAGCTGTTCCTCGGCCGGAATGTCCATGCCGACGAGCGACTGCACCCGGCCCGTGTCCAGCGCGTAGTGGCGCGTGGTGTCGGGCACCGCACCGGCGGTCACGACCTCGGAGGCCTCGCCACCGCAGAGCTCGAGGATCATCCGCGTGGCCAGTTCCAGACCGTCGGGGGTGAAAGCCGGATCGACGCCGCGTTCGAAACGGTAGCGCGCGTCGGAATTGATCTTCAGCTTGCGACCGGTCGCGGCGATGGTGATCGGATCCCAGTAGGCGGACTCGAGGAAGACGTTCACCGTGTCCTCGGTACAGCCGGTCTCTTCGCCGCCCATGATCCCGGCGATGCTCTCGACGCCGTTGTCGTCCGAGATAGCCATCATGCCGGGCGCCAGGGTGTAGGCCTTCTCGTCGAGCGCGGTCAGCGTCTCGCCGCCTGCCGCGAAATGCACCCGCAGGTCGCCCGCGACCTTGTCGGCGTCGAAGACGTGCAGCGGCCGGTTCCGGTCGAAGGTGAAGAAATTGGTGATGTCCACCAGCGCCGAGATCGGCCGCAGCCCGATCGCCTTCAGCCGCTGTTGCAGCCAGTCGGGCGAGGGGCCGTTCTTGACGCCGCGGATCACCCGGCCACAGAAGAGCGGACAGCCCTTTTCCTGCACCGCGTCGTCGATCGTGACGCCGACGGGCGAGGCGAAGCTGCCCGGCACCGGTTCCGCCGGGCGGTCGATCTTGCGCCCGATGCCGCGGGCGGCAAGGTCACGCGCGATGCCCTCGACGCCCAGCGCATCGGGCCGGTTGGGCGTGATGGCGATGTCGATCACCGGGTCGTTGAGGCCGCGATAGTCGATGTAGCGCTGGCCGAGCGGCGCGTCCGCGGGCAGATCGATGATTCCCTCGTGATCGTCGGAGATCATCAACTCGCGCTCCGAGCAGAGCATCCCGTTCGACTCCACCCCGCGGATCACGCCGGGTTTCAGGTCGACGCCGGTGCCCGGTACATGGGTGCCCACCGGGGCGAAAACGCCCACCATCCCCGTGCGCGCGTTGGGCGCGCCGCAGACGACCTGGACCTCCTCGGTCGGGCCTTCCGGGCCTTCGGGCCAGGTCTCGACCCGGCAGAGCCGCAGCCGGTCCGCGTTGGGATGCTGCTCGCAGGCGATCACCCGGGCGATCCGGAAGGCGCCGAGCGTCTCGGCCGGGTCGGCGACCTCCTCGACCTCGAGGCCGAGATCGGTCAGGGCCTCGAGGATCTCCTCGAGGCGGGCCTTGGTCTCCAGATGCTCCTTCAGCCAGGATAGAGTGAACTTCATGCGTGCGCCGCCCCTGAAAGCTACCGTTTGCGGGCCGTGCTTAGCGCATCCCCCGGCGGTGGGAAAGGCCCCGGGGCCGCGCCACGCGGCCGGTGCCACAGTATCGCCCGATTCCGCGCTATAATACCTGCCCGGATACCGCATCCAGTCCATGAAAGACGCGAGGTGGACCCATGTTCCGCACGCTCTTCGACTCTCTGGCGCCACTTCTCAAGCCGATGCTCCTGGCCCTCGTGCTGCTGATCGGCTTCGGGCTCGCGGGCAACAATTCCGGCAGCGCCCTCTCGGGAAAGGTGCAGCAGGCGCTGAGCTGCCAGTCCCAGATCGTCGGCACGGTCTGCCGGATGCTCGGCCTCGGCGGTTAGTCCTCGTCGCGGATGATGTCCGGGACGCCGAGCCGTTCCAGCAGCCGATCCGTCTCGCGGCTGACCAGCCCCATGTTGCTGTCGCGCACCGTCGGCAAGAGCGCCCGGGCGCGCCGCACCTCGGCGTAATCCACGTCGGCCACGATCAGTTCGGGATCCTGGCCCGCGATGGCCAGCGGATGACCGAAAGGGTCCAGGATCCGCGATCCGCCCCAGAAATTAAGGTCGAGCTCGGTTCCGACGCGGTTCACCATGACCGAGGGGGCGCCGTACATCATCGAGTAGAAATGCATCGTCGCGGTCCAGCCGGACGGGTTGTCGAAAGCCTCGCCCACGGCCTCCACCCCGCTCGAGATCGGCGTCACCAGCAAGGTCGCGCCGTGAAGGAAGCTCAGATGCGTCAGGGCCGGGTTCCAGAGATCGGCGCAGATCAGCAGCCCCATGCGCCAGTCCGCGTCGATGGCATGGGTGTCCACGAACCGGCCCTGGGCGTAGTACTTGGTTTCGATCAGCCGGCCATAGGAGGGCAGGTTGATCTTGCGGTGCAGGTAGACGACGCGTCCGCGCTGCAGAACCGCGGCGGCATTGTAGAACTGCGCGGCCGGCCCTTCCTCGATGAAGCCCACCACGACGCGCATGTCGCCCGCCGCCCGCGACAGGGCCGCCAGCCGCGGGTCGTCGCGCTTCATCGTGACGTCCAGCAGGTGTTCGGCCCCGTAATGCCCGGTCATCGACAACTCGGGGAAGACCAGCAGCTCGACCCCGGCGCGCCGCGCCTCGGCGACCCAGTGATGATGCTGGTCGAGATTGGCGTCGAGATCGCCGATCGCGTTGGCGAACTGCGCGGCGCCGATGCGAAGCGTCTGTGACATGCGGGCCTCCGGGGCGGGTGGGTGGCCTGCCACCGCTAGCCCGCGCGGCGCTGCCGATGCAAGAGCCGCGCGGCCGGTTTCAGCGGCTCAGCCCCGCGTGCACGGTCGGCACCTCGAGGCTGGCGAAGCCGTAATGGCGCAGCCAGCGCAGGTCGCTGTCGAAGAACGCGCGCAGGTCGGGGATCCCGTATTTCAGCATCGCCAGCCGGTCGATGCCCAGCCCGAAGGCGAAGCCCTGCCATTTCTCCGGATCGATCCCGCCGGCCTCCAGCACCCTGGGATGCACCATGCCGCTGCCGAGGATCTCCATCCAGTCGTCGCCTTCGCCCACCCGGAGCTGGCCACCCTCCCAGGAACAGCGCAGGTCGACCTCGGCCGACGGCTCGGTGAAGGGGAAATGCGAGGCGCGGAAGCGCAGCTCGACCTCGTCGACCTCGAAGAAGGCGCGGCAGAATTCTTCCAGCACCCATTTCAGGTTGGCCATCGAGATGTCCTCGCCGATGGCGAGACCCTCGACCTGGTGGAACATGGGCGTGTGGGTCTGGTCCATGTCCATGCGATAGACCCGCCCCGGCGCGATGACCCGGCAGGGCGCGCCATGGGCCTGCATGTGCCGGATCTGCACCGGGCTGGTGTGCGTGCGCAGCACATGCGGCGGGCGCTCGTCGCCCTCGGCCCGGTTCATGAAGAAGGTGTCGTGCTCCTGGCGCGCAGGGTGCTCGGGCGGGATGTTGAGCGCGTCGAAATTGTACCAGTCACTCTCGATCTGCGGCCCCTCCGCCACGGCGAAGCCCATGTCGGCGAAGATCGAGATGACCTCCTCCATCACCTGGCTGACGGGGTGGACGCTGCCGTCGCGCCGGGGCCGGCCCGGCAGGGTCACGTCCAGCCACTCCGTGGCGAGCCGGGCCTCGAGCGCGGCATCGGCCAGCGCCGTCTTCCGGGCCGCCAGCGCGGCGTTGATCTCGTCCTTCAGCGCGTTCAGCGCCGGACCCGCCGTCTTGCGCTCTTCCGGGCTCATCTTGCCCAGTTCGCGCATCTTCAGGCTGACCTCGCCCTTCTTGCCGACCGCGGCGACGCGCAGCGCTTCCAGCGCGGCCTCGTCGCGGGCCGCCGCGATCTCGGTGAGGATCCGGGTCTTCAGCTCGTTCAGGTCATCCATGCGCGGGGCTCCGGCCAATCCTGTTCTTGCTGTCTGCTACCGAGCGGGGGGGCGGATTGCAAGCCCGGCGCCCTGCCCTTCCAAGTGGCGGAAATATCCCCGCCGGAGGCCCGAGCGCCCGCCAGGGCGCGAGAGAAAGGGGGTGGCGCGCGCCCTGCGCGCCGCCGGATACGAAACGACCCCGCGCGGCCCTCGGGCGGCGCGGGGTCGGTCCACTGTCCCCCGGTTGTCCGGGTATGCTCA
The DNA here is from genome assembly GCA_913063035.1 of uncultured Maritimibacter sp. Lineage (GTDB taxonomy): Bacteria > Pseudomonadota > Alphaproteobacteria > Rhodobacterales > Rhodobacteraceae > CAJXYS01. Next base: position 14,800 of record CAJXYS010000054.1, on the reverse strand, counting down.
GGCCAGCGCGGCTTTCGCCTTGTCGACGATGGCGCCGAAAGCTTCGGGCTCGTGCACGGCGAGATCGGCCAGAACCTTGCGGTCGACCTCGATCCCGGCCTTGTCGAGACCGTTGATGAAGCGCGAATAGGTCAGCTCGCCGTCATGCGAGCGGACGGCCGCGTTGATCCGCTGGATCCACAGGGCGCGGAAATTGCGCTTGCGGTTCTTGCGGTCGCGGGTCGCGTACTGGTTGGCCTTGTCGACGGCCTGGGTCGCCGTCTTGAAGGTCGAGCGGCGCGCGCTGTAGTAGCCTTTCGCGGCCTTCAGAACCTTCTTGTGGCGGGCGTGCGTGGTGGTTCCACCTTTGACTCTGGACATGTCCGGTTCTCCTCAGCGTGCGTAGGGCATGTATTTCTTGACGATCTTCTCGTCCGCCTCGCAGAGCACCGCGGTGCCGCGCGCGTTGCGGATGAACTTGTTCGATCGCTTGATCATGCCGTGGCGCTTGCCGGCCTGGCCGACCTTCACGCGGCCGTTGGCCGTCACCTTGAAGCGCTTCTTGGCGCCGGACTTCGTCTTCATCTTGGGCATTTCCGTCTCCTCTCGGGTCTCGGTTCCGGCGCGACTCGGCAGCCCTTTCGGCCGGCCGCGCCCTGAGACCGCGTCCTATAGGGCCTCGCCGGCCGGATGACAACCCGGAATCCGGCCGCGGCGCGCCCCTGCCCCTATTCGGGCTCGCCCTTGAAGATCAGCCGCTCGTCGCAGGGCGCGACCCGCAGGATGTTGGTCGAGCCCGGCACGTTGAAGGGAATGCCCGCCGTGACCACGATCATGTCGGTCTCGTCGGCGAAGCCGCGATCGCGCGTGGCCCGGACGGCGCTGACCACGGCCATCTTGAAGCGTTCCACCTCGCCGGTGAGTTCGCAGAATGTCCCCCAGGTCAGGCACAGCCGGCGCGCCGCGCCCGTCAGCGGCGTCAGCGCGATGATCGGGACCCGCGGGCGCTCGCGCGCGACGAGGGTCGCGGTGGTTCCGGAATGGGTGAAACAGCAGATCGCCTTGATGTCGGTCGTCTCGGCGATTTCGCGGGCCGCCGAGACGATCGCGTCGGCGACGCTCTCGCGCGCGACGCTGCGCGAGGCCTCGATCACCTCGCGGTAGGTCGTGTCGCTCTCGACCTCGATGGCGACGTTGTTCATCGTCTGCACGGCCTCGACCGGGTAATCCCCGGCAGCCGATTCCGCCGAGAGCATCACCGCGTCCGCGCCTTCGTAGATGGCCGTCGCCACGTCCGAGACCTCGGCGCGGGTGGGCATCGGGCTTTCGATCATGCTCTCGAGCATCTGGGTCGCGACGATCACGGGCTTGGCCGCCATCCGCGCGCCGCGCACCAGCCGCTTCTGGATCGGGGGCACGTTCTGGACCGGCAGCTCGACGCCCAGGTCGCCGCGCGCCACCATGATCCCGTCGGAGGCCGCGAGGATCGCGTCATAGGCCTTCACCGCCGCGGGCTTCTCGATTTTCGAGAGGATCGCGGCCCGGCCGGCGGCCAGCGCGCGGGCCTCCTCGACGTCCTCGACCCGCTGCACGAAGGACAGCGCCAGCCAGTCGACGCCCAGCGCGCAGACGAAATCCAGGTCCTTGCGATCCTTGTCGCTCAGCGCGGCCAGCGGCAGCACCACGTCGGGCACGTTGACGCCCTTGCGGTTCGAGATCGTCCCGCCCGCGATGACGGTGCAGTCGGCGAAATCCTTGCCGCAGCGCTCCACCTTCAGCCGGATCTTGCCGTCGTTGACCAGCAGGTTCGCACCCGGCTCCAGCGCCGCGAAGATCTCCTCGTGGGGCAGGCAGACACGGGTCGCGTCCCCCTCGGCCGGGTCGAGGTCGAGACGGAAGCCCTGGCCTTCCTCCAGCTCCTCTTCGCCGCGGGCGAAGGTGCCGCAGCGCAGTTTCGGCCCCTGCAGATCGGCGAGGATGCCGATCGGGCGCCCCGTCTCGCGCTCGATCTCGCGGATGATCGCGTGACGTTCGCGGATTTCGTCGTGGCTGCCATGGCTCATGTTCAGCCGGAACACGTCGGCGCCGGCCTCGAACAGCGCGCGGATGGTTTCCTTGTCGGAGGATGCGGGACCCAGCGTGGCCACGATCTTGACATTGCGAAGGCGTCTCATTCCTGCCTCGTCCTTATGGGGTCAAAATGTCGTCGCGGGCCAATCGGCGGCCTGTATGGCGCAATTCCCGGGTGGAGACAACTGGCACTCTGCCCGCGAAGCGCCTAAGTAGGGCGCGAACCATTCCCGGGATCCGGATAGGACCGTGACGTATCAGCCGTATGAAATCATCGGGGCCGGTCGGCCCTCGCGCTTCCTTCTGACCTGCGACCACGCGACGAACACCGTGCCGCCGGCGGTCAATGGCGGCGACCTGGGCCTGCCGGCGGCCGACATGGAGCGTCATATCGCCTACGACATCGGCGCGGCCGGCGTGACGCGGGCGCTGGCCGAGCTGCTGCAGGCCCCTGCGATCCTGTCGAACTTCTCGCGGCTGGTGATCGACCCGAACCGCGGCGAGGACGATCCGACGCTCTTGATGCGGCTCTATGACGGCACGGTGATCCCGGCCAACCGCGACGCCGACACCGCCGAGCTGGAGCGCCGGCTGAACGCCTATTACCGGCCCTACCACGCGGCGCTGGAGGGGCTGGCCGAAGCCCGCGGGGAACCGGTGATCGTCTCGATCCACAGCTATACGCCGCAGCTCAAGAACCGTCCGCCCCGGCCCTGGCATATCGGGATTCTGTCGGCCTATGACCGCCGGTTCACCGACCCGCTGATGGCCCGGCTCGCGGAGGATCCCGAGCTGTGCGTCGGCGATAACGAGCCCTATGGCGGACACCTCGCCGGCGACGCCATCGAGCGTCACGCGCTGCGCCACGGGCGGATCAACGCGCTGATCGAGCTGCGCCACGACCTGATCGCCACGCCCGAGGGGCAGGCCGAATGGGCCGCGCGTCTCGCGCCGGTGCTGACGGATGTGCTAGACGAGACCGGATTGTGAGCAAGGAGGAACAGATGGACCGCCAGACCGAACTCGAACTCGAGGCCGCGGCCTTTCGCCGGCTGCGCGACCACCTGCGCGCGCGCACCGACGTGCAGAACATCGACCTGATGAACTTGTCGGGCTTCTGCCGCAACTGTCTCAGCCGCTGGTACATGGAAGCCGCGCAGGAGCGGGGCATCGACATGGACAAGGACGCGGCCAAGGAAATCGTCTACGGCATGCCCTATGACGACTGGAAGGCGCGCTACCAGACCGAGGCGACGCCCGAACAGCAGGCGGCCTTTGCCGAAAGCCACAAGGATCACTGAGTTGATTTGCCCCGGCGCGATCGGCGGCCTAGGCTGTGCCGGTCGAGATGCACCGGCGCCACGCGCACCGAAGGAGGCCTCATGATCCGCCCCGCCGCCCTGCTTTCCGCCGCCCTCATCGCCCTGGCCGGCCCCGCCGCCGCCGGGAAGGGCAGCGATCAGTTGACCGCCAGCGTGGCACGCGAATTGCCGCGTTACGGCTTCGACGTCGACGTGAAGACCCTGGACCGCGCACAGGTCGCGGCGCTGCACCACGCGCTTTACACGGATCGCTCCACCGGTGGAAAGCGCGCGATGATCAAGTCGATCCTGGGCGGGCGCTATTCGCTGCGCGGTCTGCTCTTCGGCGATCGCTGAGGTTCAGGTCGCGGCCTTGCGCGTTTCCTCGAGATAGATCTCGCGCAGCCGCGTCGCGACGGGGCCGGGCTTGCCCGTGCCGATCGGTGTGCCGTCAAGCTCCACCACGGGCATCACGAAGGTCGACGCCGAGGTGATGAAAGCCTCCTCGGCCTCCTGCGCCTCGGCGATGGTGAAGGGGCGCTCCTCCACTTCCATCTGGGCCTCGCGGGCGAATCTCAGCACCGCCGCGCGGGTGATTCCGTGCAGGATCTCCTCGCCCAGGTGGCGGGTGACGATCTTGCCGGTCCTGGTCACGATGTAGGCGTTGTTCGAGGTGCCCTCGGTCACGAACCCGCCCTCGACCATCCAGGCATCGTCGGCGCCGGCCTTCTTGGCGGCCATTTTGCCCATCGAGGGATAGAGCAGCTGCACCGTCTTGATGTCGCGGCGGCCCCAGCGGATATCGGGGATCGAGATTACCTTCATGCCGGTCCTGGCGGCCGGGCTGTCCACCAGGGATCTCGCCTGGGTAAACAGCACCACGGTCGGTTCCGCGTCCTGCGGATAGGCGAAGTCGCGGTCGGCTGCGCCCCGCGTAATCTGCAGGTAGATCATGCCCTCGTCCAGGTCGTTGCGCGTCACCAGTTCGCGGTGGATCTCGAGCAACTCGGCCTCGGTGACGGGGTTGGGCATCTCCAGTTCGGCCAGCGAGCGGGCCAGCCGCTTTGCGTGGCCCTCGAAATCGATCAGCTTCCCGTCGATGACGGAAGTCACTTCGTAAACGCCGTCCGCGAAGAGGAAGCCGCGGTCGAAGACCGAGACCTTCGCCTCTTCCTCGGGCAGGTAGGCGCCGTTGACGTAAACGGTGCGGCTCATGATGCTCTCCTTATCCCCAGAGCGCCGCGTCGGGCGGGTGCACCCCGGCGGCGTCGAATGTCAGCGCGTGGTCGCGGTCTTCGGCCAGCAGGAGCGGGCCGTCAAGGTCGGTCACAGACGCGCCCTGCGCGACCAGCACCGCGGGCGCCATCGCCAGCGAAGAGCCGACCATGCAGCCCACCATCACGGCGTAGCCCTCGGCCCGGGCCGCGTCGCGCAACGCCAGCGCCTCGGTCAGGCCGCCGGTCTTGTCGAGCTTGATGTTGACCATGTCGTACTTGCCGCGCAGGGCGGGCAGGCTGGCGCGGTCGTGGCAGGACTCGTCGGCGCAGACCGGCAGCGGGCGGTCGATCTCGGCCAGCATGTCGTCGGCGCCGGCCGGCAGGGGCTGCTCGACCATCTCGACGCCGAGCCGCACGAGATGCGGGGCGAGATCGGCATAGACCTCTGCCGTCCAGCCCTCATTCGCGTCCACGATGATGCGCGAGTCCGGCGCCCCGGCACGCACGGCCTCGAGCCGCGGCATGTCCTCGGGCGTGCCGAGCTTGATCTTCAGAAGCGGCCGGCTCGCGTGCCTGGCGGCCGAGGCGCGCATATTCTCGGGCGTGTCGAGCGACAGCGTGTAGGCCGTGATCTCGGGGCCGGGCGCGGACAGGCCCGCCAGTTCCCAGACGCGGCGGCCGGCACGCTTGGCCGCGAGATCCCAGAGCGCGCAGTCGACGGCGTTTCGCGCCGCGCCGGCCGGCAGCGCCTCTTGCAGCGCCGCCCGGTCGAGGGGCAGGTCCAGCGCCGCGATCTGGGCGGCAACGCTGTCGAGCGTCTCGTCGTAGCGGGCATAGGGCACGCATTCGCCGCGGCCAGTCAGACCGCCCTCGGCGACATGCACGGTGAGCACGCGCGCCTCGGTGCGCGAGCCGCGCGAAATGGTGAAGACCTCGGCCAGCGGGAAGCTGTCTCGGGTGACGGTGATCTGCATCGCGCGGGCCCCGGTCAGAGCGCCGCCAGCGCCTCGGCAAGGCGGCCGGCACCCTGGCGGTAGGGATCGACGGCCGGCAGCCCCATGCGCTTCTCGGTCTCGGCGAGATAGCTCAGCGCCTCGTCCTCGCTCATGTGCTGGGTGTTGACCGAGATGCCCACCACCTCGCAGGCCGGGTTGGCGACGCGCGCCAGCGGCAGGGCGGTGTCGCGCAACTGCTCCAGCGTCGGCAGGTCGTAGTCCGGCAGGCCGCGCATGTGGCTGCGCGTCGGCTCATGCGCCAGGATCAGCGCGTCGGGCTGGCCGCCATGGATCAACGCCATGGTCACGCCGGAATAGGAGACGTGGAACAGGCTTCCCTGGCCCTCGATCAGGTCCCAGTGATCGGGATCGTTGTCCGGCGTCAGCCATTCGACGGACCCGGCCATGAAGTCGGCGATCACCGCGTCGAGCGGCACGCCGTCACCCGTGATCAGGATCCCGGTCTGCCCGGTGGCGCGGAAGGTGGCCTTCATGCCCCGCTCGCGCATCGCGGCATCCATGGCGAGCGCGGTATACATCTTGCCCACCGAACAGTCCGTGCCCACGGCCAGGCAGCGCTTGCCGCCGCGCTTGGCGCCGTTGGCGATCGGATACTGCACCTCGGGCACCCGCACGTCGTGCAGCGCGCAGCCGCAGGCCTTGGCGACGGCCACCAGTTCCGGCTCGTCGCGCAGCAGGTTGTGCAGCCCGCTTGCCAGGTCGAAGCCTTCCTCGAGCGCGGCCACGAGAACCTTTTTCCAGGCCGCCGAGATCACGCCGCCGCGGTTGGCGACACCGATCACCAGCGTCTTGGCGCCGGCGGCCTTCGCCTCTGCCAGCGTCATGTCGGTCAGGCCCAGGTCGGCCTTGCAGCCCTCCATCCGGAACTGCCCGACGGCGTGGTCCGGACGCCAGTCCTTGATTCCCTGGGCCACTTTCGCGGCCAGCTGGTCGGGCGCATCGCCAAGGAACAGAAGATAGGGGGTCTGGATCAACATCTCGCGGCCTCCGGGCACAGGTCAGTATCGCGTGTCATTCTACCTATCACGCGCAGAAATTCTTTCGAGAGTTTGCGCGAAACCGGGCGGACCGGAAAAGATCCTGCGGCCTTTCGCGGGATTCATCGAACCTGCTTCGGCCACGGGTGCAGATCCTTGCGGAATATCCCGGAACCCCGGCGATTCGTCCCGCGGCCTAGTCCTTGCCGATCAGCGCCACGGGTGCGTTCTCGTCGCGGGAATAATCCAGCGGCGCGGCGTCGACGGCCGCGGTCTGGCGCTTGAACTCGTAGCTCATCTCGTCGCCTTCCAGCGCCGAGGCAACGATCAGTGCCTGGCAGAGATGGCGCTGGCCCTCGTAGATATCGACGTTGCCGCGCAGATGCGGGGCGTTCTCGGCGTCGAGGGTGAAGCCGTCCTCCTCCATCCGCAGGATCGGGAACACCTCGTCGCCGACACGCACGCGCAGGCGGCTCTTGCGGCGCAGGTCGCGCTTGCGGGCCTGTTCCAGACCCTCGCGGACGTGCTTCGGCAGCATATCGTTCATCGCGGTGCCCCCCGGCCAATCACCCAAGCGCGATGTGACGCCTCCGCCCCCGATGCGTCAAGAAGAACCGCCGCGCGCCGGTCGCTTGCCCGCCCCCGATTGTGGCCGTCGCGCCGCGATCCGGGCCGGCCTTCCCGCATTTGCACACATCCGCTGTGCCCGGAGACCGGTTTCTGACCCGGCCGCAGCGCTCTATGTCGATGCCAAAGGATGACAGGAGGACCGCATGGGTCAGCTAATCGACGGTGTATGGAACAGCGGCTGGTACGACACGAAATCGACGGGCGGCAAGTTCGTCCGCTCGACCGCGAAGTTTCGAAACTGGGTGACCGCCGACGGCAGCCCCGGCCCCTCGGGCGAGGGCGGCTTCAAGGCCGAGAGCGGGCGCTATCATCTCTACGTCTCGCTCGCCTGCCCCTGGGCCAGCCGCGCCCTGGCCTTCCGGACGCTGAAGGGGCTCGAGGATCATATCAGCGTGGACGTGGTGCATCCCGACATGCTGGACGACGGCTGGACCTTCGCCACGGATTTCCCCGGCGCCACCGGCGACCGGCTCTACGGCAAGGATTTCATGCGCGAGATCTACACCAAGGCCGACCCGCAGGTGTCGGGCCGGGTCACCGTCCCGGTGCTCTGGGACAAGGAGCGCGAGACCATCGTCTCCAACGAATCCGCCGAGATCATCCGGATGATGAACGCCGCTTTCGACGGGATCACCGGGAATACCGACGACTACTGGCCGGCGGAGCTGCGCGATCAGATCGAGGAGGTGAACGCCCGGATCTACACGACGCTGAACAACGGGGTGTACAAGTCGGGCTTCGCCACGACGCAGGCGGCCTATGACCAGGCGGTCACCGAGCTCTTCGAGACGCTCGACTGGCTGGAAGACCGGCTGTCGCGGTCGCGCTTCCTGATGGGGGACCGGCTGACCGAGGCCGACTGGCGGCTCTTCGTGACGCTGATCCGCTTCGACCCGGTCTATCACCTGCATTTCAAGTGCAACCGCAACCGGATCGTCGATTACCCGAACCTCTGGGGATACACGCGGGAGCTTTACCAGTGGCCGGGAATTCGCGACACGGTGAGTTTCGACCACATCGTGCGCCATTATCACTACAGCCACGAAACGATTAACCCGCACCGGATCATCCCGATCAACCCGGTGCTGGACCACGACGCGCCACATGGGCGCGACAATCTCTGATCCGGGCATCGCGTTCCCGCGCGGGGACCGGTAGGATGCGCCCACGACCCGGAGGCCCATGACGGACCGCATCTACGCCATCGGCGACATCCACGGCCAGCGCGCCAAGCTGGCCGGCGCCCATGCCCGCATCGCCGGCGATCGGCGGCGCTGCGGCGACACGACCGCGCCGGTGGTGCATGTGGGCGATCTCGTCGATCGTGGCCCCGACAGCCGCGGCGTGATCGCGTTCCTCGCCGACGGAACGGAGGCGGGCGCGCCGTGGATCACGCTTCGCGGCAATCACGACCAGCTGTTCGAGGCGTTCCTCGCCGGTCCGGACGCGCCCGGCGTCGCGCCGGACCGCGCCCGCGCCTGGCTGCAACGCTCGATGGGCGGGCGGGAAACGCTGGCGTCCTACGGGGTCGACGCGGACGGGCCGCTTGCCGATATCCGCGCGGCGGCGCGGGCGGCCATCCCGCCCGGCCACCGCGCGTTTCTCGCCGGGCTCCGGCCCTATCACGTCGCGGCCCGGTGCCTCTTCGTGCATGCCGGCATCCGGCCCGGCATCGCGCTCGAAGACCAGTCCGAAGACGATCTCTACTGGATCCGGGATGATTTCTACGCCGAAACGGGTGCGTTTCCCTGGCTCGTGGTGCATGGCCACACGCCCGTCGAGACCGTGCGCCATTTCGGCAACCGGGTCGATATCGATACCGGCGCGGCGTGGGACGGGCCGCTCTCGGCCGTCGTGATCGAGGACGGCGAGGTCAGCCTCCTCGACGAGGACGGGCGGGTTCCGGTCCCGCCCGCCCCGTGAGCCGCACTCAGACGTCCGAGAGCTCCTTGGCGTGCATCCAGTCGGCGTGGCGCGGCGCCTTCTTGGTCCGGGACCATTCCTCGAGCATGTCCCATTTCACCGCGTCGAGCTTCTCGAGCATCTTCTCCTCGTCGGGGTCCGGGCATGCAAGCTCCACCCGGTGCCCGTTCGGGTCGAAGAAATAGATCGAGTGGAAGATCGAGTGATCGGTCACGCCGAGCACCTCGACCCCGTTCTTCTCGAGGTGATCCTTGTATTCCAGCAGCGCGTCACGATCCTTCACCTTGAAGGCGATGTGCTGCACCCATTCCGGCGTGTTGGGATCGCGGCCCATCTCCGGCTTCGTCGGCAGTTCGAAGAAGGCCAGCACGTTGCCGTCGCCCGCGTCGAGGAAGATGTGCATGTAGGGATCGGGCTCGTGGGTCGAGGGCACGTGATCCTCGGCGATGGCGAGCACGAAATCCATGTTCAGCATCGTGGTATACCAGTCGACCGTCTCCTTGGCGTCCTTGCATCGATAGGCGACGTGGTGGATTTTCTCGATCTTCATCTTTCTGTCCTTTCCCGGGGTGCGCGTTTCCCGTGGGATGCTCAGTCGTGATGCCCGGCGGCCTGCGCGGCCTCCATCGCCTGCGAGAGGACCTCGCGGTCCCCGATATGGTTGGCCAGGACCAGGATCAGGCGGGCGTTGATCGCGTCGCTCTCGGCCTTGTCCCGGCCTTCGTGCAGCGCGAGCAAATCGGCGTAGAACCCGTCCGCGTCATCGATGTTCGGCGTCGTGATGAGTGTGCTCATGGGGTGTCTCCTCAGGCCCGGCCGGTCGCCTGGCGCAGCGCGGCGTGCACGGCGGCCTCGTCGAAATCGGTCCAGCGCGCCGCGACATGCTGGTCCGGGCGCATCAGGTAGACGGCGCCCGGCGCCGCGCCGAGGTATCTCTCGGCCAGGAGGGGGTCGGCATCGGGCGCCACACGCAGGGCATGCGCGGCGATGCCGTCGGCCTCGACCGTGTCCGGCACCTCGACGCCGATCGCAAGCAGCTGGAAGCGGTCGCCGAGGCGGTCCATCAGCCAGCCCTCGCCCGTCGGCGCGTCCGACGCGGGCGCGCCCGGGCGGGTGCGCGGCGGCAGGCCCGGCGCATCCGCACCGTTCAGCGGCCCGCCATCATAGGTGCAGGGCACGGACAGGCGCCCGGAATTGACCAGCGGCCGCGCGAAGTCGTTCTCTTCGGCCAGATCCAGCACCGCGTCGCGGAAAATGCGGCTCGTCTCGGATTTCGGCGTGATGAAATCGGTCGAGCGGCTGGAATTCAGGATATTCTCGTCCGCGCCGTAAACCCGTTCGGCGTCGTAGCTGTCGAGCAGGCGCTCGGGCGCCTTGCCGTCGAGCACCAGCTTCAGCTTCCAGACAAGGTTCTCGGCGTCCTGGATTCCGCTGTTGGCGCCGCGCGCCCCGAAGGGGCTGACCTGGTGCGCGGAATCGCCGGCGAAGACCACGCGGCCGTGGCGGAACTTCTCCATGCGGCGGCACTGGAAGGTGTAGATCGACACCCATTCCAGCTCGAAGCGGGCTTCCTCGCCCAGCATCTCCCTGAGCCGTGGAATCACCTTCTCGGGTTTCTTTTCCTCTTCCTTGTCGATGTCCCAGCCGAGCTGCAGGTCGATCCGCCAGACATTGTCCGGCTGCTTGTGCAGCAATGCCGACTGGCCGCGGTTGAAGGGCGGGTCGAACCAGAACCATCGCTCGGTCGGGAAATCGGCCTCCATCACCACGTCGGCGATCAGGAAGTTGTCCTCAAAGACGCGGCCGACGAAATCGAGCCCCATCATACCGCGGATCGGCGACGCCGCGCCGTCGCAGGCGATCAGCCAGTCGGCTTCCAGCTTGTACGGGCCCTCGGGCGTGTCCACGTCGAGACGGACATGGTCGGCATGGTCGGCGAGATGGGTGATCCGGTTCAGGCCACGAATCTCGACCGGCTTGCCCTCGGCCTGCAGCGCGCGCACGCGGTCGACCAGGTATTTCTCGAAGTGGTACTGCTGAAGGTTGATGAAGGCCGGGCGCTTGTGGCCTTCCTCGGGAAGCAGGTTGAAGTCGAAGATCCTGCGCTCGTCGAAGAACACCTTGCCGAGGTTCCACGTGACGCCCTTCCGGACCATCTCTTCGCCGCATCCGAGCCGGTCCAGGATTTCCAGCTGCCGCTTGGCAAAGCAGATCGCGCGCGAGCCGAAGCTGACCTTGTCGTTGTCGTCCAGCACCACCACCGGCACGTCCTGCCGGGCGAGATCGATCGCCGCTGCAAGCCCGACCGGGCCCGCGCCGACGATGACGACGGGATGGCGGACCGCCGTCTCGGCGTCCTGGTCCTGAGACCGTTCGTAGGGATAGAGCGGGGTCTCGAAAATCTTCTGCTGCTGGTCGTCTGGCATCGGCCTTACCCTTGATGGACGGTCACTGTCGGGGCGGCATGGAACCGCAGGCGCGCCGTCCCCGTTTTCCGCCCGGATGGATTACGAAAGGAGTGTTTGCCCATGACCCCGACGACAGATCCGCACCTGGACCCGCATGGCTGGGCGGCGCCCGTCGACTGGCGCTGGATGCTCGCGCTGGGGATCGTCATGCTCCTCGGCGGCGTGCTCGCCTTCCTGAACCCCTTCATCGCCTCGCTGACGGTCGAGGCCATCGCCGGCGCAACCTTCCTCGTCGCCGGCGCGGTGCAGGCCTGGATGGCGTTTTCCGATGACGGCCAGGACCGCAATGCACGGCTCTTGAACGGCATGCTCGGCGCGGCGCTGATCGTGCTGGCGGTGCTGCTGCTGGCCAACCCCCTGGCCGGGCTGGTGACGCTGACCCTCGCCGTGGCCACGCTGTTCCTGGCCTTCGGCATCCTGCGCAGCGTGATCGCGTTCCGGCTGCGGCCACACGCCGCCTGGGGCTGGATGCTGGCCTCCGGGCTGATGTCGGTCGCCCTGGCGCTGCTGATCTTCCTCACCCTGCCCGAGGCCGCGCTCGGGCTGCTCGGGCTGTTTCTCGGCGTGGACCTCGTGATGTCGGGGGCGATGTCGCTCGGCATCGCGCTGGGTGCGCGCAAGGGCTGAGGCGGGCCGGGCGGCGCCTGCCGCCCGCCCCCGCCGGGTCCGGTGATCGCGCGCGGCCCGGTCATCCCTGCAACTGCTCCCACATCTCGAGGTCGCGCTGCGCGGTCCAGATCCGCGGCGTATCGATCCCGCGGGCCTCGTCATAGGCGCGGGCGACGTTGAAGGGCAGGCAGTGCTCGTAGATCGCGTAGTCGCTGAACTTCGGATCGCACTCGGCGCGCACCGCGTCCCAGGCGTCCTTGAGGCTGCCACCGCTGGCCGCGACCCTGGCCGCGGGCCGGTAGGTGCTTTCCACGAAGTCGCGGGTGTTCTCGATGGCGGCGGTGACCATCTCGTCGCCCACCAGCGCGTCGCCCCGGCCCGGCGCGATGCTGCGCGGCGCGAAGGCGGCGATCTCGTCGAGGGTATCGCCCCATTCGGTCAGGTGGCCATCGCCACAGTAGCAGGCCGAGTGGTATTCGACGATATCGCCGGTGAACATCACCTCCTGGTCGGGCACCCAGACCACCGCGTCGCCGGCGGTATGGGCCCGGCCCAGATGCATGATGTCCACCCGGCGATTCCCGAGATAGACGGTCATCGAGTCGCTGAAGGTCGTCGTGGGCCAGGTCAGGCCCGGGATGCTTTCATGCCCCTCGAAGAGCCGCGGGAAGCGCTGGAACTCGCTGTCCCAGTCTTCCTGCCCGCGCTCCACCACCATCGCGCGGGCATCGTCGGACATGATGATCTGGTTCACCGGGTAGGCCGAGGCGCCAAGCACCCGCACCGCGTGGTAATGGGTCAGCACCAGATGCGTGATCGGCTTGTCGGTGACCTTGCGGATCTCCTCGATCACCTTGTTCGCCAGCCGCGGCGTGGCCTGCGCCTCGATCACCATCACGCTGTCGTCGCCGATGATGACGCCCGAGTTGGGATCGCCTTCGGCGGTGAAGGCCCAGAGGCCCTCGCCGATCTCGGTGAAGCTCGTTTTCTTCTCGGTCATGTCGCCTTGCGACGCGAATGCCTTTGCCATGGGTCTCTCCGTCGCCCCGGGGCGTGCCGCCGGGGTCCTGTCTTGCGCGTTTCAATCATCCCGGCCGCGACCGGGACCGCTCGTCACTTCGTCCAGTCGGGTTCCTCGACGGCCGGCAGCAGCTTGCCGCGGCATGCGCCGAAACCGATCCGGTAGCCGTCGCCCTGCGCCCAGCCCCGCAGCGTCAAGGTATCGCCGTCCTCGAGGAAGCTCCGCTCCTCGCCGGTATCGAGCCGGACCGGCTCCTTGCCGCCCCAGCTGAGTTCCAGCAGGCTGCCGCGGCTCTCGCGGGTCTCGCCCGAGATCGTGCCGGAGCCGAGCAGGTCCCCCGCGTTCATCGCGCAGCCCGAGACGGCGTGATGCGCCAGCTGCTGGGCCGAGGAATAATACATCTCGCGGAAGTTGGTGCGGGTGATGGTCGTGGGCTTGCCGGCGTGTTCCGGCTCGAGATCCACCTCGAGCGCGATGTCGTAGATCATCGGCCCCGGTTCACGCAGATAGGGCAGAAGCTCCACCTCGCGTTCGGGGGTCGAGGTGCGGAACGGCTCCAGCGCGGCCTTGGTCACGATCCAGGGGCCGATCGTCGTCGCCGTCGCCTTGGCCTGGAAGGGGCCGAGCGGCTGGTATTCCCAGGCCTGGATGTCGCGCGCCGACCAGTCGTTCAGAAGCACGTAGCCGAAGATCATGTCGTCGGCCTGGCTGACCGTCAACGGGCGGCCCATCTCCGACGACTGGCCGACCACGGCCCCCATTTCCAGCTCGAAGTCGAACCGTTTGCACGGGCCGAAATAGGGCACCTCGGCCGTGGGCGGTTTCAGCTGGCCCAGCGGGCGGTGGATCTCGGTGTCCGAGACAACGACCGTCGAGGCGCGGCCGTTATAGCCGATCGGGATGTGCAGCCAGTTCGGCGGCAGCGCGTTCTCGGCGCCGCGGAACATGGTGCCGACATTGGTCGCGTGGTTCCGGCCGGCGTAGAAATCGGTGTATTCCGACACCACGAGCGGCATGTGCAGATCCGCCTCGGCCATGGGCACCAGTGCCTTCTCGCGCAGCGCCGCGTCGTCGCGCAGCGCCGGGTCACCATCGGCCTTCAGCAGCTCGATCAGGCGGGCGCGCAGGGCGTCCCACGCCTTGGGCCCGAGTTCCATGAAATCGTTCCAGAACGGCATGTCGAAGACCGCCACCTCGTCCGGGGTGACGAGTCCCGCCTCTTCGAGCACGGCCATGTCGAGGATCATGTCACCGATCGCGACACCGCAGCGCGGCGTCCCGTCGGAAACCGAGAACACCCCGCAAGGCAGGTTGTTCAGGGGAAAGTCCGTCTCGGCGGAGTTCGCGCTCTCCACCCAGCTTTGCAATAGGGCCACGGGGCCTCCCTCGTCTGTCTGTTTCCGAGAAGTCGAGCGCCCCGGCCCGGCGGGCCGGGGCGCGATCCGGTTCTACTTGATGCCCGGCGTGCCGTCGAATTTCTTCTCCAGCCCGTCCCAGCAGTCGATATAGGTTTCCTGCAGCGGCGCCTCGGTCGCGGCGAACTCGGTCAGGTGCTGCGGGAAGCGGGTCTCGAACATGAAGGACATGGT
>CAJXYS010000053.1 GCA_913063035.1 uncultured Maritimibacter sp. | reverse complement strand
TGGGCCTGCAAGAACTACGACGGCGACGTGCAGTCCGACACCGTGGCGCAGGGCTTCGGCTCGCTCGGGCTGATGACCAGCCAGCTGATGACGCCCGACGGCAAGATCATGGAGGCCGAGGCCGCCCACGGCACCGTCACCCGTCACTACCGCCAGCACCAGCGCGGCGAGGAAACCTCGACCAACTCGATCGCCTCGATCTACGCCTGGACCGGCGGGCTGAAGCATCGCGCCAAGCTCGACGGCAACGCCCGGCTGCAGGACTTCGCCGAGACGCTCGAACGCGTCGTGGTCGAGACGGTCGAATCGGGCCACATGACCAAGGATCTCGCGCTGCTGGTCGGGCCGGACCAGAAATGGCTGACGACCACCGGCTTCCTCGAGAAGGTGGATGAGAACCTGAACACGGCGCTGACCGGCTGATCCCCGCCCCGGCCTAGAGATCCCAGGGGGCCGCCCGCGGGCGGCCCCTTCCAGGGGCGGTCGCGCCCCGTCTGGACTTGACCGCCCACCGGGCCTAGGACGGCCCCATGACGACCCACCGCACCGGAACCGAACCGCCCCGCCACACGCCCCTGCAGGACGCGCAGGGCATCGCCTTCGGCGTGCTGATGGTGGCGCTCTCGGTCACGCTGATGCAGCATCTGGGCTTCGTCACCGGGCAGACCGCGGGGCTTGCGCTGGTGGTCTCCTACGCCACCGGCTGGAGTTTCGGCGCGGTGTTCTTCGTGGTGAACCTGCCCTTCTATTGGCTGGCCCTGGCCCGGATCGGGGTCGGGTTCACGCTCAAGACCTTTCTCGCCGTGGGGCTCCTGTCGCTGCTCGCGGGCTGGCTGCCCTCCGTCTTCGAGATCGGCGCCCTCGCGCCGCTTCCCGGCGCGCTGCTGGTCGGCGCCACCGCGGGCGCGGGGCTGCTGGCGCTCTTCCGGCATGGCGCCAGCCTCGGCGGCGTCGGGGTGCTGGCCGTCTACCTGCAGGACAGGACCGGGTTCCGGGCGGGCTGGACCCAGCTGATCGTCGACGCCGCCGTCTTCGGCCTCGCCTTCCTGGTCCTCGATCCGGTCCCGGTGCTCTGGTCGCTGCTCGGCGCCGTGGTGCTGAACCTGATCATCGCCATCAATCATCGCCGCGACCACTACGTCGCCTTCTGACTGGCGCCCGCGCCTGCCCCGCGCTAGGAGGGGTCAGGACATCCCGGATTCTTGCGGAGACTCTCATGCAGCAGGCCTATCTCATCCTGGTGATCGCCGTCCTGTTCGAGACGCTCGGGACCGCCTCGCTCCAGGCGAGCCAGCAATTCACCCGGCTCCTGCCCTCGCTCGGCGTTGTGATCGGCTTCGGCGCCGCGTTCTACTGCTTCACCCTGGTGCTCAAGGTGCTGCCGCTGGGCGTGACCTACGCGATCTGGTCGGGCCTCGGCATCTGCCTGACCGCGCTGATCGGCTGGGCGGTGTTTCGCCAATCGGTGGACCTGGCGGGATTGATCGGAATGGGGCTGATCGTCGCCGGGATCGTGGTGATCAACGTGTTTTCGTCGACCGCCACGCACTGAGCCTCTCCAAGTGGCGGAAATATCCCCGCCGGAGGCA
This sequence comes from uncultured Maritimibacter sp., assembly GCA_913063035.1. Lineage (GTDB taxonomy): Bacteria > Pseudomonadota > Alphaproteobacteria > Rhodobacterales > Rhodobacteraceae > CAJXYS01. The sequence goes on along the minus strand of CAJXYS010000053.1, from coordinate 18,580 downwards.
TGTCTCGCCGCGCAGCGGCGGCGGCCGGCTCAATCCGCCTCGACGATCACCAGTTCGCGCACCGATGCATCGCGGGCATGCGACAGCGCCTCCTGGTAACGCGCCGACTCGTAGCAAGCGACCGCATCCTCGAAGCTCGGAAAGCGCGCCACCACGTTGCGCGGCCGGTCGGGGCCTTCCATCTGGCGATACCGCCCCCCGCGCGCGAGGAACTCGCCGCCATGCGCGGCGATGGCCTCGGTCGCGATGGCCGCGTAGCGGCCATAGGCTTCGGGGTCGGTCACCTTCACATGCGCAATCCAGAACGCCGCCATCTCAGCCCCCGATCACGGCTTCGGCCGCCTTGATCGCCGCCGCGGCATTGCCCGCGTCCGGGCCACCGCCCTGGGCCATGTCGGGCCGGCCGCCACCGCCCTTGCCGCCCAGGACCGGCGTGGCCGCGCGCACCAGGTCCACCGCCGAGATCCGGTCGGTCAGGTCACCCGTCACGCCGGCCGCCACCGCGGCCTTGCCGTCGGTATCGGCGATCAGCAGGATCGCGCCCGTGCCGATCCGCGCCTTGTGCTCGTCGATCAGCGCCGGCAGATCCTTGCCCGACACGCCCGAGAGCACCTGGGCCAGGAACGGCACCCCGCCCACGTCGCGCGGGTCCGGCGCGGCGCCCTGCCCCGGCCCGCCGGCCATGGCCAGCTCGCGGCGGAGCTGCGCGACCTCGTTCTGCAGCGCGCGCCGCTCGTCCATCAGGGTCTTCACGCGATCGGGCACCTCGTCGGGCTGGGCCTTCAGCGCCAGCGCGACCGCGTTCATGCGGGCGTCCTGCGCGCTCAGATGGCGGACCGCGTCCTCGCCGGTGAGCGCCTCGACCCGGCGCACGCCGGCGCTCGACGCGCCGTCGGAGAGCAGCACGAAGACCCCGATATCGCCGGTGCGCCGCACATGGGTGCCGCCGCAGAGCTCGATCGAGTAGGTCTCGCCGTCGGCACCCTTGCCGGAATTGGTCTGCCGCCCCATCGAGACGACGCGCACCTCGTCGCCGTATTTCTCGCCGAAAAGCGCCTGCGCGCCCAGCTCGCGCGCCTCATCGGGCGTCATGATCCGGGTCTCGACCGCCGCGTTCTGGCGGATCAGCGCGTTCACCTCGGCCTCGACCTCGGTGATCTCGGCATCCGACAGCGCACGCGTATGGCTGAAATCGAAGCGCAGGCGGTCCGGCGCGTTGAGCGACCCGCGCTGCGCGACATGCGCGCCGAGATGGCGGCGCAGGGCCTCGTGCAGCAGGTGGGTGGCCGAGTGATTGGCACGGATCGCGCCGCGGCGGGCGTGGTCCACCTCGAGCTGGGCCGCCGTCCCCGGCAGGATCTCGCCCTCGGTCACCTCGGCGAAATGGATGAAGACGCCGGCGCTCTTCTTGGTGTCGATGATCCGCGCGGCCCCGCCGTCGGTCCGAAGCGTGCCGGTATCGCCCACCTGGCCGCCGGCCTCGGCGTAGAACGGCGTCTGGTTCAGCACCACCTGGACGCTCTCGCCCTTGGCGGCTTTGCCGGCCCGGTCGCCATCCACGACCACGGCGAGGATCTGGCCCTCGGCGGCCTCGGTGTCGTAGCCGAGGAACTCGGTCGCGCCATGCTCTTCGGCGAGGTCGTACCAGATCGCGGCGTCCGCGGTCTCGCCCGAGCCGGCCCAGCTGGCGCGGGCCTTGGCCTTCTGCTCGGCCATGGCCGCGTCGAACCCCTCGGTATCCACGACGCGGCCGCGCTCGCGCAGCGCGTCCTGCGTCAGGTCCAGCGGGAAGCCGTAGGTGTCGTAGAGCTTGAACGCCGCCGCGCCCGGCAGCGGGCGGCCCTCGCCCAGCTTGCCCAGCTCGTCGTCGAGCAGCCGCAACCCGCGGTCCAGCGTCTGCTTGAAGCGCGTTTCCTCGAGGCGCAGCGTCTCCTCGATCAGCGGGCGGGCGCGGGTCAGCTCCGGGTAATGGGCGCCCATCTTGCCGACCAGCGCGCCCACCAGGCGGTGCATCAGCGGGTCGGCCGCGCCCAGCTGGTGGGCATGGCGCATGGCGCGGCGCATGATCCGGCGCAGCACGTAGCCGCGACCCTCGTTCGACGGCATCACCCCGTCGGCGATCAGGAAGGCGGTGGATCGCAGGTGATCCGCGATCACGCGGTGATGCACCTTGCCCGGCCCGTCGGGGTCGGCCGAGGTGGCGTTGGCACTGGCCTCGATCAGCGCGCGCATGAGATCGGTGTCGTAGTTGTCGTGCTTGCCCTGCAGGAGCGCGCCGATCCGTTCTAGTCCCATGCCGGTATCGATCGAGGGATGCGGCAGCGTCTCGCGCCGCCCGTCCTCGAACTGCTCGAACTGCATGAAGACGAGGTTCCAGATCTCGATGAAGCGGTCGCCATCCTCCTCGGGGCTGCCCGGCGGGCCACCCGCGATCCCGGGGCCGTGATCGTAGAAGATCTCCGTGCAGGGGCCGCAGGGTCCCGTGGCGCCCATCGACCAGAAATTGTCCGATGTCGGGATGCGGATGATGCGTTCGTCCGGCAGGCCGGCGTATTTCTTCCAGATATCGGCCGCCTCGTCATCGGTGTGGTAAATGGTGACGAGCAGCCGATCCTTGTCGATGCCGAATTCCTTCGTGACGAGATCCCAGGCATAGGGGATCGCGGCCTCCTTGAAGTAATCACCGAAGGAGAAGTTGCCGAGCATCTCGAAGAAGGTGTGGTGGCGCGCGGTGTAGCCGACATTGTCCAGGTCGTTGTGCTTGCCGCCCGCGCGGACGCATTTCTGCGAGGTGGCCGCGCGGTTGTAATCGCGATGCTCGACCCCCGTGAACACGTTCTTGAACTGCACCATGCCGGCATTCGTGAACATCAGCGTCGGGTCGTTGCGCGGCACCAGCGGCGAGCTGTCCACGATCTCGTGGCCGTTCTTGGCGAAGTAGTCGAGGAAGGTCGAACGGATGTCGTTCAGACTGGCCATGTTGCGCGGTCCTTGGCTCCAGTGATCCGGGTCGGTTTCGGGGTGTATCCCGCCGCCGGGCGGCTGTCCAGCGATCGGGCGCGACGCATGGAAAAAGGGCCGTACCCGAAGGCACGGCCCTGTCACGATCCCGGTCGGCGGCGCGCGCCGCGGTCAGGCCTCGACGAGGTCGTCCCCGCCCGCCGCACCGCCCGGCGCGTCGAGCCCGTGGGCCGCACGGATCTTGTCCTCGATCTCGGCGGCGATCTCGGGGTTTTCCTTGAGGAAGGTCTTCGCGTTCTCGCGCCCCTGGCCGATGCGTTCGTCGCCATAGGAGAACCAGGAGCCCGACTTCTCGACGATACCGGCCTTCACGCCCATGTCGACCAGTTCGCCGGTCTTCGAGATTCCCTCGCCATACATGATGTCGAACTCGACCTGCTTGAAGGGCGGCGCGACCTTGTTCTTGACCACCTTCACGCGGGTGGTGTTGCCCACCACCTCGTCGCGGTCCTTGATCGCCCCGATCCGGCGGATATCCATCCGCACGGAGGCGTAGAATTTCAGCGCGTTGCCGCCGGTCGTCGTCTCGGGCGAGCCGAACATCACGCCGATCTTCATGCGGATCTGGTTGATGAAGATCACCGTGCATTTCGAGCGCGCGATGGAGCCGGTCAGCTTGCGCATCGCCTGGCTCATCAGCCGGGCCTGGACGCCCACGCTGGAGTCGCCCATGTCGCCCTCGAGCTCGGATTTCGGGGTCAGCGCGGCGACCGAATCGACCACCACCATGTTGACCGCGCCCGAGCGCACCAGCGTGTCGGTGATCTCCAGCGCCTGCTCGCCCGTGTCGGGCTGCGAGATCAACAGCTCGTCGAGATTGACGCCGAGCTTCTTGGCGTATTGCGGATCGAGCGCGTGTTCCGCGTCGACGAAGGCGCAGACGCCGCCCTGTTTCTGCTCTTCGGCGACGGCGTGCAGCGTCAGCGTCGTCTTGCCCGAGGATTCGGGGCCGTAGATTTCCACGATCCGGCCCTTCGGGATGCCGCCGATGCCGAGCGCGATGTCGAGTCCGATCGACCCGGTCGAGGTCGCCGCGATCTCGGCGACCGGATTATCGGCGCCAAGGCGCATGATAGAGCCCTTGCCGAACTGCCGCTCGATCTGGCTGAGCGCCGAATCCAGCGCCTTCTGCTTGTCCATGTCGCGCTTTCCGTCCAACTCGAGTACGTTCTGGGATGCCATGTCTCGGACCTCTTATTTCACATCGCCGCAATTGCAGCAATGACTGCACGTGTTCGCCTCTTGTTCTCCTGCACTATGAGATCAAAAAGGGAACAAATCAATGAAAATTTGCGTCGTCCCAGCTTTTTCCGAAAGCGGTTAAAGAGTAGTTTATGCATGTGACGCGGCGACGGTCCCGCCGCCCCCGGAGTATGCGTGATGTTGGTTTTCTGGACCCAGCGGCTGGTTTTCCTGGCGACGCCCAAGACGGGCACGGTGGCTCTCGAGGGGGCACTGGCCCCGGACGCGGCCATGGTGTTCCGCGATCCGCCCGAGATGAAGCACATGCCCTACCGGGTGTACGAAAGCTTCCTGAAACCGCGCCTCGACCGGATGGGCGGGATCGGCCTCGAGACGGTCGCGGTGATGCGCGAGCCGCTCGACTGGCTCGGCAGCTGGTACCGCTACCGCGCCCGGCCCGCGCTGCGCGGCCACCCGAACAGCACGGCCGACATGAGTTTCGACGATTTCGTCGCCGGCTACCTCGCAACGCCGCGCCCGGGATTCGCCGATGTGGGCTGCCAGTCGGACTTCGTGGCCGATGCCACCGGGCAGGTCGCGGTCGACTACCTTCTGCCCTACGAGGAGCCGGCCGCGGTCACCGGCTTCTTCGCCCGCCGGCTGGGCCGCGCCGTGGCACCGCGGCGGCTGAACGTCTCGCCAGAGATGGCGCTGCCGCTCTCGCCCCGGCTGGCGGCGGCCTTCCGCCACCACGCGGCACGGGACCTGCGCCTGCACGCGCGGGTCCGCGCCGGCGAGATGGCCGATCCCTGAGCCCGGTCAGACCAGCTGGGCCTGGACCGTCGCCGTCAGCTCCTGCAGCGAGAAGGGCTTGGGCAGGAAGACGGCGTTGGGAATGCGCCCGTCCCCGTCGGGGATCGCGTCCTCGGCATAGCCCGAGACGAAGACGACGCGCACATCGGGACGGATCTCGAGCGCCTTGCGCACCCAGCTGGGCCCGTCGAGCCCGGGCATCACGACGTCGGTGACGAAGACGTCGATCTCGAGCCCGTCGTCGGAAAGCAGCTCCAGCGCCTCCTCGCCGCTCTCGGCCTCGATCACGCTGTAGCCGCGGCTGCGCAGGGCGCGCGACGCGAAGGCGCGCACCGGGGCCTCGTCCTCGACGAGCAGAATGGCCCCTTCGCCCTGCGGCGGCGGGCCGGTCCTGGCCGGGCGCTCCGCCGGGGTGGCGCGGCGCAGCGGCAGATCATGCGCCGGGAACATCAGGGTGAACACGCTGCCCATGCCCGGGGTCGAGTCGACGAAGATGAAGCCGCCGGTCTGCTTGACGATCCCGTAAGCCGTCGACAGCCCGAGGCCGGTGCCCTCGCCCGTGCGCTTGGTGGTGTAGAAGGGCTCGAACACCTTCGGCAGGCGATCGGGGGGGATGCCGGCGCCGTCGTCGGTGACGCTGACCACCACGTAGCGGCCCTGCGGAATCCGGACGCGGTCGCGCACCCGGTCCTCGGACAGCAGCTCGTTGCGGGTCTCGATCCGGATCGTGCCGCCGTGGGGCATGGCGTCGCGCGCGTTGACGATCAGGTTCATGATGACCTGCTCGAGCTGGCGCTTGTCGCCGCGGATCGGCTTCAGATCCGGGTCATGGGACAGCGTCAGCTCGATCCGCTCGCCGACCAGGCGGTTCAGCAGATGGGTCAGGTCGGCCAAGGTATCGCGCAGGTCCATCACCTCCGGCTGCAAGGTCTGCTTGCGCGAGAAGGCCAGCAGCTGGCTGACAAGGCTGGCCGCGCGATTGGCGTTCTGGTTGATCTGCACGAGGTCGGCATAATCCGGATCCTCGGCATCATGGCGCAGCAACAACAGGTCGCAATTTCCTGAAATTGCAGTCAAAAGATTGTTGAAGTCATGCGCCACGCCACCCGCGAGCTGCCCGATCGCCTGCATCTTCTGGCTTTGGACGAACTGCGCCTCGAGGGTCTTCAGCTCGGTCGCGTCGTTCAGCACGGCGACGAGGAAGACCTCGCCGTCCTCGAGGATCCGGTTCAGCGTGATCTGCAGGTAAACCTCCGATTCCGAACGGGCCGCCTGCAGAACCTCGGGCTTGCGCAGCCCCCGACCCTCGGCCGCCTCGGCGATCCAGTCGTTCACCGACCGGCCGAGCCCGCGCACGAGGCTCTCGAGACGGACCGCGCCGTTCATCGAATGACAGAGCAGTTCGCGCGCGATCCGGTTCGCCATCAGGACCGTGCCCCTGGCGTCGAGCTTGAGCAGCGCCACCGGCAGTTCGTCGAAGAAGCGCCGGGTGGAGGCCCCGGTCATCTCCTCGGGATCGCAGGGCGTGAGACAGATCTCGCGTCGGGCACCGCGCCCGCGCACCTCGCTGACCCGGACGCTGACCGAACCGGAAGCCGTGGCCAGGTCGTGCACGCCGTGCGGGCGCAGGGGCAGGTCCGCGAACAGGCGGTCCAGATGCGCCGCCCGGCCGCCGACCATGCGACGCAGGGTTTCGTTCAGGTAGAGAATGCCGCCATCCGGGTCCGCGGTCAGAAGCGGCAGCGCCTGCGGGCTGTCCGGATCGGGCTTGGAACTTTCGCGCGGCAGGACACGCCAGAGATAGCCCTCCGCCCCGAGCCTGCGCACGGTGATATGAAGGAGCCCATCGGTCGCGACGACCTCCTCGACGGCCTGGCCGTGACGCAGCGCGGCCTGCCGCAGCCGCACGACCAGCGACCCCGCATCCGGCAGCCGAACCGCCAGTAGGTCGGCCAGCATGGCCGCGCCGCCGGGGTCTGGGAACCGCCGGGCGGCGGCGGTGTTGCGAAAGGTCACGCGGCCCGTCGCGTCCGACAGGAAGATCGGCGCCGGGTCGTTGCGCAGGAAGGTCGTGATGACCGCCCAGTCCCCGGTCCGCCGGCGCCGGCGGAGCAGGTCGGCCAGCGCGACGAAGGCCGCCGAGGCGCCCATCACGCCGCCCGCCGAAAGCAGCACCAGCTGCGCGGGTGCCACGGGGGCAAGCAGCGCCGCGGCGAGGCAAAGCGCGGCCCCGAGGCCGAGATAGAGCACCCGGCGCGGCGTGGTCGCGTCCCGCACCGGGACCGGGATGGGCAGATCCGCGGACTGGGTCACCGCGTCCTCCTTCCGTTACCGTCCGGCGCATTTGGGACAAACCGGGTTAAGAGGAGCTTAAGCGCACTCTAAAGGCGATTATGAGACATTTTCTTCGCGCTGCAAGAGTGCGATGTAGAATCCGTCGCCCCCGTCCAGCGGCGTGAGACGCCGTTCCGAGAACAGGCGCCAGCCCCGGTGCCGGGCGCGAAACCCCGCGATCTGGGCCCCGTTCTCCGGCGCGAGCAGCGAACAGGTCGCGTAGGCCAGGTGCCCGCCCGCGGCGACCAGCGGCGCGGCCCGGTCGAGAATCCTGGCCTGCGTCCGGCAGAGCGCCTCCAGCCCGGCGGGGTCGAGCCGCCACTTGGCCTCGGGGCTGCGCCGCCAGGCGCCGCTGCCGGAACAGGGCGCATCGCAAAGCACGAGATCGTAGGCGCCCCCTGCCGCCACCTCCCTGCTATCGAGGCAGGTGATCACGGCACCGGCCCGCGCCGCGCGCGCCGGCAGGTCGCGCATCCGGCGCGGGTCCGCGTCATGGGCGAAGACCGTGGCGCGGGGCGCCTGTGACGCCATCGCCAGGGCCTTGCCGCCACCCCCCGCGCAGTAGTCGAGGACCCGCGGTGCATCGGCCAGCGGCAGCATCTCCACAACCGCCTGCGACGCCGCGTCCTGCAATTCGACCAGCCCGTTGCGATAGGCGGCCGCGTTCTGGATTCTCCGCGGGTTCTCCGTCACTTCCAGGGCGGTCTTCGCCAACGCGTGCGGCCGCGTGCCGATGCCCTCGGCGGCCAGCGCGGCGCGGGCCGCCTCGCGCGTCGTCCTGGCGCCGTTCACGCGCAGGAAGACCGGTGCGCGATCCCGCAACGCGGACATGACCGGTTCGAAGGCGTCGCCGAGCGCGGCCTCCAGCTCCGGCGCCAGCCAGTCCGGACAGTCGAGGACGATATTGCGCTCCATCTCGACCGCCCGGTCGAGACGCGCGACCTCCGCCGCCGTCAGGGGCGGCGGCGCATGGCCGCTGCCCGAGAAGATCCCGGGGCAATCGGCGCCCGCCTCGCGCAGCTGGCCGATCAACAGCCCGCGGCCCGTCATCGCCCCACCAAGCGCGGCGTGAGAGCGCTTGCGGCGCAGGCTGGCGAAGACATGGTCACGGACCGCCGCGCGATCGCCCGAGCCCGCGAAACGGCTCGCGCGGGCCCAGTTCGTCAGCGCCTGTTCGGCGGGCGTGCCGCTCAGCACGCGGTCGAGAATCTCGATCGCGGCGGCAACCCGCGCGCCCGGCGTCATCGGGACCGCCTCCGGCCCGTCGCATCAGCTTCGAACGGCAAGGCGCTGATTAAAAAGCCCAAAAGCAATCGGCTCAGGCCTCGTCGACGAATCGATAGCCGCCGTTGGCCCGCTCCACATGGCCGAAGGCGGGACGCAGGATATGCCCGCCCGAGAAACGTATTCCGTCGGTCGCCAGCATGTCGAGCAGCCGCTTGCGCGAAGCGCGCGCGGTGTCGGCATCGACGTCGAAGACCACGCCGACATCCGGATCCGCCAGTTGCAGCGCCTGGGCATGCACGATGTCGGCGGCATGCACGAAGCTCTCGTCGCCGACGTCCAGCCGGAACCCGCTGTGGCCCGGCGTGTGACCGGGCAAGGGCAGCGCGGTCATCCCAGGCGCGATCTCGTCGGAATCCGTGACCGTTCGGATGCGGCCCTCATAAGCGGCCAGCACCGCCGCGGCCAGCTGCTGCCAGCCCGACAGGGTCTCGTCCCCCGCGAAGCGCGCCGCGTCGGACCAGAACGCGATCTCGGCGGCGGGGATCACCATTTCCGCGTTCGGGAAAACGGGTTGGCCGTCGGGGGTTACCGTGCCGGCGATGTGATCGGGGTGCAGATGCGTGAGAAAAATCAGGTCGACCTCTTCCGGGGCTGTTCCGGCCTCGGCCAGCGCCTCCGGCAGATGTCCGGCCGTTGGTCCGAACAGGTCGCGCGGCCCCGAATCCACCAGGATCGTCTGGCCGGGGCGCCGGATCAGGACCGCGTTGAAATTGGTCCGGATCGCCTCTTCGCCGGCGGCGTCGAGCAGCGCATCGATATGGGCCGGATCGGTGCCCGGGAAGATCTCGCGGTCGAACTCCAACGTGCCGTCGGTCAGCACGATCAGGTCGGCATCGCCAAGTGTGCGGCTCAGGATCTGGGCCATGTGATAATCCTCCTCGGGTCAGGGTCCTGTCGCCGGGCGCGTGCGGGCGCTTGGCCGCCGACGTCACGGGCCCGGTCATGGAACGGCGTTCGGCCACCGTCCCCGTGTGGCGCATTGTGCCCATACGGGTTAGCGCCCGCCGCCGTTCACGGTCAAGTCCTTCCACGCCCGCGCCCCGGCCTACGTGCCCTGCCCGGCCCGCGCGCCAGGTGCCGGCCGGTCATGGGCGTGACGGTCTCGCAACCCGGCCGCCAGCAACGCCGGCAGCGCGGCGGCGACCAGGAACATCGCCCGCGGGCCGGCCATGCCCGACATCACCCCGGCGACCGCGGGGCCGAGAACGCTGCCGGCCGCCATGGCCAGGAGCGCCGCCGTGAAGCTCAGCGACGGCAGCCCGGGATAGAGCCGCTCGGACCAGAAGGCGAGAACGGCGCTCGTCATCATGACGTGGACCCCCTGCAGCCCCGCCGAGGGGATCAGCCCGGCCCAGTGCCCCGGCGCAAGCGCGACGAGCGCCAGCGAGCCTGCCCCCGCAAGCATCAGCACGCGCAGAAGACCTGGCAGGCCGAGCCGCGCCTTGAGGCGGCCCGTCATCAGGCCCGAGAAGCCGCAGAGACCGTAAAGAATGAAGATCAGGGCCGGCACCGCGTCGACGGGCACGCCCGGCAGGCCGCCCGCCGCAACCGCGCGGTCGGCCGCGAAGGCCACGTAGATCGCCGAGGTGGTGCCGTAGACGAAGCCGATCCCGAAGAGCGGCGCCGCCACGGGCTGCACGAGACCGCGCCAAGCCCGCGGCATCGCCTCCGGCGCCCGGTCGAGATCGCGCAGCGCCCGGAGATTAACCCAGAGCGCCAACGCGCTCGCCCCCGCGAAGAGCGCCCAGCACGCCCGCCAGGACAAGCCGAGGCCCACCATGGCAAGCGCCGACAGGCCCGCGCCCGCGACGCCTATGCTCGTCCCGCTGCTGATGGTCGACAGGGCCGCCGGCCGCCACCAGTCGGGAACCGTCCGGTGGACCGCGTCGTTGAACGGGGTCCAGGCGAAGCCCGCGCTCGCCGTGGCCAGGAAGACACCACCGGCCAGGACCGGCGCGTTCGGCGCGAGCGCCACCGACAGGAGTCCCGCCGTCGCCACGACGAGCCCCGCGACGACCGGCAGTTCCGGCCCCCGCCGCGCCAGCAGCGCCTGCGCGACCAGGAGCCCGATGAAGAACCCGAGAAAGCCGAGCCCCGAGATCAGGCCGATATCCGCGCTCGACAAGGCGAACGCGGCGCGGAATTCCGGAACGAACAGGCCAAAGCCCATGCGCGCCGGCCCGAAACTGATGGCCGTGGCGGTGAAACCCGCGGCAGAGAGCGCCCAGAACCGCGTCATGGTCCGACCTCCTTCCTTCCCTGGCGGAATGCGTCCGGAGCCGGTGGTGTTCCTGCCGCGGCCCGCTCGCGGGCACGCCCATTCACGGACAAGTGACCGCGGCGCCGAGGGGCTTTCGCCCCGGTGTCGCTATCGGACGCGTATGCGGCGCTGCAGCGACGGCAGTGCAGCATGACATGTGCGACGCGGCGACGACGCGGGGCGGTCCTGCGGCGCGAAAGGGCATCTCATGATTCAAGTCCTGTCCGGGGTCTGGGCCCTCCTGATCGGAATCGTGTTCATCATGCTGGGCAACGGCATGCATTTCACCCTGATCGGCCTGCGCGGCGATATCGAGGGATTCTCGGCCTCGGCGCTCGCGGTCGTCACCTCGGGCTATTTCATGGGCTTTCTCTCGGGCGCACGGCTCACGCCGCTGCTGATCCAGCGGGTCGGACATGTGCGGGTCTTCGCGGCGCTGGGCAGTTTCATGTCCGCCGGGCTGCTGTCCTTTCCGCTGCTTGCCGAGCCCTGGGCCTGGACGGTGCTGCGCGTGCTGATCGGGTTCTGCATGTCCGGCATCTACGTCACGGCCGAAAGCTGGCTGAACAATGCCGCCACCAACGAGACCCGCGGCAAGGTCCTGGCGGCCTACATGATCGCGCAGACCCTGGGGATCATCGGCGCGCAGGGCCTTCTGACGCTGGGCGATGCGGGTACGTCGGTGCTCTTTATCGGGGCCTCGATCCTGGTCTCCGTCTCCTTCGCGCCGATCCTGCTCTCGGCCACCCCGGTTCCGGCCGCCGAGGTGACGCGGCCCATGCCGCTGCGCGATCTCTTCGCGGGCTCGCCGCTCGGCACGGTGGGGATCTTCCTGCTGGGCAGCGTCTACGCGACGCAATCGGGCATGGGCGCGGTCTTCGGCACCCAGATCGGGATGACCACGGCCGAGATCGCGCTGTTCGTCGCCATGCTTTTCGCCGGGGCGCTCGCGCTTCAGTACCCGGTGGGCTGGCTGTCGGACCGCATGGACCGGCGCAAGCTGATTTTCGGCGCGGCCACCCTCGGCGCGACTTCCTGCGCGGTGGGCTGGATGACCGGCGGCGGTCTCTGGGCGCTGATGGCGGCCGCCTTCTTCGCCGGGGGCGTGACCACGCCGCTTTACGCGCTGTTCCTGGCCTATACCAACGACTTCCTGTCGGCCGAGGACATGCCGGCCGCGTCCGGCGGGCTGGTCTTTACCTTCGGGCTCGGCGCCATCGTGGGCCCGATGATCACGGGCTGGGCGATGCAGGGGCTGGGGCCCTTCGCCTTCTGGCTGGTGCTTGGCACGACCTTTGCCGCCATCGCGCTCTATGCCCTCTACCGCATGACGCAGCGCGCGATCGTGCCGGTCGACGAGACCGAGAGCTACGTGGGCGTCCTGCCGACCGCCTCGCCGGTGACGGTGGAGGTGGCCGGCGTCTGGGCCGCGGAACAGGCCGAGGCCGAGCGCGAGGCCGAGGAGGCGCCGTGACACGCCGCGCCCCGGCCCGTCACGGACCCGGGGGCGCAGATGAAGAGCGCCCCCTAACGGCCTGCCTTAAGAGCGGTAATTCGGCGACTCCCGTGTGATCTGTACATCGTGGACGTGGCTTTTTCTTTACTTCATGCCTCTGTTTATGCGAGATTTTCTCACTCGGCTACATCAGCTTGCATCAGTCGTTCGCGCTCATTTCGCAGGTCTACACTCGTAAACGGCTGGATTGAAGGCCACCATTCCTGGTCAAGGGCAGCCGCCACTTCGAGCACCGGCCCCAGTTTACGGCGCTTGTAAAGATCGGTCGTGGGGCTGCCGGACTCGAAGAGCTGGCGGCGCGTCCTCGTCGAGATCTCGAAATGCCCCATAACTGCCGAGATCGCCGCATCGCTTACCCGCTCATCAAGCCAATCCGCGAATGTCCGCCTGATTGAATACCAGTTCACGTTGCCTTGGTCGGACGGTTCCAGAAGTTTCCTTTGCAACTGGTCGGGTGTCCGAAGCTTCTTTGCACGAGAAATGAGCCTCTGAATGATCTGCGTCCAGTTCCGGGCACCCTCCGCGATCGGACTGCCGGCTTCCCGAATGAGGTAGCCTTCGCCGTTCTCGGCAATGAGCCTTCGGAGGATCCGCCCCATCGGCCCAGTGACAGGCACGATCGGCGACTCCTTCCGTCGGTTCGTCTCGACAAAGCCCTCACCGAGCAAGTCGATGACATCGAGGTCGAGGCGCACCTTCTTCCCTTTCATGTCCGCCACTGCGCCGACCCGACCTCCGCACCCGAGATCGAGGAGCAACAGATCCCTGATGTGAGGCCGCCGGACCGCCTCAATTATTAGGCCGATCTCTTCAAAGGTGACATAGCGGCCCTTCGGATCGCGATCCCCTGGCTTCGTGACGCCGACTATGAACGGGACATCTGGAGGATTATGCGTGGTAGCACCGTTGGATTTTGCCAGAGCGCAGACTTCAGTCGCGGATCCCAAAATGTCCGCGATCGTGTTGGGGTGAAGGCGCGGCTTTCCATCCTCAGTCAGCGTCTTCAGCTTGGACTTGATGTTCTCAGGGCGAATACGCCCCTCTTCCATGCCCGTAACGAGGAGGCGCAATGCAGGGCCCATTCTCGACATTCTAACGCCCCACAGATGCGGCTTGAAGTAGAGCTCCTTGCGGTTCTCGAGTAGCCGGAACCTCTCTGCCGACAGCCGCTTGCGCTTGTCTTGCTCGAAGCCCAGCCAGACCTCTCCGAATGTAGGATCGTCGCCACTGTCGGGGGAAATCGCCTCCGTCCGATCCGCAACAACAAGGATACGCTCCCTCGCTTGGCGCCTGGCCTCTTCCAGCGTCGAAGCGTCAAGGCGCTCAGACTCCGTCTTCCTGTGGTGCGGATTCCACCACCGAAGATACAGCGCCCCACGGTTTTCGCAGATCGTGAAGCGCCCGATTTTCTCAATCTTTTTCATGCATCAGATCAACCTTGAATTTCATTCACGATAGGCCATGCACGTCAGATGATGTCAAGCAGGGCCTCTTGGTTGCGAGCCGACCGGATTCCTGCTCGGCGATACTTTGGCGCCGGTGGTAACGGTGGCGGAGCACTCGCTACTATCTCCATGCCGTTCAGATAGTCCTCGATGTGCTGCCAACGGTAAAGGATGCGGCGCCCGCTTCGCGTATAGCTAATCTGGCCGGCGGCCCGGCGCCGTTTCAACGTCTTCGTGCTGATGCGAAGGCGTGCGGCAGCTTCTGCTTCCGTAAGGAGGTCATGGCTCGTGAGGTCTCTGCCGTCCATCATGTATACATGATTGGCCGTGGGGACCTTAGACGAAGTCGGAAAGAGAAAATATTTATCGCCGACTAAGAGCCGTCAGTCGGCTTGAGACGTGCAGTGGTTCCCAAGGCTAATGACGGAACCACCCACCCCTCCATCAGATAATGTTCCGAGGGCAGAAGTCCAAGATGCAATCGACAAAGTATTGCGTAGTAACATGATGCAGGATTATGGGTATGAAGGGTCAGATACATCGCCAAAGCCAGCCCCACGCGCAAGGCGGCCGCATGCGTTGGTTCATCTGAACGGTAGCCGGAGGTGGAGTGCGCGCCGTTCAGGATCCTGGTCCCCATGACATGCACGGCGCCACCGAGATCCAGCGTAAACAAATCCATCCGGTCCCCATTCCCGAGCTCGATGCACATGGTCAAGCCGCCGTGATGGTTTTCCAGGAATTCGCTGATCATTCGTCGCTCCCATGATGATTGTGGTCGGGGTGTCTGCGCCGGGCGCGCAACTACGCAGGCAGCCAGCCCGTGTCTCGGCGCGCGACCAGCGGCACTGCGCGCTCAGCCAGCGCTTCCAGATCGCGCAGGACGGCCTTGCGCTGGCTCTCGGGCTTGCCCTGCCCGAGGAGAGGCGCGGGCAGCATTGCGGTGATCCGGCCTGTGGCCACGGGCTGGTCGATGTGGGCGCCTTCCGCGGTCAGCGCCTTCAGGATCCCCAGAACGGCCGCCTGGCGCGGCGTCAGGCGGGCGTGACGGGGTGATGGCGTGCCGGCCTGCCCCTGCCCCGGCGTCAGCATCTCGGCGACTGCGGCCGTGCAGGGCTGGCCGAGCGCGTTCCGGCCCAACTCATGCCCGACGATCCGGAACGCGAGGGGACCGGTCTTCCGCCCTTCCCGCTGCTTGTCATGCACGACCTCGACACCGTCGCCGGACTCGAAGGGCACGAGGGCCAGCATCGTATCGACGTTGTTGCGGAACTGCGAGGTGCCGCGCGAGCCCTTCGAGACATCCTTGCCCGTGTGGTGGATCAGCATGACATGCGTGTCGAGGTCGCGGGCAATCCGCTTCGCGCCCTCGATGGCCTCCGTCATCTCCGCGCTGTTGTTCTCGTCGCGCCGGCCGATCGAGAGCGTCAGCGTATCGAAGATGACAAGCGCGGGCCCCGCACCCGCGGCCTCCGCGATCTCCTCGACCTGCGCGATCAGCCGTGCCACGGCCTCCGGGTCACCGAGGTCGACCCTGAGGTCCGGCACCAGGTAGGGATGAGAGGGCGCAGCCCCGGACTGATCGAACGTGGCCCTTGCACGGTTCAGCACGCCTTCGGCGGACTCGGCCGCGACATGGACGACGAACCCGCCCATCACGTCATGACCGGCGAAGTCGCGCTCGGAGACGAGGCTGGCCCCGAGGGCCACGGCGAAGCTCGTCTTGCCCGTGTTGCTCGGTCCGAAGGTGATCGAGACCTCGCGGCGGTTGAGCAGCCCCGCGACGACATGGCGGATATCGAGCGACGGCGTGTGCAAGCGGGCATCGACGAAGCCAGCGGGAAGGACAGTGGCGGTGTGGAAATCCGTGGTGAGGGCGTTCATGGCAGGTTCCTTATTCCGGTGTCAGACTGGCCGCCAGCCGGCGGCTCCCCGGAAAATCAGTCACCTCGAAATAATGCCTAACGATTCCGGCAATTTTTTTGACCTGCTGCTCCTCCTGAGCCGTGAGAGCCCATATTTTACTGGCCAAAACCAATCTGTCACAGGCGCAGATTCTCCATCGCGGTGACACGGGGCAGCGCTTCCCGGCGCTGGCATCCGGGCTGGCAGACCGCCCGCCGGACGGACACACCTCCCTACGGGAGTGTGTCCGTCCGGCGGTGCGTATCCGGTTTTTCCCGGGACGAGGTCGATACCAGGTCCTGGTCAGGAGGTATCGAACATGACCCACACGACAGACCTGGATGATCGGCTCTGGTCCGCGACGGAGCTTGCCGCCTGGCTCCGCATCAGCCCGAGAACCCTTCAGCGGCTCACCGCGCAGGGCGCCCTGCCCTGCCGGCGTGTCGGCACGACCCCGGTGTTCACGCAGCAGGCGGTGCTGGCGGCCCTCAACGCGGCGCTTTCCGGCCCCGGGGCGGTTACACGATCGGATCAGCTGGTCCCGCTCGAAGCGGTCCAGGGCCCGGCGCGGCAAGAGATCGAGGAGGCTCTGCGCAACGCGCAGGTCAGCGCGGTCCGGATCGGGCGGCAAACGCGCCTGATAGCGCGCGAACTGGCTGGGCTGAGAGGAGGGTGAGGCGCGTGGAAGCGAGATGATCCCCCTGCGTTCCTCGGAAAATGCGCGATCGGGCGGCCCGGTTCCCCGGACACCGCCCGATCTCTTCCGCCTGTCCGGCGGCTAACTTGCAGGCGATAGCGCCTGTTCTTTCTCAGCCGCCTGTGCGGCGGCTTACCGCAAGGGGCGGAACCAGCGTTCGGGACTTATCACCCGCCTTGCCAGTGATGGACCCGGAGCCGCCCTGCCCCTTGAGAAGGAAATGCAGTCTTTTCCCGCCGGGCCAAAACGCAGACCCACATTTTTCAAAAAAAATCGCCGTCACGTCTCCAGCTCCCAGTCGATCGTGGGCGCAGGCTGTGCTGACCGGATGCCGAGCGCCTCCAGTTCAAGGGGCACCAGCGCCCGGCGGGTCTCGAACCGGAGAAGTGGAGTTGTGACCGCCTGGGAGCCCGCGTTCGCTTGCCCGATCCGGAGCCTGACGACCTCCTGCCAGTCCGGATCCTGCCCGAGATCAACATAGGCATAGGCCGGCGCCAGTTCCGGCGCTTCCAAGCACGCCAGGTCAAAGGTCGCAAAGCTCGCGGCATCATGATCATATGCGCGCAGGTAGAGATGCCCGGCCATGCGGATCAGGCTTCCCGGGCTGATATGCGCCGCGCGCGGCGCACTGGAGATCGCCCGGCTGTGTTTGACCCGGACCACGACGCACTGCCGGATCGCAAAGCAGATCGCTGCCACCAACCGCTGATCCGGCCGCGCAACTGGTCGGACGGGAATGTCGACGAGGCTCTCGCCCGCGATCATGCCGTGCCACTCGACGATCCCGATCGTGCCCGCGCAGCCGCTCTCCGGCCAGCGGCGCACTTCGATCCCGCCGTGATGGCGCCGCGCGGCCCCGCCCAGATCATTAACCAGGTGGGCAAAGCGGTCGAGATCGACAGTGACCGCCGGTGCGGTGATCCCGAAATGCTTCCGATAGGCCTCGCGCGGGAACGGACCGCCCTGGCGCAGCGCCGTCTCGATCCACTGCATACGCTCCAGAACATGCGGGGCCATGCGCCGGGGCGCATCGGGATGAGGCGGTATCCGAAATGCGTGGGACACGGATGGTTCTCTTTTTCAGGTGGTTGCGCGCAGGTTACTTGACCGGGTGAACCGGACATAAGCCCCCGCACGCCCGGCCCCAAAAGAAACAGCAAGCTGGCCTGCCCAGAGTGCGCGCAAGCGCGGCCAGGACTCTCGCCCGCGAGGCAAAACCGGTCGGACATATTTTGCGCAAAGTCACTTCGTCGGCATGTCTCGGGGCCAATGTCCAAAAGGCTTGGGGAAACCGAGCGTGACCGAAACCACAAGAGGCCCATTATGCCTGACATCGTTTTCGAAGACTTACACCGCACGACGACTATCTCTGGCGACGGATACCGCGCAGCGGTCCGCGATCCGCCTGGACCCGCGCTTTCCGCTGCGCAACGGCCTCAACGCGCTTCTGGATCCTGCGCCACGCCCAACCAAACCGGATAATTCATCGGCGCACATGCGCGTAGAAAATTTCAATTGAGCCACTCAGCTCACAGACCTCGCTCGAAAGGATACCTGATGAAACTCGAACAAATCCTCGAAGAATACCCTGTGCTCCTCACGATCGCGGAAGCTCTGGAGCAAGCGCGTTTAGATGCAGTAAAAGCCAATGGCGGCGTCGCAAACGATCGCTATGGATTTTCTGATGAGACCAATAACTATTTCCACCTCGTGAATGAAGACAAGGTAAACACTGTCCTCCTCGCCTCACAAGAAGCTCTATGCGAGCCGGCCTGGAAGATCAGGACCCAATACGAAGATTACGGCAAAGTTTGCGACGAGATGGGCGCCAGCGATGCCTGGCCACGCGACCCGGACCATCTCGCTCGACTGGTATGCCTCTATATGGCGTGTTGTTATCTCGAAGCACGATACCCGACGGATGTTCCGAGCGGCTGACCCTGACCGGGCCCGCACACACCCTTGGCCGGCGAAGTTGGCCCGGTTTAGACCGGACGCCTCGACTGGGACCGATGAGGGTGACCAATCCACCGTCGCCGGCAGTAGGGTCTGGACTCATTGAGTTTCAAAGCCAGTAGATGACGATTGCCGCGAGAGCGATGGCTGACAGGAAGACCTTT
>CAJXYS010000052.1 GCA_913063035.1 uncultured Maritimibacter sp. | reverse complement strand
GGCGCGGGGACCGACACGCTGGAGGGTGGCGATGGCGACGACACGCTGACCGGCGGCGACGGGAACGACACGCTCGACGGCGGTGACGGGGCCGACACCCTGACCGGCGGCGCCGGGGACGACACGCTGACCGGCGGCGACGGGACCGACACGGCGGATTACGGGACGAGCACCGGCGATCTGAACATCACGCTCGACGGCAGCGGCGCGGCGTCCGGGGTGAGTGACGGCCTCGGCGGGACCGACGACCTCGTCGGGATCGAGCATCTTGTCGGTGGTTCGGGCAACGACGCGCTGACCGGCAACAACCAGGCCAACACCCTCGCGGGCGGCGACGGGGCCGACACGCTGACCGGCGGCGACGGGGGCGACACGCTCCGCGGCGGGCTTGACGACGACGTGCTCCTGGGCGGCGCGGGGACCGACACGCTGGAGGGTGGCGATGGCGACGACACGCTGACCGGCGGCGACGGGAACGACACGCTCGAGGGCGGTGACGGGGACGACACGCTCCTGGGCGGCGCCGGGGACGACACGCTGACCGGCGGCGACGGGACCGACACGGCGGATTACTCCGGTGCGACGGGCGCGGTCACGGTGGATCTCTCGGACACGACCGCCCAGACCATCTCTGACGCCGAGGGCGACGACACGCTGACCGGCATCGAGAACGTGACCGGCTCGGACCATGACGACACCCTGACCGGCGACGACCGGGACAACCGCCTGATCTCGGGCGGCGGCACGGACGAGATCACGGGCGGTGCCGGCAACGACGTGATCGGCGCGGCGCCGCAGGCCGTCTGGACGCCGCTGGCGATTTCAAACCTGGCCGCGTGGTTTGACGGCAATGACATCGACGGCGACTGGACGTCCGAAGGAACGTCGGAGGCCAATGTCCAAACCAACGCATATTATGGCTATCACCTCATCGACTACTGGGTCGACAAGAGCGGCAATGGCCATCACCTCGCCCCGTCTAGCCGTCCAGAGCATCAAAGGCCCTGGCTGATAGACGCTTCCGGGTCCGACCCTGATCACGCGCGGTTCGCCACCGCCGTAGCGAATTTCGTCAAGGTGCCGAACATTGGTAGTGGCTCTCTCGCCAGTGTGACACGTAATCTGGACGGCACGCTGTTGTACCGGCACTCCACTCGCCAAGGCTGGATGTCGGAAAACGGCGATACCACGCCGGGTATCATGCCGGGTGCCGATCCGGATTTTTTCCTCAACGGAGAGGCGGTCGACTGGGCGACCCCGAACGATGTCTATGACGCCACCCATGGCGCGGGAAACAGTCTCGTCACGACCTCTTCGACCTGGCTCGGCTGGCTGGACAGCCCCAAAGGAGAAACTTTGTTTCTAGGCGACTTTGGTACCAACGGCGATTTCATGGATGTCATGATCTTCGACGACGCCCTCGGCGAATCCGATCAGCAGCTGCTGGAAGGGTATCTCGCCTGGAAATGGGACATCGCCCTGCCGGACGAACATCCCTATGCGGATGACACGAGCCTCTTTTCCGGAACGGCCGACAGCGGGGTTCTGACGCTCGACGGCGGTGCCGGCGACGACGTGCTGATCAGCGGCGGCGGGGCCGATACGCTGACTGGCGGGGACGGCAACGACACGGCCAGCTTCGTCACGGCGGAGCGGGGCGTGGTGGTGGATCTCGACGATAACGGCGACGCGACGACGGGCAATGACGGCTATGGCAACGGCGATGTGTTGACCAGCATCGAGAACCTGGTCGGCGGCAGCAGCCCCGACATGCTGACCGGCAACAGCGGCGCCAACGTGATCGAGGGCGGCGGCGGCGACGACACGCTGAATGGCGAGGGCGGCATCGACACGGTGTCCTACGCCAGTGCCAGCGGGGGTGTGACCGTGGACCTGGGGGCCGGAACGGCCAGCGGGGCGGCTGGCAACGATACGCTCTCGAATTTCGAGAACGTCATCGGCTCGGCCCATGACGATACGCTGCGCGCGGGGGACACCGACGGCCAGCTCGAAGGCGGTGCGGGCGACGACGTGATCGGCGCGGCGCCGCAGGCTGTCTGGACGCCGTTGTCCATCTCGAGCCTGATGGCATGGCTGGACGGCAGCGACATCGATGGCGACTGGGTAGAGGAGGGCGGCAACGAGGCCGGCTTGTCATTTAACTTATTCGTCGCGACGTGGCGGGACAAGACCGGGAACGGCTACGACATCTTGGGGCACCAGCAAACGCACAAGAAGCCCTATATTCAATTGGACGTCGAAAGCGGGCGTTACATGGTCAGGTTCGCCGACGACTGGGCCCAGATCTATGACCTTGCCGACGCCGGTGTCGGCGCGCTTGTCAGCGTGACCGAGGATGTCCAGGACGGCGCGACCCTGCTCGCGGACATGTCCCACCCATACTCGGGCTGGTCGGTGCGGAACGGCAGTACGAGCGATGAATGGCGTAACGTGAATCCGGGCGCAATGTATCACAACGGGGAACTGGTGAACTGGAACCAGGACAACGCGTACGATGCGACCCGGGGCGAAGAGAGCACGATCATCGTGGCGAACACCCTGGATTTCGGCGGCTATGTCGGGCAGGCCCGGGTGTTCGATTTCGGCGAACACGCCAGGCTCAAGGACCTGATGATCTTCGACGCACCGCTTTCGGACTCGGACCGCCATCTGCTCGAAGGGTTCGTTGCCTGGAAATGGGGCGGCACGCTGGAAGCTGGCCATCCTTACGCGGGCGAAAGCGATCTCTTCGCCGGCAGCGATTCAGGATCGGGCCCGACACCGTCGCTGACGTTGCTTGGCGGCGCGGGCGACGACGTGCTGATCAGCGGCGCCGGACTCGATACGCTGGATGGCGGCGACGACACCGACACGGCCAGCTTCGTCAACGGCCTGCAGGCCGTCGAGATCGATCTCGACGACAATGGCGACGCCACCGCCGTCAATGACGGCTTCGGCAACGCCGACACCTTGACCAGCATCGAGAACCTCGTCGGCGGGTCGACGGGCGACACGCTGTCGGGAAACAGCGGCGCCAACGTGATCGAGGGCGGCTTCGGGGCCGACACGCTGAATGGCGAAGGCGGCGCAGATACGCTCGATGGCGGGGCCGGGGCGGACTACCTGCACATTCTCGCCAGCCAGGTCGGCAACCTCGCGGCGGCTGCCGTGGATGGCGGGGCCGACGGCGATGCCGACGAGGTCGTGGTCGAGGACATGTCGGGCACCTTCGACCTGGGCGATTTCCGCGATGGCAGCGGCAATGCGCGGGCCGTGAACTTCGACATTCTGGACCTGAGGAACGATACGGCGGGCGACAGGGTAGAGGTCAGTCTGGACGATCTCGCCGCCCTGACGTCCGAGGCGACCGGCGGCACCGAGCCCATCAGCATCCGCCTGGATAGCGGCGACACCTTCACGGTGACCGACGATCCAACGAGTTTTGACGAGTCGACCACGTCGGAAACGAATGCGAAAGGGGAAGAGGGTAACCTTTACCAGTACACGGACGTGTCCGACCCCTCGACAGTGCTTGCCGAGGTGCAAATCGTAACCGCGGCCTAGGGAGCGGTCTTTCCCTGGCAAAGTGTAATATGAGTGCCGCTTGAGTTCAGCATCGCCCCAACACGAGACCGGTTCCCCGCCCGCGGACTTCCGCGGGCGCGATGCCGTGCGCCAGAGCTGGCGCGCCTGGCGCAATGTCTGGCGTGCCAATAATCGCCAGATCGGGGTCTTGCTCCTCGCCGGGCTGATCATCAACTGCCTGACGCTGGCGCTGCCGATCTTCACCATCATCGTCTACGACAAGATCATCGGGAACGCGGCGTTTTCCTCTCTCTGGGCGCTGGCGATCGGGGTCGCGGTGCTGATGGTGCTCGATTTCCTGCTGCGCCAGTCCCGTGTCCTCGTGGTGGAACATGTGGGCGCACGCTGGGACCGGGCGCTGGACGAGCGCATCTTTACCGGCTTGCTGGCGGCTTCGCCCATGTCGGCGCCACCCCCGGGGCTTGCCATGGCGAAATACCGCGAGGTGATGAGCGCGCGCGATTTCCTGTCCGCGGCCTATCTGTTGCCGATCTCGGACCTGCCGTTCATCCTTCTGTTTCTCGGCTTTCTCTTCGTGATCGGCGGGCCGATCGCCTATGTCGCGGCCGGGTTCGGCGTGGCGCTGCTGGTGATCTCGGTCCTGTCGCAATGGCGCGCACGCCGCGCGCACCAGGCGCAGATTCGCAATTCCAGCGAAAAGGCGTCGCTGATCGTCGAGGTTCTCGGCGCGCTCGAGACGATGAAGCGGCCGCGGGCGCAGATCAACAGCCTCGGCCGGTTCCTGACCCATTCCGAGGCCGGCGCCGCGGACGCCGCCCGCGCCCGAAGCTGGTCCGGCGTCATCCAGTCGCTCATGCCCGGCTTCGCCGTGCTGGCGACGGCGTCCACGCTGGTCGTCGGGGCCTACCGGGTCGAATCGCAGCTGATGACGGTCGGGGCGCTGATCGCCTGCACCATGCTGGTAAGCCGCACGGTCCTGCTGTTCGGGTCGGTGGCGGCGCTCGTCGGGCGTTACGGGGATTTCGTGCGGGCGCTGCACGAGCTGGGCGACCTGGTGACGCTCGGCGATCCCAAGGCGCAGCGCAAGCGGCTCCGCAAGGCACGGAAGACGCGCCTGCCCTCGCCCGAATTCGCCCTGTCCCATGTCACCTATCGCAGGTCTGCCCGCGAACGGGCGCTGATCGATGACGTGTCGCTCCGGGTCCGGCCCAAGGAATTCGTCGCCGTGGTGGGGCGGACGGGGTCGGGCAAGTCAACGCTGCTGCGGCTGCTCGCCGGGCGGATCGCACCCACGACCGGCACGCTGGTGGCCGGCGGGGTCGAGATAACGCCAGAGCGGACGCAATGGCTCGCCGCGGCAGTGGGCTTCAAGCCTCAGGAGCCGCAGTTCCTGACCATGACGGTCGACCAGATCCTCGAGGAAAACGGAACCGGCCAGGGCGCGGCCGAGCGGCTGGCGTTGCTGCGCGAGATCGGGCTCGACCGGTCGCTGGATACCGGGGCACTGTCCCTGGAGACACGCGTCACCACCTTCGGGGGCGGCTTGTCGGGGGGTCAGCGGCAGTTGCTGGCCCTGGCCACCGCCCTGCTGCAAAGCGACGATGCCCTGGTGCTCGACGAACCGCTGACCGGTCTCGACTCGGATGCGCGTGCCCGCGTGATCGGGCTGCTCGGCAAACTGAAGGGACAGCGCACCCTCGTGGTGGCCACTCATGATCCGGAGCTGATCCGGGTCGCGGACCGCCTGATCTACGTGAATGACGGAAAACTTGCAGCCGCAGGCAGCCCCAACGACCTGCTGGCCATGGATGGGCAGGACAGCAGACGAAAATCGGCCTGATGAACACCGCGGGCGGAGACGAGCAGGAGTGGGCTTGGAACGTGTAGGATATGCACGCCCGATAACCGGACCGCTGATGCGGGCAGGCCGTGAACGGACTGCCCGCCAGCGGCTGCGCCTTGCCGTGTCCCTCCTCCTGGTCAGTGTCATGGCTGCAGGATGCGCCGGTGATCGGCTTATCGGAACCGGGGGCAGGACGCCGGAACAGGACATGCCGCGCCCGCTGCCCGGCGATGCGCAGCTTCGGGTGCAGTCCGCCACCCTGAAGCTCGCAGAGCTGGGCCGCGTCATGGGAACGCCCGCCGCGATCCCCGTTCCGAAACCCGAGCTCCTCATCGGGGTGGAGACGATCGATGGCGCCATGAGCCTTTCGGGCGTCATCGCGCGGGCCCTGAACAGCGTCCCCGAAGCGCGCATCGGCGAGGTGCAGCTGAACCAGGAACGCGCGCGGGCCGATGCGGCGCGCCAGGCGATGGGTCCGCAGATCACGCTCGAGGGATCGACGGCCGTGCGGTCGTCCGACGGGCTGTCCGGCCTTTCACCCGGCGCGGAGGCATCGGAACTCAGCGTCGCGCTGCGCCAGCCGCTTTTCAACCTGTCCCTGCTGCATGACGTAGAGCTCCGCGAGAACGACGTGGAGACCGCGGAAATCTCGCGGCGAAACATCCGGTCTCTGACCGCGCTCGACATCGCGACGGCCTATCTCTCGGTGGTGCAAAGTGCGCTGATCGTCCGCTTCGCCGAAGGCCACGAGGAGGAGCTCGACGCGCTCCTCGCGATCGTGGGAGAGCGCGTCGATGCCGGCGGGGCGAGCCCCGCCAATCGCGAGCGGGTGCGCGCGCGGATAGAGACGGTGCGTGCCTCCATCTCCGATATCCGGGCGGGACTGACCGAGAACATCTCGGAATTCACGCGCAAGACCGGGTTCATCCCCGACACGCTGCGCGTGCCCGCCACGCTCGGCAATCGGTTGCCGGCCAGCATCACGGCGGCGTTCGAGCACGCGATGGAGGCGAACAACGAAATCGCGCTCAGCCGCATTCAGCTGGACCGGGCGCTTCTCGAGGAACGGCGGACCGAGTTGAAACGGCATCCCGTCGTGAACCTGGAACTGTCCCACACCATAGAGGACGGGCTGTCGGCGACCGGCGGCACCCAGGACCAGACGGAGGTCGGCCTGAATTTCAACATGACCCTGTTTCGCAACGGCCAGCTCGACTCCGAACGCCGGCTCAACGCGGCGCGAAACGAGGAATACGAACTGCGTCTCACCCAGGCGCGGCGGCAGCTCAGCCGGAACTTGCGCAACGTCTACGCGCTCCTCGGGTCCATCCACGAACAATACGGCGCGACCGTTGAGCGGCTGCGTGCCAGCGAGGCGGTTGTCGCGGCATTCGAAGAGCAGTTCCTGGCGACCGATCCAAACACGCTGGAGGTCCTCGAAGCTTACCAGACGCTTTACGAGGCCAGGGTCGAGATGACGAATCTCGCCGTCACCGAGGCCGTGACGCTGCTTCAGGCCAAGCATCTGCTTGGTGATCTCCTGGCGGAATTCGACACCGCCAAACGGGCTGACGGCAAATGAGTGGTGGCGCCTTGGACGACGACGACCGGAACGAGGGCTATTGGCCCGGCTACGTCGATGCGCTGAGCAACATGCTGCTCGGCATGGTCTTCATCATCCTGATCCTGGCGATGTCCCTGTCCCTCTACTCGGTCGTAAAGACCCGCGTCTCGGTCGAAGGCATGCTGGCGGACCGGGTGTCCGAGACGGTCGAGAGCATCCTGCAGGATTTCAGTGTCGCGCCCACGGGGGAAGATCCCCCCCCTGAGTCGGACGCGCCCCGGGCTCCCGCCCCCGACGCCTACCTGTCCTCCTCCGCGCGGCAGGAGGTTGGCGAATTGTTCGCGCGGTTGCAGACGCTCGAGGCCGAGAACGCGGAGCTTCGCGCCCGCCTCGACGCCGCGCGTGCACCGGCCGAAACCCCGCAGGAGCGCGCGGGCGCCGACGACCAGGCGGAGATGCCTCAAGAAGCGGCCGACACGCCCGAAGAGGCACCGATTGATCCCGCAGAGGCAGAGGCTCGGCCAAGCCCGCCGGGCGACCCGGCGACCGCGGCCGGGGCGGAGGCCGCGCGTAACGACGCCCGGCCAGCAGACCCGGCACCCGTCGGTGCAGATGCACAAGCCGACGGCGCCCCGGAAATGACCATGGCCGGCCAGACCCCCGACGAGGCAACACGCCCGCAAGAGCAGGTTGCCGAGGCCGACGCCCCCGAAGCCCCCGCGGCGCAGGATGCCGCCCCGGCAGACGACGCGGCGACCGTCGCGGAGAGCGGGGCGCCACCGGTGGCCGAGGCCCCCGATCAAGTGCCTCCGGGGGCGCGACCCGCGGACGCCGCGGCGGGTTCGAATGCGGAGGCTCGATCCGGACAGACGGACGAGGCCCGGCCCGGTGATGGCGAAGCCGATGAAGGTGCCACCGACTCGGAAAGCGCAGAGCGTGAAGAGACCGAGGAGATCGCTGCGGGCGAGCCCAGCGGCTTCGCCCCGACGGGGGGAGGAATCGAGATCGAGGCGCGCGTCCCCGAGCCCGAAGGCCAGGGCGAGAACGCGGTCGCGGCCGGGGATCGCGATCTTGTCCGGATCGTGATCGACTACCCGGCGGAGTCGATCCTGCTGGACGAAGATGCCCGGGCGACCCTGGACGAACTCCTTGGGCCCATCTTCGAGGCCGATACCCCCCCTGTCGTGGAGATTCACGCCTATCCCGCGGTCAGTTACCTGACGATGGAGCGTCAGAGCGCGTTCTTCCGTGCCATGGATGTCCGCAACTACCTGCTCGATAACGATATCGGCAGCGCGCGCATCTCGGTTCGGGTGCATGACGAACAAAGCCCCGTGCGCAAGGGCCGCCTGGTGCTCGAGCTGTTCCCGTCGCAGGCAGCCGCAGGCTCGGGGGGCTAGGTCATGGCATCGCGCGCGAGAAGGGCGGACAGGAAAGGTCCCCGGCTCGGTCGGCAGGAATGGTATCTCCTGCCGAGGGCGGTCGTGACGATCATCACCCTGGTTCTTCTGCTGACCCTGTTCTGGAGCCTGACGGCGAAGGTCGACCGCGTGGTGCGGGCCCAGGGGCGCGTCGTTCCGTCGGAATTCGTACAGATCGTGCAGCACCTCGAGGGCGGCGTCGTTTCAGAGATACTCGTGCGTGAGGGCGAGGAGGTTCGCGCAGGCCAGACCCTGCTGCGGATCTCGGACATCCAGGCCGAATCCACCGTCCGCGAGCGGGAGGTGCGCCTCGCTTCGCTTTATGCAGAGGCCGAACGCCTCATGGCCGAGGTGGCGGAACGCCGGCCGGACTGGGACGGGGTCGCCTCGCCCCCGGAGACCGTCGCGCGACAGCGCGAGATCTACGCGGCCCGGCAGGATACCCTCCGTCTCTCGCTCGACGGGATAGACAACAGGATTGCGCAGTTGCGCGCGGCCCTTGACGAGAACGCGGCGCGCCGGGTGGCGCTGGAACGGCGGCTGGAGAACGCGCAGGCGCAGTTGGAGGTTTACCAGCGGATGGAGCGCCGCTCCGCCGGATCGCGGCTGCAGGTGCTGCAGGCGGAGGGCCTGGTCGAGGATGTGCGCGCCCAGATCGTAGAGCTCGACAGCCGTGCCCCGCAGCTCGGCCTCCAGATCGAGGAGGCACAGAACGACGCCGTCGAACTGGTTGCGGAATTCCGCGAGTCCGCGCTTCTCCGGCTGGACGAAGTGCGCGTCGAACTCTCCCGTCTCGAACAGGACATGAACGCGGCGCGGGATCGGCTTCAGCGGACCGCGGTGCTGTCGCCCACCAACGGGACCGTCAATCGGATCGAGGTTTCGACGATCGGCGGGGTGGTCCGCCCCGGCGAGCCGATCATGGAAATCACGCCCGATACCGACCGCCCCACCATCGAGGCCTGGGTACGCCCCGCCGACCGCGCGGAAATCACGTCCGGCCTACCGGTAAAGATCCGGGTCAGCGCCTACAACCATGCCGTTTACGGCACGCTCGAAGGCCGGGTGACGGATGTCAGCTCGGACACGCTGCCGCGCGAGAACGGCAACCGCTTCTTCCGCCTGCGCATCGGCGTCGATGGCGAAAGCTATGCCGAATTCGGCCGCCCGCTCGTGCCGGGCATGGTGGCGACGGCCGACATCGTTCTCGGCGAGCGAACCGTCTTTCAGTACCTGTCTTCGCCGGTCGTCAGGGGTCTCTCCACGGCCCTGCAGGACAGCAGTTGAGTAACCCGGAGGTCAAGATGAACGAGGTCGCAAAACAGGGACGCGGATCGTCCCGGCGCAAGCCGGGCGACGAGGTCAGGCCGACGGAAATCGGGCTGCCCGTAAAGGTGGTCGCGCTTCTTCCGATCGGATTCCTGACCGCTGTCGTCCTTTTCATCCTCGACTTTTTCCTGTTCGCGCTGAATGCCAACTTTTTCATCAATTTCATGATCCTGCTGGTGCTCGGCTTCGGGGTCGTCGCCGGGGTTCTCAGCGCCTTTCACATCGATGAAGAATATGCCGCGCTGCGCATGTTGAAACGCCAGATCGACAGCGGCGACCTCCGGGTGGAGGCGCTTCCGGAAGAAACCCATCTCGCGATGGCGGTGTCCAAGATGCTGGGCGAGACGCAGGCCCTCAGCACCCGCGTGATCCGGGACACGGTGCGCGCCGAGATGGACATTATCCGCGCCTGGTTCCGCCAAAGGCTGGTGTTCCTGCAATACCTGACCGGGTTGCTCGTTTCCCTCGGGCTTCTGGGAACCTTCATCGGCCTGCTCCGGACACTCGTCTCGGCCGGGGAAATCCTCGAGCAGGTGGGCGGCGGCACGGGCCGGGAAAGCGCCGAGGAGCTGAACGCGGCCTTCAACGACATGGTCCTGTCGCTCCAGGAACCCCTGTCCGCCATGGGCACCGCATTCAGCTCGTCCATGTTCGGCCTGGTCGGCTCCATGACCACGGGGATCATGGGTCTGATCCTCGCCCGGGCGGCCGAACGCTACTTCGAACTGTCCCGCCGCAGCCTCACGGACGTTCTGCGGGAAAAGGCCCTCGATCCGGCCCTGGAAAGCTTCGACAGCGACTCCATCGCCGAGTTCATCAGCCTCGTGGCCGCCCGCGAACAGGAAGCCGGCACCCGGATGGACAAGCTGGTCAATCTCGTCGGCCAGACGGACGCGGCGGTCCGCCGGCTGGCGCTGTCCAACCAGGAAGCCATCGAAGGGATGCACCGCTTCGTGAAAAGCGCCGAGGCTCTGCCGGACACGCTGAACGTCATCCGTAACCTGCCCGGGGCGCTCGACCAGACGCGGTCCCAGCTTGCCGCGCTCGATCTCTCGATGCGGTCGCAGGCACAGGCGAGCCAGGCGCTGTTGACGGGGTTCCAGTCGGAGAGTGTCGCGCGAAATCGCATGCTGCACGCGTTGCACGATGCCGTGGACGATCAGAAATCCGTGAACAAAACGCTCGTGGAGGCCTACCGGACCAACGCAAAAGCCGAGGAGAGCCGCGCCGCCATGGTCCGCGACTCGGCGGAACGGATGCAGGCGGGGCTGCATGCGACCGGAACCTCTCTGGCAACAATCTCCGAGAAACTCGACGCCCTGACCCGACTGGCCGAAATCCAGCAGGACCTCGCCAATCTGCAGTCCACCATGGAGAGTGCCAGCCAACGTCAAGACGCTCTCGTGAAAGGCCAGCAACGCTACGAGGGTCGCCTCACCGCGCTGATCGGGCGGAGCAAGGCCCTTGGCGAGCATCTCGCCAGGTTGTCCGAACAGGCCTCCGAACGCCGGCGCGAGCTTTCCAGCCTCGTCGATATCAACCGGATGATCCTCGAGAACGAAGGCCGGCGGGACGAAATCGTCCAGATGATCCGGTCGCAGTTCGAGACCCTGCGCGACCAGATCGCCGCCACCGCGCGGGAGACACGCGACGACGCGGCCGAAAAGGATCGTCTTCAGGAACGGATCTCGGACGTTCTCGTGTCACTGGAAAACACGGCGCAGTCGATACGGACCGCGAGCGAGGGCCGGCGCCCGGACTCCTGGACACGGGCGGACTAGAATTGCGGGGGCGCGGTTACGGTTTCGCGCGCCCCCGGAACATCGGCGGTCGATACGGGCGGCCGGGCAAAATGCGGCGCCGGGTTCTCGTGCCGCGTCCGACGCCGAAGGCCTTCGGCCTTCGCCGCGGTGCTCCGCGGAACGGTCAGCGCGGCCGGGGCACGCCTGACGATCGGCCGGGCCGCCGGGCCGGGGCGGGCCACCAGATCCGCACAGTCCCGCGAGATCTGCGCCCATTGTGCCGGGGTCAGCATTTTGCGGGCCTGCGGGCCCAGCAGCAGGCTTTCGGCCGGAACGCCATGCGCGCTCAGGATCTCGTGGCGCGGGCAGAGCAGGTGGTGATAGTCCAGCGCCATGCAGCTGTCGTCGCGCGTGATCCCGGGGCGCCCGACCAGCTTGATCGCGGCCAGCAGTACCTCGTTTCCGGTGTCCGGATCGGCCAACAGGATCCGGTGCTGGCGGGACACGCGCAGATCCCGCGCGGGAACCCCCGGGCCGAGCGCGCCGGCCCGGATGCGGATCGGCCGTGTCCTTGGGTTGGCGATCTGCGCGGCGGCCGAAACCCGCCGCGCCCCTGACCAGCGCACCGGCTGGGCGCCGCGGTCGCGGGTCAGCACCGCGTCACCGGCGGCGATCTGCTCGACCGGGCGCGGACCGGCGGGGGTATCGATCAGGGTGCCCGCGGCGAAGCAAACAATGCCGAAATCGATGGTCTCGAAGTTCTCGAAGGAGATATTGCCGACCTGCCCCGACTCGTCGCCGGAGGTGATGGTGAACCGGCCGCCCGCCGCGTAACCCGGGTCGCCGGCCTCGATACCGGCGAGGATCTCCGGCAGCGTCGGCTCGTCGGGGCCGCCGAAGGCGATGTCGGCGTCCCCATTGCCGGGGTCGAAGGTGCCGATGGCCCCATCGAGATCGGAAACGGCGACATCGCGGTCGAACAACTCCTGCGCCGTGGTGTTGTTCAGGGTGATGCTGTCGTGCCCGGCGCCCTCGTCGGCGATGTAATGCTCGACGCTGGTGAGCGTATCGGTCCCGGGATACCCCGTGCCGCTCTTGATGGCGGTGCCCGTCGCGTCGTCATAGGTCGTGACGTCCAGGGTTTGCTCGGCGAGCATTCCGACATGGTCGAGATTGATCGTGCCGTCGGCAGTGCCGTCGGCCGCATCGAGATGGGCAAGATCGGCCGAGCGGATCAGATACGCCTCGCCGATCGTGTCGTGCTCGTCCCATTGGGCGCGCATCGCGCCGATGACCAGGTCCTCGCGGCCGTCGCCATCGACATCGCCCGCCGAAGACACCACTATACCGCCCCCCCGGTTGATCCCCATACCAAGGAAGCGGTAGGATGACCCGGCGGCGACGATGTCGTCCAGATCGACCTGCCTGTTCGCATTGACGGCCTCGGCCAGATCGTCATGGGAAACGAGGTAGACGCTGCGGGTGAACTGGTCTGTCTGTAAGCCGATCAGAAGTTCCGGTCGGTCATCCCCAAGCGCATCGACGAAGGCGGTCGTCGCTCTCGGGTCGAACCAGCTCGAAGACAGGTCGAAAGACTCTTGGCTAACTTGGATATCGGACGGCGTGATCACCCTGTCATTGTCAGAGTCAAGCGCCGCGAGCTCCGCGCCGTTCACCAGATACGAACCGATCAGCAGATCGGTCTGCCCGTCGCCATCGGCATCCCCGGCGGCCGTTATTATCGTATCCGCGTCGCTAAAAGCGGCGGCAAAGCCCTCGAAGCTGTAGGAGTATTCCCAACTGGCGAAATCGCCAAGGTTCATCACTTCATCAGCGCCAACGCTATCTAAAGCCTCTGCACTGACCAGGTGGACAACGTTGCTCCCTTGAACGGACGGCCTCGTAAAGATCATCAGGTCGGCCCGCTCGTCTCCCACGACATTGCCGGCCGGTGCAACTGTCCTTCCGGTGGACGCGTCAGCCGCGCCCTCTATCCGGTAGATGCCGGCTTCGTCCGCGGCATCCGGCAGGTCGATCACGCCGTCGCCGCCAGCATCGCGATGATCGCGAAGATATTGCGCGGTGACGAGATAGGCCGAAGCCGGAGCCGGGTCGTACACCCAGCCCGGCGCCCCAACGATCAGGTCCTCGAACCCGTCCCCGTCGACATCGCCCGCCGAGGCAATCGACGTGCCCAGATAGTCTCCGGCATTGGCATCGAATTGAAAGGACATGCCTTTCCCGGCGACATCCCCCAGATCGATCACGCCATCCGTATCGGTGTCGGCGGCGTCGAAAGAGCCTGACGCGACGAGATAGGCTTTGCCTGCGCCATAAACGCCCGCGCTAGCGGCCCCGATCAGCAGTTCCCGGTGCCCGTCGCCGTCGAGATCGCCAAGAGACGCGATGGCCGTCCCGGACAGATCCTGCAGCGTGTCCCCCTTGAAGGTGTAGGCACCCTCGACCCCGGCGATCGTGTCCAGGTCGATGACACCGGCGGTGCCGGCCAGCGGGGTTGCCTGCGCCAGCGCCGCGCCGGTGACCAGATAGGTCTTGCCGTATTGCTCAAATGCACCGGTGTCCGATATGCCGGCCCATCTTGCGCCGATGAGCAGGTCGTCCAGCCCGTCGCCGTTCATGTCGCCCGTCTGCGCAACTGAATAGCCGGTGCTCCTGTCCCCGATGAGCCGGTAGGCCATCAACGCATCGTCCGCGGCCCGGTACGTGTCGTGCCCGTCGCCGCCGTCGATGTCGTCGTCGCCCTTGCTGGCAACGATCGTGTCGTCGCCGTCGCCGGCCTGCACGACATCGTCGTTCGAGCCGTCGGCGGCGTCGGCATCGTCGAGCGTGTCGATGGTGGGGTCGCTGGTGTAGAACAGGTCGATCAGGTCGTCGCCATCGGTCCCCTCGACGACGAAATCGGGCAGCGTGTCGGTCAGGAAGATCGTGCCGTCATGCACCCCGTCGCCGGCATCATCGGCGGCGCGCAGCTTGCGGCCAAGCACGATATAGGCGGCGCCTTCCATGCCATCGACCGGGTCGCCCGACGCGAATTGCGGCACGCCGATTGCGTAATCGCCAAGGGCGTCGCCATCGAAATTGGCGGCCGCGACAGTCTGGGCCCCCAAATACCCGCCGTCGGGCGAGGCAAAGATGCGATAGGCCCCGCCAACACCGGCGATATTGGCAAGGTCGATCACCCCGTCATCGGTGCCATCGGCCGCGGCAAGGCGGCCCAGCGTGTCATCGGGCAGAATGTAAAGCGCGTCGCCATAGATGCCGGCCGGCTCATCGATCCACTCGCGGGCGGCAGAAACAAGCACCGCACCTGAAACCGAGGCATCGGCCGGGCCGCTGCGTGTGACCGACAGGTCTGTGCCCGATTGAGTCGCAGCGTCTGTCGATGAGGACGATATGGTAACAACCCCCGCGGCCGCGTGCAGCGCGTCAAGGTCTATCTCCCCGCTGCTTGCAACAGCCGACAGGTCATCTCCGTCGAAGATGTAGACAACATCCGAGCGCTGGCCCGCGGGGCCCAGCGCGCCCGGCCCCGGATCGGGCACGACAGGCCCGTTTTGGGCCTGCAGAGCCGTCAGCGCGATCTCGCCGCGCCCATCGCCATCAATATCACCCAGCGAAGAGACGCCGTAGTTCACTTGGGCAGTTGGATCGTTCCAGTCAATCTTGTAGCTGTTTTGGCCAAGGGCAATGTCTTCAAGCGCGATCACGCGGTCATCGTCGGGGTCAAGCGCGGCCAGATCGCCGCTTGACACGATGAAGGCGGCCTCGGTCAGGCTGATGTCCTCGGGCTGGTCAGCCTCGGGCTGGCGAAGCTGGGCAATCAGAATCTCGGCCTTCCCGTCGCCATCGAGATCGTCGATGAACGCGGTTTCCGGATCGATCCGCAGACCAAAAGAAGCTGTTCCATCCGGATTGCTCTGCAGGCCGAAATCATACGTGAACAGATACGACTCGCCGCTTCCCTCAAGCAGATCGGCAAGCTCGCTCTGGGGCCCCGAAAGGTCGGATGAGGCGACGAGATAGACATGCGACTGATCTTGCGTTGCCGTGAACGGAACGTCCCATTGCCCGGAAACCAGAAAGTCGGCTTGATCGTCTCCAACACTATCGGCGCCATAGGTGACGTGTTCGCCGAACCCCCGGCCAGCAGTTCCGAAGGCCGGAACTTCCTTGGTGCCGGCCAGCACATGGGCGCCGGTTTGGCTCAGAACCTCGGCGACAGAGGCGATACCATCAGGGCCAGCCGCCGCGTTGATCGCGTCGAGCGAAAAGAGATACGCCCGGCCCGGATCAAGGTGGGACCCGAACCCACTCGCCCCGGTCAGCAGCGTCACCCCATCCGGGCCAAGGCCCGCGGCCAGCTCGACGCCGAAAAATCCATAGGGCTCGGCGCCGTCGATGCGCCAGCTGTCGGGTTCGCCCCAAAGCGCGCTGACCTGAATGCTTTGCGCGCCCCGGTCGGCAGCCAGCAGATCGGAAGAGGAAATGATGTAAACGCTGCCCGTTCCGATGGTCGAGCCTTCGGGGTAATTGTCAAAGACGGCGGCGATGGCCAGGTCGGTCAGCCCGTCGCCGTCGATGTCGGGCAGGGCCACGATGGCCGAGCCGAACTGGCCGCCGACCTGAGAGGTACCTCCGCCACCCACCAACGAGGTGAGTTTGCCGATGATGCGATACGCCATTTACACCACTCACCCCGCGCACTGACCGCACGGCACGTCTTGTGCCCGTGTGGCAGTACCTCGCGCGTCTTAGCGCATTACGCCCCCGGACACCCCCCAGCACCCGCAAAGCGGTTGTGTCGAGACGTGCAAACCTTCAAGAGACAACCGATTGTCGGCGGTGACACGCGCGTCCGCGCGCGCTGCGACGTCCCAACAGCGCGAACAAGATAATATCAAATGTCGAGAAGGGGCCAAACCCTAAAAAATAGTTAGCGTGAACGCGAAGATCGGGCGGCGCCGGTCACCCGGCGTTTCGAAAGCCGCTATCCCAGCGCGTAACCCGCGCCGCGCACGGTGCGGACCGGGTCGGTGCCGCCATGCTGGCAGAGCGCCTTGCGCAGGCGGCCGATATGGACATCGACCGTGCGCGTATCCACGTAGATGTCCCGCCCCCAGACACGATCGAGCAGCTGCTCACGCGACCAGACGCGCCCCGGTTTTTCCATGAAGGCGGCGAGTAGCCGGAACTCGGTCGGGCCGAGCTTCAGCGTCTCGTCGCCGCGGAACACCTTGTGCTGCTCGGCGTCGAGCACGATGTCGTCAAAAGTCAGCTTCTGCCCGACGGCGGCGGGCCGCGTGCGCCGCAGCTGCGCGCGGATCCGCGCCATCAGCTCCACCACGGAGTAGGGCTTGACGACGTAGTCGTCGGCGCCGGTCTCCAGACCGCGCACGCGGTCGACCTCTTCGGAGCGCGCCGAGAGCATGATCACCGGGATGTTCCGGGTCTCGGGCCGGGTCTTCAGCCGTCGGCAGACCTCGATCCCCGAGACGTTGGGCAGCATCCAGTCCAGAACGATCAGGTCCGGCGCCTCCTCCTCGGTGAGCAGCAGCGCCTCCTCGCCGTTCTCGGCCTTCGCGGTGCGAAAGCCCTCGGCTTCCAGGTTGTAGGCCAGCACCTCGCGTTGCGCCGGCTCGTCTTCGACCACCAGAACCATCGGAATGGAAGCCGGGGACATTAGTCATCTCCCTCGTCATCGCGCAGGTCCGGCTCGAAGATCGTGCTGGAGGTCTTGTCGCCCTTGGCGCGCTCGACATCCGGCTTCTCGCCGGTGACGAGGTAGATCACCTGCTCGGCGATGGAGGTCACATGGTCCCCCATGCGCTCGATATTCTTGGCGATGAAGTGCAGGTGCATGCAGGCGGTGATGTTGCGCGGGTCTTCCATCATGTGGGTCAGGAACTCGCGGAAGAGCGAGTTGTACATCTGGTCGACTTCGCGGTCGCGGTCGCGCACGTCCTGGGCCAGCGCCACGTCGCGGTGGATATAGGCGTCGAGCGCGTCGCGCAGCATCAGCTCGACGGCCTTGGCCTGCCGGCGCAGCGCGCCAGAGGATCCCTCGACCGGCGCCATCTGCACCAGCACCGAGGTCCGCTTGGCGATGTTCTTGGAATAGTCCCCGACCCGCTCGAGATTCGCGGCGATCTTCATCACCGACAGGATCGTGCGCAGGTCCGAGGCGGCGGGCTGGCGCAGCGCGATCAGGCGGGCGGCTTCCTCGTCCACGCGCTCTTCGAGCGAATCGACCTGACGGTCGCTCTGCACGACCTTGCGCGCGAGTTCCTCGTCGCGCAATTCGAGCGACTTGGCGGATTCGGCGATTTCCGTCTCGACCATGCCGCCCATCTTCATGATGAGCGCCTGGATGCCCTCCAGGTCGCGGTCATAGGCCGAGGAGATATGTTCTTGCTCGATCATCGGGGGCTCCCTCAGCCGATCCGGCCGGTGATGTAGGACTCAGTGCGCGGATCCTCGGGGTTTGTGAAAATCTGTCCGGTCTCGCCGTATTCGACGAGATTGCCCAGGTGGAAGAAGGCCGTCTTCTGGCTGACCCGCGCGGCCTGCTGCATCGAGTGGGTCACGATCACGACCGAGTAGTTCGCCCGCAACTCGTCGATCAGCTCCTCGACCTGGCTGGTCGCGATGGGGTCGAGCGCCGAGCAGGGCTCGTCCATGAGCAGCACCTCGGGCGCCGTCGCCACGGCCCGCGCGATGCACAGGCGCTGCTGCTGCCCGCCCGAGAGCCCGGTGCCGGGCGCGTCGAGCCGGTCCTTCGCCTCGTCCCACAGCGCGGCCCGGCGCAGCGCGGTCTCGACGATCTCGTCAAGCTCCGCCTTGTTCCTGGCCATGCCGTGGATCTTGGGGCCGTAGGCGACGTTGTCGTAGATCGACTTCGGGAAGGGGTTCGGCTTCTGGAACACCATGCCGACCTTGGCGCGCAGCTGCACCGGGTCGACCTTCTTGTCGTAGATGTCCTCGCCGTCGAGCAGGATGTCGCCCTCGACCCGAGCGACGTCGATGGTGTCGTTCATCCGGTTCAGACAGCGCAGGAAAGTCGACTTGCCGCAGCCCGACGGCCCAATGAAGGCGGTGACCGTCTTGTCCTCGATATCGACCGACACGTCCTTGATCGCGTGCGTGTCGCCGTAGAAGACCTGGACGTCCCGGGCCGTAATCTTCAGCTCTGCGGTCATTTCTTGCTCCGTGGTTCGCAAATCTTTCATCGCCGGGTCCTTCTCTTCGAGTTACCAGCGGCGCTCGAAACGGCGGCGCAGGATGATGGCCACGATGTTCATCGTCAGCAGGAAGACCAGCAGGATGATGATACCGCCCCAGGCGCGCTCGTAATAGGCCGGGTCGGCGCGCTTGGCCCATTCGTAGATCTGGGCCGGCATGGCCGAGTTCGGATCGAGAAAGCCCGAGGCGAGCCCGTCCGGATAGTTCGTCGCGATATAGCCCACCATGCCAATCAGCAGCAGCGGCGCGGTCTCGCCCAGCGCCTGTGCCAGGCCGATGATCGTGCCGGTCAGGATGCCCGGCATCGCGAGCGGCAGAACGTGGTGGAACACGGCCTGCATCTTGGAGGCGCCGACCCCGAGCGCCGCGTCGCGGATCGAGGGCGGAACCGATTTCAGCGAGGCGCGTGTCGAGATGATGATCGTGGGCAGCGTCATCAGCGTCAGCACCAGTCCGCCCACCAGCGGGGCGGATTGCGGCAGGTGCATGAACTGGATGAACACCGCGAGGCCCAGGATACCGAACACGATCGACGGCACGGCCGCCAGGTTCGAGATATTCACCTCGATCAGGTCGGTGAACTTGTTCTGCGGCGCGAACTCCTCGAGATAAATCGAGGCCGCGACGCCGATGGGAAGGCTGAGTCCCAGCACCACCAGCATCATGAAGAACGAGCCGAGCATCGATACGCCCAGCCCGGCCTGTTCCGCCCGGCTCTCGGAGGCGTCGGACCCGGTGATAAAGGACAGGTTGAAGGTCTTTTCCACCACGCCCGCGTCGCGCAGCGCATCGGTCAGGTCGAGATGCACGGCGTCGATGTTCTTGTCGCGGGCGATGGAGTCGCGCGTGACCCGGTTCTTGAGGTAGCCATCCACCCGGCTGGACGCGAGCATCTTGAAGGCCACGGTATCGCCGAGCCTGTCGGGGTTCGCGATGACGAAATCGCGCACCTGCGCCGGCGCGCTTGCCGAGAGAAGCGCCTCGACCTCGTTTGCGCTCTCGATCTCGGTCTCGATGCCCAGCTCCTGCACCTTGGCGAAAACCGCCTCGCGGATCAGCGGCTTGTAGCCGAAGGTCGAGACCTTGCGCAGGTCGGCAGGGTCGCGGTTGCCTTGCTTGTCGAGTTTCTCGGGGTCGAGATAGACCTCGACATCGACGAAGGTCTGCTGGAACGCGCCCACCCCGTTGAAAATGATGGCGCTGACCAGCGCGATCAGGAAGACGAGGCCGACGCCGACGGCGGCGATCCCGTAGGCCTTGAAGCGCGCTTCGGCCGCGTTGCGGCGCCGCGTGCGGTCATCCTGATCCAGGAGCGAGCCCTTGCGCGGGGCGTCGGGCGCCGCGTTGGAAGCGGTGGCGTCGGTCATTCGTATTGCTCCCGGTACCTGCGCACGATGTAGAGCGCCAGAACGTTGAGCCCCAACGTGATGACGAAGAGCGTCATGCCCAGCGCGAAGGCCACCAGCGCCTCCGGCGAGGCGAAGTCGGCATCGCCCGTCA
>CAJXYS010000051.1 GCA_913063035.1 uncultured Maritimibacter sp. | reverse complement strand
CGGAGCTTTGTGCTTCGTCGGAAGCGGTGAAAGAGGGAACCGGAAGGAGGCGGGAGACGCGGCGAGGGACTGCCGAGGCGAGCCAAACATCGGCTAAGTTATTGAGTTTACGCGATATGTGCCGACAACCCAACGCAGAAAGAAAATACAGGTAATTCAGAGCCTTGGCTAAGTCCGCTGCATTCCAGAAAGTTTACACCTTGGCCTCCACAGCCGGTCACAGAGCCCCGAAATCCGCTGCCCGTTTACGAAAAAATTGAGTGAAATCAGGGACCAACAACGGATTGCAAACCGTGCGAGCGCCCCTTCCGGAGTCCGCTGCAATCCTGCAACCGTCCTTCGATAACTTCGCCAAGCTTCTCGGCCTGTTCTCCATGGAAGCCGTAGGGAGAACATATCATGATCGTCCGCCTCGAGCAACTCCTTCCGTCCAGAATCACGCTTAGAGGATATGGGCCTGCATGGCCTACCCACCAAAGGCATCGCGGCGAAGCCACCACCTGACGCTGCGTCACCCAAGGGGTAGACTATCGGCTTACCTTCCCTGCCCCCGACACGGTAGGGCCTCAACGGTTGGTGGAAGGAGCCGCCAACATCACACCCGGTCGCGCGGTTCGCGATGCGCCGAGGCGCGCCTCGGCATCATCTAAGGAACTTCCTCTCTGGCGATGCCCGGGATGCCGCGCCCTTGTTGTGTACACGTTTGGTGTGTATTTTTCATACGCCTTAGGGGGTCACAGATGCCGCACCGCACTACCGAGAAGCAGCGCACGAATATCACGCTCAGCGCCGACAATC
The DNA here is from genome assembly GCA_913063035.1 of uncultured Maritimibacter sp. Classification (GTDB taxonomy): domain Bacteria; phylum Pseudomonadota; class Alphaproteobacteria; order Rhodobacterales; family Rhodobacteraceae; genus CAJXYS01. Next base: position 19,407 of record CAJXYS010000051.1, on the reverse strand, counting down.
TCGCCGCCGCGCGGGAGCTGGGCCTGAACGTGTCGGCGATCAGCGATGCCGCGCTGGCCGAGGCTGTGCGTGCGGCCAAGGCCGAGGCTTGGACCCGCGAGAACGCCTAGGCGATTGCCGAGCGCCGCGCCTGGATCGAGGAACGCGGCACACCTCTGGCCGACCTTCAGGTTCTGAAGATCGACTGATGGCGCAGTTCCGGGTTTATCGCATCGCGGGTCATGGGCTGGTGCTGGATCTTCAGACCGACCTGATCGAGACTGGTACGCGCGTCGTTACGCCGCTGCTTTCGGCCGCATCCGGGCCCAGCGCGATCTGACGGCTCGAGCCGGTTTTCGAGGTCGACGGGATGGAGCATGTGCTGCACACGGCCGAAATGGCCGCGATCCGGTCTGCCCTGATCGAGGCTCCGCCAGTCGCGGACCTCTCCCGCTTCGATCACGAGATCCGCGGCGCGCTCGACATGGTCTTTTCCGGTTTCTGATCACTCCATGTATCAGGCCGTCCTGACACACCAGTCACAACGGTTCCGTGTCGCGATCCATCTCGCCCACGGCTCCGTCGGTTCTTCGGGTTTCGTCTTTGACAACCAGAGCTGTCCCGCGACATCGCTCATGAGGCTTTGCGACGTCGCCGCTGGCTGCCGGCGCACGATGACCTAATTGTCGCCGTCGCGCGGCGCTTCAAAATCTCCGGAAAGAACGCGGCATCGTCCCGCTCGTCGGCGCCGCAGAGATGTCCACCCCGCGTTCCTGGGACACGCATTTGCGCCTGCGCGGCCATGGGATGGCTGGACGAGCTCCGGAAGTCGGGCGCGTCATGCACTGACGCTCCTGCATCAGGCCGCCACTGACCCCGAACCGGCGGAGCCAAGCGGTCGATGAAACCACTCCAACACGCGCGACGGTCCCGGCGGGATCAGCCCGGATCGGCGCCTTCATATGCCGCCACCAGCTCGTGCAAGGCGGGACGGGGAAACACCTCGCGGGCGTGGGCGACGGCCTCGCGCGCCTGCGCCCCTTCCCAGCCCGACTGCAACAGCATATCGGGCAGCGCCCCGTGGCGCAGTCGCAGGCGGCGCCAGTGATGCAGGACCAGAAGGCGCAGCACGGTGGCGTCGAGCAGGTTCGCGGGCGCCGGGCTGGCCGTCACGCGCCGTGCGCGGTCGGCCAGCCGCGCGTATTCGGCGCGCAGCTCCGCGCCCGCCAGCAGATCGCCGACCCAGTCGGGGATCTGCTCCGGGCGGGCCTGTGCAAGCAGCACGTCCGGGTCCGCGGGATCGGGCGGCGCGTCCAGGAGGGCTGTCCGCGGGCCGAGCGCGACGGCTGTCGCCGGAAGCCGGGCGGCGAAATCGGCTGCGGCGCGTTGCGGCGGCGCCACCAGCAACCATGGCCTGCCCGCGGGCGGCGCCTTGCCGGCATAGATCACGGGACGCACCGCCTGCGTTTCGGCCCAGCCGCGCTGCGACAGGCCGTAAAGCGACTCGCGGCCCGCCCTTTCGGTTTCAACCCAGCCGTCGGCGCGCAGACGGTGGACGGCGACGCGGACCGCCTGGCCCGTGACGCCCATCCGGCAGGCCAGCGCGGTCAAGAGCTTGCCGCCGACACGGTCGTGCGGGGCGGTGCACAGGTCGCCGAGGATCGTCACCACCACCGACCAGACCTTGAGCGGGCCGCATTCGCTCAGGAGCTCAATTTTTTCTTTTGTCGCAATTCCTTGCATCGCCCGACCATAGCCGGGCGACGCAGGGGGCTCAATAGGCGTTCATGGTCAGCAGGTCGTACTCGGCGACCCGTTCGTCGTCCTGATTGGTCATGGTGACATGCCACCGGACCTCGCCGTAGTCCTCGGTGCGCGGGGTCTTCTTCTTGACGGTCAGCCGCACCTTCACGCTGTCGCCGGGCTCGACCGGCTTCATGAAGCGCAGGTTGTCGAGGCCCGTGTTGGCCAGGACCGGCCCCTCGGCGGGCTCCACGAAGAGCCCCGCGGCGAAGGAGATCAGCAGGTAGCCATGGGCCACGCGCCCGGGGAAGAACGGGTTCCGCTCGGCGGCCTTGGCGTCCATGTGCGCGTAAAACGTATCGCCCGTGAACTCCGCGAAATGCTCGATATCCGCGAGCGTGACCTCGCGCGCTTCGGTGTGAAGCGTCTCACCGATCGAAAGCTCGCCGAAGCGGCGCGTGAAGGGATGTGCGGGGCCGGTCACCTCGGCCGCGCCGGGGACCCACTGTCCGGCGATCGCCGCGAGGTGGTCGGGCGAGCCCTGCACCGCGGTGCGCTGCATGTAATGGGTGACGCCGCGCACGCCGCCCAGTTCCTCGCCGCCGCCGGCGCGGCCGGGGCCGCCGTGGACCATGTGCGGCAGGGGCGAGCCGTGGCCGGTGCTCTCCTTCATCGAGGTGCGGTCGTTGAGGTAGATGCGCCCGTGGTAGGCCCCCGCCCCGAGCACCGCCTGACGTGCGACGTCGCCGTCATGCGTGATGACCGAGGTGACCAGCGACCCCTCGCCGCGGTTGGCCAGCGCCATCGCGTGATCGAGGTCGCGGTAGCCCATGACCGTGCTGACGGGGCCGAAGGCCTCGGTGTCGTGGATGCGGCGCGCGCGGTCCGGGTCGGCGCAGTGGAACAGCATGGGCGGCAGGAAGGCGCCCTTGCCGGCGTCGGCGCCGTCCACCGTGAAATCCTCGGGGTCGCCGTGCACGCGCTCGGCCTCGCGTTCCAGCACCGCCACCTTGTCGAGCACGTCGCGCTTCTGGCTGGCGGAGACCAGGGCGCCCATCCGCGTCGTCTCCTTGCGCGGGTCGCCGATGGTCGTCTTGCCCAGCCGGGCCGAGACCGCCTCGATGACAGCCTCGACGCGGTCCTCGGGGGCGATGATCCGGCGGATCGCGGTGCATTTCTGCCCCGCCTTGGCCGTCATCTCGCGGCAGACCTCTTTGACGAAAAGGTCGAACTCGGGGCTGTCAGGGTCGACGTCGGGGCCGAGGACCGAGGCGTTGAGGCTGTCCTGCTCGGCCACGAAGCGCACCGAGTTTTCGAGAATGTGCGGCGCCGAGCGCAGCTTGAGCGCGGTCTCCGCCGAGCCGGTGAAGCTGACCACGTCCTGACAGGTCAGCCGGTCGAGCATGTCGCCCAGCCCGCCGGCGACGAGCTGCACCGCGCCGGCGGGCAGAATGTCGGCCTCCAGCATCAGGCGCACGCAGGCCTCGGTGACGTAGCAGGTGCTGGTCGCAGGCTTCACGATCGCCGGGACCCCGGCGAGGATCGTCGGCGCCAGCTTCTCCAGCATCCCCCAGACGGGGAAATTGTAGGCGTTGATGTGCACGCCCACCCCCTGAAGCGGCGTGCAGACGTGCTGGCCGAGGAACGTCCCGCCGCGCGAGAGTTGCTCGACCTCGCCGTCGAGGTAAACGTGCCCGTCGGGCATTTCGCGCCGGCCCTTGGAGGCGAAGACGAACAGCGTGCCGATGCCGCCGTCGATGTCGATCAGGTGGTCGGCCTGCGTCGCGCCGGTGTCGAAGGACAGATCGTACAGCACCTGCTTGTGCCGGTCGAGGTACTGCGCCAGCGCCTTGAGCATCCGCGCGCGGTCGTGGAATGTCAGCTTGCGCAGGGCCGGGCCGCCCGTGCCCCGAGCGTGATCGAGCATCGCCTGCGCGTCGAGCGCCGAATTGCCGGCGCGGGCGATGACCTCGCCCGTCACCGCGCTGGCGATATCGCGCGCGCCCTGACCCGGGGCCACCCATTCGCCGGCGGCAAAGCTCGCAACCTCTCGGATCGTCATCGGTCTATCCTTTCAGTCTGGCCGGCAGGCGGGCGAAGCCGCGGAACCGCAGCCGCCCGCCGCGCACGGCGCCATCGGTGATCTCGTAGTCGGGAAAGCGGGCCAGGAACCGCTCCACCGCGATCCGGCCCTCCATCCGCGCCAGCGTCAGCCCCACGCAGGTATGCGGCCCCCCGGCAAAGGCGTGGTGCTTGTTGGGACGGCGCTCGAGGCGCAGCGTGTCGGGGTCGTCGAAAACCCGCGGGTCGCGGTTGGCCGCCCCGATCATCAGGTTCAGGTCGGTGCCGGCGGGAATGGTCTGGCCGTGGAATTCCACGTCCTGCGTGGTCAGCCGGTTGCCGATCTGGTTGGGGCTTTCCATGCGCAGGAACTCGTCCACCGCCGTGCCGATCAGCCCCGGGCTCGCCAGCAGCTCGGCCCGCTTGTCGCGGTGCCGGTCGAGCAGCCAGAGCGCGCTGCCGATCAGGTTCGTCGTCGTCTCGTGGCCCGCGTTCAGGATGAAGATGCAGTTCTGGTAGAGCTCGACCTCGGTCAGCCCCTCGCCCTCGGCCTGCATGAGGCGGGTGAGCACATCCGTCTCCGGGTCGCCGGGGTGCGCTGCGCGGTCCTCGATGATGTGGCGCAGGTAGTCCTTGAATTCGGTCACCGCGCGGTTGCCGCGCGCCATCTCCGCATCCGACAGCATCGGCTCCAGCGCGCCGAGGATGGCCAGCGACCAGTCGCGCAGCGGCCCGCGCTCATCACGCGGAATGTCGAGCAGGTTGCCGATCACCTCGATGGGGATCGCGCCGGCGAAGTCGGCGATCAGCTCGACCTCCGCGCGCTCCGCCATCGCGTCGAGCAGACTGTCGACGAGCCGGATCAGCCCCGGCTCCATCTGCTGCAGCGCGCGCGGGTTCATCGCCCCCACCATCACCTTGCGCACCCGGGTGTGCAGCGGCGGGTCGTTGAACACCAGCGACGTGGTGTGATGCTCGTAAAGCGGGCTGTCGGGGCCGAATTTCGGCCCGAAGACATCCCTCTTGTCCGAGATGAAACGCCGGGTGTCGCGGTAGACCGTGTCCAGATCGGCATGGCGCGACAGCACCACGCTGCCGTCGGGCTGCCAGCAGACGGGACAGTCCTCCAGCAGATGCCGGTAGGCTGGATAGGGGTCGTCGTGAAACCCCGCTGGTGGATCGGTCAGATCGAGGACGGTCAATGGCCCATCGCTCCCATGTTCTCAGGCAGGACGAGCACGAGCCATGGAACCAGCACGATCAGCGCCAGGCGGAAGAGATCCGCGATCCAGAACGGAGTGACGCCGCGGAAGATCGTACCGGTGGTGACGTTCCCGACCACCCCCTTGAGGATGAAGACGTTCAGCCCCACCGGCGGCGTTATGAGCGATATCTCGGTGACGACCACGACGACGATCCCGAACCAGATCGGGTCGTAGCCGAGCTCCGTCACCAGCGGGAAGAAGATCGGCACTGTCAGAAGCAGCATCGACAGGGATTCGAACACGCAGCCCAGCACGATGTAGATCAGAAGGATCATCATCATCACCGCGTAGGGGGGCACATCGTAATAGGTGACGATCCCGATCAGCGCCTCGGGCAGGCCGGCGAGGTTGACGAAGTTGGAAAAGATCTGCGCCCCGATCAGGACCGAGAAGAGCGCAGCTGCCGTGAGTGCCGTGTCCTTGAGGACCTCGAACGTGCTGGACAGCGTCAGCCCGCCCCGGGACAGCGCGATCAGGAAGGCGCCCATCGCGCCCATGCCGGCGGCCTCGGTGGGCGAGAACGTCAGGTAAATGGGGTAGACATCGAAGACGCCGTAAAGGCCTCCGATCACCAGCACGAAAAGCAGCAGCACCGCCCAGACCGACCGCAGGGCGCCCAGCCGCTCGCGCCAATTGAACCGCGGCCCGGCCGGCCCGGCGTCCGGGTTGCGCCACACGGTGAACCGCACCGCCAGGATGTAGAACAGGATGCCCAGTGCGCCGGGGATGATGCCGGCCATGAAAAGCTTGCCGATCGATGTCTCGGTCATCAGCCCGTAGATCACCAGGATCACCGACGGCGGGATCAGGATGCCCAGTGTTCCGCCGGCCGCGATCGAGGCCGTCGAGAGCCCTTCGGAATATCCGTAGCGGCGCATCTCGGGCATGGCGACCTTCGACATCGTGGCCGCAGTGGCCAGGGACGAGCCCGAGATCGCGGAGAACCCCCCGCAGGCGGCGACGGTGGCCATGGCGATGCCGCCGCGCATGTGGCCCAGAAAGGCGTTGGAGACGGCGTAGAGTTCACGCGCCATCCCGCTCTTGTTGACGAAGAGGCCCATCAGGATGAACAGCGGCACCACCGACAATCCGTAGCTTTGCGCGGTGTCGATGATCTGGCGGCCCACCATCGACATGGCCGCGTTCAGCCCCCATGCGTCGAAGAGGCTGCCGCTGCGCTCGAAGGCGAAGCCGAAGGTGCCGACCAGCCCCATCGCGAAGACGATGGGCATCCGCATCAGGACCAGGACGAGAACGAGGGCGAATCCGATAAGCGCGGCGGTCATTGGGCGTCATCCCCGAGAAGGTGCGGCGCGGCCAGCTTCAGCACGCCGGCGATCACCATCGACGCTGCGGCGATGCCGGTGCCGATGGCGATGAACCACATGATGTAGAACTGCGGAATCGCGAGATATTCTGTGACGTCGCCGTAACTGCGCGTGCGCTCGGCCAGCACGACGATGCGCTGCACGGGCCAGATCAGCATCACCCCCGACGCGATCAGGATGACCCCGTCGCGCACCCGTTCCAGCCGGTATCGGCGGAACAGCCCGTCGGTCAGATCGACGGATATGTGGTGGTTGCCCACCGACACGTGCGGGAGCACGGCAAAGACCATCACGGCCACGAAGATCCGGGTCAGCTCCGTCGCGGCCTCGATCGGCGCGTTGAAGGTCGACCGCAGGATCACGTCGAAGAACGTCATCGCCATGAGCGCGAACAGGGCGGCGCAGGCGACAAGGATCGGTATCCTGTCCAGTTTCCGGACAGCGTGCAGAAGGGATCTCATTGTGCGGGTCTCCGGGGGCGGCGGTCGGGCAGCCGGCCGCCCGGCGGTCGCGCGGACCGCCGGGCAGGGTGAGATCGGCGATCAGTCCGCCGACAGCTCGCTGCTGAGCATCTCGTAGGCGGCTTCGGCGTCCACGCCGGTCTCGCCGACCTGCGTGATCACCTCGTCGATGATGCCCGCGGAGATCTCCTCGAACTTCGCCTGGTCCGCCTCCGAGGCGACCGTCATCGTGTTACCCGCGGCTTCCTTCGTCAGCTCGAGGCTCTGCTGGTCGCCGGCGTCCCAGATCTTGCCGATCTCGCGGCTGATCGGCTCGCCGAAGACCTCCTCTTCGAGGGCGGTGCGAATGTCCTCGGGCAGCCGCTGGAAGGAGCCCTCGTTCATGATGAAGGCGAACGAGCCACGGTAGAACCCGCCGGGCATCTCGTAGAGGTGCGGCGCGACCTCGGTCAGCTTGAAGCCCTGACGCGAGTCGACGGGCATGACCACGCCGTCGGCGGCGCCGGACGCCAGCGTCTCGTAGACCTTGGGGGCCGGCACCTTGATGCCGGTCGCCCCCAGCGCCTCGCCCACGTCGCCGCCGACGCCACCGGGAACGCGCAGTTTCAGCCCGCTGATATCGTCGATCGACTCCACCTTGTCGGCGGTGTGAAGCTGCGCGGGGCCGTGGGTGTGCATGGCCACCACCTTCACGCCGCGGTGCTCGTCGGCGTTGGACAGGTACTTGTCATACGCGCGCCAGTAGGCGACCGACGCCTCCTCCGCGCTGCCGGTGTACCCGGGCAGTTCGATCAGCTTGGTGGTGACGAAGCGCCCTGCCTGATAGCCGTGGAAGATGATGGACAGGTCGGCCGCGCCGTCCTGGATCAGGTCCATCTGCGCCGGCGGCGGGGCGAGCCCCAGCTTGAGATCCGTGGTCACGCGGCCGTCGGTCGCCTCCTCGACCATTTCGGTGAACTTCGGCCACATCTTGGCGTTGATGTTGTGTGTCGGCGGGGCCCAGCTGGAAATCGTCAGCGTGTAATCCGCGGCGAACGCCGCCGTGCCGCTGACTGCGAGCGCGGCCCCGGCGAGCAGCGAGGTGAGTTTGCGGTAGTGTGCCATTGAATCCTCCCTAAGTGATGATGGCTGTCCGTCTGCGTTCACAGCTTGGACGCCAGTCCCCATGACCCGGGGCTTTCCTCCGCCACCAGGTGCATGTTCCTCCTCGTCACGTCCCAGCCGACCTCGGACGCGTGGTGCATCGGGCCACCGCGCCACCGGGGAAAACCGTAGCCGTGGACCTCCACCACGTCGATATCCCCCGGGCGCTCGGCGATGTCCTCCTCGACGATGCGCAGCCCCTCATTGGCCATGACGGCCAGAAGGCGCCCGGTGATCTCCTCCTCGGCAAAGCTGCGGCGCGCGAGTCCGTGCTCACGCGAATGAGCCTCGATCAGCGCCTCGACCTCGGTGGAGCGCTGCGGCTTGCCGTCGTCGCCGTAGTCGTACCAGCCCTTTCCGCTGCGCCGGCCGAGGCGCCCCATCTCGCACAGCCGGTCGGCGATGGCGACGTAGCGCTCCCCCGCCGGCCGCGTGGCCGCCTGCCGCTTGCGGTTGGCCCAGGCGATCTGCAGCCCGGCCATGTCCTGCATCTCGTAGGGCCCCATCGCCATGCCGAACCCGCGCATCGCCGCGTCCACCTCGTGCGGCAGAGCGCCGTCGGCCAGCAGATAGTCCGCGGCGCGACGATAGGCGGACAGGATCCGGTTGCCGATGAACCCGTCGCAGATGCCCGAGAGCACCGGCATCTTGCGGAGCCGCCTCGCCAGCGCGAAGCCGGTGGCCAGCACCTCGGCCGCGGTGTCCGGGGTCTGCACGACCTCCAGCAGCTTCATGATGTTCGCGGGCGAGAAGAAGTGCAGACCGAGGCAGCGGTCGGGCCGCGGGATGTCGCGGAAAATGTCGCGCGGATCGAGGTAGGAGGTGTTGGTGGCAAGGATCGCCTCCTCCCCCATCGCCTCCGACAGCTTCGCGAAGACCTCCCGCTTGACCGCCGCGTCCTCGAACACCGCCTCGATCGCCAGGTCCGCCCCGGCGGCGTGCGCGTAGTCGTCCACCGCGGCGAATCCGGCCAGCGCGGCGTCCCGCGCGGCGTCGTCCATCTTGCCGCGGTCGACCGCGCCGTCCAGCAGCCCGGACACGCGCTCGTGTGCCGCGTCGGCGGCCTCGGCGTCGCGTTCGATCAGCGTCACGCGCAGGCCGGCGGTCAGCGCAGCCGCGGCGATCCCGGCGCCCATCAGGCCGCCGCCGACGATGGCGACGCGCGCGACGTCGCGCGGGGTGACCCCCGCGATCGCCTCGGGCCGAGCGGCGGCGCGTTCCGCGAAGAACACATGGCGCAGCGCCCGGCTCTCGGGCGAGCGACGCAGCTCCAGGTGGCGGGCGCGTTCGCGTGGCTGGCCTTGCTCGAACGGCTCGGCGGACCACTGAAGCGCCCGGAGGTTCTCCAGCGGCGATTGTTGCCCGCGGGCACGCTTGCGCAGGCTCTTTTCGGCCTCCGCGACGAGCTGATCCGAAAATGCCGGAACGGGGCGCCGCGACACCGGCACGGGGCGCGCAGGCAGATCCGCGGACAGCTCCATGCAGGCGGCCGCGAGGTCGTCCGCGACGCGGTCGATACCACCGAGCTTCAGCATGTCCTCGGCCGTCACGATGCGGCCGCGGCAAGCGATGTCGATCGCGGCCTCCATGCCCACGAGCCGCGGCAGGCGCTGCGTGCCGCCGGCGCCGGGGATCAGGCCGACATTCACCTCCGGCAGGCCGAACCCGGTTCCCGGCGCGGCGATGCGCCAGGCGCAGGCCATCGCGATCTCGAAGCCGCCGCCGAGCACGTTGCCGTGCATCAGGGCGACGAAGGGGACCTCGCTGTCCTCGATCATCTGCACGACGTCGGGCAGGTGCGGCGCGACCGGGGGCGCGTCGAACTCCGACATGTCGCCGCCGGCGATGAAGGTGCGGCCCGCGCACCGCAGCGCCGCGACGCGGGCGCCCTGCACGTCCTTCACCGCCGCCGCCAGGTCGGCCCGCACGGCGTTCGACGTGGCGTTCACCGGCGGGTTGTCGATCGTGACCCACGCGATCTCCCCGCTGCGGTCGACGGTGACGGTCGATCGGTCCGCGGCGGCCTCGCGGCCGGCATTTGGGCGCGATTCACTCATGCGGATATTTATTGACCAACCGTTCGGTTTATGCAAGGAGGAAATTGACGTTCGACACGACAGGCCCCGCATGAGCGACACCATACTGACGACGGACCACGGCGCATGGGTCGAGATCACCCTGAACCGGCCCGACCGCCTGAACAGCTTCAATGACGAGATGCACCGCGCGCTTTACGCCGCGCTGGAGGCGGCGCGCGACGGGGGCGCGCGCGCGGTCCTTTTGACGGGGGCCGGGCGCGGCTTCTGCGCGGGCCAGGACCTCGGCGACCGCGATCCGACGAAGATGGACGGGCCACCGGATCTGGGCCACACCGTGCGCACGTTCTACGCGCCGCTGGTGCGGCTGATCCGGTCGCTGGATGTCCCGGTCGTCTGCGCGGTCAACGGCGTCGCGGCCGGGGCGGGGGCGAACCTCGCGCTGGCCTGTGACATCGTGCTGGCCGCGCAGAGCGCGAAGTTCATTCAGTCGTTCGCCAAGGTGGGGCTCATCCCGGATACGGGCGGCAGCTGGCACCTGCCGCGCCTTCTCGGCGAAGCGCGCGCGAAGGGGCTGGCGCTCACCGGCGAACCGCTCGGCGCGACGCAGGCGGCCGACTGGGGTCTCATATGGAAGGCCGTGGCCGACGACGCGCTCATGGAGGAGGCGCGCGCCCTGACAGGGAAGCTGGCCGCCGGGCCGACGCTCGGTCTCGGCCTGACCAAGCAGGCGATCCAGGCGGCGGCGACCGACACGCTCGACGCGCATCTCGAACTGGAGGCCGACGCGATGAAGACCTGCGGCGAAAGCGCGGATTACGCCGAGGGCGTCACGGCCTTCATCGAGAAGCGTGCACCGAACTTCCAGGGCAGGTGAGCATGACACCGAAGGAACGCGCGGAAAAAGCCGCGGCGGCCATGTGGTCGGACGACGGGGCCTCGCAATGGGCGGGCATGGAGATCACTCATGTCGACGAGGGCGAAGCGACCCTGGAATTGACCGTGCAGCCCCATCACTGCAACGGCCACGCGATCTGCCACGGCGGGCTGACCTTCATGCTGGCCGACAGCGCCTTCGCGTTCGCCTGCAACAGCCGCAACCGGGCCACCGTCGCGCAACACAACGTCATCACCTATCTCGCGCCCGGAAAACAGGGCGACCGGCTGACGGCGCACGCGCGCGAGGTCGCCCTGAAGGGGCGCAGCGGCATCTACGACGTCACCGTGATGAACCAGGACGGCGTTGTGATCGCCGAGTTCCGCGGCATGTCGCGGGCCATCGACGGGCACCTCTTCGACGAGGACGAAGACTGATTTGACCGGCGCGCATCCGGGGAGGAGGAGACGATGAAGGACCTGACACCGAAGACATCCGATCTGGACCCGATCGAGATCGCCTCGATCGACGAGATCCGCAGCCTGCAACTGGACCGGCTCAAGTGGTCGGTCCGCCACGCCTACGACAACGTCCCGATGTACCGCGAGCGGTTCGACGCGGCGGGCGTGCATCCCGACGATCTCAAGCAGCTGAGCGATCTCGCCAGGTTTCCGTTCACCTACAAGACCGACCTGCGCGACAATTATCCCTTCGGTCTCTTCGCCGTGCCGCGCGAGCGGATCGTGCGCATCCACGCCTCGTCCGGGACGACGGGCAAGCCGACGGTGGTGGGTTACACCCAAGGCGACATCGACGTTTGGGCCGACATGGTGGCGCGCTCGATGCGCGCCAGCGGCACGCGGCCCGGCGACATCGTGCACGTCGCCTATGGCTACGGGCTGTTCACCGGCGGGCTGGGCGCGCACTACGGCTCCGAGCGGCTGGGCTGCAGCACGGTGCCGGTCTCGGGCGGGATGACCGAGCGGCAGGTCACGCTGATCGAGGATTTCAAACCCTCCACCATCATGGTGACGCCGTCCTATATGCTCAACATCCTCGAGCAGTTCCACAAGCAGGGGCTCGACCCGCGCGAAAGCTCGCTCGAGGTGGGCATCTTCGGCGCCGAGCCGTGGACCAACGCGATGCGCGCCGAGGTCGAGGCGGCCTTCGACATGCACGCCGTCGACATCTACGGGCTGTCCGAGATCATGGGGCCGGGTGTCGCCAACGAGTGCGTCGAAACCAAGGACGGGCTACACATATGGGAGGACCATTTCTTCCCGGAGATCATCGACCCGCAGACCGGCGAGCCGGTCGAGGACGGCGAGATGGGGGAGCTGGTCTTCACCACGCTGACCAAGGAAGGCCTGCCGATGATCCGCTACCGCACCCGCGACCTGACGCGGCTCCTGCCCGGCAGCGCGCGCAGCATGCGCCGGATGGAGAAGATCACCGGGCGCTCGGACGACATGATCATCCTGCGCGGCGTCAACGTCTTCCCGACCCAGATCGAGGAGCAGGTGCTGGCCACCGGCGGGCTGACGAACCATTTCCAGATCGAACTTTACCGCGCCGGGCGCATGGACGCGCTGCGCGTCCACGTGGAAGCGGCCGAGGGGTCCGCGGACGAGGCGTCCAAGACGGCCGCGGCGCGCATGCTGCACAAGCACATCAAGGACGTCGTCGGCATCTCGACCGAGATCGACGTGCGCGACCCGGGCGAGATCGAGCGCAGCCAGGGCAAGGCCAAGCGCGTGATCGACAACCGCGAGCGGGGGTAACGCCGTGGCCCGCACGATCGCCAAGGATCACGACCAGAAGCGCGCGCAGATCCTCGCCTCGGCCGCAAAGGTGTTCGCCGAGGCGGGGTTCGACCGGGCCACGATGACCCAGCTCGCCAGTGAATGCGGGATCTCCAAGGCGAATATCTATCACTACTACGACAGCAAGGACGCGATCCTTTACGATATCCTCGAGACCTACCTGAGCAGCCTGCGGGACCGCATCTGCGGCATCGACCTCACCGGGCTCGGCCCGCAGGACCGGCTGCGCCGCGTGGTCCATGAGATCCTGTTCGCCTACCAGGGCTCCGACCACGAACATCGCGTGCAGGTGAACGGCGTCGAGAAGCTTCCGCCCGCACAACAGAAGGTCCTGCGCGGCTACCAGCGCGAGATGGTCAACTTCCTCGGCGGGATCATCCGCGACATCGCTCCGGAGGTCTTCGACGGCGACAAGGCCAAGCTGCGCGCGGCGACAATGTCGGTCTTCGGCATGCTCAACTGGTATTACATGTGGAATAGTGGCGCGGGCGACGCGGCGCGCCGCGAATACGCGCGGCTGGTCGCGGACCTCACGCTCTCCGGGGTCAAGGGCATCTGACCCGCGGGCGGCCGCCGGGCGCGATCCGAGGGTGCGCCTGGTGCGCGCGGGGCTGCAAGGTGGCGCTGTATGCCGCTCGGCCCTACGACCGGCCGCTCGCGAGCCCGAGGTCGTCCAGCGCGCGGGCCGTCTCGGTCTCCCAGCGCGTGCGCAGATCGGCATTCGTTTCGTGACGCAGCCCCATCGCGCGGAGGCTGTCGAATTTCTTCGACTCGGTGACGCCGAAGGATGCGGCCACCCGTGGCCACCAATAATCGACGCTGGCCTGCAGTGGCTCCCGGCCCTCGGTCGCCATCAAGCGGTCGATACCTTCCTCCGCAAGCGCGACGTGGCGCGCCTCGACCGGCGCGACGGCGCGGAAGGCCTCGGCCAGCGGCTGGTAGGAGACGCGCGCCAGTTCCTCCAGCTGAACGCCCACGGCGCGGCCCATGAGCAGGTTCATCACCACCGCGTCGGACCACCCGGCGAGGGGGTAGTTGAAGACCGCGAGCCGCATGTCGTGGTCGCTGCGCCGTACGCCGATGTCTGCCTCGCGGTCCAGCCGCGCGGTCCAGGGATGATGGTTGGCGTAGCGCGCGGTGTCGGCGCCGAAATCGCCCATGATCCGCAGCACGCGGTCGCCATTGGCGGTCTTTTCCATCACGATCTTGGCCGCGGCGATGCGTTCCTTGATGCCGGGGCCCTCGTTGATGATGTCGGCGAAACCCGCGGCGCCGGCGAGTTCGCTGTCCACGAAGGTCGCCATCAGCTTGAGGAGCTCGGCGCGGTAACGCGGCGGCACGTTGGCCGGGTTGGTCAGCCGGCCGCCCTGCGCGAGGTAGCCCTCGATGCTCATGTCTTCGGCCATGGCCTGTCCCTTCTCACTGGTCGTAATCGACGGTGACGGTGTCGGTGACCGGGTAGGACTGGCACGACAGGACATAGCCCTTCTCGACCTCGTAATCCTCCAGCGCGTGGTTGGCGACCATCTCGACCTCGCCCTCCAGCACACGGCAGCGGCAGGTGGAGCACACGCCGGCGCGGCAGGCGAAGGGCGCGTCCACGCTGTTCTCCAGCGCGGCGTCGAGGATCGTGGTATCCTTGGGGACCCGCACCGTCTGCGTCGCCCCGTCGAGGGTGATCGACACCGACGTCTGGTCCGCGGCGCTGGCGGCGTCCTTCGAGACGGCCTTGCGCTTGGCCCGGCCGGGCTGGGCGGAGGCGAAAAGCTCGAACTTGATCCGGTCGTCGGTGAGCCCGGCATCGCGCAGGGCGCTGGCGATCCCCAGCATCATCGGCTCGGGGCCGCAGATGAAGGCGGTATCGACGGTGGCGATGTCGATGAAGCCGCTGTCGAACAGCCTCCGGCACTTGTCCTCGGTCACCCGCCCGGTGAAAAGCTCGATGTCCTGCGCATCGCTTTCCAGCACGTGGATCACGTTGAAACGGCCGAGGTAGGTGTTCTTGAGATCCTCGAGTTCCTCTCGGAACATGATCGTGTTGACGGCCTTGTTGGCGTAGACGAGCGTGAAACTCGACCGCGGCTCTCGGGCCAGCGTCGTCTTGAGGATCGACAGCACCGGCGTGATGCCCGACCCGCCGGCGAAGCCGAGGTAGTGCTTTTCGTTTTCGGGATGGACCGGGGTGTGAAACGCGCCCATGGGCGGCATCGCCTCGATCCGGTCACCGGGCTGCAGCTCCTCGTTCGCCCAGGTCGAGAACGCGCCGCCCTCGACCCGCTTGATGCCGACCTGCAGGATCCCCTCGTCCCGTCCGGCGCAGATCGAATAGGAGCGACGGAGTTCCTCGCCGTCGAAATGCTTTCGAAAGGTCAGGTACTGCCCCTGGGTGAAGTCGAACGCCTCGGCGGCGCCGTTCGCGGGCCGCAGCGTCACCACGACCGCGTCGCGGATCGTCTTGCGCACGTCGGTGACTTCGAGTTCGTGGAAACGTGCCATGAAGGCTCCTCCCTCAAATGCACTTGAAGTAGTCGAAGGGCTCCAGGCAGTCCCGGCAACGCCACTGCGCCTTGCACGGGGTCGAGCCGAACTGGCTGAGTTTCTCGAGGGTCGTGCCGCCGCAGCGCGGGCAACGCTCGGGGCCGCCGGCCGGCCGGGGCGGCGCGATTCCGTATGCCTCGAGCTTGGCGCGGCCCTCTTCAGTCATCCAGTCGGTGGTCCACGCCGGGCTGAGCTGGCGCTTGAGCTCCAGCTTCTCGATCCCGTGGCTGCGCAGCGCCGTCTCGATCTCCATGTTGATCAGCGAGGTCGCCGGGCACCCCGAGTAAGTCGGCGTGACCGTGACGACGAGCGTGTCCTCCTGCCAGGCCACGTCTCGGATGATGCCGAGGTCCGTGAGCGTGATCGCCGGGATCTCCGGGTCGGGGATCTCGCCCAGCCATTCCCAGACCTGTTCCACGCCCGGCCGTGTCATGGTGCCGCCCTCTCCCGTCACCACCGGCATCCCGGATAGGCGCGCTGGAGCCACTGCATGGTGCACAGCAGGTGCCCGAGATGCTCGGTGTGCATGGTGCCGCTGCGTCCGCCCCGGTGGACGTAAGCCTTTTCGGGCAGTCTCAGCGTCGCGTCGGCCATCACGCGCCCCACCAGCGCGTCGTAGTCCTCGCGCAGGCCGGCCGGGTCCGGGGCGACGCCGGCCTCGACCATGGCGGCGTCGGTGGCGTCGCTTTCGAACAACTCGCCGACATAGGGGTAGAGGTAATCGAGCGCCGCCTGCATCCGCCTGTGACTTTCCTCGGTCCCGTCGCCGAGGCCGACGACGGTGTCGGCAGAGCGCTCCACGTGATAGGCGTTCTCCTTCGCCGCTTTCTCGGCGATCTCGCGCACGCGCTCGTCCGCGGATTTCTGCAGCCGCCCCAGCATGATCGAGGCCCAGGCGTCGTAGAGGAACTGGCGCATCAGCGTCTGGCCGAAGTCGCCGTTGGGAAGCTCCACCAGCAGGACGTTCCGGAAATCCCAGACGTCGCGCAGGAAGGCGAGATCGTCGGCGCTGCGGCCCGCGCCCTCGACCTCGGCGGCATAGTCCAGCCAGAGCTGGGTCTGGCCGATAAGGTCCAGCGCGGTATTGGCCAGCGCGATGTCCTCCTCGAGGACGGGCGCGTGGCCGCACCACTCCGACACCCGGTGACCAAGGATCAGCGTGTTGTCGCCCATGCGCAGCAGGAACTGCTGCAGCGCCGTCCTGTCGATCGTGTCGGCCATCACATGTGCCCCACTTCGTCAGGAATGTCGTAGAACGTCGGGTGGCGGTAGACCTTGCTCTCCGACGGCTCGAACATCGGCCCCTTCTCGCTGGGCACGGTGGCCGCGATGTGGCGCGATTCCACGGCCCAGATCGAGACGCCCTCGTTGCGACGCGTATAGACGTCGCGCGCGTTCTTGATCGCCATCTCGGAGTCGGGCGCGTGCAGGCTGCCGACGTGGCGGTGACTCATGCCGTGCTGGCCACGGATGAAGATCTCCCACAGGGGCCATTCCTTGCGCGGCGGCGCCGCGTCACTGTCGGTGTCGGGATAGGCCGACGGGTTGACGGAACTCATGTCTCTCCTCCTCGGGCGTGTTTCACTCGGCCGCGATGCGGGCGGCGCGCTTGTTGGCATGGGCCATCAGCCCCTCGCGCACCCAGCGGCCCTCCTCCCAGGCGCGGGTGCGGTCGCCCAGCCGCTCGGTGTTGCACGGCCCGTTGCCCTTGATGACGTCGAAGAACTCCTGCCAGTCCGGCTCGGTGAAGTCGTAGTGGCCCCGCTCCGCGTTCCATTTCAGGTCCGGGTCCGGGATCGACAGGCCGAGGTATTCGGCCTGGGGCACCGTCTGGTCCACGAACTTCTGGCGCAGCTCGTCGTTCGTGTTGATCTTGATCTTCCAGGCCATCGACTGCGCCGAGTGCACGCTGTCGGCATCCGAGGGCCCGAACATCATCAGCGAGGGATACCAGAACCGGTTGAGCGCGTCCTGCGCCATGCGCTTCTGCTCGGGGCTGCCCTGCGCCATCTTCATCATGATGTCGTAGCCCTGCCGCTGGTGGAAGCTTTCCTCCTTGCAGATGCGGATCATCGCCCGGCTGTAAGGCCCGTAGGAGGTGCGCTGAAGCGGCACCTGGTTCATGATCGCCGCCCCATCGACGAGCCAGCCGACGGCCCCCATGTCGGCCCATGTCAGCGTCGGGTAATTGAAGATCGAGGAATACTTCATCTTCCCCGAAAGCAGGTCCTCGGTCATCTCGTCGCGGCTGACGCCGAGGGTTTCAGCGGCAGCGTAGAGGTAAAGGCCGTGCCCCGCCTCGTCCTGGACCTTGGCCAGCAGGATCATCTTGCGCTCGAGCGTCGGGGCGCGGGTGATCCAGTTGCCCTCGGGCAGCTGCCCCACGATCTCCGAGTGCGCGTGCTGGCCGATCTGGCGCACGAGCGTCTTGCGGTACTCCTCGGGCATCCAGTCGCGCGGCTCGATCTTCGTGTCGGCGTCGATCTTGTCCTGAAAGGCACGTTCGTCCTCGGACATCTCCTCGCGCGTCTTCACGCCCTTGCCCGTGCTCTTGACCATCTGTGCATACATTTCGGGGATCCTCCCTTGTCAAACGCGCTCGAGGATCAGGGCAGCCCCCTGACCGACACCCACGCACATCGTGCACAGCGCGTAGCGCCCGCCGGTGCGTTTCAACTGATAGGCGGCCGTCAGCACCAGCCGCGCCCCGGACATGCCGAGGGGATGGCCCATCGCGATGGCGCCCCCGTTGGCATTCACATGGGGCGCGTCGTCGGCGATGCCGAGTTCGCGCAGCGTCGCCAGCGCCTGACTCGCGAACGCCTCGTTCAGTTCTATCACATCCATCTGCTCGAGGCTCAGCCCGGTGCGCGCCAGCACCTTGCGCGTGGCGGGCACGGGGCCGATCCCCATCACCCGTGGCGGCACGCCCGCAGTGGCCATGCCCACCACGCGGGCCATCGGCTCGAGGCCGTTGCGCTCGGCGGCGGCGGAATTTGCCAGCAGAAGCGCCGCGGCGCCGTCGTTCACGCCGGAGGCGTTGCCGGCGGTGACGCTCAGTTCGGGGCCGTTGACGCCCTTGAGACCCGCCAGCTTGTCAGCCGTGGTGCCGGGGCGGGGGTGTTCGTCGGTATCCACGACGACCGGCTCCCCCTTTCGCTGCGGCACCGAGATGGGGACGATCTCGTCGGCGAACAGGCCGGCCTCGTTCGCGGCAGCCCAACGGGCCTGGCTGCGCGCGGCGAAGGCGTCCTGGTCCTCGCGCGAGACGTGGTAATCTGCAGCGACATTATCGGCCGTTTCGGGCATCGAGTGGGTGCCGTGTTCGGCCTTCATCCTCGGATTCACGAAGCGCCAGCCGATCGTGGTGTCGTAGATAGCCGTCGCGCGGCTGAACGGCGCCTCCGACTTTGGCATGACGAAGGGCGCGCGGGTCATGCCTTCCACGCCCCCGGCGATCGTCATGTCGTAATCCCCGGCGCGGAGGCCACGGGCGGCCATCCCGACAGCATCCATGCCGCTGGCGCAAAGCCGGTTTATGGTGGTGCCCGGCACCTCCACCGGAAGCCCGGCCAGCAGCGCGGCCATGCGCGCCACGTTGCGATTGCTTTCCCCGGCTTGGTTGGCGTCGCCCATGATGACGTCGTCGATCGCGGCCCAGTCGACCTGCCCGTTCCGATCCTTGAGCGCAGCGATCGGATGCGCCGCCAGGTCGTCGGTGCGCACGGCCGACAGCGCGCCGCCGTAGCGTCCGATGGGTGTGCGAACCCCGTCGCAGATCAATGCCTCCATCGAGTGTGTCCCCCTTGTCCCCACCGGGTATAAACCGACCGCTTGGTCAACGTATGCGACCCGGCGACTCGGCGCAAGAGAAATGTTACAGATTTCGCGACGTTCATGGCGAACTGTAACCTGATCTGCCAGGGGCGATCCAGGACACGTGTCAGTGTCGGCTTGGCTGAACTGTCTGAGAGACCGACTCGAAACTAAATCATGCGTAGCAATACCTTGCGAGACGTCGGACGCTGAGGCAGGTGTGGGACATGTCGATCCATGCCTCGGCGGAGGCGATGGACTGAACTGATGCGGTGGATTCCCCCGCCCCTGGAGCCGGAGGGCGTCACGTATGCCATGACGGTTCTATAGAATCAGG
>CAJXYS010000050.1 GCA_913063035.1 uncultured Maritimibacter sp. | reverse complement strand
GGGTTCATCGGCTTCCATCTCGCGCGCCGCCTGCTGGAGCAGGGGCACCGGGTCTTCGGCTATGATGCGCTGACCGATTACTACGACGTCACGCTGAAAGAGCGGCGCCACGCGCTGCTCGACGGACATGACGGGTTCTCGGCCACCGTGGCGCGGCTCGAGGACATGGCGGCGCTGTCCGGCGCGGTGGCGCAGGCCCGGCCGGACGTGATCGTGCATCTCGCCGCGCAGGCCGGGGTGCGCTACAGCCTCGAGAACCCGCGCGCCTATGTCGAGACCAACGTCACCGGCACCTTCAACCTGCTCGAATGCGCGCGCGAGCGCGGGGTCGACCACCTGCTCCTGGCCTCGACGTCCAGCGTCTACGGCGCCAATACCGAGATGCCCTTCGCCGAGACCGACAAGGCCGATACGCAGATGACGATCTACGCCGCCACCAAGAAGGCGACGGAATCCATGGGCCACGCCTATGCCCATCTCCACGGCATCCCCACGACGATGTTCCGCTTCTTCACGGTCTACGGGTCCTGGGGACGGCCGGACATGGCGCCGCACCGGTTCGCCTCGGGCATTTTCGCGGGGCGGCCGATCGACATCTACAATCACGGCGAGATGTACCGGGACTTCACCCATGTCGGCGATCTGGTGGAAGGCATCGACCGGCTGATCGACGCGATCCCCGAAGGCCCGGCCGGGCGCGACTCCATCGCGGCGGGTGACAGCCTCAGCCCGGTGGCGCCCTTTCGCATCGTGAATATCGGCAATGCCGGCAAGGTGAAGCTGATGGATTTCGTGGCCGCGCTCGAAGAGGCCGCGGGCCGACCCGCGGTCAAGAACTTCATGGAGATGCAGAAGGGCGACGTGCCCGCGACCTGGGCGGACGTTTCGCTGCTGGAACGGCTGACCGGGTTCCGCCCCAACACCGATATCCGCGACGGCGCGGCCGAGTTCATTGCCTGGTACCGGGACTATTACGGGGTCTGACCGCCGCCCCCTGCGGGACAGCCCCGCGGCTTTCCCTTGAAATCGGGCGCCGGAACCGGGGCGGACATGCGGTGCGATTCCGCTACCATTTCCCTTTCCGGTTTTCGAAATTCTTGGAAATCCCGAGATTTGGCGGGAAATCCTTTTGCGTTGACAGCCCGGAATACAACCTTAAGGTTATATTACAACCTAAGGGGGAATCGCGCATGCCGCTTTACAGAAAGATTGAAAGGGCTGCCCTGATCCTTTCCGCCTTTTTCAGCGGCTTTTTCCTGGGCGCGCTGGAATTCGAGGCGGCGTTGGCCGCGCTGGCGCTGCGCCCGGCGGTGTCGCTGGTGATTTCCGTGGCCGATACGTTCTGCGCGGCCTTCACGGGCCGCCACATCGTCGTCGTGCCGCCCAGCTACTGGCAGGGGGAGACCTGAGGCCGCCCTCAGTTCGTCGCGACCAGGGCGTTCCCGATCGGGGCGACGTGACGGATCACCAGGATTTGCGGCATGAGCCCGCTCGGCGGCTCGTTGCAGGGCGTGAAGGTATGCGAGGACGAGATGCTGATATTGCCACTGGCGTGGAAGCTGGTGCCGGCATGCTCGTAGACCGACGCCGAGGAGGACGCCGCGATGTTGATGTCGTTGTCCACCATGAACGCCACGTTCGAGGCGGTGAAGCTTGCCGGAACCTTCAGCGGGCTGACCGCCATGATATAGCTCTTGTTCGCGGCGGCGCAGGTATCGGCCTGGCCCGACAGGGTCCCGGCGCGCGCGCCCGAGTCCGCCGTGATGGTGGGATTCGAGCTGGCGCGGGTCGAGATGACGAGCGACCGGCTGACATCGGCATCCGACCCGAAATGCACCGCGCAATTGGTCACGATGGCCACGTTGCGCAGGGCGTTGCCGCCGTTGGATGAATCGAGAACGATCTCGGTCTTGCCGCCAGAGCCGTTGCTGGCACATGAGACGCTGTAGGTCAGGCCCTCGGGGATCTGGGTCATGCTCATGAATTCGCTCTGGCTGAGCGATACCACGTCGCCGACATCGAGGCCCGTCACGTCGATCCCCGTGTCGCTTGCGAGCGTGGCCAGCGCCGTCGCGTCGAGCGAGGCATCGCCCATCTTCTCGTCATAGAACGCGTCGCGGACCGGGTAGGTGACGGGCTCGCCGTCGACGAGCGACGGGCCCGTGAAGGCCTGCACCTTGTCCGCGATGAAGACCCCGAGATCCGGCAGCAGGAGATTGGTCTCGAAGGCCGCGGCCTCCGAGCCGGGGTTCGCCTCGTCGGTGCATTTGCTGCCGCAATCGTCGAGGTCCGGCATGCTCAGCCCGGCGCCGACCTCGAAGCTGTTCTGCTGCGGCATCCACACCTCGTCCTGGCTGTGCAGGCAGTAACCGGCGCCGATGGACTGCGAGGACGACAGGTGAATCTGGCCCTGGGCATAAAACCCGTCGGTGCTGGAACATTTCCGGTGCGGGACGACCGCGGCGACGCCCGTCACCTGCATGTTCCAGGCCGGCACGTCGGTCTCTCCCCGCGTGGCGAGCGCTGCGACGCGCAGCATGAGCGTGCGCACGGCGTTGCCCACAAGCCCGTCGCGATGCAACGTGACGCCGACGGCATTGGTGGTGCCCCCGGTCTTGGCCGTGTTCGTGACGTCGTCGTAGTCCAGCAGAACGACGTCTGAATTCGCATCGTAGATCAACGGCCCGAAAACGGATTGCGGCATGTTGTAGGCCACCGCGTCGACGGACGTCTGGTGCACGGTGGCGTTGTCCGCACCCCGCGCGATCTGCACGACCCCGGCATGCGCCGCCACGTCGGCCGTCTGCTGCAGCTGCTGCTGGTTGCGCCACGCGTTCGTCCCGTCGACGGCGAAGCCGGCCAGCACGAAGCAGAGGATCAGCCAGAAGAGCGCAAAGACGGTGCCGGCGCCCCGCTCGTCCGTTGCGAACCGTTCGACCGCGTGGGTGCCGCGAGAGGGAAGTGGGGAGGGTGTCATCAGAGAGGCTCCATGGCCTGCGAGACAACCGCGTTGATGTCGTAGTTGGTTGCCAGGCCGAAAGCGTTGAAGGTGGCAATCTGGTTGGCCGGGACCGAGACGAGCACCGTCACGGTGTCCGTGCCGATCGTGACGTCCGTGGTCGGCGTCACCCCGGTCAGGCTGGCGCGCGCCGCGGCATAGGTTTCCGCCGCGCTCTCGTCCATGGCGTGTCGCGCCACCAGCCGGGCGGTGTCGCGCGCGACGCTCCAGTAGTTCGACTGGGTCATGAACAACATGCTGACATCGACCGTCAGCACCAGCAGCGCCGCGAAGAAGGGTAGCCAGAGTGCAAACTCGATCGTCACGCTGCCGTCGTCGTCGCGTTTCAGCGATCCGATCCGCGTTCGGAATTTCGTCAGGGCTTTCATTTTTTTCATCCCGCTGGACGCCCGATTAGCAGGCCGCCCGGACCCCGGCGCCGCGTGGGGGCGCCGGCGCCCGCATCTTGGCAGCCTGCGGGTTCACCATCGGCTCTTGTCTCAGACCTTGATGGCAAAATTGGGGTGAAAGCGTGACCTTTCGCGCCCTTGCCGGGCGCGGCACCGCCCGGCGCGCGGCGATGCAGGGCGGGAAAACCGCCGTAGTTTCCGGTCGTTGCATGAATCACCCCCCTTGACCTCGATCAATGACGGGCCCGGCGGGTTGCTGTTTTGTCGGGCTCTGAGAAGATGCGCCTATCCGCGCCTTCGACCCGGGAGAGAAACATGCGAGTCTGGACTCTGCTGGCGGCCGGCATGGCGGCTGCACTGGGGCAGGTGGCTCAGGGCGAGACCCTGGCCGTCGCCCCGCAGGAAATCGTGGAATGGAAGGCCGTCTACGGCCAGGTGGAGACCCGCGACCGGGTGCCCGCCCGTGCACGGATCGGCGGCACCGTCGTCACGCTGCAGGTGAGCGAGGGCGACACCGTCGAGGCCGGCGCGCGCATCGCCGTGGTCGAGGACGACAAGCTCGCCTTCCGGCTCGACTCCATCGATGCCCGCCTCGAGGCGCTGGAGGCCCGCCTCGAAACCGCGCGCGCGGACCTGGATCGCGGCGAACAGCTGCTGGAACGCGGTGTCATCACCAGCCAGCGTCTCGATCAGCTCCAGACCGAGGTCGACGTCATCGAGGGCGAGATCCGCAGCCTGGAATCCGACCGGCTCGTCGTCGAGCAACAGGTGGCCGAGGGCGCGGTCCTGTCGCCCGATGCCGGCGTGGTGCTGTCCGTTCCGCTGTCCCGCGGGTCGGTGGTCACGCCGGGCGAGGCCGTCGCCGAGATCGGCGGTGGCGGCGTTTTCCTGCGCCTGGCCGTCCCCGAACGCCACGCCGGCAGCCTGGCCGAGGGCGATCCGATCGAGATCGCGGCCGGGCCGAACGGCGCCAGCCGCACCGGCCGGCTGGCAAAGATCTATCCGCAGATCGAGGGCGGCCGCGTGCAGGCCGATGTCGAGGTCGAGGGCCTGGACGACCGCTTCATAGGCCGCCGTGTCCCGGTGCGCCTGCCGGTCGACAGCCGCATGGCGCTGCTGGTGCCCGAAGCCGCGCTGGGCCAGCGCGGCGGGCTCGATTTCGTCACGGTCGAGACGGCGGCGGGGGCGCAGCTGCGCCGGACGGTGGTCCCCGGCGAGACGGTCATGCAGGACGGCGCCGCGTGGCGCGAGATCCTGACCGGTCTCGCCGCCGGAGACCGCGTGGTGATCGACGATGAGTGAGACCGGGCAGGAATCGACCGGGCCGCTGGGACTCGCCGGGCATCTGACCCGCGCCTTCATCCGGTCGCCGCTGACGCCGCTTCTCCTGCTGGCCTCGCTGGCCGTGGGCATGATCGCGCTGGTCAGCCTCCCGCGCGAGGAGGAGCCGCAGATATCCGTGCCGCTCGTCGATATCCACGTCCGCGCCGACGGGCTGAAGGCCGAGGACGCGGTCAAGCTGGTCACCGAACCGCTGGAGACCATCGTCAAGGGGATCGACCAGGTCGAGCACGTCTATTCCGACACGCGCGATGACCAGGTGATGGTGACCGCGCGCTTCGAGGTGGGCCTGTCTTCGGATACGGCGATCCTGCGCGTGCGCGACAAGATCCTCTCGAACATGGACCGTATCCCGGTCGGCATCCCCGAGCCGCTCGTCGTCGGGCGCGGCATCAACGACGTCGCCATCGTGGCGCTGACCTTCGCGCCCGGGCCGGGGCAGGCCGCCATCGGTGCGGCCGACCTGACCCGCATCGCCCGCGAGGTGGAGGTCGAACTGGCCAAGATCCAGGATGTCGGTCTCACCTATCTCGTGGGCGCGACCGCCGAGGCGCTGCGGATCGCTCCCGACCCGGAGCGGCTGGCGCTCTACGGCGTGACGCTCCAGCAGCTTGCCGGCAAGGTGCAGGGGGCCAACAGCGCCGCGCCCGCGGGCGATCTGCGCGACGCGGGCGAACAGATCGGGCTGGTGATCGGCAAGACGCTCTCCACCCCGGCCCAGATCGGCAACCTGGAGCTGACCACCCGCGACGGGCGCACCGTCTATGTCCGTGACGTGGCCGATGTGGCCTTCGTCAGCGATCTCGACGAGCACCACGTCGCCACGCTGAGCCGGGGCGACGAAGGCGAGATCACCCGCCGCCCCGCGGTGACGCTGGCCCTGGCCAAGCGCGCCGGCGCGAACGCCGTGACCGTGGCCGAGGAGATCCTGCACCGTGTCCACGAGATGGAAGGCGGGCTGATCCCCGACAGCATCGCGGTCGAGATCACCCGCGATTACGGCGAGACCGCGAACGAGAAGGCGAACGAGCTTCTCTTCCATCTCGGGCTGGCGACCGTGTCCATCGTGGGGCTGGTGCTGCTGGCGATCGGTTGGCGCGAGGCGGTGGTGGTCGCCATCGTCATCCCGGTCACCATCCTGCTGACGCTCTTCGCGGCCTGGGTCATGGGCTACACGCTCAACCGCGTGTCGCTGTTCGCGCTGATCTTCTCCATCGGGATCCTGGTCGACGACGCGATCGTGGTGATCGAGAACATCGCCCGCCACTGGGCCGAGAAGCGCGAAGGGCGCAGCGCCTTCGGCGCCGCCGTCGCGGCCGTCGCCGAGGTCGGCAACCCGACCATCGTGGCGACCCTGACGGTGGTGGTGGCGCTCTTGCCGATGCTCTTCGTCTCCGGCCTGATGGGCCCCTACATGAGCCCGATCCCGGCCAACGCCTCGGCGGCGATGATCTTTTCCTTCTTCGTGGCGGTGATGATCACGCCCTGGCTGATGCTCAAGATCGCGGGCCCCGCCCATGCCGCGCAGCATGCCGAGGGCGCGGGCGGGTTCCCCGGCGGGCGGCTCGGGCGCTTCTACGCGGCGCTGGCGCGGCCGCTGCTGAAGGGCAAGGGGCGCAGCGCCCTCTTCCTCGTCATCGTGGCGGTGCTGTCCTTCGGGGCGCTGGGCGCGCTCTATACCCGCGACGTGACGGTCAAGCTCCTGCCCTTCGACAACAAGTCCGAGCTGTCCGTGGTCATCGACCTGCCCGAGGGCGCCGCGGTCGAGGCGACGGACGCGGTGGCGCAGCAGGCCGCCCGCATCGCGCTCGACCTGCCGGAGGTCGTCTCGGCGCAGACCCATGCCGGCACCTCGGCGCCCTTCAACTTCAACGGGCTCGTGCGCCATTACTACCTGCGCCAGATGCCCGAGCAGGGCGAGGTCCAGGTGAATCTGGACGCCAAGCACCACCGTGACCGCACCAGCCACGAGATCGCGCTGGAACTGCGCGAGAAGCTGCGCGGGATCGACGTGCCGGAGGGCACCGTGCTCAAGGTGGTGGAGCCGCCCCCGGGCCCGCCGGTGATCTCCACCCTGCTGGCGGAGATTTACGGCCCCGACGCCGAGACGCGCCGCGCGGTCGCGCGCAAGGTGCGCGCGGCCTTCGAGGACGTGCCCTATGTCGTCGACGTGGACGACAGTTTCGGCGAGCGGCCGCGCCGGCTGCGCGCCGAGTTGAAGGCCAGCGATCTCGACTTTTTCCGGGTGCAGGAGCGCGACGCGCTGGAAACGTTGCGGCTGCTGAACGGCTCAAGCACGGTGGGCTATTCCCATCGCGGCGAGGGCCGGCGCCCGATCCCGATCGTGATGGCCCGCGCACGGGGCGCGCGGGTGATGGACGAGACCGCGCTCTCGACGCCGGTGCCGGCCAACGCGCTGCCCGGCGGGCGCGGGGTGGTCGAGCTGGGCGACGTGGTCGCCATCGCCGAGGAACGCGCCTCCTACCCGATCTTCCGCCACAACGGCTATAACGCGGTGATGGTCACGGGCGAGCTGGCCGGGGATTTCGAGGCGCCGCTCTACGGCATGCTGGCCGTGGCCGACCGGCTCGACGCGATGGACTGGCCCGAAGGGCAGAAGCCGGAGATCCGGCTCAACGGCCAGCCCAAGAGCGTGGCTGCGCCGGTCCTGCTCTGGGACGGGGAATGGGAAGTGACCTGGGTCACGTTCCGCGACATGGGCGCGGCCTTCGCGGTGGCGCTGCTGGGCATCTACATCCTCGTCGTGGCGCAGTTCGGCTCCTTCCGGCTGCCGCTGGTGATCCTGACGCCGGTGCCGCTCACCTTCCTCGGGATCATGGGCGGGCACTGGCTCTTCGGGGCGCCGTTCTCGGCCACCTCGATGATCGGCTTCATCGCGCTGGCGGGCATCATCGTGCGGAACTCGATCCTGCTGGTCGATTTCATCCGCCATGCCGACCCCGAGCGCCGGGTCACGGTCGAGATCCTGATCGAGGCGGGCGCGACGCGGTTCAAGCCGATCCTTCTGACCGCCATCGCGGCGATGATCGGCGCGGCGGTGATCCTGGCCGACCCGATCTTCCAGGGCCTGGCGATCTCGCTCCTGTTCGGGCTGCTCTCCTCGACCGCGCTGACGGTCCTGGTGATCCCGGCGATCTATCGTCTCTTCAAGACCTGAGGGGGCGGTGACGCAGCGCCACAATCATGCTCCCCCGCCGGCCGGGTCCGGCGGGGGCTGCAGACAGCGCCCAATTCCTGCCATATTTCGAATCGTTTCGGGGTGATTCTCTCCGTTTCAGGAGGCAAATTGCTTCCAGGGCAGGAATTTACCGTTCGCGCTTCGGAATTATATCAATAATACAATCTGTTTTGTTTCCTAAAGAGATCGAAATTCCACTTAAGATTGTCAATTTCGACAACTTTAGCGCGAAATTTCAAGATCATTTAGACAGCCGCGCCGAAAGGAGGCATAATTGTGGCGGTTTTGGGTCAGAATTAGACATAAGTGTGACCCGATTGGTTTCAAATTCTTTTCCAGAGAGGTGGAAAAAATGGTCCGGTATAAACTTTTCGCTCTCGCGGCCTCCGCCGGATGCGCGGCCCTGATCGCGGGCACGACGCAAGCGCAGGCGCAGCAGCAATATAACCTTTGCGACATCGAAAACGTCCCGGCGTCCTTCATCGAGCGGCTCCGGGATCGCCCTGATTTCAACGCCATCGCACAGCGGGTGGCGAATAGCTGCCCG
Organism: uncultured Maritimibacter sp.; assembly: GCA_913063035.1. GTDB lineage: Bacteria > Pseudomonadota > Alphaproteobacteria > Rhodobacterales > Rhodobacteraceae > CAJXYS01. The sequence goes on along the minus strand of CAJXYS010000050.1, from coordinate 12,222 downwards.
GGGAGCCTCGAGGCGCTGACCGGTACGGCGACGGCCTCGGTCGGCGGTGCTGCGGCCAGTGGCGGCGGCGCAGACGAATACAACCTCTGCGACATCGAGGAAGTGCCCGAGGACGTGCGCGCCCGCGTGCGCGGCCGCGCCGACTTCGACGAGATCCTGCTCCAGATGACCGAGGTCTGCGGTGACTCGGCCCTGATCCTGGCCGAAGGGCCGACGGCCTCTGTCGCGCAGGGTTTTTCCGGTCGCCGGACTCCGGAGCCCAACGAGAATATCGGCGCTATCGGCGGTTCGCCGAATAGCGGCGGCGGCAATGGAGGCAATGACGGCGGTGACCCCGAGAACGGTGGCGGCGACCCCGAGAACGGTGGCGGCGACCCCGAGAACGGTGGCGGTGACCCCGAGAACGGTGGCGGCGACCCCGAGAACGGTGGCGGCGACCCCGAGAACGGCGGCGGTGGGCCGCAGAATCCTGGGAACGACAAACCTGTCGGCAACTCGCCTTTCGACGATGAGACCGGAGATGAGCCGAGTGGAAAAAAAGATAAAGAGAAGGGCGGTCCTAAGGATAAGTAAGGCAGCCCGCCGTTGATTTGGAAAAATGAACGGTAAAACACTAGGGCCCGATGGTCGCCATCGGGCCCTTTACTATTCTGTGCTTTCTCAAGGCGGATCGGCACTCAGCCTATTCTGCCATAGTGATCCGATCCCTAGCTCCGCCCGCCGATCAGCCCTCCAGCGAAGATCGCGTCCCAGCGGTCGAGCCGCTCGGGGTTCTGCATGCGCAGGAAGGTGTAGCCGGTTTTCTCCCAGGGCACGATCCGGTCGGTCAGGTTGTCGAGCACCAGGTCGCCGCGCGCGGTGCGCAGGATCAGGATCGCGTGGTTGTTCAGGTCGCGATCCAGCACCGTCGCCATCAGCAGCCTGTCGGACGGGATGCCGGCCTCGGCCAGCGTTTTCTTCTTCAGCAGCACGAAATCCTCGCAGTCGCCGCCGCGCGTGGTCGGCAGGGTCCAGAATTCCGCCCGGCGATACTGGCGTTCGTCCGAAACCGGCCGGACGCTGCGATTGATCTTGCGGTTGAGCGTCTTGGCCAGCCGCAGAATGGACGCCTCGTCAAGCGCCTTGCCGGCGCTGCGCTCGCAGGCCCAGCCGTATTTCTGGCAGATGCCGCGGGCGCCCGCGGGGGCGGCGGCGGGGTACTTGGGCGTGATGAAGGCACCGCTCGCCGTCGCCATTTCAGAGGTGACTGAGGCCGTGCAGATAGCCATGATCGACGCGGCCAGAAATCTGGTAACCGCGCGGGCGGCGCGGCGGCGCGGAACTTCCCTTGTTGAAGCCGTATGCATAGGAGAGGACCCCGGGCGCTAAAGTTGCGATGGGATCAACATGCCTGCCGAACTTGCCGGCTTGTCGTCAGCTTTTTGGTCTTTTTGTGGCCAAGTGTGCAAGCGCCTTGGTGTGCGGATGAATGTCTTGCAGGTCTATTCTTCGCCAGCCTCGCTCGGCCCGGTTAAACGTAGCTTTACGTCGTCCATCACGACTTGCCAGTAGTCATCATGTGAAACCGTCAACCTGTCGATGTCGCGCCAGTCAGCAAGCACTCGTGTCGGTGCCATCGTATTGAGACGGACCTCCTGGCGCGCGACCACCAAGTCGCCGCGGTGGGCGGTCAAGATAGCGGTCCCACTTTCCGCGCGCGGCCAGGCAACCGAAAAATTGGCGCTTACGAAGTCAAAGGGCAGTTCGGATCGCAGCGTGGCCGGGTGACCCGACGACGTGTATGCAACGTAGTCGCCGGATGTTGTCCCGTTCACGTATCCTGGACCACGATAATAGAGTCGGTGAGCCACCACCCAATTGTGCCATTGCAATGCAGCCGACTGGGAAGGCATTTCCCGGATGTCGATACCGGGCACGATGTCATCAAAGTCAAAACTGGCTTCGCGTTTTCCGATCGCTGGGGCTTCGGATTCGGTTGCGGGCATCGCCACCAAAGTTGGGACAGGCCCGGGAACCACTGTCCGCTCCTGGGTCCCAGTTTCCGTTCCCGAAATAAGGGTGACCGACCAAAGTTCATACTCAAAACCTGGGGGTATTTCACATGAGAGGACCCCGTTCGACTCCGGGACCAGGTCTATCAGTTTGATATCCATAGTCCCGCGAGGCGCGGAAAAGCAGCTTGCTTGATTTTCTGTGGCAGATGTGTGTCCGGCCACGAGTATTCTGGGGACCGGCGCAACACCCAAAAACTCCAAAGGTGGATCTATAACCAGCCCCGAAGGGCTGTTTGGCAGGCTTTTCACGAGAGTGGTCTGCCGTGTCTTGCCGGTGGTAATCCTCCAGCCATCGGGTATGTCATAATCTATGACGATTGGACCCGGTTCTTTGACATCTGCCTCGTCATCTGGATCGGCAGAGAATTTGAAATTGGTGAACCCATTCAAATTTGATACTCGAACCAATCTTTCACCGCCAAGCGGTGTCAATCCGACTTCCAGCCCGTTTAGCGGAAAATCGACTGGATCGTATATTCCGTTAGCGTTGGAGTCGCGAAAAACGAACTGCGAAATATTCAAGGCTTCCCCGTGCACTGGGCCCGAAAAAAACAAAACCATGCCCAAAGAAAACGATTGAATGCAGCTCTTTGATTTCCGCGACACTGAATTTACCGAGTTCATTTCAAGAGCCCTGAACATCGGACCATATTCGCTATAGGTATGTATGGATGCAAACAAAATTTTGCCCGGGGCGCGGAGCGCTTCCTGGGTACGCCTGGCGCCTGTTTGCCCCGCCGCCCAAACGCGATAGCTTGCGTCCAGGGCAAGAACGCGAGGCGGCATGGACTCCATCATTTCGGTCCGGGACCTGGCCAAGGTCTACGATAACGGCTTCGCGGCGCTCTCGGGCGCGCGCCTCGAGATCGAAGAGGGCGAGATCCTCGCGCTGCTCGGGCCGAACGGGGCCGGGAAGACGACGCTGATCTCGATCATCTGCGGTCTGGTCACGCCCACGGACGGGCAGGTGACGGTCGGCGGCCATGACGTGGTGCAGGACTGGCGCCGCGCGCGGTCGCTGATCGGGCTGGTGCCGCAGGAGGTGGCGCTCGAGCCCTTCGAGAAGGTCATCAACACGGTCCGCTTCTCGCGCGGGCTCTTCGGGCGGCCGGCCGATCCGGCCCGGATCGAGCAGGTGCTGCGCCAGCTCTCGCTCTGGGAAAAGCGCAACGAGAAGATCATGTCGCTCTCGGGTGGCATGAAGCGGCGGGTGCTGATCGCCAAGGCGCTGGCCCACGACCCGCAGATCCTGTTCCTCGACGAGCCGACCGCCGGCGTGGACGTGGAGTTGCGCAAGGAAATGTGGGAGGTCGTGCGCGGCCTGCAGGATGCGGGCGTGACGATCCTGCTGACCACCCACTACATCGAGGAAGCCGAGGCGATGGCCGACCGCGTCGCGGTCATCAATGGCGGCCGTATCCTGCTGGTCGAGGAAAAGGCGGCGCTGATGCGCCGGATGGGCAAGCGCCAGATGCGGATCGAGCTGGGCACGCCGGTCGACCGCCTGCCGGAGAGCCTCGCGGCCTACGGGCTCGAACGCGCCGATGATGGCGCGGCGCTGGTCTATACCTACGACACCGCCGCGGATCGCACGGGGATCACGCGGTTGCTGAACGACATTCAGGCGGCGGGGCTGGTGCTGCACGACGTGCAGACCCGGCAAAGCTCGCTCGAGGAAATCTTCGTCGACCTGGTCAAGGAGGCGTCATGAACTGGCCCGCGATCCTGGCCATCTACCGCTACGAGATGGCCCGCACCTACCGCACCCTCGCGCAGAGCGTGATCTCGCCGGTGATCTCGACCTCGCTCTATTTCGTGGTCTTCGGCGCGGCGATCGGGTCGCGGATCGACTCGGTCGAGGGCGTGGCCTACGGCGCCTTCATCGTGCCGGGGCTCATCATGCTGACGGTGATCACCCAGGGCATTTCCAACGCCTCCTTCGCGATTTATTTCCCGAAATTCATCGGCACCATCTACGAGTTGCTCTCCGCCCCGGTCTCGTTCCTCGAGATCGTGATCGGCTATGTCGGGGCGGCGGCGACCAAGTCGCTGCTGATTGGGCTGATCATCCTCGGGACGGCCACCTTCTTCGTGGAGGTGCAGATCCTGCACCCGGTCGCGATGCTTGTCTTCCTGGTGCTGACCTGCGTGTCGTTCAGCCTGTTCGGCTTCATCATCGGGATATGGGCGCAGAATTTCGAGCAGCTCCAGCTCGTGCCGCTGCTGATCATCACGCCGCTGGTCTTCCTGGGCGGCAGTTTCTACTCGATCTCGATGCTGCCGCCGTTCTGGCAGACGGTGACGCTCTTCAACCCCGTGGTCTACCTGATCTCGGGGTTCCGGTGGAGCTTCTACGGCACGGCGGATGTCGGCATCGGGCTCAGCCTTGCCATGATCGCGCTGTTCCTCGGCCTCTGCCTCGGCGCGACCTGGTGGATTTTCCGCACGGGCTGGCGGATCAAGAGCTAGTGTCGAGCCAGATCGTGACCGGCCCGTCATTGGTCAGGCTCACCGCCATGTCCGCGCCGAAGCGCCCGGTTTCGACCGCGATGCCGTGCGCGCGGAGGCGGTCGGCGAAATCCAGGTAGAGCCGCGCGCCGTCCTCGGGGGCGGCGGCGGCCGAGAAGCCGGGGCGATTGCCGCGCCGGGTGTCGGCCGCAAGCGTGAACTGGCTGACCACGAGCGCGTTGCCGCCGATATCGGTGATGGAGCGGTTCATGCGGCCCTCGTCGTCCTTGAACACGCGCAGCCTGGCGATCTTGGCGGCGAGCTTCTCGGCCTCGGCCGCGGTGTCGCCCTGCATGGCGCAGACGAGGATCAGCAGCCCCGTACCGCAACGTCCGATCACCGCGCCGTCCACGGCGACCTGCGCCGTGCTCACCCGCTGGATCAATGCCCGCATCGCCGTCTCCTTCGCCTGCCCAGATGCAGTTCCCTTATCGAAGGCGGGGCCGGGCGGCAATGCGCGTGGCGCTTGACGCAGGTCAAGGTGAACCGGCCGCCGGTCCCTAGAGTCGACGGGGATCGAAACCGAGACAATGGAGGTTTGTGATGGTTGAACAGCGTCATACCAGCGGCTTCTGGCCGTCGCTTTACGAACCCTTCCGCCAGGCCGGCGCGCGGATCGCCGACTGGATCGCGCCCGCCAGCGAGGCCTCGGCCGAGGCGGATGCCTACCGTATCGCCGTCGAATTGCCGGGCGTCGAGGCCGAGGATATCGCGCTTTCGGTCGACGAGGGGGTTCTGTCGCTTTCCGGCGAGAAACGCAGTTCGCGCGAGGAGAAGGGCGACACCTGGTATTTCTCGGAACGCCAGTACGGATCGTTCAGCCGCAGCTTCCGGCTGCCGGCCGATGCCGATGGCGACAAGGTCGAGGCCGACCTGAAGGACGGCGTGCTGACGATCCGCGTGCCCAAGCGCAAGGCGCCGTCCGAGGCGGCGAAGAAAGTCTCGATCAAGCGCGGCTGAGCCGGCACAGGGCGGGGGCGCGCCGGGGCAGGGGCCGGCCCCGTCAGTCCCGCGGCGGCGGCGGCGGGCCGAAGAGCGCCGCCAGTTCGGCGATCTCTCCGGCGGGCTTCCAACCCTGCTGCCCGGCGGTCCAGGCCAGCGTCCCCGACCCGATGCGGCCGTCGCGGGCCATCCGCGCCAGCGTCTCGCGGCTGTAGGGGCCGTAGCTTTGGCCGCCCTCGGCGATATGCCATTCCTGCGCGGCGGGCGGCGGCGGGGGCGTCTTGTCCGCGCCGGCGCGGCCGAGGCCCGAGGCCGCGCGCGCGTCGAGCGTGGCCTCCACGGCCGCGGGCAGAGATATCTTTTCGACGTAGAGCTCGGGTATCTCCAGGCCGTACTCGGCCAGCACGGGCGCGATGTCCGCCGCGACGCGACGCCCCAGATCGCCGGTGCTGGCCGCGATGTCGAACGCGCCGAGGCCAGCGCCGGACAGCGCCGGGCCGAACTGTTGCAGGATGATGTTGCGGATCTGGTCGCTGATCTCGTCGGTCGTGAACTCACCGTCGGTTCCGACGATCTCCGTCAGGAAACGCGCCGGGTCGATCACCCGGATCGCGTAGGTGCCGTAGGCGCGCAGGCGCAGGGGGCCGAACTCGGGATCGCGCAGGATCACCGGGCTGCGCGTGCCCCATTTGAGATCGCGGAAGCGCGTGGTGTTGACGAAGTAGATCTCGGAGGTGAAGGGCGAGCGGAAGCCGTGATCCCAGTGCTTGAGCCGGGTCAATACCGGCATGGTGTTGGTTTCCAGCCGGTAGAGGCCCGGCGCGAACACGTCGGCGACCTGGCCTTCATGGACGAAGACCGCCGCCTGGCCCGCGCGCACCGTCAGCTTGGCGCCGTAGCGGATCGCGTGGCCGGCCCGGTCGAAGCGCCAAACCAGCCTGTCGCGTCTGTCATCGGTCCAGTGGATGACGTCGATGAACTCGCCGCGGAGAAAATCGAAGATCGGCATCCCGCCGCCCCCTAGCTCTCGCCGCCCGTCAGGTCGGCGACGATCTCGCGCACGACCGCGCGCGCGGCGTCCGGCGTCATGCCGAGCGCGAGCCGGTCGTCATAGAGTATTTCCAGCAAAAGCTCGTCGTGGCGGGTCAAGAGCGCGAACTCCTCGTCATCGTTGAAGATCGAGGGCCGCGCCATCGGGCTGTCATTGGCAAGCCCCATCGCCTGCGCGATCTCTTCGTGGATGCAGGAGAGCCGCAGCAGGTCCGGGTGCTCGGCCTTGATCAGCACGACGGCGGCGGTATAGGCGCTGTTCGCCGCCTGGTTCGACAGGGCGTAGGCCGCGCAGAAGGTGTTGCGCGGGCTGTAGACGATCTCGTTGACGACCGCCGGGCTGACCCGCGGGATCAGCGCCTCGAGCTGCGGGCCGATGGTCTTCTGTTCGTCGCGGTTTAGGAACAAAACGACGAAATTCGCCGTGCCCTCGGTCAGGGTGATCGGGTGCCCGGTCACGCGCGACAGGCGCTGGACGTAGCGCTGGACATCGCGGCGATCCTCGCGGCGCTGGGCCGCGTCGACGGACGGGCCGAAAACGAGGCGCATGCGGATCGGGTCTTCCCAGCGGCGCAGCCGGCTCGGGGTCTGCTGCTGGACGAAGCGCCCGCCGCTGACGACGTATTCGTCGTAGAGCGCGATGCGCTCGAAGTTCTCGACCAGGTTGCGGGCGGTAAACGGCACGTCCGCCCCGCCCATGTCGCGCCGGAGAAGCCCCTGCGCCAGAAGGCGTTGCTGCACCCCCGCGTAATACCGGGCCAGCCGCAGGCTTTCCTCGGACGGTTGCGCCGCGTCCGGGCGGGGTTCGGGGGCGGGCGAGTCCATCGGCGCGATGGGGGCGCAACTGGCCAGGGCGGCCAGCAGCGCGCCGGTCGCGAGAAGCCCGCGAAGCCCCGGGAACACGGACCGATCAGCCATCGGCAGGCCCGTCTCCGTCATCGGTGACGGCCGGCCGCGCGGCGCGGGCGGCGGCGAGGGTGTCGCGCAGCTCGCTTTCCATCTTGGTGAGGTCTTCCTCTGCCGCGGCACGCTTGGCCTTGCCCTCGTCGGCGATGCGCAGGCTTTCCTCGATGGTCTCGATCAGGTCCGTGTTGGCCTTGCGGATCGCCTCGATGTCGAACACGCCGCGTTCCATCTCTCGGCGGATCCGCGCGTTGGCGTCCTTCAGGTTGGCCGCGTTCGCGGTCAGAAGCTCGTTCGTCAGGTCCGATGCCTCGCTGACGGCCTGCGCGGCCTCGGACGAGCGCTGGATCGTCACGGCCTGCGCAAGCTGCGTTTCCCAGAGCGGCACGGTATTGACCATCGTGGAATTGATCTTGGTCACCAGCGACTTGTCGTTTTCCTGCACCAGCCGGATCGAGGGCAGGGACTGCATCGTCACCTGCCGGGTGAGTTTCAGGTCGTGGACGCGGCGTTCGAGATCGTCGCGGGCCGCGCGCAGGTCGCGCAGTTCCTGCGCCTTCATGACCTGCTCGGACTCGGTCGCCGCTTCGACCGCGCGTTCGCGTTCCGGAATGTCGGTGTCGTCGAGGTTCTTCAGCTTTGCCTCGCCCGCGGCGATATAGAGCGCCAGCTCATCGTAGAAATCGAGCGTCTTCTCGTAGAGCTTGTCGAGCGACTTGATGTCCTTGAGAAGCCGGTGCTCGTGCTTCAGCAGGTTGTCGGTGATCCGGTCGATCTGGCCCTGCACCTCTTCGTAGCGGGCCGCGAACTTGGCGGCGGGGGCGACCCGGCCGGTCAGCCATTCCCACCAGGACCGGTTGCGGCGCATGTCCAGTTCGGACACCGAGAAGCCCCGGATCGTCGTGACCATGTCGCGCAGGCTGTCGCCGGCCGGACCCACGTCCTTGTTCCGGACATCGGCCAGCATCTTCTGGCTGATCGCCTGCAACTCGGTCTGGGCGCGGCTGCCGAAGGCGATGATCGAATTGGTGTCGCCCATGTCGATCTCGTCCATGCGCGCGACGACCGCCTCGGTGGCGGGGCGCGCATCGGGCGCGGGTTCGGGAAGGACGACGGCGTTCAGCTTCTCGACTTCCTCGAGATCGGCCTTCGCCCGGTCACGTGTGCTGTCGGACATAACTCTTTCCCTCTCAATCTGGGTGCACGCCTTCGCGTTCCAGCCGCTCGCGCAGGACCTCGATCTCGACGTCGAGATCGGTGCGGTTGTCCAGCAGCAGCGACCGGTGGCGCGCTTCGAAATTCTTTTCCAGGTCGCTCAGGAGCGCCTCGTAATCTGCCCGTGCCTGCGGGTCCCGTGTCTTGGCATATATATCGGCGAATTTGGTCGTCGCGTCACGTGCGCCGATCAGGTAGACGCCGAGATAGCGGCGGGCCGCCGGCAGGTCGCGGGGATCTTCCTCGACGGTGCGGAACATGTCGCGCGCCACGGCCTGGAAACGCGAGAGCCGCGATTCAAGCCGCCGGTCGCCCAGCTGCCGGATCGCCTTCGTCATCGCGCCGAGATGGGTCTCGGCCTCTTCCACGGCGCGGGCGACGCGCTGGGTGGCGATGGAATCGGCGCCCGCGCCCTTGTCGCGCAGGGGATCGAGCCCGAAGGCGAAGAGGTGGAGCACCGCGCCCATCGCGGCGAAGATCACGGCCTCCAGCGGGCCGTAGCCCGCGATCCCGGCCAGGCCGAGCCCCATGCCCATCAGCCCGGCGCCGAAGATCTTGCGGGGCAGGGCCGGGCGGCGGGCGACGCGGCGGGCGTCAAAGGCCTCTTCGGCGCGAAGCCCTTCGCGCGTCATCCAGGCCGCCCCGATGATGAGCCCAAAGGCCAGGAAGTACTGGGCCATGACGATCGGCTCGGCCCGGAAGCCCTTCCAGATCAGCGGCAGGGGGGCCAGGAACAGCAGGTTGACCCGCATGCCTGCGCGGCTCGGCCGCAGTCCCGCAAGCGGTGACCGGTTCCCGGCCGCCGATCCGCGCGGATCGCCGCCGGGGCTGTATTTGCCGCCGTAGCGCTCGGCCATCTCAGACCCCTGCGGCGTTGAACGCCACGTAGAGGACCAGCGCCAGCAGGAGCGCATAGGCCAGTTTCGGCAAGAAGCTGTTCTCGGCCATGTCGTCTTCCTCTCCGCCTGCGCCACGCCGTGCGATGGCGCGGAGCCCAAGCGCGACCACGGTCACCGCGCCCAGCACGAGGGCGACGAAGACAACTGCAAGGACCAGTCGCGCCATCCCAAGCCCCGTTTCGCGTTACCGGTCCGAGCATAGTGCAGTTGCGGCATAGGGGCCAGCGGCCATGTGGCGCGGCGGACCGGCCTGCGCGATCACTTCTTGCGGCGCCGGGCCGGTGACCTGCCGGGTTTCGCGGCCTGCGCGGGGGGTGCGAGCCCGAGTTGGTCGCGCACCACGCGCGGGCGGACCTCCTCGACCTCGCCCGGTTTCAGCCCTTCGAGCCGGAACGGGCCGTAGGACAGGCGCAGCAGGCGGTTCACGGTCAGGCCGATCGCCTCCATGGCGCGGCGAATCTCTCGGTTCTTGCCTTCGCGCAGGCCCACGGTCAGCCAGGCGTTGGCGCCCTGCTGGCGATCGAGCGTGACCGTCATCGGCTGGAAGCGCTCGCCATCGGCGGTGATCCCCTTGCGCAGCGGCTCCAGCATCTGCTCGCTCGGGCTGCCCTTGACGCGCACGCGGTACTTGCGCAGCCAGCCGGTCGAGGGCAGTTCCAGCCGGCGCTTGACCTCGCCGTCATTGGTCAGCAGCAACAGTCCCTCGGAATTGAGGTCCAGCCGCCCGATGCTCATCACGCGGGGCAGTTCCGCGGGCAGCTTGTCGAAAATCGTCGCCCGGCCTTTCTCGTCGCGGGCCGTGGTGACCAGACCTGTCGGCTTGTAATAACGCCAGAGCCGGGGCGGGTCCGGTTCGCCGATCTCCTTACCGTCGACCGTGATGCGGTCGGCAGGCGTCACGTTCAGCGCGGGGCTGTCGATGCGCTTGCCGTTCACGGTGACGCGGCCGGCCGCGATGATCTCCTCGGCGCCGCGCCGCGAGGCCACGCCGGCCCGTGCCAGGACCTTGGCGATGCGCTCGCCTGTCTTTCCGGTTTCGCTCATGCGCCCGCTCTATCGCGGTGCGGCGGGGAACCCAAGCGAAACATCGCTTGCAGCGGCGCGGAGGAGGGGGCATCACGGTTTCATGAGCCCGTTCCGGTCGCATATGGAGGCCGCGCTCGCCGAGGCCCGCGCGGCCGGGGACCGCGGCGAGGTGCCGGTCGGCGCGGTGATCGTCTCGCCCGAGGGGGGGGTCGTCGCCCGCGCCGGCAATCGCACGCGCGAGCTGGCCGATCCGACGGCCCATGCCGAGATTCTCGCCATCCGCGCGGCCTGCGCCGCGCTGGGCTCGGAACGGCTGACCGGGCATGATTTGCACGTGACGCTCGAACCCTGCCCGATGTGCGCGGCTGCGATCGGTTTTGCCCGGATCGGGCGGCTTTACTACGGCGCATCCGACCCTAAGTCGGGCGGTGTGGCGCAGGGACCGCGGATCTTTGCCCACCCGCAATGTCACCACGCGCCCGAAGTCTATGACGGGATCGCGGCGGCGGAGGCGGAACGGCTGCTGACCTCTTTCTTCGCGGATCTCAGAGACCGGTGACCTGGACGCGCTACATCGACGGTTATTGCGAGCGGCTGGAGCCGGGGCTCTGGGCCGAGCCGGTCAACGCGGTCACCAACCTCGCCTTCCTGGTCGCCGCCGTCGTGGCCTGGACCCGACCCGGCATGGCGTCGCTGCCGCTGGCGCGGGCGCTGGCGGCGGTGCTGTTCCTGATCGGGATCGGGTCGGGGCTGTTCCACACCGTCGCGCAGGCCTGGTCGGCGATGGCGGACGTACTGCCGATCCTGGGCTTCATCCTGCTCTACATCTATGCCGCCAATCGCCATTACCTGGGCCTGCCGGGGTGGCAATCCGGGGTGGGCGTGGTGCTGTTCTTCCCCTACGCCGCCGCCGTCGGCTATGCCATCGGCGCGCTGCTGCCGCCTGCGGTGGCGGGGTCGTCGGCCTATATCTCGGTCTGGCTGCTGATCGCGCTTTACGGTGTCTTCCTGTTGCGCCGGCTGCCCGACGTCGGGCGCGGCCTGCTGATCGGGGCGGTGATCCTTGGCCTGTCGATCACGGCGCGGATCCTCGACGTTCCGCTCTGCGGGGCCTGGCCGCTGGGCACGCATTTCCTCTGGCATATCCTGAACGCGGTGATGCTGGCCTGGATGATCGAGGTCTACCGCCGCCACAGGCTTGCAGAGGGCAGGACCGGGCGCTAAACGGGGCGCGAACCGCAGATCAGGACGAACGCCCCATGTCGATCGACACAGAGACCGCCCGCCGGGTCGCCAAGCTCGCCCGGATCGAGGTCGCAGACGGCGATCTGCCGACCCTCGCCGACGAACTCTCGCGCATTCTTACCTTCATGGAACAGCTCAACGAGGTGGATATCGAGGGCATCGAGCCGATGACATCGGTCACGCCGATGCGCCTGAAGCGCCGCGAGGACGTGGTGACCGACGGCGGCTACCCCGAGAGAGTGCTCTCCAACGCGCCCGATGCGCGCGAGGGCTTTTTCGCGGTGCCCAAGGTGGTGGAGTGAGGCGATGAGCGACCTGACGAAACTGACCATCGCCGAGGCCCGCGACAAGCTGCGCAAGCGCGAGGTGACCGCGGTCGA
>CAJXYS010000049.1 GCA_913063035.1 uncultured Maritimibacter sp. | reverse complement strand
TCCATCTCGGCGTAGAAGCGCGCGAAGGTCAGGCCCATGGTGGTGGGCTCGGCATGGATGCCGTGGCTGCGGCCGATCCGCACCGTTTCCTTGTGCTCGAAGGCGCGGCGCTTCAGCGCGTCGAGCAGCGCGTCCATGTCGGCCAGCAGGATGTCGGCGGCGCGCACCAGCTGGATGTTGAAACAGGTGTCCAGAACGTCCGAGCTGGTCATGCCCTGGTGGACGAAGCGCGCCTCGTCGGCGCCGACGATCTCGGCCAGGTGGGTCAGGAAGGCGATGACGTCATGCTTGGTGACGGCCTCGATCTCGTCGATGCGGGCCACGTCGAACTCTACGTTCTGCGCCGTCCAGACCGCGGCGGCGTTCTCGCGCGGGATCACGCCCAGCTCGGCCATCGCGTCGCAGGCATGGGCCTCGATCTCGAACCAGATGCGGAACTTGGTCTCGGGGGACCAGATGGCGACCATCTCGGGGCGGGAGTAGCGGGGGATCATGCAGCGCGCCTTTTTGTCCGTTGAGAGCGTGGTGCGCGTCTCATAGACTCGGGCCGGACAAGGAACAAGGCCAAGGAGAGTCACATGTGTACGAGTTGCGGCCGCTCTGTCTCCCGCCGCATCCCCGGGGCAGGGCGATGCCCATGACCGCGTCCCGCCTTACGCTGGACAGCTTCGCGGGGGCATGGTCGCTCGACCGCGAGATCGCGGACCTGCACCAGGGCAGCGGCGGCACGCTGACCGGCCGGGCCGTCTTCACGCCGGAGGCGGACGGACTCGCCTATGTCGAGGAAGGGCGGCTCCGGATGACCGGCAAGCCCGAACTGGTCGCGACGCGGCGGTATCTCTGGCGGGACGCGGGGCCGGGCACCATCGCCGTCCTGTTCGAGGATGGCCGCCCGTTCCACCATATCGCGCTTGACCGGCTGATGCCCGACGACAACCATATCTGCGGCGCGGATTTCTACCACGTCACCTATGACTTCACCCATTGGCCGCGCTGGTCCGCGGCCTGGCGGGTGCAGGGACCGCGCAAGGACTACCGCATGGTCTCGCGTTACGCGCCGGCCGATTGAGGCTTGCACGAGGCTGCCGGGCGTTGCAAAACCGTCGGGACGACAAAACGAGGGAGAGGATCCTATGGCGATCGCACGGACGGACAGGGTGCTGAGCGAGACCTTCTGGCAGGCCGAGGGCAGCGCGCTCTGGGCCAAGCGCGCGGTGCTGGTGGTGCTTGGCATCGCGGCGCTGGCGGTGGCGGCGAAGATCAAGGTGCCGATGTGGCCCTCGCCGGTGCCGGTGACGCTGGGCACCTTCGCGGTGCTGACGATCGGTGCGGCCTACGGTCCGCGGCTCGGCCTGACGACGATCCTCGGCTACATGATCATCGGGGCGGCCGGCTTCGACGTCTTCGCCAGCTCTGGCGCCGGCGCGGCGGGGATCGAGTACATGCTGGGCGGCACCGGCGGCTACCTGCTGGGCTACGTGCTGGCCACGCTCGCGCTGGGATACGCCGCGCGGGCCGGATGGGACCGCAACGTCTGGAAGATGGGCGCGGCGATGCTGGGCGGCAACGCGCTGATCTACGTGCCCGGCATCCTGTGGCTGGCGCATCTCTACAGCTGGGAAAAGCCGATCCTGGAATGGGGGCTCTATCCCTTCCTGGTGGGCGACGCGATGAAGCTGGCGCTGGCGGCGCTGATCCTGCCCGCCGCCTGGACCCTGGTCGGCCGCGCCCGCGGCTGATCCACCGACCCGGAACACGCGAAAGGGCGCGGCCTGTGGCTGCGCCCTTTGTTTTTAAATGACTGCGAGGGCGCGGCGTTTGTACATGCGATTGCGGCCTTGAACGCCATGCAGAACTCGAAGCCCGAACCTGTACCGATGCAGTGTCCCGGCTCGCGGGGGTTCTGTGGATGCCGCGACCGGGCGTATCGAGTACCTGCCCCTATCGCGTGCCGCAGATGGGCCTGGTCGAGGATCTCTGCGCTGTGGGCGATATCGTCACCGCTGTTTGTCGCCGGGCCACCATTTCGGTGTGCATGAGGCCCGTTGGGGTGCGCTTCCCATTCTCAAGCAAGGCATAGCGGCGCAGCTTGACCCGAATGGCGCCAAAGCTTGACAGCCATTCTGTCGGAAAGACCGTCAGCGGGTCCTGAAGCGGTGGGCTGCCCACATTTTTTTTTTGACATCTGCCAATTCGCGTTTGCTATGCTTCCGGCAACAGGGAGTTCAGTAATGGTGCATTTCGTCCGCGGTATCCTTGTTTCGGTTGGCCTCGCAATATGCGCGCCTGACGCGGCAGCGCAGGCACCGCCCCCGGATGACGCAGGGACTTACGGCCGCTTCGCGGATCACCCGCGTTCCGCGCGCACCCCGCATGGTTTCAAGATCATATCGGGCCCGCCAACGCTGATCCGCGAGGGCAGGAGGGCCATGATGTTCGACGTTCGCCCGGGTGATTGCGGGCGGGAGGATTGCCGGGAGGATAGAGAGCGTGTCGAGCGGCAGGATCGACGCGGCACACGTCCTGGCAATTCGCACTGGTATGCGTGGTCTGTAAGACTTGCAGGCGACTTTCCCTATATTCGTCCGACCAATACGACGCTCGGGCAGTTCAAGCAGGAGCCCCAGGGCTGCGAGGTGGCGGGCGTGGGAATCGAAAACAACCGGCTTTTATTTTATAATAAGCTGTGCACGGCTTCGGGCGAGACGGTCTATATGATAGATCAGCCGTTCATGGCGCTTCCAGCAGCTCGCGGTCGGTGGGTGGATTTCCTGGTGCATTCCAACTGGAGCAGCGGCGCCGACGGCTTTCTTGATTTCTACGTGAACGGTCGGAGGGTAGCGTCGCACCGGGGCCGGGTAAGCTATAACATGCGCGACCGTGTCGACTTCCGGTTCGGCGTTTATCGCTCTTTCGTCTCGCGCTACATGTCCGCGACCGGTGGCCCGGTCCCGCGGCAGGTCGCAATTTACGACAATGTGCGGCGCGGCCCGACGCGGGCCAGTGTAGAACTCGCGCGATAGGGGCTCGCACTTCGAGAATGTGGGTGTCAGCTCCGAGCGGAAAGTCTCGGGTTATCGGTATCTTTCGCCTGTCCCAATGGGTGCAACCGGTCAAGGACGGCATGTTTACCGAGCGCCCGTCGCGCAACAGGTCTTGTTCTTCAACGCTGTCGCATACGAAACGGATGAGCCGATGGCTGCACCCTTTCTCGTTTGTGATCAAGGGCATGCCGCGCGGCCTTCGCGCGCGCTCAGCCCTCGTGCGGTTCGGGCTTCAGATAGGCGCGGTTGCCATAGAGCAGCGGGCGGCCCTCGCCGATATGCACGCCCGCCACCTCGCCGATGAAGAGGTGATGCGTGCCCACCCGTTCGCCCGAGACGAGCCGGCAGTCGAAGGCCACCAGCGGGTCGGCCAGCCGCGGCGCGCCACTTTGCATGGCGACGAAGGGCGCCACGTTGAACTTGTCGCCGCCGGGCGCGGGCACGCGGCGGGCGAAGACGTCCGATATCGCGGCCTGGTCCTCGCGCAGCACGTTGATGCAGAAGCAGCCGTTCCCGAGGATCGCCGCGGCGGTCTCGCTCTGGTGATGGACGCAGACCAGCATGGTCGGCGCCGTGCCCTCGGCCGAGACCGAGGTCATCGCCGACACCGTCACGCCGTAGCGCCCGGCCGGCCCGTCCGTCGTCACGACGCTGACGGTCGCGGCGGCGCGGCTCATGCCGGCGAGGAAATCCTCGCGAAGCGCGTTTGCGGGCTTGGTCATCGGCGGTCTCTCCTCTGTGCGGGCCTTGTGCCCTGTCCCGGACATAGGCGCAAGCGCGCCGAGGTCACGCGGAAACCGGCCCGTCCGCGAGACGGTAGCGCAGATAGGCCGCGCCCAGCCCCGCGCGGCGCAGCGGCGCCAGCGGAAAGCGCGCCGGCGGCCGCGCCAGCAGGGCGGGGATCGCCGCCTCGGCGCCCATGGCGCAGCGCGCCACGCGGCGCCCGGCCTCGCTGCCCGCGGCCACGCCGTTGCCATGATAGCCAAGCGCCGCGAACAGCCCGGGCCGGCCCGGCAGCGCCGCGATACTGGGCGCCAGCCGCCAGGTCAGCGCGATCAGGCCCGACCAGAAATACGGGGTCTCGACATGCGCCCAGGCCGGGAACAGGGCCTCGAGATGGCGTCGCGCCATGCGCCGGATCGCCGCCTGCGCGCCGGTCCGCGCCGAAAGCCCGCCCCGCATGCCGAAGAGGAACCGGCCATCCGGCAGCAACCGGAAGTAATGGAGCAGCGTGCGGCTGTCGAACGCGATCAGCGGGCTCTGCCAGCCCGCCGCGCTGCGCTCGGCCGTGGTCAGGGGGCGGGTCACGAGGATCGAGGAGAAGGCCGGCAGGACCCGCCCGGCCAGCGCCGGGGGGATATCCTCGGCGGTGTAGCCATTGGTCGCCAGGATCACCCGGTCGGCCGTCAGGCTGCCCTGCGGCGTCTCGAGCCGCCAGCGGTTTCCCGCGGGGCGGATCGCGGTCACCGGGCTCTGCCCGTAGAGCTTTACGCCCGCCGCGATCGCCGCCCCGGCCAGCCCGAGCACGTATTTCAGCGGATGCAGGCCGAAGCCGCAGCCGATCCGGATCCCGCCATGAAAGACCGAGGGGCCGAGCCCCCGCTCCGCCAGGGCTTCGGGCGCGAGGCGCTCGGTCTCGAGCCCGAGCACGTCCGAGAGCAGCGCGGCCTCGCGGTCCAGTTCCGCCATCGCGGCGGGGCGGTGGGCGAGGGCGATCTCGCCGGTCGGCTGGCGGTCGGCGTCGATCCGGTATCGGTCGAGATTGTCGGCGACGCGGTCGATCCCGGCCATGCGGAAGGCGTGGAATGCGCGCAGAACCTCGGCGCCGTGGCGCGCCAGGATGGTCGCGTCGTCGATCTTGGCGCCGCCAAGGCAGGCGAAGCCGCCGTTCCGGCCCGACGCGCCCCAGCCGGGCTGGCCGGCGTCGAGCACGGTGGCGGCCGTGCCGAAGCGTTCGGCCAGTTCCAGCGCCGCGTTGAGCCCGGTGACCCCCGCGCCGATGATCGCCACCTCGGTCTCGGCCAGGCCGGGCAGCGGCGCATGGTCCGGGATCGCCGCCACGCTCGCGCGCCACCAGCTGTCGGGCCAGCGCGCGGTGTCGTAGGCAGGGGCTTCGTAGAGGCGTTTCACGCGTGTCTCCAGGGCAGGCAGGCGCAGCCTAGGCGGGCAATGGCTGGCCGGCAAGAATCCACTGGCCACGCCGGATCGCTGCGTTAAGCTGGCCGCGACCGCCCCGCCGGGGCCTCGAAAAGGAGCCTGCATGTCACCCGATACCGCCCGCCCGAACGATGCCGCGAAAGACCTCTGGGAGATGGACCGCGCCCATGCGCTGCATCCCTGGACCCATTTCGACAGCTTCCGCGAGGAGGGCGCGCTGGTCATCACGCGCGGGGAGGGCTGCCGGCTCTGGGATGCTAATGGCGGCGCGTATCTCGATGCCGTGGGCGGGCTCTGGTGCACCAATATCGGGCTCGGACGGCGCGAGATGGCCGAGGCCATCGGCGCCCAGGCCGAGCGGCTCGCCTTTTCCAACACCTTCACCGACATGACGAACGATCCCTCCGCGCGGCTGGCGGCACGGCTTGCAGAACTGGCGCCGGGCGACCTGAACCATGTCCATTTCACCACCGGCGGCTCGACCGCGATCGACAGCGCCTATCGCATGGTCCAGTTCTACCAGAGCTGCATGGGCCGGCCGGAAAAGACCCACGTGATCGCGCGGGATCATTCCTATCACGGCTCGACCTACGCGGCGATGTCGATCGGCAAGCGCCCCGGCGACCATGTGCCGGAGTTCCGCTACAAGACCGACGACATCCATCACCTTTCGGTCCCGAACCCCTACCGTGCGCCGGACGGCATGGATGCCGCCGCCTTCTGCGACTGGCTCGTGGCCGAGTTCGAGGCAAAGATCGCCGAGATCGGCCCGGAACGCGTCGGCGCCTTCTTCGCCGAGCCGATCCAGGCCTCGGGCGGGGTGATCGTGCCGCCCGAGGGATATCTCCGGCGCATGTGGCAGGTCTGCCGCCGCCATGACATCCTTTTCGTCGCCGACGAGGTGGTCACGGCCTGGGGCCGGATCGGCCACTGGTTCGCCAGCCGCGACGCCTTCGGCGTGCAGCCCGACATCATCTGCACCGCCAAGGGGCTGTCCTCGGGCTACGTGCCGATCGGGGCGATGATCTATTCCGACCGCATCCAGCAGGCGATGGAGGGCGACCGCTGGTACACGAGCGGCTTCACCTATTCCGGCCACCCGGTCGCCTGCGCCGCGGCGCTGAAGAATATCGAGATCATGGAACGCGAGAACCTCGTTGCCCATGCTTCTGAAATCGGGGACTATTTTATGGAGCGGCTATCGGGGCTGGAGACGCTGCCGCTGGTTGGCGAGGTCCGGGGCGCCAAGCTGATGGTCTGCGTCGAGAATGTCGCCGACAAGGCGACGAAACGCCTTCTGCCCGAGGAGATCGATATCGGCCGGCGGATCGCGGACAGCTGCGAGGCGATGGGGCTCCTGGTGCGGCCGATGGGACATCTCAACGTGATGTCGCCGCCGCTCGTCATCACCCGGGACGAGGTGGATTTCGTGGCCGAGACGCTCGGGCGGGCCATCCGGCAGGTTGCCGACGACCTCGTGCGCGACGGCGTGGAGATCGGGTGATGAGCCTGTCCGACGCCAAGACCCAGGTCGATACCGCGCTGACCCGCAAGGGCTATCGCGGCGCGGCGATGGAAAACACCTTCGGCGGCGCGACGAGTTTCCTTCGGCGCCGCTATTCGAAGAATCTCGACGGCGTGGATCTCGCCATAACCGGCGTGCCCTTCGACCAGGCGGTGACGAACCGCCCCGGCACCCGGCTCGGGCCGCGCGCGATCCGCGAGGCCTCGGCGCTGCAGGCCTTCGATCCGCCCTATGGCTGGGACGTCGATCCCATGGAGGACATCGCGATCGCCGATTACGGCGACATGGCCTTCGACTATGCCGACGTGCCGGGCTTCCCGGCGGCGCTGACCGCGCATATCCGCGGCATCCTGGACGCCGGCGCGGCCACGGTGACGCTGGGGGGAGATCACTCTATTTCCTACCCGATCCTAAAGGCTTACGCCGAAAAGTTCGGGCCGCTGGCGCTGTTGCAGTTCGACGCGCATTCGGACACCTGGGCCGATGACGACATGGCGCGTATCGACCATGGCACGATGTTCTACAAGGCGGTGAAAACCGGCGTGATCGACCCTGGACGCTCGGTGCAGGTCGGCATCCGCACGACCAATCCCGACACGATGGGGATCAACATCATCGACGCGCGCGAGGTGCACGAAACCGGCCCGGCCCGGACAGCGAGGAAAATCAAGGAGTTGCTGGGCGACGCTCCGGTCTATCTCAGCTTCGATATCGACGCGCTGGACCCGGCCTACGCGCCCGGGACCGGCACACCGGTCTGGGGCGGGCTGACCAGCGCGCAGGCGGCGATCCTCCTGCGTGACATCGCCGGTATCAACATGGTGGGCGGCGACGTGGTCGAGGTCTCGCCGCCCTTCGACACAACGGGCGCGACCGCGATCGCCGGGGCCCATGTGGCGGTCGAGCTGACCTGCCTCTGGGCCTACAATGCGCGGGCGCGGGGCACGATCCGCGGCCCGGCTTGACAGTCACGGGCCGATCTGGTCCGGGACGGGTCGACAAGAACGGGCCGTTCCGGCCGTGCCGCAGTTTTCTTCCGGGAGTTCGGGAACGATGCAGAACCTTATAGACAAGCTTGGAAAATTCTACATTGACGGGGCCTGGGTCGATCCCGTTGCCGGTGACAGCTTCCCGGTGCTCAACCCCGCGACGGAGGAACGGGTCGGCGACGTGGCCATGGGCGACGCCCGCGACGTGGATCGCGCCGTGGCCGCCGCGAGGGCGGCCTTCGAGAGCTTCGGCCGCACGCCCAAGGCCGAACGGATCGCCCTGATCGAACGGATCCGGGACATCTCGCGGCGGCGCCTGCCCGAGATGGCCGCGGCGATCACCCTGGACGTCGGCGCGCCGGCGACCTTCAGCCATGACGTGCAGGCCGACTCGGCCGTGGGCCACGCCGAGGGCATCCTGCGCGCGCTGGAGGCGCAGGAGGAGCGCGAGGCGCTCTACAACGGTGATATCCTCGTGCGCGAGCCGATCGGGGTCTGCGGCCTGATCACCCCCTGGAACTGGCCCATCAACCAGGTCGCGCTGAAGGTGCTGCCGGCGATCGCGGCGGGCTGCAGCTGCGTGCTGAAGGGCTCTGAATACACGCCGCTCTCGACGATCATCTATGCCGAGATCATGGAAGAGGCGGGCGTGCCCGCGGGCGTCTTCAACTTCGTCCAGGGCGACGGGCCGACGGCGGGCGCGGCGCTCTCGCGGCATCCGGACGTGCAGATGATGTCCTTCACCGGCTCCACCCGCGGCGGGCGCGCCGTGACCAAGGACAGCGCCGACACGATCAAGCGCGTCACGCTGGAACTGGGCGGCAAGTCCCCGAACCTCGTCTTCGCGGATTGCGGCGGCATGCTGGACCGGCTGGTCGTCAACGCGGTGGCCGAGTGTAACCTGAACACGGGCCAGTCCTGCGACGCACCGACCCGGATGCTGGTCGAGCGCAGCGTCTACCCCGATGTCTGCGAGATCGCGCGGCGCGCGACCGAGGAGACCCGGCTCGACGACCCGATCAAGGAAGGCGATCACCTCGGCCCGCTGTTTAGCCAACTGCAATACGACCGGGTGCAGGCCATGATCGAGACCGGCATCGCCGAGGGGGCGACGCTGCTGGCCGGCGGGCCGGGCAAGCCCGAGGGCCGGAATGCCGGCTACTGGGTGAAGCCCACCGTTTTCGCGGACGTGACCCCCGGGATGACCATCTACCGCGAGGAGATCTTCGGCCCGGTGCTGTCGATCAGCCCCTTCGAGACGGAAGAGGAGGCCATCGCCATGGCCAACGACACGGAATACGGGCTGGCCGCCTATATCCAGACTGGCGACCGTGACCGGGCGGAACGGGTCGCGGCGCGGCTCCGGGCCGGGGCGGTGCATGTGAACGGCGCGGCCGTCGAATACGGCACGCCCTTCGGCGGCTACAAGCAGTCCGGGAACGGCCGCGAGGGCGGGCTCATGGGGCTCGAGGACTACCAGGAGGTCAAGTCCCTCCATATCGGGCCGTTCAGCTGAGCGCCCGTGCATTCAGGTTCTTGAGCGTGGCGCGGATATCGCTACTCTCGACCGGACGGGCCGCGCCGGGGCGCGGACCGTCCAAGGGCAGGGGATAGCATGGCGACACTGGCGGCGCGCCTGAGGCGCTGGAGACGGTCGGAAGGGGCGCAGGGACTCTTGCTTGTCAGCCCGACCCTGCTCTATGCGCTGCTTCTGCTGGCCGCGCCGCTTGCCACAATCGTCGCCTTCAGCTTCTGGAGCCAGGACTACCTGACCATCGATCGCAGCTTCACGCTGGAGAATTACCGAGAAGCCTGGACCGAGCCGCTTTTCCGCGAACTGATGCTGCGCTCGCTGGCGATCTCGGGCGCGGTGACCATGGTCACGGTGATCCTGGCCTTTCCCATCGCCTATTTCGTGTCCTTCCACGTCGCCCCCGAGCGCAAGGCGCTCTGGATCTTCCTGATCACCATCCCGTTCTGGACCAGCTACCTGATCCGCGTGTTCCTGTGGAAGGTGATCCTCGGCTATAACGGCGTGCTGAACTCGGGGCTTCTGGGGCTTGGCATCATCGACGAGCCGCTGACCTTCATCCTCTACAACGCCAACGCGGTGGTGATCACGCTGGCCCATGCCTGGGCGCCCTTCGCGATCCTGCCGATCTTCGTAGCGCTCGAGAAGATCGACCGATCCCTGCTCGAGGCCAGCCGCGACCTTGGCGAGACAACGGTCACGACCTTCCTGCGGGTGACCCTGCCGCTGGCCATGCCGGGCGTGGTCGCCGCGGTGCTGATCGTCTTCATCCCGACCATCGGCGATTACGTCACGCCGCGTCTCGTCGGCGGCCCCAACGGCCTGATGATCGCCAACATGATCCAGGTCCAGTTCATGAAACTGAACAACGCGCCGCTGGGTGCGACGCTGGCGCTGTCGGCGATGCTGATCGTGGGGGCGATCTCGATCCTCTTCCTCTGGCTCAACCGCCGTTTCCTTAAGGTGCGCCAATGAAACGGTCGGGCTGGCTCGGGATCTACGCGGTCGCCTACCTGGTGTTCCTCTACGCGCCGGTGGTGCTGCTGCCGCTCTTCGCGTTCAACGACGCGACGATCATCGCCTTCCCGCTCTCGGGTTTCACGACGGAATGGTTCGCGCAGCTCGCCACCATCGAGGCGCTGCACGACTCGGTGATCAACAGCCTCTATATCGCGGTCTCGACGGCGATCCTGGCGACCTGTTTCGGCGTCTTCGCCGCGCGCGCGTCCTCGCGCTACGACTTCCCGGCCAAGCGCGGGATCATGGGCTTCATCATGATCCCGCTGGTGCTGCCCGAGATCATCATCGCGGTCGCGCTGCTGGTGGTGCTGCTGCAACTGGGCATCGCGCTGTCGGCCTGGACGGTGATCCTGGGCCACGTGCTGCTCTGCACGCCGTTTTCCATCGCGATCCTGAACTCGGCCTTCCTGGCGATGGACCGGTCGCTGGAGGAAGCCGCCTACGACCTGGGCGAGACGCGGTGGTCGGCCTTCCGGCTGATCACGCTGCCGCTGGTGATGCCGGGGATCGTCTCGTCGCTGCTGATCTCCTTCACGATTTCGCTCGACGAGTTCATCATCGCCTTCTTCCTTACCGGCAACGAGCCGACCCTGCCGGTCTATCTCTGGTCGCAGCTGCGTTTTCCGCAGAAGATCCCGGTGGTGATGGCGCTCGGCACGATCCTGCTGGCCGCCTCGCTGATCCTGCTGACCACGGCCGAATATTTCCGGCGCCGCGGCGTGGCCCGCACCGGCGCCAAGGACACCGGAGGATTCCTGTGAGCGCACCGCTGATCGAGTTGGAAACCGTCGAGAAGGACTATGGCGAGGTGCTGGCGCTGGCCGGGGTCTCGGCCGAGATCGCGGCCGGCGAGTTCTTTTCGCTGCTCGGGCCTTCGGGCTGCGGCAAGACCACGCTGCTGCGCACCATCGCCGGTTTCGAGGATCCGACCGGCGGCCGGGTCCGGATCGACGGGCGCGACATGGAGGGCGTGCCGGCGAACAGCCGTCCGACCAACATGGTGTTCCAGTCCTACGCGATCTTCCCGCATCTGAGCGTGGGCCAGAACGTGGGTTTCGGCCTGCGGCGCAAGGGGCTGACCAAGACCGAGATGGCCCGCCAGGTGGGCGAGGCGCTGGAGATGGTCGGCCTCGGCGGTTACGAGGCGCGGGCGAGCCACGCGCTCTCGGGCGGGCAGCGCCAGCGGGTGGCGCTGGCGCGCGCGCTCATCATGAAGCCCAAGGTGCTGCTTCTCGACGAGCCGCTCTCGGCGCTGGACAAGAAACTGCGCGAGCAGATGCAGGTGGAGCTGCGCAAGCTGCAGCGGCAGGTGGGCATCACCTTCATCCTCGTTACCCACGACCAGGAAGAGGCGCTGATCATGTCCGACCGGATCGCGGTGATGTTCGACGGGCAGATCGCCCAGCTCGACAGCCCGCAGGCCCTTTACCGGCGGCCGGTCTCGCGGCGCGTGGCGGAATTCATCGGGGTGATGAACTTCATCGAGGCCGAGGTCACGGCCGAAACCGGCGACCGTCTGACCGTCGACGTCGCCGGGCTCGGCGCGGTGGACCTCTCCGCCGAGCAATGCCCCGGCGGGGGCGGCGGGCGCGGCGCCGCCGTGGGAATCCGCCCGGAGACCATGACGCTTCTGATCGACGGCGAGACGCGGTCCGGCCGGATCACCGAGGGCAGCGTCGAGGAAGTCGTCTATTACGGCGACATGACCTATTACGACATCCGCCTCGACGGGGTGCCGGCGCCGGTCACCATCTCGATGCGGAACCTGCCGGGACGCGCCGTGCTGGAGCGCGGCGCGCGGGCGCGCGTGGCCTGGGATGCCAGCGCCATGGTGCTGTTCCGCTAGGGTCGGCCCGGCCCCCTGCGATCCTGCCCGAAAGTTTATGCGTCCTATGAAGAAGGGCGCTCATATGATATAATATGGTTATATTTGTATCATGCGTGCCAGTTTTCAGGACAATGGATAGAGGGAACTGTCATGATGACAAGGAAAGTGACGCGCACGCTCTTCGCATCGGCATTCGCGGTCGCAGCGGCAGCCGGCGCGGCCAGCGCCCAGGGCAACGACTACGGCGAGAGCCTGTTCATGAACAATTGTGCCGTGTGCCACGGCGCGACCGGGGCCGGCGACGGCCCGGTGGCCGACTTCTTCGCACAACGGCCCGGCGACCTGAGCGTGCTGGCCGAGGACAATGACGGCGTCTTTCCTTTCAGCGAGGTCTACCAGTCGATCGACGGCCGGCGCGAGGTCGGCGGGCACGGCACCTCGGAGATGCCGGTCTGGGGGGATCTCTTCATGACCGACGCCCTGCCGAAGACGGTCCATCCCGGCGTCAGCGCCGACGCGATCGTCCAGGGCCGCATCCTGGCGCTGGTCTACTACATCCAGTCGATGCAGCAGTAACGGTTCCGGGCCGGGGCGGCGCCGGAGGCGCGTCCGCCCCGCGCGGGGCGGAAGACCGTCGCGCCGGGCCCGGCCTGTCCCGCATGCCGCGCATCGCATCAATCACGGCTGCCCTGGTCTGCGGGGTGGCCGCGCTGGTCTGCGCCGCCCCGGAGGCGGGGGCGGACGCGGCCGACGACTGCATGCCGCCGCCGCCCGGGCTGGTCCAGGATCTCTATGACTGGATCGGCGCGAACAGCGATTACGAGGTTGCCGCCGCCAAGGCCGATCCGCCCGAAATCATCTTCTGCATCGAGGGCGAAGAGGTGCCTTACGGCGCGAAGACCACGATGATCTCGCCGCGCGAGATGGGCATCTTCGACTTCGAGGAACGCCGGATCTACCTGGTGGCGCCATGGCGCGTCGAGGTGCCCCGCGACGTCGGCGTGCTGCTGCACGAGCTGGTGCACGACGTTCAGTTCCTGAACCGCGACTGGCCCTGTCCCGGGGCCACCGAGATCGAGGCCTACAAGCTCTACGAGGACTGGCTCGCCGAGCAGGGCGTCGAGATCGAGCTGAACTGGCTGATGATCTACATGTGGTCGCGCTGTCCGCGCGACATCCATCCCGACTGAGGGCGGGGCCGGGGCCGCCGGGCAGGGCGGCCCCGGGGCGCCGGATCAGAAGCCGGCCTTGATGCGCTCGAATTCCTCGAGCATGCGGTTGCGCAGTTCCTGGTCCATCGGGACCTGCGGCAGGAGCGGTGCGTCCACCGGGCCGAGCCCGACCTCGACCAGCGTCTCCTGCGGGATCTCGGCCATCGCGGCGGCGTTGCCGTGGCCGTAGCCCCACTCGTTGACGATGTAGTCGGCCGAGCCCTGCGCGAGCCAGGCGTTGATGAAGTCATGCGCCTTGTCTTCCGACCCGGGGCCGTCCTTGAGGTTCACATAGCCGCAGAACCAGGTCGATGACCCTTCCTCGGCCTCGCGTTCGAAGGCGATCGGATGGCCCTCGGCCTCGAGCACGGTGGGCGTCTCGTTCCAGGCCCAGGAAATCAGCACCTCGCCCGAGGACATGAGCTGGCCCAGCTCCGCGCCGTCCTGCCAGTAGGCGCGCACGTTCGGATGCGCCGCGCGCAGCCAGGCGGCGGCGGCGTCGAACTCGGCGTCGGTGACGCTGGTCCAGTCGCTGACGCCGGTGGCCAGAAGCGCCAGCGCCCAGATATCGTCGGTGTTGTCGGGCAGCGAGATGCGCCCGGCATATTTCGGATCGGTGAAGACCTGCAGCGTCTGCACCTCGTCCGCGCCGACTTCCTCGGTGTTGTAGGCGATGGCGGTCGCCCCCCAGTCGGCGGGGATGAAGTAGACGTCGCCGCCATCGACGAAGATCTCGGAGTCCATGAAGCGGTCGTCGAGATCCTCCGCGGCGGCGATCCGGCCCATGTCCCAGGGCTCGATCAGGTCGGCGTCGCGGTATTTCTCGACCATCTGGCTGCAGGGATGGCCCACATCCGCGCGGAAGCCCGAGACCAGTTTCTGGAACGCCTCGTCGTCATCGCCGAAGAAGGCGAAGCTCGGCGGCTCGCCATGCTGCGCGATGTAGCCCTGGTAGAAGCCTTCCTCCTCGTAGCCGGACCAGTCGAAGACCAGCAGCTCGTCGTCCGCCGCGGCTGCGGGCAGGGCCCAGGCCAGCACCGTCGCCAGCGCCGTGACGCTTTTCAGTGTTTTCATGTTCGCCTCCGCTTGTTGCGCACCCGCCCCGTCGGCGGGGTCCGGACCGACGCTAGAATAGGCCCGCGGGCAAGCCAAGGGTTTCTTGGGCGGGCGGCCGCACGACGGGGGATCATGCCTCCGGCGGGGATATTTGTGCCACTTGGATGGGCAGGGCGCCTAGCCGGCGGGCGCGGCGCCGTGCCGCGTGGCCCGGCGGGCGCGGAGGTCGCGCGCCAGCGCCACCGTGTAGGCCGCGAGATCGGCCAGGGCCATCTCGGCGCGGGACGCCTCGCCGGCCTCGAGCGCATCCGCGATCGCGGTGTGCAGATCGACGATGCGCTGGCGCGAGCGGGCGGTGAAGGTGATCATGTTCATCAGCGGCTGCATGGCTTCGACCGCGCCGGCCAGGTGGTAGGACAGCACCGGGTTGCCGGCCGCGTCCACCAGGGCGCGGTGGAAGGCCACGTCGGAGGCGCAGAAGCTTTCGTCGGAGAGGCCGGGCTGGGCCTGGCGATGGATTTCGGCGCGCATCGCGGCGAGGTGGTCGGCGCCGCGGCGCAGGGCGGCGAGCGGCACGCAGGCCCGTTCCAGCGCGTAGCGCGCCTCGCAGGCGGTGTCGAAATCCACCTCGTTCATCGACAAGAGGAGCGTCGAGGTGGTGATCTGCTGGCCGTAGGCGTCTTCGTAGCGGAGCCGGTTGACGAAGGCGCCCCCGGTCGCGCCGCGCTGGGTGCGGATCAGGTTCTGCGCCGCCAGGCGTTTCAGGGCCTCGCGCACCGTCGGGCGCGAGACCTCGAACTGCTCGGCCAGCTCGGCCTCCGAGGGCAGGCGCTCGTCGACGATCAGCCGGCCGGCGACGATGGCGTCGCGGATCGCGGCGGCGATCTGCGCCGAAAGCTCGCCCTCGGTGTTGAGATCGTAGGTCACGGGCACGGGCGGAGTCCTCCGGTTCGATTTGTCAGACAATTAAATGTTTGACATTTGGATCATGTAGCAGGATCGTCGCGGCGAAGGCAATCGCGGGAGGATCGCGGGTGATTGCGGCGTGGCGGATCAGGCGGATGACGGGGGCGCACTGGCTGACGCTCTACGGGCTCGTGCTGGGGGCCTGGGCGGTGCTCTACGCGATGCAGCTGCCCGCCGATCTGCGCGCGGCCGCCGATCTTTACGGCGCCGCGTTCTGGGCCGCGCTCTGCACCGTCGAACCCGGTCTCGCCGGCTATCCCGGCGTCTTCGCGATGTGGGCGCTGATGTCGGCGGCGATGATGGCGCCGACGGCGCTGCCGGCGCTGGCCACCTACGAGGATCTGGCCGCGACCGGCGCGGGCACGGGACGCGGCTTTATTGAACTGCTGGCCGGCTACCTCGCCGTGTGGCTCGGCTTCTCGGGCCTGGCCGCCGGCGCGCAGGTCGCGCTCTCGGGTGCGGGGCTGGTCACCCCCCTGGGCGAGAGCACCTCGCCCGTGCTGTCGGCCGCGCTGCTGGCCGGGGCCGGGGCCTACCAGTTCTCGGCCCTCAAGGATGCCTGCCTGTCGAAATGCCGCCAGCCGCTGACCTTCTTCATGGAGCATTGGCGCGGGACGCGCTGGAACGCCCTGGGCATGGGCCTCCGGCTGGGCGCGGTCTGCCTCGGCTGCTGCTGGGCGCTGATGGCGCTGGCCTTCGTCGGCGGCACGATGAGCCTGGCCTGGATGGGGCTCGCGACCCTGGTGATGGTGCTCGAGAAACTGCCCGAGATCGGCCGGCCGGTGACCCGGCCGCTCGGGGCCGTTCTGCTGGCCGCCGCGGCGGCCGTTCTGGTGACCGGTCTGGCATGACCGAAAGGGAGGAGACAGGATGACGGAGACATTGGAGAAAACCGCCCCCGCGGCGGAGGCGGCCGCGGCCGGGCCCGAGCCCTGGGACATCAAGGGCGAGCTGATCCTGAACTGCAACTGCACGGTGTTCTGCCCCTGCGTGGTCAGCCTCGGCCAGCACCCGCCGACCGAGGGCTATTGCCAGGCCTGGGCGGGCGTGCGGATCGACACGGGCCATTACGGCGAGACCGATCTCTCGGGGCTGAACGTGGGCCTGCTGCTGGAAATCCCCGGGCTGATGGCGCGCGGGAACTGGAAGGCCGCGGCCTATATCGACGATCGCGCCAGCCCCGCGGCCCATGACGCGCTGGTCAAGATCTTCTCGGGCCAGGCCCGGGGCACCACGGGGCTCTTCTCGGTGCTGGTGAGCGAGTTTCTCGGCGCCGAAAGCGCGCCCGTGGTCTTCGAGACCGAGGGCAAGGCGCGCCGCCTGATGGTCGGCAAGAAGATCAAGGGCGAGGTGGTGCCGGTGGCGGGCGCGGCGCCGGACGAGGATATCGTGGTGACCAACACCAAGTACTGGATGGGCCCCGACATCACCGTGGCCACCGCCACCCAGGGACGTGTGCGCGCCTTCGGGCGCGTCTGGGACTTCGACGGCCGGTCGGCCGAGATCTGCCAGATCGACTGGCACGGTCCGGGCAAATGATCGTCACGCCGGGGTATTGCGCGCTGATGGCGCGCTACAATACCTGGCAGAACCGGAGCCTCGTGGCGGCGGCCGGGACGCTGGACGCGCCGGCGCGCGCGGCCGACCGCGGTGCCTTCTTCGGCTCGATCCGGGGAACGCTCAGCCACCTGCTCTGGGCGGACCTGCTGTGGATGTCGCGCTTCGACGGCGGCCCGCGGCCCGCGGGCGGCATCGCGGAGAGCGCGGATCTCTTCCCCGACTGGGACGCCTTGACGCGCGAGCGCGCGGCCACGGACCGGCGCATCCTGGGATGGGCGGACCGGCTCGGGCCGGAGGCGCTGGAGGGCGTGCTGACATGGCGCTCGGGCGCGCTGGGGCGCGAGGTGTCCCGGCCGGTCGGGCTCTGCGTGGCGCATTTCTTCAATCACCAGACCCATCACAGGGGCCAGGTGCACGCGATGCTGACGGCGGCGGGCGCGGCGCCCGCCGACACGGATCTTTTCATCATGCCTGAAGGAATCGGGACATGACGGCACCCATTCTCGCCACCTCGCGCCGCCTGCGCCGGACGCCTTTCTCGGCGGGCGTCGAGCGCGCCGGGGTCAAGGCCTACACGATCTACAATCACATGCTGCTGCCCTGCGTCTTCGACAGCATGGAAGCCGATTATCACCACCTGAAGCGCCACGTGCAGGTCTGGGACGTGGCCTGCGAGCGCCAGGTGGAACTGCGCGGCCCGGATGCCGGGCGACTGATGCAGATGCTGACCCCGCGCGACCTGCGGGGCATGCTGCCCGGCCAGTGCTACTACGTGCCCATCGTCGACGAGACCGGTGGGATGCTGAACGACCCGGTGGCGGTGAAACTGGCCGAGGACCGGTTCTGGATTTCCATCGCCGACAGCGACCTGCTCTACTGGGTCAAGGCGGTGGCCCATGGCTGGCGGCTGGACGTGCTGGTGGACGAGCCCGACGTCTCGCCTCTGGCGGTCCAGGGCCCCAAGGCCGACGCGCTGATGGCGCGGGTCTTCGGCGCGGGGGTGACGACCCTGCGCTTCTTCCGGTTCGGCTGGTTCGATTTCCAGGGTCGCGACATGCTGATCGCGCGCTCGGGCTATTCGCGGCAGGGCGGCTTCGAGATCTATCTCGAGGGCGGCGACATGGGCATGGCGCTCTGGGAGGCGCTGATGGCCGCGGGCGCGGATCTCGAGGTGCGCGCGGGCTGCCCGAACCTGATCGAACGGATCGAGGGCGGGCTGCTGTCCTACGGCAACGACATGACCCGCGAGAACACGCCGCACGAATGCGGTCTCGGGCGGTTCTGCAACACCCATTCGGCGATCGGCTGCATCGGACGCGACGCGCTGCTGCGCGTGGCGCAGGAGGGGCCGGTGCGCCAGATCCGGTCGATGGCGATCGAGGGCGGGCCGGTTCCCGCTTGCGAGGATCTCTGGCCGGTGATGGCCGGAAGCGAGCGGGTCGGCCGGATCAGCTCGGCCGTCTGGTCGCCCGATTTCCAGACGAACGTCGCGATCGGCATGGTCCGGATGACCCACTGGACACCGGGAACGGAACTGACGGTCGAGGCGCCCGACGGGGCGCGGCGGGCCGTCGTGCGCGGCGAATTTTTCATCCAGTAGCCAGGAGCGAAGGAGAAAGCGAATGACATTCAAGGCACTGCTCGTCGAGAAGGACGAGGACGGAAAGACCCGTGCGGGCGTTCAGGACATCGCCGAGGATCGGCTGCCCGAGGGCGACGTCACGGTCGCGGTCGAGTATTCCACGCTGAACTACAAGGACGGGCTCTGCATCGGGCCGGGCGGCGGGCTCGTGAGAGAGTATCCGCATGTGCCGGGGATCGATTTCGCCGGAACCGTCGAGGACAGCGCCGACGACCGCTACAAGCCGGGCGACAAGGTGGTGCTGACCGGATGGCGCGTGGGCGAGATCCATTGGGGCGGCTATGCCCAGAAGGCCCGGGTGAAGGCCGACTGGCTGGTGCCGCTGCCCGAGGGCCTGACGACGCGCCGGGCCATGGCCGTGGGGACGGCGGGCTTTACCGCGATGCTGGCGATCATGGCGCTGGAAGATCACGGCCTTGCGCCGGGGCAAGGGCCGGTGCTGGTCACCGGCGCCGCGGGCGGGGTCGGGTCGGTCGCCACGGCGACGCTGGCTGCGCTGGGCTACGAGGTCGCGGCGGTGACCGGGCGCCCGGAACAGGCCGACTACCTGACCGATCTCGGCGCGACGCAGATCGTGCCGCGCGACGAGCTGACGGAAGTGACCCGGAAACCGCTCGAACGCGAAACCTGGGCGGGCGCCATCGACGCGGTGGCCGGCGCGATGCTGGGCCGCGTGCTCAAGCAGATGATGTACGGCAAGTCGGTCGCGGCCATCGGGCTGGCCGGCGGGCCGGCGATCGAGGGCGCGCTGATCACGCCGTTCATTCTGCGGGGCGTCAACCTGCTGGGCATCGACAGCGTGATGCGCCCCTACGATGATCGCCTGCGGGCCTGGACGCGTATCGGGTCCGACCTGCCGATGGACAAGCTCGAGGCGATGGTCCAGCCCGCGACGCTGTCGGATCTGCCGGCGCTCGGCAAGGATATCCTGAAAGGCCAGGTGAAGGGCCGGGTCGTGGTCGACGTCAACGCCTGACCCAGGTTTTCAAGTGTTTCACGGCCCGCCCGCAGCCCGGTCGGGCCGTTTTTCTTTGCCCGGGGGGGTTGCCCCCGGGGCCGCAAGTCGTGCTATCCGGATGAAAACGCGCCATGCTGTCGCTTTTCGGCACCGATACTTCGGTATGGGATCGTATGGTCGAAAAACTATAGCCGATGGTTTATGGTTAACGGGGTTTCACGGTCGCGACGGCCCGTGTGACACGAGAAACAGAAAATATCAGGGGAGACAGACATGACGGATACATCGGGCCAGGGCATACCCGAGCCGGAAGGTGCCGCCGATCTGATCGACACGGATTACGAGATCGGACAGGACAACATCACGACGAAGATCGGTCCCTTCGGGCTGGACATCCACAACCCGGTCTTCGTGATCTCCGGGGTCGTGGTGATCCTCTTCGTCGCCTACGCGCTGATCGCGCCCACGCAGGCCTCCGACTTCTTCGGCTGGCTGCGCCCGGCGCTGACAAGCACCTTTGACTGGTTCTTCCTGCTTTCGGCGAACATCTTCGTGCTGTTCTGCCTGTTCCTGATCGTCAGTCCCTGGGGCTCGGTCCGGCTGGGCGGGGCGGAGGCCACGCCGGATTACGGCTATCCGGGCTGGTTCGCGATGCTGTTCGCGGCCGGCATGGGCATCGGGCTGATGTTCTTCGGGGTGCTGGAACCGGCCTATTACTTCGGCACGCCCTGGGGCGATGCGCCGCTTGGCACGGTACGTCCCTTCACCGAGGACGGCGCGCTGATCGCGGGCAATGTCGAGGAAGCCCGGCGCATGGCGCTGGCGGCCACGTCCTATCACTGGGCGCTGCATCCCTGGGCGATCTACGCCGTTGTCGCGCTGGCGCTGGCCCTGTTCAGCTACAACAAGGGCCTGCCGCTTTCGATCCGCTCGGCCTTCTACCCGATCCTCGGCGAACGTGTCTGGGGCTGGTGGGGTCACATCATCGACACGCTGGCGGTGTTCGCCACGCTCTTCGGCCTGGCGACGTCGCTCGGCATCGGGGCGCAGCAGGCCAATGCCGGTCTGAACTACGTCTACGGTATCCCGAGCAACACCACAGTGCAGGTTCTGCTGATCATCGGCATCACCGCGATCGCGCTGGTCTCGGTGCTGCGCGGCCTCGACGGCGGGGTGAAGCTCCTGTCCGAGATCAACATGGTCGTCGCGGCGCTGCTGCTGGTCTTCGTGCTCTTTGCCGCGGGCGCCGGCACCATCCTGTCGGAATTCGTCGCCGGCCTGGGGGCCTACGCGCAGGAGGTCGTGCCGCTGTCGAACCCGTTCGGCCGCGAGGACACGGGCTACATGCAGGGCTGGACGGCCTTCTACTGGGCCTGGTGGATCAGCTGGTCGCCCTTCGTGGG
>CAJXYS010000048.1 GCA_913063035.1 uncultured Maritimibacter sp. | reverse complement strand
CAGCCCGATCGTGTAGGGGTGCTGCGGATCTGTGAAGATCTGCTCGGTCGTGCCGGTCTCGGCGATGCGGCCGCCATACATGACGGCGACCTTGTCGGCCATTTCCGCCACCACGCCGAGATCGTGGGTAATCAGAACGAGCGCCGCACCCGTTTCCGCCTGGAGGTTCCGCATCAGGTCGAGGATCTGCGCCTGTATGGTCACGTCGAGCGCCGTCGTCGGCTCGTCCGCGATCAGGAGTTCGGGATCGTTCGCCAGCGCCATCGCGATCATCGCGCGCTGCCGCATGCCGCCCGAAAGCTGGTGCGGGAACTCGTCCAGCCGCTTCTCCGGCGCCGGAATGCGCACGCGGCGCAGCATCTCCAGCGCGCGCTGCCGCGCGGCGGGCTTTGACACGCCCTTGTGGCGGCGAACCGACTCCGCGATCTGCTCCCCGATCCGGAGGCCCGGGTTAAGCGAGGTCATCGGCTCCTGGAAGATCATCGCCATGCGCCCGCCCCGGATCCCGCGAAGCTCTTCCGCGTCCATCGCCAGAAGATCCGCCCCGTCGAACCCGGCCGTTCCGCCCGCGATGGCGAGCGGCGGGCTCTGCAACAGCCCCATCAGCGCGAGCGAGGTCAGACTCTTGCCGCAGCCGGACTCGCCCACCAGGCAGAGCGTTTCGCCGGGCGACAGCGTGAAGGTCACGTCGTCCACGATGTTCTGCTCCGCGCCGCGCAGGGCGATCGACAATCCGCGGACGTCGAGGAGAGGCTTCGCGCTCTGCGTCATTCCGGATGGCCCTTTTCCCGCGCGCGCTCGAGGTTCGCTGTCAACGCCGTCAGATGTTCCCGCATCGCTTCGCGCGCCGCGTCCTCGTCGCGCGCGTCGATCGCGGCGATGATCTTCTGGTGGTGGCGATCGTATTCCGCGACGCGGTCGGGCGACCGCGCCAGATGGCGTTCCTGCTGCCAGCGCTGCTGGCCCCGCACGTCGTTCACCAGCGTGAAGGCGGTCCGGAGGATGGGATTGCCGGCAATCCGCGCGATCAGCCTGTGGAGCGAGCCATCCCACAGCTCGGCTCCGTCCGCGTCGGTCGTCTTCGCCGTGCGATCGGCGAGCGCGCGCATCCGCGCAACATCCTCTTTCGTGGCGCGGCGCGCGGCGAGCGCTGCAAGCTCGGGCTCGAGCGCGAGGCGCGCTTCCATCACGCTGACCGGATCGGTGTCCGGCGCGATGATCGCCGCGAGATGGCCGTTGGGGTCCGGTGGCTGGCCGACGAACGTGCCCTTCCCCTGGCGCCGCCAGATGATGCCTTCCGCCTCGAGGGCGTCCAGCGCCTGCCGGACCGCCCTGCGGCTGATGCTGAACCGGTTGCACAACTCCCGCTCTGTCGGCAGCCGGCCCTCCGGATCCACTTCTCCGGCCCGGATCAGCTCGCGAATGCTGATCCTCGCAGATGTCGCGTTGTCCGTTTCGCCCGGTTCTTCCCGCAAGTCAGACCCCGATATCTGTCCCTGGTCCGAACCAAAATTGCATTGGGGCGAACCAATTCCGATTTGGTACACGCCGCGCAGGCTGCGTCAAGCGGATTCGAACTGGACTCGGTTGTGGCGGCTTGAATACGCGCGCGGGCCTTGGCGCCCAGCGCCTGCACAGTGCGCGGCGTGCGGCGACGCCTGCCGCGATGCTTTGCATCCCGTCTCAGGTTCTTGGGAAAGGAATGGTGGGCGACCCTGGAATCGAACCAGGCATGGGTCTCCCCGGCGGATTTACAGTCCGCTGCCGCACCTTGCAGCGCGTCGCCCTCGCGGCGGGTGGCCCCGCGCGAATGGGCGTCTGGATACTTTGGCGCCCCCGGCCCGTCAACAGGAAAATCCCCCGCGATTGGCGCTTGCAGCGAGCCCCGCGACGGCCCAATCTGCGCGCCCATGACCCAGGAAAAACGCCGCAAGCCCGATTGGGTGATCGACAAGGAAAAGGGCCGCCGCCGCGCAGCGCGCGAGACCGTCTGGCTGTTCGGGCTGCACGCCGTCCGCGACGCCCTGGCGAACCCGGCGCGCGCGCGGTTGCGCCTGGTCGTGACCCGCAACGCCGCCGACAAGCTGGCCGCCGAGATCGCCGCCTCCGGCATGGCGCCCGAGATCGCGGATGCGCGCAAGTTTCCCGCGCCGCTCGATCCGCAATCGGTCCACCAGGGCGCCGCGCTCGAGGTTCGGCCGCTCGACTGGGGCGGGCTGACCGAGCGCTGCGCGCCCGGGGACGGCGCGCCGGTGGTGGTCTGCCTGGACCGGGTGTCCGATCCCCATAACGTCGGCGCGATCCTGCGCTCGGCCGAGGTCTTCGGCGCGCGCGCCGTGATCGCGCCGCACCGTCATTCCGCCCCCGAGACGGGCGCGCTGGCCAAGACGGCCTCCGGCGCGCTGGAACGTCAGCCCTATCTGCGCGTGCCGAACCTGGCCCGCGCGATGGGACGCCTGCGCGAGATGGGCTACACGCTGCTGGGTCTCGACGGCGCGGCCACCGAAACGCTGGACGCGGCCGCCGGCCGGCTGACCGGGCAGCCGGTGGCCCTGGTGATGGGGGCCGAGGGACCCGGTCTGCGCCAGCTCACCCGTGACAGCTGCGACGGGCTGATCCGGATTCCGGCGGCGGGCGCGTTCGGGTCGCTCAACGTCTCGAACGCGGCGGCGGTCGCGCTTTACGCGGCGACGAGGGGGCGCTGATCCCTCCCCTGCATGTTCGTCCTCCGTTCACGACTTTATTACATGCTCTGGACCGCGGAGAAGCACTGCCTATGTAGTTAAGCGGAGGCGCGATCACGGAACTTCGCGCTTCACTTCACTGTCCCTCGTTCCGTACTTGCGCCCGGGAGTCCATCTCGGGCGCTTTTTTTATGGTTCGCCGGGCGCATGCCCGCTAGGAGAGGGCCATGACAGAAACCCCATCCGAGGCGCTGCTGCGCCATATCCTGACGACCGCCAAGGTCTTTGCCTGCGTCGGCGTATCGATGAACCCGGTGCGCCCGTCGAACTATGTCGCGCGCTACCTGGGGCTCAAGGGGTTCCGGGTGATCCCGGTCAACCCGGGCCATGCGGGCGAGACGCTGTACGGCGAAACGGTCTATCCCGAACTCTCTGCCATTCCCGCCGATATCCCGGTGGATGTCGTCGACATCTTCCGGCGCTCCGAGGCCGTGCCGGGCATCGTCGATCAGGCGCTCGACCGGTTTCCCGATCTCAAGGTGATCTGGATGCAGATCGGCGTCCGTCATGCCGAGGCGGCGGCCAGGGCCGAGGCGCGCGGCGTCACCGTGATCCAGAACCGCTGCCCCAAGATCGAGTACCAGCGCCTCTTCGGCGAGCTGCGGATGGGCGGGTTCAACACCGGGATCATCTCCTCGAGGCTCTGAACGGCCGGGACGCCGATCCGCCGCGCGGGGGGCGGAGCGGAACCCGGTTCGCCGCCGCCGGCAGTTGCCACACCCGCGTTCTTTGCCGCGTGCTTGGCGTTGTGCGGGCGCGGGCGATGCCATACCTTCGGCGCCAAACACCACAAGGGAGACCCGAGATGTCCGAACAGCGCAGCCCCGGATTCGACACGCTTCTGATCCATGCCGGCGCCCGGCCCGACCCGGCCACAGGCGCCCGCCAGATTCCGATCTACCAGACCACGTCCTACGTGTTCCGCGACGCGGACCATGCCGCGGCGCTCTTCAACCTTCAGGAAGTGGGGTACATCTACTCGCGCCTGACGAACCCGACCGTGGCGGCGCTGCAGGAACGCATGGCCGCGCTCGAGGGCGGCCAGGGCGCGGTCTGCTGCTCGTCCGGGCACGCGGCCCAGATCATGGCGCTGTTCCCGCTGATGGGTCCCGGCAAGAACGTCGTCTCCTCCACCCGGCTTTACGGCGGCACGGTCACCCAGTTCAGCCAGACCATCAAGCGCTTCGGCTGGTCGGCGAAATTCGTGGATACCGACGACCTCGACGCGGTGAAGGCCGCGATCGACGACGACACCCGGGCGATCTTCTGCGAATCCATCGCCAACCCGGGCGGCTACGTGACCGACCTCGACGCCATGGCCAAAATCGCCGACGCGGCGGGCATCCCGCTGATCGTCGACAACACCACCGCGACGCCGTATCTCTGCCGCCCGATAGAGCACGGCGCGACCCTGGTGGTCCATTCCATGACCAAGTACCTGACCGGCAACGGCACCGTCACCGGCGGCTGCATCGTCGACTCGGGCAAGTTCGACTGGTCGGCGTCCGACAAGTTCCCCTCGCTCTCGGAGCCCGAGCCCGCCTATCACGGGCTCAAGTTCCACGAGACCTTCGGCCCGCTCGCCTTCACCTTTCATGGTATCGCGATCGGGCTGCGCGACCTGGGCATGACGCTGAACCCGCAAGCCGCCCATTACACGCTGATGGGGATCGAGACGCTGAGCCTGCGGATGCAGCGCCACGTCGAGAACGCCGAAAAGGTGGCCAAGTGGCTCGAGGACGACCCGCGGGTGGATTTCGTCACCTATGCCGGGCTCGAGTCCTCGCCCTACAAGGCGGTGGCCGACCGGATCTGCCCCAAGGGCGCAAGCTCGCTCTTCACCTTCGGGCTCAAGGGCGGCTACGAGGCCTGCGTGAAGCTGGTCGATTCCGTCGACATCTTCAGCCACGTGGCGAACCTGGGCGATACCCGGTCGCTGATCATCCACTCGGCCTCGACCACGCACCGCCAGCTCACCCCCGAACAGCAGGAAGCCGCGGGCGCGGCGCCCAACGTGGTGCGGCTGTCCATCGGGATCGAGGACGCCGACGACCTGATCGCCGATCTCGACCAGGCACTCGCCAAGGCCACGGCCTGAGACGGAAAGCGGCCGGCCCGGCGGGGCCGGCTCATTCCGCCAGCGCGTAGCGGATCGTGACCGTGGCGCGGATGGCCAGCTCGCCCGCCGCGACCGGCGTGCCGGCATCCGCGGCGCGGGCGAAGCTCATCTCCGCCATCGGGCCGGGGACCGGTGGCGCCCCGCCCTCGCGGATGTCCAGCACGGCCCCGAGCCCGTGTCCGGCCGCCTCGGCCAGGATCTCGGCCTTGTGCCGCGCATCCGCGACCGCGCGGCGACGCGCGGCGTCGGCGGCCTCGGCCTCGGCCTCGTCGGCAAGCCCGAAGCGGATGCCGCCCGTCTGATTCGCCCCGGCCGCGATGGCGGCGTCGATCAGCCCGCCGAGCGCATCGAGATCCGCGACCGTCACCGCGACGCTGTTGGAGGCTCGGAACGCGACGACCTGCGGCGGATTATCGCCGTCGCGGCGCCATTGCGGCGACAGGTCGATCGCGGTGGTCCGGATATCGGCCTCGGCGATGCCACCGGCCCGGAGCGCCGCGATCACCGCCGTCATGGCGGCGCCGTTCCGCGCCATCGCCGCCGCGGCATCGGCGGCCTCGGTGACCACGCCGAGGCGCATCTCGGCCATGTCCGGCGCGCGCGATACCGCGCCGGTCCCCTGCACGGTGATCTCCGGCGCGGCCCGGGCCGGCGCGGCCTGGGACAGGACGGCGAGAACGAGGATCAGGATGGACCGGGTCATGGAACCTCCGCGGCGCGATACCTTAGGATCAGTGTCTGCCCGGCCCGTGGCCGGACGCAAGCCGCACGTCCCCGCCCCCTATGCCTTCGGCGGTTTCCTGCTATACTGCCAGACGGCCCGCATGACGCGACTCCTGCCGACCAGAGGTTTTTGCTAAGCGACACGCATGAAACCCGATTTCGCCCTCACGCTGTCCCATGACGGGATCGGCCTTTTGCGTCGTGCCGGCGCGGACCGCTGGACCCGGCTGGGCGAAATCGCGCTGGACGATCCCCGTTTCGAGACCCGCCTGGCCGCGCTGCGCCGCAGGGCTGCCGGCACCGACACGCCGCTGGCGGCCAAGCTGGTGCTGCCGCAATCCGAGGTGCTCTACACCTGGATCGACGCCCCGGGACCCGACATTCCCGCCCAGATCGAGGCCGCGCTCGAGGGACAGACACCTTACGCGCTGGACGAACTCGTCTATGACTGGCGCGACGAGGGCGGGCGCGTCCACGTGGCGGTCGCCGCGCGCGAAACCCTCGCCGAGGCCGAGGCCTTCGCGGAAGCCCACGGATTCCTGCCGCTGGCCATCGCGGCCATCCCCGGAGAGGATCGTTTCGGCGGGGCCGAGCCGGTTTTCGGCGAGACCCGCGCCGCCGCCGAGCTGGCCCGGCAGGGCGAGGCGATCGACCGCGACCCCGTCCAGATCATCATCGGACCGCCGGCGACGCCGGACGCCCCCGCGGCCACGCCCGCGCCGACGGATGACGCGGCCGACGGGCCGGCGGATCCCGGCGCGGAACCGGCAGACGACACGCCGCCGCCGGACGCTCCTTCGCCGAAGGCCGAAATCACGGCGCCCGCCGAAGCGACGGCGGATGCGCCCCCGGCGGACGCCGCCGCCCCGGCGGAAAGCGCCGCCGACGGCGCCCCGGCACCGGACCAGGACCCGCCCATCATGTTCAGCCGGTCCACGCGGGGCAAGGACACCGCCGCCCCGTCCGCCCCGGTGGCGGATGACCCGGCATCGGCGCCGGCCGAACCGGCCCCGCCGGCCATGGCCGCGACGGCGCCGCTGCCCCGGTTCCGCTCGCGCCGGCAGAACCGCAAGGCCAAGGCCCCCAGGGCCCCGGTCGCGACGACGCCGTCCGCACCCGACAGCGCCGTCGCGCCGCCGCCCCCGGCCGCGGCCGCCCGGTCGCTCGCCCCCGGCAGCGACGCCCCCGATGACGAGGCGCGCAAGCTCACCGTCTTCGGCGCGCGCGAGACCGCCGCCGCCGAGCCCCGGGTCCGGCCCGGGCTCGTGGTGACCCTGGTGCTGCTCGCGCTCCTGGCCGCCGTGGCGATCTGGGCTGCCCTCTACCTGCCGGGCGACCGGCTCGCGCGGCTGTTTTCCGGCCCCGCCGTGCCGCCCGTGACCGAGGCCGCGGATCCCCCCGCCGAGGAGGCCGCCCTGCCACCCGCCGGCCAGACCCTGCCCGATCGCCCCCCCGCGCCCGCACCCGCGCCGGACGACACCGCGCCGCCCCCGGCGGCCGCGGCCAGCGATCCCGAGCTGGCGCCGGAACCCGAACCCGTGCCCGCCGCACCGGCCCCGCAAAGCCTCGCCGGCGACACCACGACCGCGCCCGCGCTCGCCGCGCCGCCGATGGCCGACGGGCTCGCCGAAGAGCTCTACATTCCCGGCCGAGACCGCCGGATCAT
This sequence comes from uncultured Maritimibacter sp., assembly GCA_913063035.1. Lineage (GTDB taxonomy): Bacteria > Pseudomonadota > Alphaproteobacteria > Rhodobacterales > Rhodobacteraceae > CAJXYS01. Next base: position 14,609 of record CAJXYS010000048.1, on the reverse strand, counting down.
GCCGCAGGACCCGGTGGTGCTGCCCGATTACGCGGCCGGGCCGGGCGATGCGCGGCTGCCCACGCCCCTCCCCCCGGCGCCTGCCGGCACGGCCTTCGACATCGGGCCGGACGGCCGCGTCGTCGCCACCGGGGACGGCGCGCTGACGCCCGACGGCACCACCGTCTATGCCGGCTCCCCGCCCGCGGTGCCGCCGGCCCGCCCGGCGGCCGCGGCGCCGCCGCCGCCCCCGGACCCGCTCAAGGGCAAGGAACCGCGCCCCCGCCCCGAGGGACTGGCCGAGCAGACCGAGATCACGCGGCTCGGCGGGCGCACCCGCGACGAGCTGGCCCAGCTCCGGCCGCGGCCCCGGACAAGCGCCCCCGCCGCCACCGCCACCGCGACGCCCGGGCCGGCGCCCGACGCCCCGGTCACCGGCGGCACGGCCCTCGCCGTGCGGGCCACGATCACCCCGGCCCCGCGCCCCGACAACTTCGAGAGCGTCGTCTCCACCGCGCGGCGCACACCGGCCGCGGCGCTCTCGGCGCCTGCCGCGCCGACCCTGCCGACCAGCGCCTCCGTCGCGCGCCAGGCGACGGTCGAGAACGCGATCCGTCTCAACCGGATCAACCTGATCGGTGTCTATGGCAGCGCCTCGAACCGCCGCGCGCTGGTGCGGCTTTCCAACGGGCGCTACGTCAAGGTCGAGGTGGGCGACCGCCTCGACGGCGGCCAGGTCGCCGCGATCGGGCGCGACGCGCTGCGCTACGTCAAGCGGGGCCGGAACATCGTGCTGGAACTGCCCGGGGACGGCTGACCCGCCGGTTCACCGTTCCGGAAATATCCCCGCCGGAGGCACCGCGCGCCCGGCACGGGCGCGCAAACCGTCTTGGCGCGCGCCAGCGCGCCGCGATTTCCTCAGAGCATCAGAACCGCCGCCAGCCCGAGGAAGGCGAAGAACCCCACCACGTCGGTCACCGTGGTGACGAAAGCGCCCGACGCCAGGGCCGGGTCGATCCCCAGCCGTTCCAGCCCCATCGGGATCAGGATCCCGGCCAGCGCGGCGATCACGAGGTTGACCACCATGGCGATCCCGATCACCGCGCCCAGGACGGGCGTTCCGAACCAGAGAACGCCCACCACCCCCATGATCACGGCGAAGGCCAGGCCGTTGAGAAGTCCCGCGACCGCCTCGCGCCGGACCACGCGCAGGGCATTCGACCCGGTAAGGTCCTTGGTGGCGATGGCGCGCACGGCCACGGTCAGCGACTGGGTCCCGGCATTGCCACCCATCGAGGCCACGATGGGCATCAGCACCGCGAGCGCCACGATCGCCTCGATCACGCCCGTGAACTGCGCGATCACCACCGAGGCGGCAATCGCCGTCAGCAGGTTGACGAAGAGCCAGGGAAAGCGCCGCCGCACCGTCTCGAGTATGCCGTCGGACAGCCGCCCCTCGCCGGCACCGGCCAAGCGCAGGATGTCTTCCTCCGCCTCCTCCGAGAGCACCGCCATGGCGTCGTCGATGGTGATGACGCCGACGATCCGCTCGTCCTCGTTGACCACCGGCGCGGTGATCAGGTGATACTGGTTGAAGGCATAGGCCACGTCTTCCTGGCTCTGGGTGACGGGCATCGGGACGAAATCCTCGTCCATGATGTCGGTCAGCCTGACGTCGCGACGCGACGCCATCAGCCGTCCCAGCGCCACCTGGCCGATGACCTTGTGGCGGGGATCCACGATCATGATGTGGTAGAACTGCTCGGGCAGGTCTTCCTCGGCGCGCATGTAGTCGATGGCGTCCCCCACCGACCAGTGCGCCGGGGCCATGACCAGCTCGCGCTGCATCAGCCGGCCCGCGGTGTATTCGGGATAGGTCAGCGCCTGTTCGACGGCGGCCCGGTCGGCCTCTTCCAGGGCGGACAGAACCACCCCCTGCTGCGGCGGCTCCAGGTCCTCGACGAGGTCCACCACGTCGTCGGACTCGAGCGCCCGGACCGCCCGCGCCAGCACGTCGGCCGGCAGGTACTCGATCACCTCCGCGCGAAGGCTGTCGTCAAGCTCCGACAGCACCTCGCCGTCGATGCCCGCCGACCAGAGCGCCAGCAGGTCGCGCCGCTCGCCCGGCGCGATCTGTTCCAGCAGGTCGGCGATATCGGCCGCGTGCAGAGGCTCCAGCAACTCGTCCAGACGCTCGGCCGCCCCGAGTTCCACTGCGCCGAGGATCTGGCCCACCTTGCGGTTGTCCAGCGCGTAAGCATCGGTCTCGCCCGACGGATCGTCGCGTTCCTGCAGCTCGTCCTCGCTCACCCTGCCCTCCGCCGTGGCCGTGATCCGGTCCCGCGGCGTCACTCTAGCGAAGCGCCGCGCGATGCGACAGGGGACAAAGCCGCGAAACCACGGGATTTCCGCCCGGCTCCGGAAAGGCTATCAGGGAAATCCAGAAAGCGCGGCGCGGCCCGCTGCGCTAGGCTGTGGCCGGCGCCACGCCGCGTGTGCGTGCGCGCGCGCGCCGCCCCGTACCACGTGAACAGGACACCGCATGACCGGACCCGCCCTGCTGATCGGCCAGACGCTGGATTTCCCCGCCGACCCGTTCCACGCGCCCCTGCCCGAGGCCGCGCGCCACGACTCGCGCGGGGCCGTGCTGGTGGAAAACGGACGCGTCGCCGCGACCGGCCCGGCCGACGCCCTGCGCGCCGCCCATCCGCGCGCCAGCCTGCATGATTACGGCGACCGGCTGATCCTGCCGGGCTTCGTGGACGCCCATGTCCACTATCCCCAGACCGCCATGATCGCCAGCTGGGGCAAGCGGCTGATCGACTGGCTGAACGACTACACCTTTCCCGAGGAGATGCGCTTCGGCGATCCGGAATACGCCGCGCGGACCGCGGCGCGGTACTTCGACCTCGTGCTGGCCAACGGTACCACCACGGTCTGCAGCTATTGCACGATCCATCCCGAGAGCGTCGACGCCTTCTTCGCCGAGGCCGCGCGGCGCGGGCTGCGGGTCGCGGGCGGCAAGACCTGCATGGATCGCAACGCCCCCGACGGGCTGCGCGACACGGCCCAGTCGGCCCATGACGAGTCGGCGGCGCTGATCGCGCGCTGGCACGGGCGCGGGCGGCTGACCTACGCGGTAACGCCCCGCTTCTCGCCCACCTCGAGCCCCGCGCAACTCGAGGCGCTGGGCGCGCTCTGGGCGGCGCATCCCGACTGCCTGATGCAGACCCATCTTGCCGAACAGCTGGACGAGGTCGATTGGGTCGCCCGCCTCTACCCCGAGGCGCGCGATTACCTCGACACCTACGAGCGGGCCGGGCTGGTCGGGCCCGGCGCGGTGTTCGGCCACGCCATCCACCTGACCGACCGCGAACGCGCGCGTCTTGCCGAAAGCGGATCGGCGATCGCCCATTGCCCGACCTCCAACACCTTCATCGGCTCGGGGCTCTTCGACATGGCCGGGCTGACGGCGGCGGGTCACCGGGTGGGGCTCGCCACCGATACCGGCGGCGGGTCGTCCTTTTCCATGCTCCGGACCATGGCCGCGGCCTACGAGATCGGCCAGCTGCGCGGCACGCCGCTGCATCCCGTGCAGCTGATCTGGCTTGCCACGGCGGGCGCGGCGGCGACGCTGCGCATGGGCGACCGGATCGGGCGCCTCGCCCCGGGGATGGAGGCCGATCTCGTCGTGCTCGACCTGGCCTCGACCCCCGCCATCGCGCAGCGCGCGGCACGGGCCGGCGATATATGGGAGGCCCTTTTCCCCACGATCATGATGGGCGACGACCGCGCCGTCGCGGCCGTCTGGATAGGCGGCGCCCCGCTGTCCTGAGGCTCAGCAGCCCGGCCGCCCCATCACCAGCACCCAGAGATCGCCCGCCCCGCGCGCGGCGCCAAGCTCGGTCAGGTCCGGATGGAGGAGATTGCGCCGGTGGCCGCGCGATTCCAGCCAGTCCCCGACCACCTCGGCCGCACCGCGCTGCCCCTGCGCGAGGTTCTCGGCCGCCCGGCAAGGCCCGTAGCCGGTCCGGTCGAGACGATCGGCCAGCGAGCTGCCGTCGGGACCGAGATGCGAGAACCCGCCGCTGGCGACGAGGGCATCGGCATGCCCGGCCGCGGTCCGCGCCAGCGCCGCGTCGGGTTCGAGCGGCGCCCGGCCCTGCGCGGCGCGCACCGCGTTGACCTCGGCCAGCAGCGCGCCGGTCACGTCCTCGGCCGCCGGGGCGGCGCCGACCGGCATCACCGCGAGCGCCGCCGCGGCCCAGAGGAGGCGCACCCGGCGCATCAGGCCGCCCCCGGTGCAAGGCTGTCATACGGGATCATGACATGCGCGCGGTAGGCCGGGCGCGCGGCCAGCCGCTCGTAATACCGGCGGATCGCCGGGAAATCCCCGCGCGGAATATCGATGTCGTAATAGCGCCAGAGGACATGGCCGAACTGGATATCGGCCGGCGTAAAGCTCTCTCCGGCAAGGAAATCATGGGCCGCCAGCCGGTCCTCGGCCACGGCGAGGAACCGGTCGAGCGCGCGCAGCGCCGCCGCGATCGCGACCGGGTCGCGGTCGGCCGGCGCGGTCTTGGCCACGCGCCAGAAAACCGGGCGCACGAAGCCCGTGACCACGTTGATCTTCGCCCATTCCGCCCATTTGTCGACCTGCGCCCGGGCCGCCGGATCGGCCGGCCAGAAATGCGCGTCGCCATAGCACGCCGCGAGATAGCGCAGGATGGCGCCGGTCTCCCAGATCGCGTCGCCCGTCCCGTCCCTGAGCACCGGGATCGTTCCGTTCGGGTTCATCGCCAGGAAGTCCGGCGTGTCGAGCCCGCCATGGACATGGCCGGCATCGTGGCGCACGGGCTCGAGCCCCAGCTCGGCCAGGCACCACATCACGGCTTGCACGTTGGACGAGGTGGCCCGTCCCCAGACGGTGATCATGCGGCATCTCCCTGCCATTGCCCGGAACAGATTGCCCAGAGACGCGGCCGGGTGCAACGCCGCTTTCAGATGCCGGCCAGGGCCGCGGCGCGGCGGCGCTGATCGGCCAGCACCGCCGGCAGGTCGATGGTCGCCACCTCGCCGTCGCGGACGACCGCGCGCCCCTCGACATAGAGATCGCGCACCCGCGTGGGCCCCGCCAGCAGCAGCGCCGCCGGGTCCCAGCTGCCGGCGCTCTCGACCCCCGAGACATCCCATATGGCGATATCGGCCCGCATGCCCGGCGCGATCCGGCCGCAGTCGTCCCGCCCCAGCACCGCGGCACCGCCGCGGGTGGCGATCTCCAGGGCCTCGCGGGCACTCATCGCGTCGGCGCCGCGCGCCACGCGCTGCAGCAGCATCGCCTGGCGTGCCTCGGCCACGAGGTTGCCGGAGTCGTTCGACGCCGAGCCGTCGACGCCCAGCCCCACGGAAACGCCGGCGTCGCGCATCGCGCGCACCGGCGCGATGCCGCTGCCCAGCCGGCAATTGGAACAGGGGCAGTGCGCGACGCCGGTCCGCGTCCGGGCGAAGAGCGCGATCTCGGGGGCGTCCAGCATCACGCAGTGGGCATGCCAGACATCCGGCCCGGTCCAGCCCAGCTCTTCGGCGTACTGGCCAGGCCGGCAGCCGAACCTTGCCATGGAATAGGCGATATCCTCGGCGTTCTCCGCGAGATGCGTGTGCAGCATCACCCCCTTGTCGCGCGCCAGCAGCGCCGCGTCGCGCATCAGCTCTCGGCTGACGGAAAACGGCGAACAGGGCGCGACACCAACCCGGATCATGGCGCCGGGGTTCGAATCGTGAAAGGAATCGATCACCCTGATAGAGTCTTCCAGTATTTCGTGTTCGTTTTCGACAAGGCTGTCAGGTGGCAATCCGCCCGCGCTTTCCCCGATGCTCATCGCGCCGCGCGTCGGATGGAAGCGCAGACCGATCTCGCGGGCCGCGTCGATCGTGTCGTCGAGACGCGCGCCGTTCGGGTAGAGGTAGAGATGGTCGGAGGTCAGCGTGCAGCCCGAAAGCGCCAGTTCCGCCAGCCCGGCCAGCGCCGAGACCCGGATATCCCCGGGCCCCATCCGCCCCCAGATCGGGTAGAGCGTCTCGAGCCAGCCGAAAAGCAGCGCGTCCTGCGCGCCGGGCACCGCGCGCGTCAGGCTCTGGTAAAGATGGTGATGCGTGTTGACGAGGCCCGGCGTCACGACACAGCCTGAGGCCGACACGGTGGCGCCCGTGGTGGTCAGCCCCGTGCCCACCGCGGCGATCGCTCCGTCGCGGACCAGGATATCGCCGCCGGAGATCTCTTCGCGCCGGTCGTTCATGGTCACGACGCAGGCGGCGCCGCGGATCAGGATTTCGGACATGGACACCCCTCCTCGTGTCAAAAGGCCGCCCTTCGGACGATGGCGGCGAGCGCAGGCGCCAGGCAACGGCGAGACCCCGGCACCGGCCAAAGACCGGCCTGCCGGCCCACCTTGAAAAAGCCGCGCGCGCGACCGCGGGCGCATCGGCCCGGGGCGGTCACTGGGTGCCGTACATCCGGTCGCCGGCATCGCCGAGACCGGGCAGGATATAGCCCTTGTCGTTCAGCTTCTCATCCACCGCCGCGGTGAAGATGGGCACGTCGGGATGCGCCTCGGACATGCGCGCGACGCCCTCGGGCGCGGCGAGCAGGCAGAGAAACCGGATATCGCGGGCGCCGGCGGCCTTGAGCTTGTCGATGGCCGCCGCCGAGGTATTGCCGGTCGCCAGCATCGGGTCGACGACGATCACCCGCCGCGCGCCCAGTTCCGATGGCACCTTGAAGTAATACTCGACCGGCTCCAGCGTCGCCTCGTCCCGGTAGAGCCCGACGAAGCCCACCCTGGCCGAGGGCATCAGTTCCAGCACCCCGTCGAGCAGCCCGTTGCCGGCCCGCAGGATCGAGATGAGCGCCGGTTTCTTGCCGGCCAGGACGGGCGACTCCATCTCCATCAGCGGTGTCTCGACCGTGGTTTCGACGAGCGGCAGGTCGCGCGAGACCTCGTAGGCCAGCAGCATCGAGATTTCGCGCAGCAGTCGCCGGAACGAGGCCGTGCTGGTGGCCAGGTCCCGCATCACGGTCAGCTTGTGCTGGACCAGCGGGTGGTCGACGATGGTGACGTTGTCGCTCATGTGGCGTCCTCCAGTCGTTTCAGCAGCGCGGCGCGGGTCGCCGCGTCGCAGAAAGCGGCCGCGGCCGCGGCGCGGTTCATCTCGGTGAAATCCGCCGGTTCCCATCCGAAGGCCTCCGCCATACGGGCGTATTCGAACGGAAGGCGCGTGTGAAAAAAGGGCGGATCGTCGGTCGAGAGCGTGACCTTCACCCCCGCCGCACGCAGCCGCGCGACCGGGTGCGCGGCCCAGTCGGGATAGAGCCCGAGCGCGATGTTCGATCCTGGACAGACCTCGAGGACCGTGCCGGCCTCGGCCAGCCGCGCGACCAGCGCCGGATCCTCGGCGGCGCGCACCCCGTGGCCGATCCGCGCCGGGCGCAAGGCGTCCAGCGTCTCACGCACCGACTCCGGCCCGGCCCATTCGCCGGCATGGCTCGTCAGCCCCAGCCCCGCCTCGCGCGCGCAGTCGAAGGCCCAGGCGAAATCGCCCGCGCGACCGCGCGTCTCGTCCCCGGCCATCCCGAAGCCGGTCAAGAAGGCGCCCGCGGTCTCGGCCGCGCAGCGTGCCGCGGATTTCGCCTGCTCCGGCCCGAGGTGGCGCACGGCGGTGACCACGGCACGCATCACGATCCCGTGGCGTGCCTCGGCCGTTCGCGCGGCCTCCTCGATCGCGGCGAGATACTCCTGCCAGGCTCCGAGATCGCCGCCACCGCAGAAATCCGGAGAGAGGAACATCTCGGTGTAGATCACCCCGTCCCCGGCCGAACGCCGCAGGATCTCGCCGGTCAGGCGCGCATAGTCCCGGGGCGTTTGCAGCACGCTGCAGGCCTTGTCGTAGACCTGCAGGAAATGGAAGAAATCGCGGTAGGCATAGGCGCCGCGATCATCGAAGAGCCCGCCGAGATCGATGTCCTTCTCATCCGCGAGACGCCGCGCGAAATCCGGGGGCATGGCGCCCTCGATATGCAGGTGCAGCTCGAGCTTGGGAGTTTCCGCGAAGTCCATCCCGCCTGCTTAGCCGGGCCGCGGGCGCGGGTCCAGAGCCAGCGCGCCCGGCCGGCTCATGGCAGGAACGACTCGCCCTCGGGGCCGGGCGGGATGCCGAGATGCACGGCCAGGCTCGCCGCCACGTCGGCGAAGCCGCGCAGCCCCATGGCGCCCGGCCCCGCCCCGGCGACCAGAACGGGGACGCGTTCGCGGGTGTGGTCGGTGCCGGTCCAGGTCGGATCGTTGCCGTGATCGGCCGTCAGCACCGCGACATCGCCGGGGCCGAGCCGGTCGAGAAAGCGCGGCAGCGCCGCGTCGACCCATTCGAGCGCCCGGGCATAGCCGGCGACATCGCGCCGATGGCCATAGAGCGAGTCGAACTCCACCAGGTTCGCGAAAACGAGCGCGCCGTCCTCGGCCGTGTCGCCGAGCGCGACGAGCTGCTCGAACAGTTCGGCGTCGCTGCCCTTCGGCCCGGCATCGGTGATCCCCCGCCCCGAGAAGATGTCCCGGATCTTGCCGACCGAATAGCTGCGCCGCCCTGCCCCGGCGACACGGTCGAGCAGGGTCGGCGCGGGCGGCGCGATGGCGAAGTCGCGGCGGTTCCCGGTACGGGTGAAGCCCGCCTCGGGCGTCCCGATGAAGGGCCGGGCGATCACCCGCCCGACGCGCATGGCATGGAGCCGCGGCGCCACCGCCCGGCAAAGATCGAGCAGCCGGTCGAGACCGAACACCTCCTCGTGGGCGGCGATCTGGAACACGCTGTCGGCCGAGGTATAGCAGATCGGCCAGCCGCTGCGCATGTGTTCGGCCCCGAGCTCCTCGAGGATCACCGTCCCCGAGGCGTGCCGGTTTCCGAGGATCCCGCCGGTCCCGGCGGCCTCGGCCACCGCGGCAGAGAGCTCGGGGGGAAAAGCGGGGGCGGTGTCCGGGAAGTAATGCCATGTCCAGGGCACCGGGACACCGGCCAGTTCCCAGTGCCCCGAGGGCGTGTCCTTGCCCGGCGATCGCTCGGTCGCCGCGCCCCAGCGCCCCAGCGGCGTCGCGCCCAGCCCCGGCATCGCGCATCCCGAGGCCAGCCGCACAGCCGCCGACAGCCCGAGCCTGTCCATGTTGGGCAGGCGCAGCGGTCCCTCCCGCCCCGTGTCGGCCCGGCCGGCGGCGCATTCCTCGGCGATATGGGCCAGCGTGTTGGCCCCGGCGTCGCCGAAATCGGCTGCGTCGGGCGCGCCGCCCGCGCCGACGCTGTCCAGCACGATCAGGAAGGCCCGTGTCATCCCCGCACCCGCTCGCGGATCAGGGGCGCGGGATCGGGCGGACCTTGGGAAATGCTGTAGGCGGCCCGCACGGCATCGGCCGCGGCGGCGACGGCGTCGGGATCAGCCCCGTGGACCAGCGCCAGCGGGGTCTGCGGATCGACCAGCGCACCCAGCCCGGCCAGGTCGTCGAGCCCCACCGCCGGGTCGATCGGATCGCCCTGCACCCGCCGACCGCCGCCCAGCGCCACGACCGCGCGGCCGAGCGCCGCGGTATCGATTTCAGATACGAATCCGCGGCCCGGCTGGGTGACTTCCTCGACAACGGGCGCCCGCGGCAGGTGACGGCGGCTGTTCTCCACGAAATCCGCCGGGCCGCCCTGCGCGGCGACCATCGCGCCGAAACGCTCTGCCGCGCGGCCCGATTGCAGCGCCTCGGCCAGTCTGTGCACACCCTCCGCCGGGTCGGTGGCCAGCCCGCCCAGCGCCAGCGCCTCGCCGCCGAGCGCCACGGTCACGTCCCAGAGCCGGGCATCGACCTCCTCTCCGCGCAGGAGCGCCACGGCGTTGGCGACCTCCAGCGCATTGCCGGCGGACCGGGCCAGCGGCTCGTTCATGTCGGTCACCAGCGCCGCGGCCCGGCATCCCGCTGCATCGGCCCCGGAGACGAGGCTCTCGGCCAGCGCATGGGCCGTCGCGGCATCCTTCATGAAGGCCCCGGAGCCGCATTTGACGTCCAGCACCAGCGCATCCAGCCCGGCGGCGAGTTTCTTGGACAGGATCGACGCGGTGATCAGGTCGAGGCTTTCGACCGTGCCCGAAACGTCGCGCACCGCGTAAAGCCGCCGGTCCGCCGGCGCGATCTCGCCCGTGGCGCCGGTGATGGCACAGCCTGTCTCGGCCACCACCCGGCGCAGGCGCGCCTCGTCGAGATCGGTGCGGTAGCCCGGGATCGCCTCGAGCTTGTCGAGCGTGCCCCCGGTATGGCCGAGCCCGCGCCCCGAGATCATCGGCACATAGGCCCCGCAGACCGCCAGCGCCGGGGCCAGCACCAACGAGACGCCATCGCCCACGCCGCCGGTCGAATGCTTGTCGAGCACCGGGCCGGGCAGGTCCCAGGCCAGCACGTCGCCCGTGTCGCGCATGGCGCGGGTCAGCGCGGCGCGCTCCGCGCCCGTCATGCCGTTCAGCAAGACCGCCATGGCGAAGGCCGCGGCCTGCGCGTCGCTCACCCGGCCGTCCGCGAGTCCCTGCGCGAACCAGTCGAGCTGGGCGGCGTCCAGGGCGCGGCCGTCGCGCTTCGCGGCGATGATCGTGCGGGCGTCCGGCATCGCGCGGCTCAGTCGAGCGCCATGTGCGCGCGGTCGAAGGCCCCGGGCAGGAGATCGCCGAGCGTCATGCGCCCGGCCTCGCCGGACAGATCCGCGAGGATCACCGGCACCTCGGGGCTTGCGAATTCCGAGAGCCGCTGCCGGCATCCACCGCAGGGGGTCACCGGCACCGGGCTGTCGGCGATCACCAGGACTTCCGCGATCTCGGTCTCGCCGGCGGCGACCATCGCCGCGATGGCGCCGGCCTCGGCACAGGTGCCTTCGGGGTAGGAGACGTTCTCGACGTTGCACCCGGCATAGACCGTGCCCTGCCGGGTCCGGATGGCGGCCCCGACCTTGAAGCCCGAGTAAGGGGCGTGCGCGTTCTCCCGTGCGGCACGCGCCGCGTCCATCAGATCCATCCGGGTCTCTCCTTGATGCCACCGGGAGGAGTCTGCGCCTGGCCCCGGACGGATGCAAGGGGCCAAGGCGGAACCGATCCGGTTTCGCAGGGGTTGGGTGCCCGAGCCCCTCCCCCGCCCCGACGACGGAGCCGTCATGCAGACCATCCAGATCATCCTGTCGAGCCCCTGGTTCCTGATCGGCTGGGCCGTCCTGATGCTGCCGAGCCTTGCCCTGACGATCCACGACCTGCGAACCCGCAACAGCCACCTGATGGGCCTCATGAAAGTCGTCTGGGCGCTGACGGTGGTGTATTCCGGCCCGCTCGGCCTGCTGATCTACTGGACGACCGGGCGCAAGGAAATCCGGCGCGACGGGCTTGCGCGGCGTGCCTTCCGATCGGTGGCGCATTGCTATTCCGGCTGCGGCATGGGCGAGATCGCGGGCCTGGTCATCGCGGTGGGTCTGCTGACGCTCGACACGATCTGGGTGGCGGCGATCACCTTCGCCATGGCCTATGTGGCCGGCTACGCGCTGACCGTCGGTCCGCTGATGCAGGAAGGCGTGCCCTTCCGCACGGCGATGTGGGATGCCTTCCTGGCCGAAACGCCATCGATCGCGGTGATGGAAATCGTGGCCATCGGGGTCGACCTGACGCTGGCCGGCGATGCCGGGCTGGGCGATGTGCGCTTCTGGTCGTCGCTGACGGTATCGCTGACCTGCGGGCTTTTCGCGGCCTACCCGGTCAACGTGCTGCTGATCCGCTTCGGCGTGAAGGAAGGCATGATGGACCCGCGCCGGACCCACCACGGGCACTAGCCGTCAGCGCGTCCCGATCCGCGCGACCCAGAGATCGGCCGCATGATCGCGGCCATAGGCGACGACCGCGATGGAGCGGATGCTCTCCGGGGTCACCTCGGCGCCGAGCAGCCGCCCGGACCGCTCGAAGGCCGACAGCGGCACGGTGATGTCCCGCCAGTCCCCGGTCACCTCGAAGGGTGCCTGGTAGTACTGCCAGGGCAGCACGGTGCCGCGCGTGCGGATATGCAGGAAATAGCGGGTATCGTTGCCGCGCGCGGTCAGGGTGATGGCCTCCGTTCCCGCGGGCAGACCGTCGGGCAGGTCCTTGCGCGCCTGGATGAAGCCGCCGCGGTTCTCGGTGCTGACCGTGCCGGTCAGGTGCAGGGCGCGCCGGTCGCCGCTGGTTTCCAGCCGCGCCGCACCGGTGGAGACCCCGCCCATGACCTGGTCGGTGAAGAAGCGCCAGTCGCCGGCGCGGGTGTCCGTGAAATCGTCGATCATGCCAGCCCCCGCCGCCGGCGCGGCGAGACAGAGGGCGAGGCAAAGCGCGGCAAGGCGTGGCATGGTGGGCTCCTGCGTGTCATGGGACAGATATAGGATCCGCCGCCCCGGAATACAGCCGGGCGGGGACGCGCCCCGCCCGTTCCCGGTCAGTCCCCGGCGTAGCCGATCGTCTGCAGCGCGTCCCTGATCTCGTCGAGGATCGCCGGGTCGTCGATCGTGGCGGGCATCTTGAACGCCGCCCCGTCGGCGATCTTGACCATCGTGGCGCGCAGGATCTTGCCCGAGCGGGTCTTGGGCAGCCTGTCGACCACCACGGCCTTCTTGAAAGCCGCGACGGGGCCGATCTGCTCGCGGACCAGCTTCACGCATTCCGAGACGATCTCGTCATGGGGGCGGTTCACGCCCTTGGTCAGGCAGAGAAAGCCCACCGGCATCTGGCCCTTGAGCTCGTCCGACACACCGATCACCGCGCATTCGGCCACGTCCGGATGCCCGGCGAGCACCTCTTCCATGCCCCCGGTGGACAGGCGGTGGCCGGCCACGTTGATGACGTCGTCGGTGCGCGCCATGATGTAGAGATACCCGTCCTCGTCGATCATGCCCGCATCGCCGGTCTCGTAGTAGCCGGGGAAATGCTCGAGATAGCTTTTCTTGAAGCGCGCCTCGGCGTTCCAGAGCGTGGGCAGCGTGCCCGGCGGCAGCGGCAATTTCACCGCCACCGCGCCCAGCGTGTTCGGCCCCATGGGCTGGCCGCCCTCGTCGAGGATCTGCACGTCGTAGCCGGGCATCGGCACGCCCGAGGAGCCGATCTTGACCGGCATTTCCTCGATCCCCATCGGGATCGCGGTGATGGCGTAGCCGGTCTCGGTCTGCCACCAGTGATCGACCACCGGCACCTTCAGCATGTCCTGCGCCCAGTGGATCGTGTCCGGGTCGGCGCGTTCGCCGGCCAGGTACAGCGTGCGCAGGCAGGAGGTGTCGTAGGCCTTCAGGAACTCGCCCTTCGGATCCTCGCGCTTGATCGCGCGGAAGGCCGTCGGCGCGGTGAAGAAGGACTTCACGTCGTGGTCGCGGATCACCCGCCAGAAGGTGCCCGCATCCGGCGTGCCGACCGGCTTGCCCTCGAAGACGATCGTGGTGTTGCCGTGGATGAGCGGCGCGTAGGCGATGTAGCTGTGCCCCACGACCCAGCCCACGTCCGAGGCCGCCCAGAAGGTTTCGCCCGGCGCCACGTTGTAGATGTTCTTCATCGTCCAGTTCAGCGCCACGAGGTGCCCGCCCGTCGGGCGCACAACGCCCTTGGGCGCGCCGGTCGTGCCGGAGGTATAGAGGATGTAGGCCGGGTGGCTGCCCTCGACCGGCACGCAGTCTGCCGGCTCGACACCGTATTGGAAGGCGTACCAGTCGTGGTCGCGGCCCGCCTCGAGACGGGCGACCTCCTGCTCGCGCTGGAAGATCACGCAGAAGGACGGCTCGTGCTCGGCCTGCTCGAGCGCGCCGTCCAGCAACGGCTTGTAATGGACCACGCGGCCGGGCTCGATCCCGCAGCTGGCGGCGATGATGCATTTGGGCCGGGCATCGTCGATGCGCACCGCCAGCTCATGCGCGGCGAAGCCACCGAAGACGACCGAGTGGATTGCCCCGATCCGGGCACAGGCGAGCATCGCCTCCAGGGCTTCCGGCACCATCGGCATGTAGATGATGACGCGATCGCCCTTCTCGACGCCCTTGGCGCGGAGCGCACCGGCAAGGCTGGCGACGCGGTTGCGCAGCTCGGCATAGGTGATCTTGTGGACCGTGCCGGTGACCGGGCTGTCGTGTATGATCGCCACCTGACCGCCCCGGCCGGCCTCCACATGGCGGTCGACCGCGTTCCAGCAGGTGTTGACCATCCCGTCGGAAAACCACTCGTAGAGCGGCGCGTTGCCGTCGAACAGCGCCTTAGAGGGTTTCCTGTCCCAATCTATGGCCTCGGCCTCGCGCATCCAGAAACCGTCTGGGTCGGCGCGCCACGCCTCGTAGACCTCCCGGTACCCCATCTTTGTCCTCCTCCTGTGTCATCCGTAATGCTGCACCGGCGTTCCCGCGAGCGCGGCCATGTTCAGCAGCCCCCGCGCGGTGATCGACGGTGTGACGATATGGGCGCGGTTCCCCATCCCCATCAGGATCGGCCCCACCTCGAGACCGTTGGCCCGCATCTTGAGCACGTTGCGCGCCGCGCTGGCCGCGTCGGTGCCCGGGAAGACCAGCACGTTGGCCGG
>CAJXYS010000047.1 GCA_913063035.1 uncultured Maritimibacter sp. | reverse complement strand
GATGCCGATGATAGTAGCTTCGGACATGGATGCTCTCTCCTTCTGTGATGGCTTCACACGCATCACATTGGCACATTACGATGCCGCCGGGAGGGGGCATCCACGCCATCAACAAAGCCCGCATCGCGCGCCACGCCATGCGCGTTGTCAGGGCTCGCGCAGGAGGTCCACGCCCATCTGGCGGAAAAGATCGACATAGTCGAGCAGCACCCAGTTCTCGATGATGCGCCCGGCTTCGCAGCGGTAGAAATCTATCACCCGCAGCGTCAGTCGCTTTCCGGTGGCTGGCACCCCCAGGTAGTCGCCGAGATGGGTCTTCGTCATCGACGGCCAGCCCGAGACGGCGGCGTAGTTGCCGTCGCCGATCCGGCAGTAATGGTTGCCCCCCCTGCGGTCCGGGAAGGCGCTGAGAAAGGGCGCGCGGTGATCCTTGACGAAGCCATCCCAGCGATAGGTCGAGCCGATCCCGCCGGGGCCGTACCACAGCATGTCCGGGTGCCAGTAGCCGCCCTCGCCCGTCTGGTCCCGGCTGTCGAACGTCTCGTGGTCGAAGTCCTGGAGATCTGCAAGCATCGCTTCGACGAGGTCGAGACTCCGGGCGCCGTCGCCGTGCGCTGGGCAGACGCCGTCATGGGTCGCCGGTCCCGGGAACAGCATCTCGGTGCCGAGCATCGGCGGAAAGGGCGGCCGGCCGGCCTGCCGCATCAGATCCGGCAGGTCGAGGATGATCCGGGCCTGCGCGATCCGCCCGCCCTCGATCCGGTAGAACTCGCCCGCGCGCAGGAAGGCCAGTCGCTGCGACGGCGGGATGCCCGCCATCCGGTCCGCGAACGTTCCCACGTAGTGCGTCAGGGCCGTCATCCACGTCTCGCCCTCGCCGCGCCGGTTCGGCCCTCCAAGAAAGATCTCGTCGCGCCGGCGGACGGCAGTGAAGGCCCGTCGCAGCGGGCCGAAGAAGCCGCGCCCGATCGCCTCACGTCCCTCCAGTCGCTCGATGGGGTTAGAGACGTCGAAGATGCAGTCCTCCGTGAGCATCGCGTCGAGCGCGGCCGGCATCGCCTCGTCGTCGCAGCGCAGGATCTCGCCGAGGCCCGTCCGGATGCGCGTGCGGGGGTCGTCCACTGGTCTCTCCTTCCGATGTTGCACACGATTGCAGAAAATCCTTGCCACAGCGTCAGCAATTTCGCTATTCTGTTTTGCAATCGTGTGCAAGCCGGCAGGAGGAGCGGTAATGGCGCAGGTGCAACTGCGGAACATCTCCAAGCGCTGGGGCTCCTTCGTCGGTATCGCCAACTTCGATCTCACGATCGAGGACCGCGAGTTCCTCGTGCTTCTCGGCCCCTCCGGCTGCGGCAAGACGACCACGATGCGGATGATTGCCGGGCTGGAGGACGCCACCGAGGGCGAGATCGTCATCGGCGACCGGGTGGTGAACGACCTCGAGCCGAAGGACCGCGACGTGGCGATGGTCTTCCAGAGCTACGGGCTCTACCCGCATCTCAACGTCTACGAGAACATCCGCTTCCCGCTGAAGGTGCGCAAGGCAGATCCCGGGACCCACGAGCACAAGGTGATGTGGGCCGCCCGCATGGTCGAGCTCGAGCCCTTCATGCACCGCCGTCCCGCCGAGCTCTCTGGCGGCCAGCGCCAGCGCGTCGCGCTCGCCCGCGCCATCGTGCGCGAGCCGAACGTCTTTCTCATGGACGAGCCGCTGTCGAACCTCGACGCCAAGCTGCGCGTCTCGACCCGGGCGCAGATCAAGAACCTCAGCCACGAATTGCAGGTGACGACGATCTACGTCACCCACGACCAGATCGAGGCGATGACGCTGGCCGACCGCGTTGTGGTGATGAAACAGGGCGTGGTCCAGCAGGTCGGCACGCCGACCGAGATTTACGACCGCCCAACCAACACGTTCGTCGCGGGCTTCATTGGCTCGCCAGCGATGAACCTGATGGACGGGGTGCTGGAGGGTGGCACCTTCCGCGCCGAAGGCGTGGAGATCCCAGGTCTCGACGGGCCGGAGGGCCCCGTCACCCTCGGCTTCCGCGCCGAGGACGCCAACGTGACGGACGCCGGGGAGATCGCCGCACCGGTCTACACGCTGGAGCTTCTGGGCGACGCCTCGATGATCACCGTACGCGCCGGCGGCGCGCTGATCGCCGTCAAGGCGCATAAGGAATTCCGCAGCGAGATCGGGCATATGGCCCATTTCGCTGCGCCTGCCCGCATTTGCCACCTGTTCGACACGCAGACCGGGCAGCGGATCGACGGCGGCGCCTGACCGCCGCCGCCCCGACCAACGCCAACAGGGAGACCGACATGCACCTGAGATCCATGCTTCTCGCCGGCGCCACGGCGCTGACAGCCACCGGCGCCGCGGCGGAATGCGCCTTCGACAACGACACGCCCGTCAAGATGCTTTCGGCCGGATTCGAGGCGTGGAAGAGCGTCACCGACGCCATGGCCGAATGCGGAAACTTCGAGGCCGAACTCGACCAGGAATTCCGCACCAAGCAGCCCGCCGCCTTCGCCGCTGATCCCTCACTCTACCATCTCGGCGGCGTCTCCAACGGCACCATCACCCCCCTGCTCAACCAGGGCACCGTGCGCCCGCTCGACGCTCTGGTCGAGGAATACGGCCAGCACCTGAAGCCCAACCAGTTGATTCGCGTGGACGGGCAGATCATGGCTGTGGGCATGATGGTGAACACCCAGCACCTGATGTACCGCAAGGACATCTTCGACGAGCTCGGGCTCGACGTGCCCAAGACCTACGACGAGGTGCTGGAGGCCGCACGGGTCATCGAAGAGTCGGGCGTGGTCGAGTACCCGCTCGGCATGACCATGAAGTCCGGCTGGAATATAGGGCAGGACTTCAACAACATGTTCATCGGCTACGGCGGATGGTTCTACGACGACGAGGGCATGCCGACGGTCAACACCGAGGCCGGCGTCAGCGCGCTGGAGACGATGAAGGCGCTGACCGAATACGCCGACCCCGAGGTGCTGGTGTCCGACTCCACCTACGTCCAGCAGCAGTTCCAACAGGGCATGATCGCTATGGCCAATCTCTGGGCCTCGCGCGGCGGGGCGATGGACAACGCCGAGGAGAGCCAGGTCGTGGGCGATGTCTACGCCGCGGCGGCGCCGCGCGCGGTCGAGGGCGGCCCGCCGGCCACCACGCTGTGGTGGGACGGCATCGTAGTCGCCCGTAACATCACCGACGCGGAGGCCGAGGCCGCCTTCCGGGTCGCGATGGAGGGCATCAACACCGAGATGGTGCAGGAATCGAACGACGAGGCAATTTGGCTGATCGACGGCTACCAGCCCAACCGACTGGCCGAGGGCGCCATCGCCACGGCGACCACCCAGCCCGCGCCGCCGAGCTATCCCTCGACCAGCCAGATGGGCCTGATGCACACCGCACTCGGCAACGAACTGCCTGCCTTCTTCACTGGCAAGCGCAGCGCGGAGGCGACGCTGGCCGCGGTCGAGGAGGCTTACATCACGGCCGCCAAGGAAGCCGGCCTGCTCGAGTGAACAGGGCGCGGCCGGCCCCCCGGGCCGACCGCCCGCCGCCGTCGGCGACGGCCGTCACCGCCTGGGGCGGCCGGGCCGTGGCGCCGGCGCGCTCGACTTGAGGCCGCGCGCCGCTGCGCCCGCAGCCGCAGGAGGGAATGCCATGAAGTTCCGCACGTTCGCCGCCTTCGTCGCGCCGTCGATCGTCATGATGCTGATCTTCATCGCCTTTCCGCTGGTGACGGTCTTCCTCAACTCGTTCCGGATCACCCAGCCCGTCGTCGAGCAGGTGGAGGTGGAGACCTGCACCGCCGGCTTCCTCGAACAGACCTGTACCACCGAGATCAAGACGCAGCCGGTCCTGGACGCGGCCGGCAACCAGGTGACGACCACCGAATGGGTCGGCTGGCTGTCCTACGAGCGTGTCCTGGGGCTCGCGGCGATGGGGGAGGCGCTCGCCGAAGGCGCCTGGGCGGGAATCCTCAACATCGACTTCTGGAAGGCGCTGCGCTTCACGCTGACCTTCACGCTGATCACGCTGCCCCTGGTGATCGGGCTCGGCCTCGCCATCGCCATCGCGGTGAACAACGCGGCCCGCTCGCTGAAGGGGCCGGTGATCTTCGTGTCGCTGCTGCCGTTCATCATCACGCCGGTGATCGGCGCGCTCTCGATCCGCTGGCTGTTCTACGGCGACGGGATCGTGACCGCGCTTCTGGAACAGTGGCTCGCCACCGACATCTCCGTGGCGGCCAACGGCTGGGCCATCGAGTTCCTGATGATGTTCTACCGGGTCTGGCACGTCGCGCCCTTCGCCTTCGTGATCTTCTACGCGGGGCTCCAGACGGTGAACCAGGACACCCTGGAATCGGCCATCATCGACGGGGCGAACCGCTGGGAGCGGCTGAAATACGTGATCGTGCCGCACCTGATGCCGCTCATCATCTTCGTGGCGCTGATCCACCTGATGGACGCCTACCGGGCCTTCGAGGAGGTCGTCGGCTTCTCCAGCCAGGCCTACCGGATCACGCTGCAATGGCTGACCTATGACCTGCTCACGCCCGACGACGCCGGCAACCGCGCGATCTCCCGCGCCTCGGCCAGCGCCATGCTGACGATGGTGGGCATCATGATCCTGCTGATCCCGCTGTTGCGCCGCACCTGGCGCGACCACCACGGCGAGTCCTGAGGAGGCGCCGATGTCCACGCCCCGCGCCATGCGCATGCCTCTCGGCCTGAGGCTCGCCTCCTCCGGTTTCCTCGCCTTCTGGCTGCTGCTCGCCGCCTTCCCTATCCTCTGGATCGCGGTGATGAGCTTCAAGTCGCCGGTCGACGCCTTCTCCGCCAACCCTTGGGAGGTGATCACGGGGCCGCAGACAAGGGGCGACGGCGCTGGCCTCTCGCTTCTCGACATCGGGCTGGGCGCCGTCATGCTGTGGCTCTCGGCCCGCATCGCGACGCGCAGCCTCCCCCGGATCGTGGCGCAGCTCACCCCGCCCGGCCTGCTGGTCGCCGGCTGGCTGGTCGGCGCGGTGCTCTTCGCCGTCGGCTTCCTCGTGGCCTTCGTTGGCCTGTTGCCGCTGGTGGTCGCGCCGCTGGAGGCCGTGACTGGCCCGTTTGGCCGGCCCGTCCTTGGGCTGACGACCGAGCATTACGTCGCCGTATGGGTGGACAACGCCTTCTATCGCAACTTCATCAATTCGATGATTGTCACGGCCGGCGTCGTGACGATCTCGCTGACCGTTGGGACGCTGGCGGGCTACGCGCTCGCGCGGTCCGGCTCGGCGCTGGCCTTCTGGATCCTGATCATCGCGCTGGTGTTCCGCGCGCTGCCGCATTCGGTGCTGGTGGCGGGCTATCTGCCCGTCTTCATCAACTCCGCCCAGATCCTCGAGCCGATCCTTGGCGAGAACGCGCCGACGCTTTACGGCCAGCCGCTGGCGGTCATCGCGGTGCTCGTCTCGATCAATCAGCCGTTCACCATCTGGATGCTGCGCAGCTTCTTCCAGAACATCCCCGCCGAGCTCGACGAGGCTGCGCGGGTGGACGGCTGCACGCATTTCCAGGCCTTCCGCTGGATCATTATGCCTGTGATGTGGCCCGGGGTCATCACGACCGGCCTATTCAGCTTCCTGCTGGCCTATAACGACTTCCTCGTGACCTCGCTGCTGCTCGACGCGCAGAACCAAACGATGGTCCCGGCCATCGCCGGCTACTTCAACCGCGAGACGACGACCACCGACCAGGTCGAGGCGGTCGCGGCGGCCGTCTCGATCACCGCGCCGCTGTTTCTGCTCGTGATGATCTTCCAGCGCCAGATCGTCAGTGGCCTGACGGCGGGGGCGGTGAAGGGATGAGCCGCACCGCCCGCACTGCCGCGCTCACGCGCCACCCGGCCCTCAACCGGATGCCGCGGGATTTCCTCGACGCGGGCCTGCCCCGGTACAGCAGACACCGCGACACATCCCGAAAGGATCGATGATGAAGGGCTCCCGTCCCGAGCAGGCCGTGCTCACGCGCGGCACGGACATGGAGAAGACAGACGAGACCCGCGCCGTGATCGAGGGCATGGTGGACGGCCTGAACGACCATCGCATCCACGACATGGGCGAGTTCTTCCATGAGAGCTTCCGCTGGATGGGCAACTATGGCTGCGGCACCAAGCACGGCCTGACGGAGTTCCAGGACAACTGGCAGCGCCCGTTCCAGGCGGCCTTCTCCGACAAGACGTGTATCGACGAGGCGCGGCTTTTCATGGGCGAGTGGGCCGCCGCCTTCGGCCGGCAGGAGGCCACCCATACCGGCCCGTTCATGGGGGTCGCGCCCACCGGCAAGCGGGTGGAGATCCGGTACATGGATTTCTGGCGCGTCGTGGACGGCCGCATCGCCGACAACTGGGTGATGGTCGATTTCCCCCACTTGCTCGCCCAGCTCGGCCGCGACGTGTTCGACGGCCATGGCTGGGAGGCGTTCGACAGGGGTGAGCGTACGCCGCCGCGCCCCGAACACGAGGAGCAGACATGAAGATTGAGTATCTCAAGCGCGGCCGGCCCCAGGCCGACCGCGACCAGGACGACGCGAAGGTGCGCCAGATCGTGGAGACCACGCTGGCCGATATCGAGGCGCGCGGCGACGCCGCCGTGCGCGAGCTGTCGGAGAAGTTCGACAATTACGCCCCCGAGAGCTTCCGCCTCACGCAAGGAGAGATCGACGCGCTGATCGGCGAGCTCTCCGACCGCGAGATCGCCGATATCCGCTTCGCGCAGGAGCAGGTGGTGGCCTTCGCCCGCGCCCAGCGCGGCTCGATGCAGGATATCGAGGTGGAGCCGCTGCCGGGCGTGATCCTCGGGCACCGCAACATCCCCGTGCAGTCGGTCGGCTGCTATGTCCCGGGCGGCAAGTTTCCCATGGTCGCCTCGGCCCACATGTCGGTCGCCACCGCCTCGGTCGCGGGCGTGCCCCGCATCGTCGCCGCCACGCCGCCCTGGCAGGGCAAGCCCAACCCGGGCGTCGTCGCGGCCATGCATTTCGGCGGCGCGCACGAGATTCACGTGCTCGGCGGCATCCAGGCCGTGGGCGCGATGGCGCTGGGCACCGAGACGATCGACCCCGTGCACATGATCGTCGGCCCCGGCAACGCCTTCGTGGCCGAGGCCAAGCGCCAGCTTTTCGGGCGGGTGGGGATCGACCTCTTCGCGGGCCCCACGGAGACGATGGTGATCGCCGACGAGACAGTGGATGCCGAGATGTGCGCTACCGACCTGCTGGGCCAGGCCGAGCACGGCTATAATAGCCCGGCCGTTCTGGTTACCAACTCGCGCAAGCTGGCCGAGGACACGCTGGCCGAGGTGGCGCGGCTCCTCTCGATCCTGCCCACCGCCGACACCGCCAGCAGAAGCTGGGAGGATTACGGCGAGGTGATCCTCTGCGACAGCTACGACGAGATGCTGGCGGTGGCGAACGACATCGCCTCCGAGCACGTGCAGGTGATGACCGACCGCGACGACTGGTTCCTCGAGCACATGACCTGCTACGGCGCGCTCTTCCTCGGCCCGCGCACCAACGTCGCCAACGGCGACAAGGTGATCGGCACCAACCACACCCTGCCCACCAAGAAGGCAGGTCGCTACACCGGCGGCCTCTGGGTGGGCAAGTTCCTGAAAACCCACTCCTACCAGAAGATCCTGACCGACGAGGCGGCGGCCCTGGTCGGCGCCTACGGCTCGCGGCTGTGCATGCTGGAGGGCTTCGTGGGCCATGCCGAACAGTGCAACCTGCGGGTGCGCCGCTACGGCGGCGAGAACGTGCCCTACGGCGCCGCCGCTCCCCACCGGGAGGCCGCGGAATGACCTACGAGGGGCCGGACCGGCACAGCCGGCACAAGGCCGCGCTCCAGCCCCTGCGCGCGGCGATGTACGACTTCGAGGAGGAAGGCGTCCGCCACGCCCTCGACGCGCTGCTCGCCGAGGGGGCCGTCGTCCGCCTCGCCCATCCGTTCGGCGACATGCCGGGGGCGGACGCCTTCTGGGAGGGGGCGCTCGCGCCCCTCTGCAGCGCGTTTCCCGATCTGGAGCGGCGCGACCACATCGTGATGGCGGGCCAGACGCCGGAGGGCGCCGACTGGGTCGGCTGCGGCGGCTACTACACCGGGCTGTTCGCCGCGCCCTTCCTCGACATTCCGCCCACCCGCCACATGGCGCATATGCGCTTCCACGAGTTCTACCGCTTCGAGGCGGGGCGCGTGGTGGAGATCCAGGCGCTGTGGGACATCCCGGAGGTGATGATGCAGGCGGGCGCCTGGCCCATGGCGCCCTCGCTCGGCCGCGAGTGGCACGTTCCGGGGCCGGCCACGCAGGACGGCATCGTGCCAGGGCCGCACGACCAGGCCCGCAGCACCGAGTCCTGCCTGATCGTGGTGGACATGCTCCAGCACATGAAGAAGCACCCGGCCGAGGGGGGGCCGGAGGTGATGGAGATTCCGCGGTTCTGGCACGAGCGGATGAGCTGGTACGGCCCCGCCGGCATCGGCACGGGCCGCGGTATCAAGGGCTTCCGCGACTGGCACCAGATCCCCTTCCTCGACGCCATGCCCGACCGCGGCCAGTACGTGGACGACATCACCTACCATTTCTTCGGCGACGGCGATTACGTGGGTGTCACTGGCTGGCCCAACATGATCCAGACGCTCAGCCACGACGGCTGGCTCGGCATCGCGCCGGCGGGCAGGCGGATTGAGATGCGCAGTCTCGATTTCTGGCGCCTGGAGGCGGGCCGCATCCGCGAGAACTGGGTGCTCGTCGACCTGCTGCACATGTATGACCAGATCGGCGTCGACGTCCTCGCGCGGATGCGGGCCTTCAACAAGGCGCGCGCGGGGTTCGACCCGGCGACGGGACGGCCGCTGTGACCGCTCTTCCCCGCACGCCGTCCTTCCGGCTCGACGGCCGGCGCGCGCTGGTGACCGGCGCCTCCTCCGGCATCGGGCTGGGCTGCGCGGTGGCGCTGGCCGAGATGGGGGCCCATGTCACCTGCGTCGCCCGCCGGCCCGGCCCGCTGGAGGAGGCCGTGCAGGCGATGCAGTCCGAGGGCTGGCAGGCCGAGGCGCGGGCGGCGGACGTCACCGACCTCACCGCGCTGCCCGGGCTGTTCGCCCGACCCTTCGACGTGGTGGTGAATGCCGCCGGCCTCGCCCGCCACGCCCCAGCGGTGGAGACCGATCCGGCCGATTACGACGCGGTGATGGCGGTCAACCTGCGGGCGGCGCATTTCCTGTCGCTGCAGGCCGTGGCGGCTCTGCGTGATGCCGGCGCGGGCGGCTCCATCATCCATGTTTCCAGCCAGATGGGGCATGTGGGCGGCATCGATCGGTCGGTCTATTGCGCGACCAAGCACGGTCTGGAGGGTATGGTGAAGGCGATGGCGATCGAGTGGGGGTCCCTCGGCATCCGCGTGAACACGATCTGCCCCACCTTCATCCGCACGCCGCTGACGCAGTCCACCTTCGACGACCCGGGCAAGCGCGCCTGGATCGAGAGCAGGATCAAGCTCGGCCGCGTCGGCGAGGTGGAAGACGTGATGGGCGCGGTGGTGTTCCTCGCCTCCGATGCCGCGGCGCTCGTCACAGGCGCGGCGCTGATGATCGACGGCGGGTGGACGGCGGGCTAATGGTGAAGGTCTCGGCGCAGGACGTGGCGGACCGGGCGGGGGTGAGCCGCTCGGCGGTGAGCCGGGTGTTCACCCCCGGCGCCTCGGTTTCGGCCAAGACCGCCGAGAAGGTGCGCCGGGCCGCCGCCGAACTCGGCTATCGCCCCAACGTGCTGGCGCGCTCGCTGATCACTGGGCGATCGCGGATCATCGGCCTCGTGGTCGCCTATCTCGAGAACTACTTCTACCCAGAGGCGCTGGAGAAGCTCTCCAACGCCCTGCAGGCCCGCGGCTACCACGTGCTGGTCTTCATGGCCTCGCAGACGGCGGGCAACATCGACCAGGTGCTGGAGGAGATCCTTGACTATCAGGTGGACGGCATCATCGCCGCCTCGGTCGCGCTGTCCTCCGATCTGGCCACGCGCTGCCGGGTGGCGGGCGTGCCAGTGGTTCTGTTCAACCGGTCCCAGGACATCGCCGGTGTCGCCTCGGTCTCGTCCGACAATTACGGCGGTGGCGCCGAGATTGCCCGGTTCCTGCTGGCCGGCGGGCATGCGCGCATCGGCTACATCGCCGGGTGGGAGGGCGCCTCTACCCAGCGCGACCGCGAGGCGGGCTTCCGCGACGGCCTCGCCGAAGGCGGGCAGGGCCTCCACGCCCGCGCCGTCGGCGACTTCCACCACGACCGGGCCCGCGCCGCCGCGCGCGCCATGTTCGTCGGCCCCTGCCGGCCGGACGCGGTGTTCGTGGCCAACGACCACATGGCCTTCGCGGTGATGGACGTGCTGCGCTTCGAGCTGGGGCTCGCCGTTCCGGGCGACGTCTCGGTCGTGGGCTTCGACGACGTGCCGCCGGCCGCCTGGGCCGCCTATGCGCTGACCACCGTGCGCCAGCGCGCCAACCTAATGGTCGAGCGCACCGTCGAGGTGCTGCTCGCGCAAATCGAGGACGGCGCCGCCGACACGCCCCCCAGCGTGATCCCCGCCCCGCTCGTGGTGCGCGGCTCGGCCCGGGTGCCGGAAGGATGGACGACATGAAGGATTTCGACCCGCAGTTCCGCGACTTCCCCGATTACATCCTCGGCATCACAAAGGAGATCTGGGAAGATCGCGGCATCGCCACCCTGCACCGCTACTACGCGCCCGACATCGTGGTGCGGTCGCCGGCCTCGGTGGTGGTGGGCAATCAGGGCGTGATCGCCGCGACCATGGCGACGCTCGCCGAGTTCCCCGACCGGCAGCTTCTGGGCGAGGACGTGATCTGGTCCGGCACGCCCGAGGAGGGGATGCTCAGCTCGCACCGCATCCTGTCCACCGCCACACATCTGGGTGACGGCGTGTACGGCGCCGCCACAGGTCGGCCGCTGGGCTACCGCATCATCGCGGATTGCCACGCCCGCGCCAACGCCATTGACGACGAATGGCTGATCCGCGATCAGGGCGCGATCGTCCGCCAGATGGGATGGGAGCCGCAGGATTACGCCCGCGCCCTGATCGACCGCGAAGGGGGGGCGGGGCACTGCGTGAAGCCGCTGACGCCCGAGACCGACATCGCCGGCCCCTACGCGGGCGTTGGCAACGCCGACGAATGGGGCGCCCGCTACGCCGACATTCTCACGCGGATCATGGGCGCCGACATGGCCGTGATCCCCGCCGAGTACGACCGGGCCGTGCAGTCGGAGTATCCCGGCGGCACGACGGGGCACGGCCGGGAGCCGGTCGATCGCTTCTGGATGGGCCTGCGGGCGGCCTTTCCCTCGGCCGAGTTCAGGATCCACCACGTGATCGGTCGGCACGATCCGCTCATGCCGCCCCGCGCTGCCGTTCGGTGGTCGCTTTGGGGCCGGCACGACGGCTGGGGCGCGTTCGGCCCGCCGACCGGCGCGCCCGTCTATGTGTTGGGCATCAGCCACGCCGAGTTCGGCAGCCTCGGCGCCGCGCCCCCAAGGCTGCGCCGCGAGTTCACGCTCCACGACGAGACGGCGATCTGGAAGCAGATCGCCCTGCATACCGGCTGATCGGGCGCCCGCCCGAGGCGGCCGCAAACAAGGAGGAGAGGATGGAGACCGATACGTTCGACCGCCCCATCGAGATCACGCCCGCGGCCATGGAGGAGCGCATCGTCCGCTACGGCGAGCTCGTGCCCTGCCGCACCGCCTTCATCGACGCCCACACGCCCGGCTCCGACAAAAAGGAGAACTTCACCATTATCGGCGGCGGCGTCTCGGAAAGCGCTGACCAGCACGTGCACATCAAGCTCCCGCACGGGTTCAACATCGGCGCGGCGGGCCAGCCGCCACTCTGCCGCAATTCACTTCACAGCCACCGCACGGCGGAGGTGTTCTTCGTCCTGTCGGGGCGCTGGCGCTTCTTCTGGGGCCGCTGGGGCGCCGCGGGCGAGGTGGTGCTGGAGGAGGGCGACATCTTCAACATCCCCACCGGCATCTTCCGCGGCTTCGAGAACATCGGCGACGATTACGGGATGATCATGGCCATTCTCGGCGGCGACGACGCCGGCGGCGGTGTGATGTGGGCGCCGCAGGTCATCGAGGAGGCCGCCGATCACGGCCTCGTCCTGGCCGAGACCGGCAAGCTTTACGACACCAAGGCGGGCCAGGCCCTGCCCGAGGGCGTCAAGCCCATGCCCCTGATGAGCCAGGACGAACTGGCCAAGCGCCCCGAGCCGACCACGGCCGAGGTTCTGCCCAACCACGTCGCGCGCTACTGGGACATGGTCGCACTGGCCGACAAGACTCCGGCCAGGGTCATCGGGGAAACCGGTATGCTGCGCGACAGGCCCGGCTTCGAGGTGGACTTCCTCACCCGCAAGAGCGCCACCGAGGACCGGCACAGCCACGACCGGCCCAGCGTGCTGATGCCGGTGACGGGCCATTGGCGGGTTGACTGGGAGGGCGGCCAAGCCACCCTTGCTCCAGGCGATACCATGTCGGTGCCCGAAAACCTGTCCCACAGCGTGGTGCCGTCGATGACCGGCGCGGCCGCGCTTTATCACATCGTGGGCACGGACGATCCCGCTGGGCCGACCTGGCAGGGCTGACCCCCGCCCGCAGCACGAAAGGATATCCCCTTGGCGGCACTTCTCCTCGGGTCCATCGGCGTTCTGGCCGAAACCTCGCAGCTGCAGCGCGCGGCTTTCAACGCGGCCTTCGCCGAGGCCGGGCTGGACTGGCACTGGTCCGAGGCGCGTTATCGCGCGCTGCTGGCGCGGTCGGGCGGGGCCGACCGGATCGCCACCGAGGCGGACAGCCGCGGCGCCTCGGTCAACGTCGCGGCCCTGCACGCCCGAAAGAGCACGCTGTTCCAACAGGACCTGACCCGGGGCGTGCCGCTGCGCCCCGGCGTGGCCGAGGCGATGCAGGCCGCCCGGGCGGAGGGCGACGCGGTGGCGCTGGTGACGACGACGAGCGCGGCCAACGTCGCCGCGGTGCTGGCGGCGACGGGGCTGTCTCAGGCGGATTTCGACGTGATCCTGACCCGCGCCGATGTCGCCGATCCTAAGCCCGCCCCCGCAGTCTACACGCTGGCACTGTCACGTCTGAGCCACCCCCCGGCCCGGGCCGTCGAGGACAACCCCGACGGGCTTCGCGCGGCGCTGGGCGCGGGGCTGGCCTGCACCGCCTTTCCCGGCGCGCTGCATGAAGACGCCGATTTCGAGGGCGCTGAGGCCGTGGTCCGCACGCTGGCCCCGGCCAGCACGGTCGCAGTGTGAAAGGGCGGCCCGAGGATATCCACGGGGTCTACGAACGCCAGGCGGCGGTCTATGACGCGCAGCGCTCGACGGTGCTGTTCGAGGCGCGCTGGCTGGCGCGCTTTGCCGCGGCGCTGTCAACGGGCGGGCGGGTGCTCGACCTGCGCTGCGGCGTGGGCGAGCCCATCGCGCGCTGGTTCATGGCCGAGGGATTTCGCGTCACCGGGCTGGACCTGGCTGCCCCAGTGCTGGAGATCGCGCGCGGACGCTTGCCCGACGGCGACTGGCGCGCGGGCGACATGCGCGACCTCGTACTGGGTGAGACCTTAGACGGTATCGTCGCGTGGGACAGCTTCTTTCACCTCGACCCGCAGGCCCAGCGGCAGACCCTCGGTCGCATGGCCGCGCACCTCGCCCCCGGCGGGGCGTTGCTGGTGACGGTCGGCCCTAAGGAGGGCGAGGCCACGGGCGAGGTGGGCGGCGAGCCGGTCTACCATGCCTCTCTCTCGCCCGCGCAGTATGTCGCCTGCCTGGAGGATCACGGCATGCGGCTGACCGGGTTCCGCGCCGAGGACCCCGAAACCGACAAGCACAGCGCGTTGATGGCGCGCAAGAACTGAAGAGGCGATCCATGCCCATCCTCGCAACCCATGTCGGCTCCCTCCCCCGCTCGCAGGAGGTGGTGGAC
Organism: uncultured Maritimibacter sp.; assembly: GCA_913063035.1. Taxonomy (GTDB): domain Bacteria; phylum Pseudomonadota; class Alphaproteobacteria; order Rhodobacterales; family Rhodobacteraceae; genus CAJXYS01. Next base: position 9,102 of record CAJXYS010000047.1, on the reverse strand, counting down.
TTCATCTTCGCCCGCGAGAGGGGCGAGCCATACGACGTGGCCGCCTTCGACGAATGCATGACCCGCGCCGTGTCGGAGACGGTGCGCCGGCAGGTTGAGGCCGGCATCGACATCGTCTCGGACGGGGAAACCTCCAAGATCTCATACGCGACCTACGTGAAGGACCGTTATACCGGTTTCGCCGGCGACAGCCCGCGCAACGCGCCCGCCGATCTCAAGATGTTCCCCAGCTTCCTGGAGCGCATCGCGCAGTCGGGCGGCACGCCGCAATACGCCCGGCCGATGTGCGTGGGCGAGGTCAGGCCCAAGGGTTGCGACGACCTCGACAAGGACATCGCCAATCTCACCGCGGCCATGGCCGAGCATGGCGCCGAACGCGGCTTCATGAACGCCGCCTCGCCGGGGGTGATCTCACTGTTCCTGCAGAACGATTTCTATCCCAGCCGCGAGGCCTATCTCGCCGCCCTCGCCGACGCGATGCAGGCCGAGTACGAGGCGATCGTCGCTGCCGGCCTCGACCTGCAGCTCGACTGCCCCGACCTCGCCCTGTCGCGCCAGATGCTCTTCACCGACCTGTCCGACGACGAGTTCGTGAAAATCGCCGATTCCCATGTCGAGGCGCTCGCCCACGCGCTGCGCAACATCGACCCCGCCCGCGTGCGGCTGCATATCTGCTGGGGCAACTACGAGGGCCCCCACGTCTGCGACATCGACATGGACAAGGTGTTCGCCACGCTGATGAAGGCCCCCGCCCGGCACCTGCTGTTCGAGGCGTCGAACCCGCGCCACGCCCACGAATGGACGGTCTTCCGCGACCGACGCGCCGAGATCCCCGAGGACAAGGTGCTGGTCCCCGGCGTGGTCGACACCACGACCAACTTCGTCGAACACCCGCGGATCGTGGCGCAGCGCCTGGAACGGTTCGCGTCAGTCATCGGCGAGGACCGGGTGATGGCGGGCTCCGATTGCGGTTTCGGCACCTTCGCCGGCTACGGCGCGGTCGACCCGGACATCGCCTGGGCCAAGCTCGCCTCGCTTTCCGAGGGAGCGGGCCTCGCCTCGGCATGACGCCGCTGGTACTGCTTCCTGGCATGATGTGCGATGCGCGCCTGTTCGCGCCGCAGATCGGCGCGCTGTCGGGGCGGCACGCGATCCACTGCGCCCCCATCGGCGGGCACGACACGATGCCCGCGCTGGCTGCCGAGGTGCTGGCCCACGCCCCCCCGCGCTTCGCACTTGTCGGACTGTCGATGGGCGGGATCTTGGCGATGGAGGTAGTGCGACAGGCGCCCGATCGCGTGGAGCGCCTCGCGCTGATGGATACCAACCCGCTGGCCGAGGCCCCGGAGGCGCAGGCCCGCCGGGCGTCCCAGATCGCGGCCGTCGAGTCCGGCGACCTGCGCAGGGTGATGCGCGAGGAGATGAAGCCCAACTACCTTGCCGAGGGCCCCGGACGGCAGGCGATACTCGATCTGTGCATGGAAATGGCGGAGCACCTCGGCCCGCAGGTCTTCGTTCGCCAGTCGCGCGCCCTGCGCGACCGCCCGGACCAGACGGAGACGCTGCGCGCCTTTCGCGGCCCGGCGCTCGTCCTCTGCGGCCGCCACGACGTGCCCTGCCCGGTCTCCCGCCACGAGCTAATGCACGACCTGATCCCGGGCTCGCGGCTGCAGATCGTGGAAGAGGCGGGCCACCTGACCACGCTGGAGGCGCCCAGGCGCGTCTCCGCACTCCTGGAGGACTGGCTCACGACATGACCGACCAGACGCTGATCGAACTGATGCGGACCGTCGACACCCCGACTGTATGCAACGCCGTCGAAGTGGCGCAGGGCCGCCGGGGCTTCGACCGCTTCACTCGCGGCACGCCCGTCGCCTCCCACCCCGGCGCACCGCCGATGGTGGGGTTCGCCCGCACGGCCCGTCTTGCCGCCGTGGCGCCGCCGACCGACCCGCCCGAGACCGTGCGCGAGCGCCGGATGGCATATTACCGCTACATGGCCGAGGCGCCGGCGCCCGCCGTCGCCGTGGTCGAGGACCTCGACTGGCCCGACTGCGTCGGCGCCTACTGGGGGGAGATCAACACCAGCGTGCACAAGGGCTTCGGCCTGCAGGGCGCGCTGACGAACGGCGTGGTCCGCGACCTCGGCGACCTGCCCGAAGGGTTCCCGGTGGTGGCGGGCTCGGTGGGCCCCAGCCACGCCTTCGTGCATGTCTGCGAGATCGACGTGCCGGTGCAGGTGCTGGGCCTGCGCGTCGCGCCGGGCGATCTCGTCCATGCCGACCGGCACGGCGCCGTCGTCGTCCCGCCCGAGGTGATCGCCGTTCTGGCCAGCGCAATCGCGCGCCTGCTGGAGACCGAGAAGATCGTCCTCGACGCCGCCCGCGCGCCCGGCTTCGATTTCGACGCCTTCGCGCGGGCCTGGGCGGTTTTCGAGCGCGCACGGACCTGACCGCCCCCGGCCAGTCGGCGTCTCGAGCGCCACCAGCACATCCGGCAGTTCGTGTTCGTTCCCGAGGATTGCGCGCCAGAGTTGACTGCCCCTGATGCTCTGCGCGACATCAAAGCCTCGCGCGTCATGGAGTGCGCCCCTGCGGCTCGACAGATCGAGTAGGCAGGAATTGACCGGGACCGGGCTTTCCAAGAAAGGAAGCCCATGCCGAGACGCCATCGCAGCCATAGCGCCGAGTTCAAGCGCCAGGTCGTCGCCGAGTATCACGCCGGCGAGACCCTCCACGCCCTGTCCCGTCGCCACGACCTGTCGCGGAACCTGATCCGCATCTGGGTCGAGAAGGTCGAAGCAGGCGCTCTCGACGAGGACGGCGCGGCCGCCGAGCTACTGACCGACTACGAAGCCCGGATCGCCGCGCTCGAGCGGCTGGTCGGTCGACAGGCCCTCGAGATCGAGTTCTTAAAAGGGGGCATGCGCTCCGGACCCTCGCGGAGAAGCGCGCCTACATCCGTGACCAGCGGCCCCGCGGCCTCTCCGTCCGGCGGGGATGCGAGCTGATGGGCGTCGCGCGGTCCAGCTACTACGCCGACCCCGAGGGCAAGCCCCGGGATGACGCGATCATCGCGGAGATCCGCGCCATCACCGACGATTTCGAGGGCTATGGCTATCGCCGCGTCGGTGCCGAGCTCCGCCACCGCGGCTTTGTCGTCAACGCCAAGAAGGTGCGCCGGCTGATGAGGGAACACGACCTGAACCCGCGGCGGCGCCGCCGTTTCGTCCGCACCACCGACAGCGATCACGACGGCCCGATCCACCCGTTCGTGGCCAAGGACTTCGAGGTTCACGGCCCTGACCAGCTCTGGGTGGCAGATCTGACCTACATCGCCATCGCCGCCGGCTTCGCCTATGTAGCGCTCGACCATTGTTCTTGAACCAATGGCGAACAAGGTCTCGCTCATGGACGCCTGGTCCCGCCGCGTCGTCGGCTACGCCATCGGCCGCCGGATCGATGCGCGCCTCGCGGTCGCGGCCCTACGCCGCGCGATCGCGCTACGCCGACCGCTGCCGGGGTGCGTGTTCCACTCCGATCGCGGATCCCAATACGCCTCCGAGCTACACCGCGACCTGCTGAAGGAGCATGGCTTCGTCGGCTCCATGAGCCGGCGCGGCAACCCCTACGACAACCCGCAGGCCGAGAGCCTCATGAAGACGTTGAAGGTGGAGGACGTCTACCTCATGGAGTACGAGGCCTTCGAGGACGTCGCCGCCGGCGTGCCCCGCTTCATCGACGCCTACAACGAAAGACGCCTGCACTCAGCCCTGGGGTATCTCAGCCCCGCCACGTTCGAGGACCAAAACGCCCGCGCCCCTGTCAAAACCGCCGCGTGATCGTGTCCAGCCGCAGGGGCGCACTCCATACGGGGTCCTTTTTCCATGCCGGTTCACAGCGCCGATCTTGGAGCCGGTGGCCCGGAGGGTTTGGCGAACCGCCTTCGACAAAGCGTATCGCAAACATTGCAAGGAGAACGTGAGATGACTGACGACAAGACGGGCCGCCGCCCGACCTCCCGCACGCCGGCGCGCCTCGAGGACGCGCTGACGCGCGCCGAGGCGGAACGCGCGGCGCCGAGCCTTGCGGAGTTCAAGCGCCATCTACAGGCCGTGACGGGACACAAGCGCACGCCGAACGTAGGCCATGCCTCGAGTTCAAGGCCGGGCTTTCGCAGCACGGAGCGATTCGTCGGCTTATCCATGATGGTGGTGAAGCGCGACAGCGTGGGCTGCGAGGCCAAGCCATGGGCGCGGTCGGGCGGCGTACGTCCGGACGCCGAACTGGCCGCCAGCCGGAGGTCTCGATCGGCCCTGAGGGCATCCGCGTCGTCATGGTCGCGCCAGGCCTGCTCGGCGAGCAGCACGCTCGTCCGGATCAGCGAGGCGAGATCTTGGAAGACGTCCTTCTGGCGCCGCGAATCGGTCGGCTGAAGTACCATCCACTCGATGATGCCGCTCCGCCCAAGGATCTCGCGCAGCACCACTACACCTCCGTCCCCGGTCCGGCGTACGGCGCGGCTCTCGTCGTACAGGGATCTGTTGAAGCCGTCGGCGATCCTCTGTAGCTTTTCATCTGTTGTGTGCTTCGGAGACTGCTGTCCGACCTTGTTTAGCAACTTGATTCTAAAGCGCTTTCGGAGGCACGCCATCCATTACCTCCGAGTTCGATGAATATGGCGGGCTGAGATGGCCTTACGTCTTGCGGTGATGGCCCAAGGCCTTTAGGTTTTCAGAGTATTAATTTCGTGAATTCAATGCAGTATACAGGCAGCCATCCAAGTGGAGAACAAACGTCATAAAAAGGCAGATGCCACACCCCGAGCCTCGGCGCTGATCGAGAGCCTTCGCGATATCGGGTATTCCCTGCCAACTGCACTTTCCGACATCATCGACAACTCCATCACGGCCGGCGCCTCGGCCGTGCGGATTCATGCCGACACGCTGACCGACGATCCGACAATCGCGATCGTGGACGATGGAGCAGGCATGGATAAGGACACCTTGGTCGAGGCCCTGCGTCCGGGTAGCCGCAACCCGCGCGAGAAGCGGGCCGACAACGATCTCGGGCGGTTCGGCCTCGGACTGAAGAGCGCCAGCTTCTCGCAGTGCCGGCGTCTGACTGTTCTCTCTCGCCACCAAGGCGAGCTGTCGGGCGCGCGTTGGGATCTCGACGAGGTGGCGGAGACCGACCGATGGGAAATCTCGCTTATCGAGGACGTGGCGGGAGTGCCGTACGCCGACCTGCTCCGCGGGGACGGCACGCTGGTCCTGTGGGAAAAGCTTGACCGGGTCGATGGCGGATATCGGCACGATGCTCGGAAGAGGGCGCAGCATATCAACCAGGCGCTTGCTTCCGCAGAACGACATCTGAGGATCGTCTTTCATCGGTTCATGGAGCGCAGCGGCAAGGGTAGGCTGTCGATCTCCATCAACGACCGTGTGCTTTCACCGATCGACCCGTTCGCGAGCGGACACCCGGCGACCCAGATCGACCCCGAGGAGACACTGACACTCTCGCATGGTTTGGTCCGCATCCGGAGTTTCACCATCCCTCATCATAAGGCCATGACGCGTGACGAGTGGGAGGAACTCGGCGGGCCGGAGGGGCATCTCAGGTCACAGGGGTTCTACATCTATCGCGGTGATCGCTTGATCATCAGTGGGAGTTGGCTGGGCCTTGCGCGGCAGACGGAACTGACAAAGCTCTGCCGCATCCGCGTGGATATTCCGAACACGATGGACGCGGACTGGAAAATAGACGTCAAGAAGGCCTCGGCGCAGCTTCCACCTGCCGTCAAGGACCGGCTCAGGAAGATCGTCGAGCGCTTTGTCCAGACCTCCAAGAGGACATACCGCAAGCGCGGCCAGAAGCTGACCGACGAAACGCGGGCGCCGATGTGGCAGCGGTTGATGAAAGATGGGGCGATAGAGTATCAGCCGAATTCCGATCACCCGACGCTTGTCGAGTTCGAGGGACGTCTCCCCGAGGACCTGCGGCGAGAGTTCCGGAACTGCATCTCGCTGGTGGGTGCGGGCCTGCCCGTGGAATCCCTTCACGCGGACCTCTTGGGGCAAGCCGAGGCCGTCAAGGCCACGGATGCCGACCCGGACGCGCTGGAACAGGCATTGCATTCGATGGTGCCGCATCTGCTCGAACAGGGAATATCTGAAGCGGGGGTGCGATCGATGCTGAAGACGACCGACATGTTCCGCAGGGAATGGGACCAGGTCGAACCGGTTCTGGCCAAGCTTCTCGAACAGGAGGATCAGGAATGACGGCTCAGATCGACATGCTCGACAATATGGTGTCGCAGGGGCTCATCGACACCGCGAGACGGACGCCGGAGGGCATCCGCGAACTGATCGCCTCGGTCAGGAAGGCCCCGATCTTCCCGGAAGTCACGGATGAAGATGCCGAAATGCTCGCGCGCGAGATCGAGGAACGGATCGGTGTCAGCATGGGGCTGGGCTCAACCGTTGACGCCAGCGATTTCGAGCCATGGCTCGAAAAGGTCCGCCCCGAGATCGAGAGCGCCTCCAATCCATGGTTTTACTGGTCGCGCTACAAAAAGCTTTTGTTCAGGAACAAGCTGCCCCAAGACGTAATCTACGGGACGGATCAGGTGACGGACACAATACTCGCTCGTCTGGGAAACCCGCGAGACAATCGACCTTGGAACCGCAAGGGTATGGTCGTCGGACACGTCCAGAGCGGCAAGACTGCCAACTATACTGGTCTTGTCTGCAAGGCGGCCGACGCCGGATATCGCTTAATCATCGTGATCGCCGGCATCCACAACAACCTGCGCAACCAGACCCAAGGGCGGATTGACGAGGGCTTCATCGGGCGCGATACCGGTCGGCTCGCACAAGTAGGAACCCGCGAGAAGCCCAAGCTGATCGGCGTCGCCGATTTCGATGACAGGTTCACGCCTGTCAGTCTGACCAACACGATACGGGATTTCAACAAGGCCACAGCAACCTCGAACACGAGTCAGATTGCCTCCTATGCGGTGCCGGTGGTGCTTGTAATCAAGAAGAACACCCACACCCTGCGCAACCTTACCGAATGGCTGCGCGAGCACAGCGCCAACCACTCGTCCGAGATGGTCGATCAGCCCATGCTCCTGATCGATGACGAAGCAGACAACGCTTCGATCAACGTGAAATACGGCAAGAGCGAGGTGTCGAGGATCAACGGTCAAATCCGCGAGTTGCTCGGCCTGTTCCGGCGCAGCTGCTATGTCGGATACACCGCGACCCCATTTGCCAACATCTTCATCGACCCTGAGCATGACGAGGCTATGGAGGAGGAGGACCTCTTTCCGCGCGACTTCATCATCGGTCTCGACGCGCCCAACAACTACTTCGGCCCGCGCAAGGTGTTCCTCGATGGCATGCCGGATGAAGAGGAACCGTTTTATCTGCGCAACATCACCGACAACGAGGATGTGCTGCCGATCAAGCACGGGAAGGATGACGAACTTGTAGCAATACCCGAGAGCATGATGGAAGCGCTGCGTGCCTTCCTTATTGCGCGCGCGATCCGGGACTTGCGCGGACAGACCGACAAGCATGCATCGATGCTCGTGAATGCCAGCCGGTTCACCCGGATGCAGGGTCTGATCCGCAATCGGCTCCAAGAAGTCCTGGATACGATCCGGGACTCCATCCGCATAAATGCCTCACTTGGAGAGCGCGGTCTCCGCGACCCGGAGATCGCGGCTTTGCGCGCGATTTGGGCCGCCGAGTACAAAGAAGAGTGGCCCGACTGGAGTGAGATCCAGGCGCAGCTCCTCAAGTCGATCGGTGGGGCGAGGGTCGTCGAGGTGAACAGCCGCGTCAACGACCTCGACTACTCGACATCAGGCAATCGCGGACTGACCGTGATCGCCGTCGGTGGCTTCTCTTTGTCGCGCGGTCTTACCCTCGAGGGGCTGACCGTTTCTTACTTCCTGCGAAACTCCATGATGTACGACACGCTCATGCAGATGGGGCGCTGGTTCGGCTACCGTGGTGGCTATGAGAACCTGTGCCGCATATGGATGCCACCGCAGGCCATCGGATGGTACGCACATATCGCCGAAGCGACCGAGGAGCTGCATGAGGAACTTCGGCGAATGCAGCGGAACCGCGCGACGCCGCTTGAGTTCGGGCTTGCGGTCCGCAGTCATCCAGCGTCGCTGCTGGTCACGGCCCGGAACAAGCTGGGATCGGGCGAGAAACATGTGAAGATCGGCCTGTCGAACGGATATGTCGAGACACACAAGCTCCACAACAACCCTGAGGCTCTGGAAAGTAACCGTGTTGCAGCACGGGATTTCCTGACCACCTTGCGCGATGATGGATATGATCCGGATACCACGCGTGACACGGGCGGCTATCTCCTGAGGGACGTGGACGTTGCTCGCGTCGATGAGTTCCTGCTCCGGTTCCGCAACGCACGGGAGAGTGTGGGGACAACCATTGAGCCGCTGAGACAGTACATCGATGACCGAGCCCATGACGAATTGGACAGGTGGGATGTGTTCATTGCCAGCGTCAGTGAGAAACAGGAAACCAATGAAATGCTCGGTTGGCCCATCGGCCCGGCCACACGAAGTGTCGGCGTCGAGCATCTCGAGGATGGAATTCTGTCAATCAGTGGACGCCGTGCGCGCGTGGCGTCTCGTGGCGTCGAAAAAACCGGATTGTCGCCCGAGGAAGCATCAAAAGCCGAAAGTGACTTTCTTGCGCGCACCGGAAATGTCGGGAAAAGGAACTTTCCTGACCATATTTACCGTGAGAAACGCAACAAGCCACTACTCGTGCTGTTCCTGCTTGCAGTCAGGCTGCCAGACAATGCTGAAACGCCCGAGCCGGTTGTGAATCTCCTGCCGAGGGAACCCGTTGTCGCCTTCGGGATCAGCTTTCCGGTTTCGTCGCGTCCGGACGAGAAAGTCGAGTACGTCATGAACACCACCATGCTCCGGGAACTTTTCGGCGAGGAAGACCTGGACGAGGACGCGGAGATGGAAGATGGCTGAAGGCAATCCGTGGAGTGGTCTCGCCTTTGACGAGGCGCGCCGTGTCGACAAACGCGGCCGGCATGATTTCTT
>CAJXYS010000046.1 GCA_913063035.1 uncultured Maritimibacter sp. | reverse complement strand
GCCAGAAAAGATCAGACATGCTCACCGCTCAGTTTTCGAAGCGTGAATCATGCTCCAACGCAGAAATCAATGGGTCCTGAGCCTAGCACAGAGAGGTCTCAAAGGTCAGTTTCCGAATTTTCGCGTGCAGCTCAAATTGCGGGAAATGGCCGCGCAAACAGCGCCGAGGCCGTCCGCTACCACGCGAAACGGGGGCCACCTTGTCCGGTCGGCAGACCTTCGGCAAAGCTGGACGGGCGACTGCCTGGCACCCATAGCCGGCCTGCGTCGCACCCCGCGCCGGTTTGCCGGGGCCCTATCCCGCGGATGCGCCTCTGCGGCGTGGACGGGCTTGGGCGTGCAGCGTGGCGCGCATGTCCGCGAAATGCTAGGGTGTGGGTGGAATTCACTTATTCATTTTCGCAATGGGGCCAGGAATGAATTGTATCGAACGACTCGCTTTCGCTGCGGCACTTGCCGTGGTGGCCGCTGTGCCGACGGCGCAGGCAGAGACCCTGCCCCTGCCCGACGGGCTGGTAAGCCTTTCGACACCCGAGGGCGCAGAGATGCTCTTCGGCGCCGAGGCAAACACGGACTATTTCCCGCTGAGCATCCATTTCACAACGCAGGACAACCCCGCCTATTGCGGGCCAGCGACGATTGCGATGGTGCTTAATGCGCTGAACGTGCCGCGGCCGGCCTCGGACATGACGCTCGGGCTCGGGATGTTCGATCAAGACAATATCTTCACGCCCGCCGCAGAGGCCGTGATGCCGGCCTCGGCGATCGTGAACCCGCCCTACGGCATGACCCTCAATCAATTCGGAGGCGTGCTTGCGGCGCATAACCTTGGCGTGGAAGTGGTCCACGCTGCCGACTCCGACCTCGACACCTTCCGGCAGACCGCCATCGCCCAGCTCGAGGACGACGATCATTTCATTCTCGTGAACTACCTTAGGAAAGCTATCGGCCAGGAGTCCGGTGGCCATATCTCCCCCCTGGGCGCCTATGACGAAGATACGGACCGGTTCCTCATTCTTGACGTGACCCGATACAAATACCCGCCCATCTGGGTCGAGGCGACCGCGCTCTTTGAGGCGATGAACACCATAGACTCGGCGAATGACGGCAAGACGCGGGGCTATGTCAGCGTGAGCCGTTAACCCGACCGAGGGGCCAGTTCCGCGATCCCGCGATGTCCCGGCGGGCATCTCGAACGATGACCCAGGACGACTGCAGGAACAGCGCCGCGATCGCGAAGGCGACACCCAGGTCGGGCCACGATTGACCGGTCAACGCCACGACGCCTGCCGCCCCGACCACGGCCGCGTTTCCGATGGCATCGTTCCGCGAAAACAGCCAGACCGCCCGGACATTCGCGTCACCGGCGCGATGCGGTACCAGAACCATCGCGGCCGCGACATTGACCGCAAGCGCGACCAGGGCGAGCACACCCATCAGTTCCGCTTGCACGGGGTGTTGCGCGAACACGCGCCAAATCGTGTTTCCGACGACGCCGATCCCGAGCGCACCCAGGAACACGCCCTGGAGCAATGCGGATCGCGCTCTCCAGAGCAGGCGCCACCCAATGGCCAGAACACCGAGGCACGTGATCAGGCCGTCACCGATGAAGTCGAGGGCGTCCGCCTTCAATGCCTGCGACCCGGCGACGAAACCACCGATCATCTCGATCACGCCATATCCCAGATTGAGCGCAACCACGATCCAGAGCGCCCGTCGATACCCGGCGGTCAGGTGATGCGATGTCTCTTGCGCCGTCTCCGCGGCTCCGGGCCGCATCCGATCGAGGTGATAGCCGGCATCCGAAACCGACCGTTCAACGGATTCAAGTCGTTCATCGCCTGGCGCAACATCCAGTGTCAGGACTTGCGAGGCTGTCGAGACAAGCGGGTTCTCTATACCAGCCGCGCGCACGGCATTCTCGATCTTCGCGGCACACGCGGCGCAATCCATGCCTGTCACACGATACTGAACAGGCTGGGCCATGACGTCACCTCCCGGTGGCACCGCGCAATGATAGGAAACCCGGACGCCCAGGCAATAATATGGTCGCTGTCAGACCGGTCATTGCCACCACCGTTACATTGTTCGAAACTGAACCCCCCTATGCGACAGTGCAGGGAAGGCCAACGATCGCGTTCTTCAAGAAGGCTGCGCCAGCGGGACACTACGTCTTGGCCGGAGTCCTCGCCGCCCTTCTACCGATGGCGGCGGGATACCTGATCTTCAGGGCCAACCCGTCGGCGTGCTACGACGGTCCGTGCGAACTGCCGCTGCTGCTTGTGATCGTCCCCCCTTACGCTGCGCCAGTGCTTGCCGTGATGTTCGCGCTCAATCGCCGGCTTGAAAAACCTTTCCCGCACGGCTTGCTGCCGACCGTGTTGACGTTCGGCGTCCTGGGGCAAATCGGCCTCGCGCTCGTCAGCGTCATCTCGGCCCCCTCGACGATAAGGCGCCTCTTCTTTTCCGAACTCTTCTTCATCCCCGGCGGCTTCGTCGTAAGCGTTTCCGTGGGACTGGTGTTCTGGTGTGTAATGTACGCGCTCGGGCGGACCGGCCCCGATACGGGGGCGGGAAAACCATAGTGCCGCCGGACCCGCCCCGGTGACCGTCGCCGCGCCGATCCGCGGCCCGGCGCGGCATCTGTGCCGGAAAGCGTCTTGCCTCTACGGCACCCGGCGCGGGGCGGGCCAAGGCACAAGGCCGCCACATCCGGCGCGCGTGGCGGCCCGCGCCATGCCGCGGGTCACCAGGTCATCGAGAAACTCGCGCTCCGCGCATGCTCTTCGCCGTCTTCGTTCCAGCCATAGGCGTAACCCGCGCCGACGGCGATGGACTCGGTCAGCTGGCCGCTGATGCCGAGCCCGGCCGTCAGGCCATGTGCCCCGCGGTTCTGGCCCACTTGGGTTATGGTGCCCGTGATGGGATTGCTGGCCGTGATGTCATGGAACGCGTCCTCGGCCGCCAGCCAGTCATAGTGATAATGCGCCGAGCCGAGCAGTTTCCAACTGCCCGACGCGGTTTCCATCCGGCGCTCGGCGGTCACGTTCCCGCTCACCACGAGAAGATCCACCTTGGGCGATGCCGTCGGGTCGAGCTCGATTTCGAGGATGCTGTTGGGCAGGCTCTCGTAGTTCCCGGTCACGGTCAGGGTGCCGATGGAGTTGCCGGGCGCAACCCGGCCCTCACTGCGGATACCGCCGAGGGTTCCGGTCCCGAAGACGGTGGCGCCGGGGCTTACCACCGTCGCCATGGGGATGGTCCCGGCGGCGTCGACCCTGCCCTCCAGCAGGTTCAGCACGCCCGTGCTCGTGCTGGTGCCCGACAGGCGCAAGGTGCCGGGGCCGAGTTTCTCGACCTCCGCGAGCGTGCCGTCGTCAGGATTGTCCGATATCACCCCGGTCAGGTCGAGCAGACCGCCAGCGCCCTGCACGTCAATTTCCAGCGGCCCCCGAAAATCGCCGGTCTGGAACCGGTCGGTGGCGGACCCGGCCTGGAGCGCCGTGTCCAGCGTCCAGGTCCCGTCACTCAGCACCTCGATGAAGTTGAAGCCGCTGATCAGGTCGTCCTCGCTGCCTGTTCCCTCCAGCTGGAGGGTGGCCGTCGTCGGCAGGTTTGGGACCGCTCTGTTGCAGAAGCTTTCGTCCGGGTTCTGCTTGCAGAAGTCGATGGCAACCGGATCGTTGCCCAACTCGGCCTCCGTCAATGGCACCTGCGCAAAATCCCTGACCGAGATGGCGCCATCGATGCTCGATCCCTGCTGCAGGAGGACGGAACTGCCGTCGCTGCCGCTGATCTCAACGGCGACCCCGGCACCGCCCCGTATGGTTCCCGAATTCTCCAGACGCAGCGAGTCGTTGCCTCGAATGCCCGCGCCCCCGAGGGATGCATCGATCGTGCCGGTGTTCACGATGCGGACCCTGTCTCGCCCATTTATTGTTCTGACGGCTGGGGTCCGCGCATTCCCCTCGACCAGAATCGTTCCCGCGTTGTTCAGAACGGTGCCGCCGCCCATCTCGACAGCCGAGAGTCCGGCCCCAAATACGCTGGCCGGCGTGGAGCTCAAGCGCGCCTCAATTCTGCCCGACGCCTCGTTCTCTATGAGACTGTCAGAGGATACGGACAGCGCCGTGGGGTGCCCTCGCCATCCGAAACAAGAACGATGCCGCCAGAGTTGATCACCCGGACATTTTCCGGGAGATTTACAGTTGGTCATTGCGCAAACTCGTGCTGATGATGCCGCTGTTCTCCAGCACGGCTCCGTTCGCCCTGTCGCCGAAATTGTTGCCCGAGATCGCTTTTGTGTCGGTGGACAGGATAAACCTTCGGTTGACGATGCGGTTGCCTGCGCCCCGGATGACAATGGTGCCGGTTCAGGACGTATCTGTCCCTTCGATTATGCCATCGTTGATGATTGTTGTGCCTTCGCCCAGGTTGATCGCGCTGAGTGGCGGCGTGGGCTCCAGGGCAGCTCCGCCGTCGACTGTCACGGTGACGTCGGTTGCCGACTCGTTGTCGATCGAGACGTCGTTGCTGGCGGTGCAATCCACCGTATCGCCGGAATTCGGCACGAGCGTCCCGGAAGCGGAACTTGCGCCGCCAGACGTGGTGCAAGCCGCCGAGGCCGGCCCCGCGCCCCCCAGAAGGCCGAGGGCGACCAGGGCCAGAGCGGAATGCCTCCGCGACGCTTTCGTGAAGCGCGCCGCGGCCGCGAGCGCAAGACCGCTGCTGCGCGATAGGAACCGCGGATTTTTCCCTTTGCCATGCAGTCCACGGAAGGCCCCAGTGTCGTCGGGGCTCCGCACAAGCCCGTATGTCTGATCGAACATGAGAATCTTCGTCGCTGCATTGAAGAGTTTCCAGGCCCTATTTCGTGGAAATTGTGGTCCCATTTCCCACCAACCCACAAGCACCATTTTTCCGTGTATCACGGTAGGGCGAAAATATGCGTTTGTGACCGGCCGGCATTTCGGTAACACCCATTTTCCAGGTCAGACGTCAAGCGCGGAAAAGACGGCCTGCCGCGATTGTCGGCGAACGGCCCCGCGCAGGAAAATCCGTGGATCATCAGGGCGAATTAAGGTTCCGAGCGCATTCGGAAAGACCGGATTCTCAGGATGTGCCGCGGCAAGGGCGGTTGACCCCGCCACCCGGAAACAACCTAGTTTGCAATATGCATAGTTTCGGCTGCATTGCTCTTGCGATCCTGGTCTGGATTTTCGCGGCGATCGGGGCGCTCGGTGTGGCGTTCATGGGGCAGGATCTGTTTCTCGGCGCGGTGTTTTCAGTCTTCCTGCCCGTCGCGTGGGCCGCCGGCCGGGCGCGCGCAAGGTGGTGCGCCGGCGCGAACTAGCGTTTACCGCGACCGGGCCTTTCGCCGGCACAGCCAACCTGCTTGTCGTTGCCAGGGTTGCCCACCATTCCAGCGCCACGACACCGGCCGGGCTCCTCCGCCGGGGATGTGACGGCGCCGCGCTCCACGCGCCCCGCCCCCTCGAGACCGGACTGAATGAACGCGCCCTGGGAACTCCACGCACCGGCGAGCGCCGTGCCGAAATGCATGACCGTCAACGCGACGGATCCACTCAGCAAGCCGAGCAGGACGACATACTCGGAAAGCGCCATGCCGGAATCGTCCCGCAGAAAACGGCGGCTCCGGGACCGTGGCCCGAAGAGACGGGTCAAGATGGCGTGTCTGGCCAGTTCCATCGAACGCTCCCTATCCGGTCGGGGCGCGTGGCAGCACCCCGTTGAAGCGCATGATCACCATATGAATGTGGCCAGACCCCGGCGCGAATGGTGCAATTTGACATCGCGCAGGGCTGCGCGGCCGCCGGGGGCGCGGCGCTTGTCCGGTGACGGTGCTCGACGGCCCGGCACGGGCGCGTCAGCACAATTCGCGGAACCTTTCCACATGCGCGCTGAAGCTGGCGCGGCGTTCCTTCAGCGCTTCCTCGATCTGGACGAGATACGGGTTGCTCGCACTGTCGGTCAGGTCTTCCTTGAGGCTCCGCACCAGGATCAACATCAGCTCCTGGGTGAAGTCATTCGTTTCCTTGGCCATGTCGCGTGTAAGCTCGCAAACCGCAAGGCGCTCATTTTCCTGCGCGTGGCCCGGTATCGCCGCCATCGACAGCGCGGCAAGCATGAGCGGCGGAATGGCCTTTTTCATTTTAGATCTCCCTTGGGACGGTGAAACAGCCGGCAGGGGTTCACCCGGCCGCTCCGTATCCATGAAAAGCGATAACGCGTGGGACCACAATGAATGGCCCGCAGAAACGAAATGGGCGCCATTCGGCAGGTCCTCAAGAACCCCTGGGCCCAATTTCAGATCCGGCCTGTATGGGCGTTCCGCCGGGTCTTGATCTGAATCAATTGGAATACATGCGACTCCTAGTATCTTTCTGGCATCGAGGCGAAATAGAATTCAGGGAGCGAATAATGAGATTCATCACAACCTTTTCCGCGGCCATTCTTGCCCTCCAGGTCGCCGTGCCGGCACAGGCTCAGGATGCAGGGGCCGGGCAGGCAGAATACATGAATTCATGCGCCAGCTGCCATGGTGCGTCCGGAACCGGTGACGGCCCGCTGGCGGAACTCATGACGGTCGAGGTCAGCGATCTCACCCAGCTCAGCGCGGCCAATGACGGCGCATTCCCCATGCTCGATGTCATCATGACGATCGATGGCCGCTCCGGCATCCATGGCCACGGATACCCGATGCCCGTGTGGGGGAACCGTTTCGAAGCCGACGCCGAGGGCATGGGCGACTACGCCTCCGAGATCGAGGTTCGTGGCCGGGTGCTGTCACTGGCGATGTATCTGCAATCGATCCAGCAGTAATCGGCGAAAGGAGGGTTTCGCGTATCGTGAAACCTTCGAAAGGCTGATGCAGAGATCGGCGGACACATTTCCTGGCGCGGCATTTTTGCCTTGCGGTCTCGATTGTCGAAAATGCCTGCCTTGATCCAAGTCATATTGGAAGCGTCGCGATAAAGCGATGCTTCCAGTCGCGGAACGGGCCGGCGCCGTCTGCCTGCCATGATGCAGAAAGGGAGGCCTTCCATGCGAAATTCGATTTTGGGTCCAGCGGTCGTTCTTCTGGCCGTCGTTGTCCTTGGAACATCTTGGTCTGCAGCCCGTGCGGAAACCTTCGCGGGCACGAATGTCGACAGCCGCGTCATCGTTGGCGTCAAGGCCGATCCTGCCGCCGTGCAAGCCTTCATGCCCGACGGATGGGCGCCGATCGGCTTTCCACGCGGGCCGCTCAAGGACGCCAACCTGCTTGTATCCTTCGTCGACGGGATGTTGATGCTCGACGCTCAGGGCAAGGCGCTGGACCCGGCCAGCCGCCGGGCCGTTGTCTTCCTCGGTCTCGGCAAACAGGTCGACGGCGACGGCGTCCGGATCTTCGTCCTGCGCACCTATTCGACCGAACCACCCGGGACGGATCCCTACGGTGTCAACGTTCCGGCAGACGTCTCGCGCACCACCTCCATCAGCGGTCCGGCGGATGGCGGGCGCACCAGCCTCGATAGCTGGAAGCTGACCCTCGGCGACGACGCGCTCGAGATGACGCTGAACCACACAACCGGCAACCGCGTCTGGAGTGCCAGCGAAGCGAAGTCGTTTTCGGCAGCCAACCCGGATTTCTACCGGATCTACCGCTATGACAGCCTGACCGACGTCGTGATGAGCGGCGCCATGGGAAAACCGCTGACTGGCACCTACGCGTTGTCCAGCTCGATCGCGGACCTCGCGGCGATCTTCGACGGATCGGAGGAGACCGTCGCGATCCTGGATATCCCGGTTCGCGTGCGGGAGATTTTCCTGCCCTGACGAGCAACGATTGCGGAAATGACCCGAAACGCGGGCGGGGTGCTCCCCTCCCTGCCCTGCGGCGTGTTTTCGGGTCGCGCAGGGATCAGCTGACCGAAAGATTTCCGTTTGAGAATTCCGGAAAACCGGATTGGTTCTCCGTAACGGGATTGGGACCTTGATCGAAATCAATCAGCTTCGCGACGGGGCTGTGTAGGCTTCGCGTTACAGTATTCAGTCGCAGACCATTTAAACCATGTTTCCACTCAGAGAGAGGAGTTCTGGAAATGAATAGGTTCTACGCGATACTTGGTGCTTTCCTCATCGCTATGCCCGCCCAATCCCTTGCCCAGGACGCGACGATCGAGGCCGGGGCGCGCGAGTATATGGTGGCCTGTGCCGGCTGCCACGGCGAGTCCGGCAAGGGTGACGGCCCCCTCGCCGGTCTTCTCCAGATCAAGACCCCCAGTCTGACCAAGATCACCGAGCGTACCGGTGGGGGCGATTTCCCGTTCAACAACACGCTGAAACTCATTGACGGTCGCGATGTTCGTGCCCACGGGGGCGATATGCCCATCTGGGGCGAACGCTTCCAGGCCTCGGCGAGCAGCCAGCGCGGAGAGACCGCGGACATGGTCGGGCGCGGACGGATCCTGGCCCTGGTCTACTACCTCGAGTCGATCCAGGAGTAGGCGCCGACCGCGAACGTCGCAGCCCACCGGCAGCCCGGTTCCCCGGCGGCCGCGATCTCGGGCCGCGACGCCGCGTGAGGCGAGAGCGGCGGAAGGCATCGCGGCACGGCGGGGCGTGTCGAAAGCCAAGCGACAAGACGGTCATCGTCCGTGCGGGCGATCCGGTCGGGCCGGCCCGCGGGCGACAGATTTCTTGCCGCGATCACGATTCACCTTATCTGTCGCGAGAGTGCCGGGCAGTTCGTGACCGGACAAAACTGGACAACGCCACGCCGGGTTCAGACCGGCGCCGGCACCGCCACGAGGGAACAGACTGCGTGGGAAATACCGGACGCGTCTCGGCCGGATCGACGCCGCCAGACAGCCGGGGTCAGCTTGACAAACGAGGGAGACGACGCGCCATGACCAAACTCGAAGCCCAACAGGGGCGTATCCATCCGGCCGCGGAACTGCATGCGCGCGAACACCGCGAGGGGCTGCTGAGCCGCCGGGAATTCCTTGGCCGCGCAACGGCGCTCGGCGTCTCCGCCACGACCGCCTACGGCTTGATCGGCCTGAACGCCGAAGCGCGGGCATCGTCTCCGCAGATGGGCGGGACGCTGCGCATCCAGATGAACTGCCGTGAACTCAAGGATCCGCGCACCTATGACTGGCCCGAGATGGCGAACCAGACCCGCGGCATCATCCAGTACCTGGCGGAAGTTCAGCGCGACGGCACCCTGCAACCGGTCCTGCTGGAAAGCTGGGAGGCCAATGACGACGCCACCGTGTACACGCTGAACGTCCGAAAAGGCGTCAAGTGGAACAACGGCGACGATTTCACCGCCGAAGACGTGGCCGCGAACGTCATCGGCTGGTGCGACGAGGCGGTCGAGGGCAACTCGATGGCGACACGGATGGCCGCGCTGGTCGAGAACGGCGTCGCCGCGGACGGGGCGGTCGAGATCGTCGACAGCCACACCGTCCGGCTGACCCTGCGCCACCCCGATGGCACGCTGATGTTCGGCATGGCCGACTACCCGGCCGCGATCATGCATCGCGACCTTATCGGCACCTCGGTCGGGGATCACGGGATCGGCACCGGGGCCTACGTCTTCGATGAGTTTCGCGTCGGCGAAAAGGTCGTGCTGGTGAAGAACCCCGATCACACCTACTGGGGCGAAGCCTGGCTGGACCGGGTCGAATTCCTGGACTACGGCACCGACCCGGCCGCCTGGTTGGCGGGGGCGGACTCGGACGAGTTCGACATGGTCTACGAAACGGTGGCCGATTTCCTCGAAATTTTCGACACGATCGGCTGGACCCGCAGCGAGATCGGCACCGCGGCCACCGTCGTGATCCGCCCCAACCAGGAGGCCGAGGTCGATGGCATGCGCCCTTATGAAGACGTGCGCGTGCGCCGGGCGCTGCAGCTGGCGGTCGACAACACCGTGCCGCTCGAGCTTGGCCTTTCGAACCGTGGCAGCGTATCGAACAACAACTATCACGTCGCACCCGGCGTGAACCCCGACCACGCCGATATCCCGGGCCATGAAAGAAACGTCGAGGAAGCCCGCCGCCTGATGGAAGAGGCCGGCATGATGGATTTCGAGCACGAGCTGATCTCCATCGATGACGGGTTCATCAAGGCCACGACCGACGCGGTTGCGGCGCAGCTGCGCGATGCCGGCTTCCGGGTGAAGCGCACCGTGATGCCGGGCTCGACCTTCTGGAACGACTGGACCAAGTATCCGTTTTCTTCCACGAATTGGGGCCATCGCGAGACGGGTATTCAGAACCTCAACCTCGCCTACCGCTCGACGGCAACCTGGAACGAGGCGGGTTACCGCTCCGAAGCGTTCGACGCGCTTCTGTCGGAGGCCAACGCGATTGCCGGCGACACCGCGCGGCAAGAGGTGATGGCCGAGCTGGAACAGATGATGGTCGATGACGGCGTCGCGATCATTCCCTATTTCCGCGCCATTTTCCGCCACTACAAGAGCGGCGTGACGGGCGCGGAGCAGCACCCGAAATACGAGATCGACATCCACCGCCTGGGATGGTCCTGATCGGCATCGCGGGGCGCGCGGTATCCTCCCGCGCGCCGGGGGGTCCGTCACACCCGCACAGGCCGACCCGGGGGATCGTGAAAGCGCCCGGCGCCGCCGAACCGCGGTCCCGACAGGAAAGGGATTTCAGTATTTACGGGATGCCTGTTTCCAGGAATGGCGCGAGAATTGAGCAAAATCCCCGTATGTGCCATATTTGGCGAATTAAACAATGGGCGCGGTTACAGGGGAAGGCGTTTTGACACGGGAATTTCCGCCGTTTGCCGCCGTCCGCGCCTTTGAGGCTGCGGCCCGCAAGGGAAGCATCAAGGATGCGGCGGACGAGCTTTGCCTGACCGCGTCGGCGGTCAGCCACCAGATCCGCGCGCTCGAGGACTACCTGGATACAGCTCTCTTCCGTCGGTCCGGCAACAGGATCGAACTGACGCTGACCGGACAGGCCTATGCGCGGAAAGTGACGGCGCTTCTCGACCTCTTCGACGAGACCACGCGCACGGTGAAGGAGGCCGGACGCAAGCCCTTCCGCGTGCATTGCACACCCGGTTTCGCCGCCCGCTGGCTGGTGCCGCGCCTGGGCGATCTCGCCTTCGGTGACCGGATCCGGATTTCCGTCTCGAACGGGGCGCCGTCGACCGATTTCTCCTCGAACGGGGCCGACGTGGTGATCCAGTGGGCGGACGCGCATGTCCCGGGGGTGGTGACCGAACCGCTGATGCAGTCGGCCCGCTATCCCGTGGCGAGCCCGGCCCTGAAAGAACGCGAAAACCTGCACGACCCCGAGGACCTGTGCCGGGCGACGCTGATGCATGACGAGACGATGGATGCCTGGGGCGAGTGGTTCGAAGCGGCGGACGTCAACCCGCCCGCCTTTCCCCGGGGCCCGACCTTTCCGAATTGCGAGCTGGCCACGACCGCGGCGGAGAAGGGACAGGGCGTGGCGCTTGCCTATGACGCGGTGGTCCGGGGCACGCTGGAAAACGGCACGCTCGTCAGGCTGTTCGATACCGTGACCATGCCCTTCGTGATCTACTCGGTCGCGTATGCGAACACGCGGAAGGACGACCCGATGATCCGCGAATTCTCCGCATGGCTGCATGACCAGGTGGAGGCCGAGGGCGTGGCGGCGCAGCGCAAAAGGCCCGATATCCTGGCGCAGGGTCACTAGCCCCCCGAGGCCGGGACAGCGGGTCCGGTCGCAGGGCGGGCCGGTTTGGCATCCGGGGGACCCGCCCCCTTGCCCGCCCCATGCGGGCGCCGTTCCCCAGGGCCAGGGCCGCAGCGCCGGGTCAATCGGCCTTGACGAGCACTTCCTTGCCGATGGTGCCCTTCGGGAACCGGGCCCGGCTCAGCGCCTGGTCGATCCCGGCCCCGTCGATCACCTCGCCCGCGAAGCGCGCGAAGCTGTAGACCGTTCCGGTCGCCCCTTCGCCCACGGTTGTCACCCCGATGGCATGGGCCAGGTAATGGATGTCCGCCGCGTCCGAGTTGAGCGTGTAGCCCCGCGCGCCGCCGCTGCGCACGAGATCGGCGCAGGGCTGCGCATCGGTGTTGTAGACCGATCGGCACATGACCGGACGGGTTTCGTAGATCCGGCAGGCGCGGCTCTCGGGATCGAGCGCCGGGCAGGCCTGCGCGATCCAGCTGCGCCCGTCGGGCTGCCCCTGCAACGCGGCCAGCGCGGCGCCGGCCCGCCGGGCCTCCGCCTCTGTCACGAGAAGACCGCTGTCCTCGGGGCCGGTCCGCAGGACACAGCAAAAGGCACAGCCCATCCGGCAGGCGGGCGCCCCGCCGAGAGCGCCGGCGATGCCGGCCTCGTCCTGCCGGTCGAGCTCGGTCGTCGCGACCTCCAGCGCGTGGGTGCCGTCCCGCGCCGCGGCGACATGCTCCTTGAGCGGCCGGCCCTCGTCCCGGGCGCGATCGAGCTGCCCCGCCAGCGCGGTCTTGACCTTCTCGAGCATCTTCGGGTTCTGCGCCGGACGCCCCGCCAGCGCCCGCATCGACGCGATCCGCGCACGCGCGCTGTCCCAGGACAGGACGATCTTCTTCTTAGGCTTGTTCCGTGCGGCGAAACGCCGACGCAGGGACCGGTTCATGTGCTCATCTCCTGCAGGCGCGGCCCGTCAGGGGTTCGGCCGCACGCGGCAAGCGCCCACCGCCGTCTTCCCGCATCTGCGGGCTCCGGACCGGGCGGGGTGCGATATGCCACGCGCGATAACATTTCCACCGCAGAAGGGTATCAGACCCTTCCGAACTGACAACAGCAACGACGATCGGTGCGGGGCCCCTCCTGACCCGCGGCGCAAGGTGGCGACGGCGGACCAGCCCGCGTGGCTGCGTCTGGGCATTGCCTGTCGTGCGTGCTTAATGGGAACGGTCCATCGCAACCCGATGGCACGCGAAACCCGCCCGGTTCCATCTTTGCAGGAATGCTCATGCCGGAGTTACCAAAGCGCATCACAGGCTACGGGCCGATCCGTACGCTGGCGGACGGCCACGCCGATCGCCTTGCCGCGGCCAAGACCGGCGCGCGCCGGGCCAAGCTGCACGCCGATCTCGACGACGCGATCTCGGCCAGCGGCCTTTCGGACGGCGCGGTGATCTCTTTCCACCATCATCTTCGCAACGGAGACGCCGTCCTGAACCGGGTGCTGGAGGCCCTGGCACGGCGCGGGATAAGGAACCTGCACGTGGCGGCCTCCTCGATCTTCCCGGTCCATGCCCCGCTGGTGAACCATATCCGCGATGGCACGGTGACCCGGCTCTCGGCCAGCTACATCTCTGGCCCGGTCGCCGAGGCGGTGAGCCAGGGGCGCCTGGCTGAACCGGTCATCCTGCGCACCCATGGCGGCCGGGCGCGCGCCCTCGACCGCGGCGATCTGGCGATCGACGTGGCCTTCGTCGCCGCGCCCGCGGCCGATGCGCTTGGCAATATCTCGGGCCGCGCCGGACAGACCGCCTGCGGCACGCTTGGATACCCGATGGTCGATGTCGCGGTCGCCGGCCGGGTGATCGCCGTCACCGACACGCTCGTGCCTTACCCTGCCCCGGCAATCGACATCCCGCAGGACAAGGTCGACGGGGTCGTCTGCATCGACCGTATCGGTGATCCGGCCGGGATCGCATCGGGCACCACGCGCCCGGCGGAAGACCCGGTCAGCCTCGAAATCGGCGCCCGGGCCGCGGCTGCGATCGCGGCCAGCGGCCTCATGACCGACGGGTTTTCCTTCCAGACGGGCGCCGGCGGCATCTCGCTGGCGACCGCGGCCTCCGTCGGCGGCGAGATGGCCGCGCGCGGCATCACCGGCAGCTTCTGCTCGGGCGGGATCACCGGGTTCCACGTCGACATGCTGAACGCGGGGCTTTTCGCGGGGCTGCTCGACGTGCAGTGCTTCGATCTCGCCGCCGTGCGGTCCTATCGCGACGACCCGCGCCACCAGGCCGTGTCGGCCGCCGTCTATGCCGGGCCGCATATCGGCGGCGCGGTCGTGGACCGGCTGGACGCCGTGGTTCTGGGAGCGGCCGAGGTGGATCTCGATTTCAACGTAAACGTCACCACCAAGGCCGGCGGTCTGTTGATCGGCGGGTCGGGCGGCCATGCCGACACCGCCGCAGGCGCGCGTCTCAGCGTCGTCACGACGCGTTTGACGGCCGCGGGCTTTCCCAAGATCGTGCCCGCCGTCACGACGGTGACCACGCCCGGGGCCACCGTCGACGTGATCGTGACCGAGGCGGGGATCGCCGTGAACCCGGCCCGCGCGGAGCTTGCGGACAGGCTGCGGCATGCCGGGCTGCCCGTCATCGCGA
This sequence comes from uncultured Maritimibacter sp., assembly GCA_913063035.1. GTDB lineage: Bacteria > Pseudomonadota > Alphaproteobacteria > Rhodobacterales > Rhodobacteraceae > CAJXYS01. The sequence goes on along the minus strand of CAJXYS010000046.1, from coordinate 9,322 downwards.
TCGGGAAGCTTGTATCGCGGGCCGCGACCGTCGCGACCAGGCATCCTCCGCCGCGCCCGGATGGCCGGATCGTCGCCGTTTCGGAATACCGGGACGGCTCGGTGACGGATGTGGTGCGGCAGGTTTCGGACACCGGCTGACACGGCCTGGCCGGCATGCCCGTCGGCGGGAAGGACGACACCGCCCGTGCCCCCCGCGCCGTCGCGACGGAGCCACGCGCCGGCATCTCGGCGGGGGACGGTGCCTCGACGGCGGTGCCGATGGATCAGGCTATCGGATCTGCGACGTCACCCCGCCCCGTCGAAGGGCGGCAGGTTTTCCAGCGCCTCTTTCAGCGCCGCCCCCCAGCGTTTCGACAGGCTCTCGAAATAGGGATCGTCGGCCTCGATCCGGCCGGTCGGGCCGGCCGCCAGGCTGTCGGCCTCGTAGAGGTGGTAGTCGAAGGGCGCGCCCACGGTCAGGTTCGCCTTCACGGTCGAGTCGAAGCTTACCAGCAGCAGCTTCATCGCCTCGTCGAAGCCCATCGCCGGGTCATAGGCCCGCACGAGGATCGGCCGGCCATACTTGGTCTCGCCGATCTGGAAGAAGGGCGTGTCGGCGCTCGCCTCGATGAAATTGCCCTCCGGATAGATCAGGAAAAGCCGCGGCGGGCCGCCGGCGATCTGGCCGCCCAGGATCAGCGTCGCGTTGAAGCTCGAATCGGCGCGCTGGCCGGTTTCGGCGTGCTGGCCGATCACCTCGCGCAGCGTATCGGCCACGAGCCGTGCGACCTGGAACATCGAGGGCATCGACATCAGGGACGGCTGGCGCTCTTCCGGGGCCTTGGTGCGTTCATCCAGGATGCTGACCACCGCCTGTGTGGTCGCCAGGTTACCCGCCGCCATCAGGGTGACGACCCGGTCGCCGGGCGCAGCCCAGCGATGCTGCTTGCGGAAGGACGAGATATTGTCGAGCCCCGCATTTGTCCGCGTGTCGGACATGAAGACCAGCCCGCGGTCGAGCATCATTCCAACGCAATAGGTCATGGCGGGCCTTTACTGCTGTGCCACCTCGATCTCGACGGAGAGCGCCTCGCCGGCCCCGCCATAGGTGGTGCCCCGCACCGGCGCGGCCTCGGCGTAGTCGAGCCCCGTGGCGACCCGCACGTAGCGCGCATCGGGCGATATCCCGTTGGAGACGTCGAAGCCTACCCAGCCAAGTCCCTCGAGATGGGCCTCGGCCCAGGCATGGGCTGCCTCCTGCGTGGTGCGGTCGTCCAGCATCAGATAGCCCGAGACGTAGCGCGCCGGAACCCCCAATTCGCGCGCGCAGGCCACGAAGATATGGGCGTGGTCCTGGCAAACGCCGCGGCCCGCGGCGAGCGCCTGCTCGACCGTCGAGCCGGCATGGGTGGCACCGATTTCATAGGCGACCCTCTCCCTGATGACCGCCGAGAGCGCGTGGAGCCGGTCGAGATACGGGCCGTCACCGAGCCCCTTCAGTAGCGTCCGGCATTCGGGCCCAACCCGGGTCAGCGGCGTCGCGCGCCCGAAAAGCCAGAGCGGCGCCGGCCCGCGATGGGCCCCGATGACGCCGTGGGTTTCCGTCATCTCCACCGCGCCCTCGCAACGCACGGTCAGCGCGGTGGTACCCCGCTCGAAGCTGACGAGTTCGACGGTGTTGTGGTGGTGATCCTCGAAGCTCAGCTCCTTGCGGCCGCCCTCCACCCGTGTCTCCCAGGAAAGGATTTCCTGGCCGCGCCCGGATTTCGGCGTCTTGCGCAATTGCTGAAGTCCGTAGGGCACGGGCACGTCGAAGCTGTACCGCGTGACATGGGTGATATGCAGGCGCAGCGTCATTCGGCAAACCTGTAGTCGATCTCGATCTGGCGTCCCGCCTCGCCCAGCGCCGCGAGCACCTCCTCGATGTATTCGTGCAGGCCGAGTTCGAGGATCTCGTCGATCTCGTTGGCCATCAGCCGGGCCGCCAGCCCGTCGACGATATCGTGCGACGGCAGCCGCGCGCCGTAGTCCTGTGCCAGGTAGCCCAGATTGTCCCGGATCTTGGAGACGCAGAAATTCAGGCTGCGCGGCATCCGCCGGTCGAGGATGAGGAACCGCGCGATCTCGGGCGGGGTGACGCGATTGCCGTGGACCATCCGGAAGCCCCCCATCGCCGAGACCGAGCGCAGGATCGTCTCCCACTGCACGTTGTCGATGGACGAGCCGACCGACGCCACCGAGGGCAGCAGCACGTAGTATTTCACGTCGAGTATGCGCGCGGTGCTGTCGGCGCGTTCGAGAAAGGTGCCGATCCGGCAGAAATTGAAGATGTCGTTGCGCAGCATCGTGCCATGGGTCGCGCCCCGCACCAGCGCCGTGCGCTGGCGGAGTGACTTCAGCGCCGGCGTCAGGTCCCGCTCGCCGAGCTTGCGGGCAAGCACCCGGCGCACATCCATGTAGCAGCCGTTTATCGCCTCCCAGACCTCGTGGGTGAGCGCGGTGCGCACCAGACGGGCGTTCTGGCGCGCCGCGTCGATCGAACAGAGCACCGAGGAGGCGTTGTCGCGCGAGCGCAGCATCCAGTCGATCGCGGCTTCCTTGCTGACGCTGTCATGGGCGGCGTGGTAGCCCCCGGCCACGCCCGCGGTCTGCATCACCGGCTCCCAGTCCGCGTCGCCGTTGCCCGAGCGGGTCAGCGCGATGCGCTGGCCTGTCTCGATCAGACGGGCGGTATTCTCGGCCCGCTCGAGATAGCGATACATCCAGTAAAGCCCGTTCGCGGTCTTTCCCAGCATGCGCCTAATCCTCCAGCACCCAGGTGTCCTTGGTGCCGCCGCCCTGAGAGGAATTCACGACCAGAGAACCCTTCTTCAGCGCGACCCGCGTCAGCCCGCCCGGCGTGATCTTCACGCCGTCGGGGCTGACCAGGACGAAGGGGCGCAGATCCACGTGGCGCGGGGCCAGCCCGCTGCGGGTGAAGATCGGCACGGTGGACAGCGCGAGCGTCGGCTGCGCGATGTAATTCGTCGGGCGCGCGCGCAGCTTGCGGCGGAACTCGGCAAGGTCCTTGCGGCTGGCGGCCGGGCCGATCAGCATCCCGTAGCCCCCGGACCCGTGCACCTCCTTGACGACGAGGTTTTCGAGGTTGTCGAGCACATAGGCCAGCGAGTCCGGTTCGGAACAGCGCCATGTCGGCACGTTTTCCAGGATCGGGCGCTCGCCGGTGTAGAACTCGACGATTTCGGGGATGTAGCTGTAGATCGCCTTGTCGTCGGCGATACCCGTGCCCGGCGCGTTGGCGATGGTGATGCGCCCGGCGCGGTAGACATCCATGATGCCCGGCACGCCCAGCGCGCTGTCGGGATTGAAATTGAGCGGATCGAGGAAACCGTCATCCACCCGGCGATAGAGCACGTCGACCGGCTGGTAACCCAGCGTCGTGCGCATCGCCACGCGCCCGTCGACGACCCGCAGGTCCTGTCCCTCGACCAGTTCGACCCCCATCTTGTCGGCGAGGAAGGCATGCTCGAAATAGGCGGAGTTGTAGATCCCGGGCGTCAGCACCGCGACGGTCGGCGTGCCGCTGCTGTCAGGCGGCGCCGAGGCCGCAAGCGAGCGGCGCAGATCCGCGGGGTAGGTCTCGACCGGCGCGACGCGGTTCAGCGAGAACAACTCGGGAAACATCTGCAGCATCGTCTCGCGGTTCTCGAGCATGTAGCTCACGCCCGATGGCGTGCGCGCGTTGTCCTCGAGCACGTAGAAACTGTCGTCGCCCGTGCGGACGAGGTCGATGCCCACGATATGGGTATAGATGCCGCCGGGCGGCTCGACGCCGATCATCTGGGGCAGGAACGCATCGTTCTTCGCCACCATTTCGACCGGCAGGCGCCCGGCGCGCACGATCTCCTGGCGGTGATAGATGTCGTGAAGAAAGGCGTTTAGCGCGCGGACCCGCTGCTCGATCCCGCGGCAGAGTTTCTGCCATTCGCGCGCCGAGATGATGCGCGGCACGATGTCGAAGGGGATCAGGCGTTCCTCGGCCTCGGCCCGGCCATAGACGTTGAAGGTGATGCCCGTCAGCCGGAACAGGTCCTCGGCTTCGCGCTGCTTGGCGCGCAGCCGCTTCGGGGCCTCGGCGTCGAACCAGGTCTTGAACGCGGCGTAAGGGCGGCGAAGCTGCCCGGTGGCGCCATGCATTTCATCGAAGATCCCGCCGTCACTCATGATGAGATATTAGGCAATGGCCGCCGCGACGGAGCCGCGCGGCGCGTGTTGCCTCTGCTCCTCAGGCCAGAAGCCCAATCTTTAGGCGCAATCGGGGGGAAAGGCTAGAATTTAGTGCGTCCGTGAAGCCGCTCCGCCGGGCCTGCGCGGCTTCCGGGCGGCCCCGCGCCGCGGGGCTCAGGACGTCTTGCGGCCGGCCACGCCGGGCTTTGCCACCGCGAAGAGCGTGTGACGGGCGCGGCCGCCGTCTTTCGACGCGTAGAGCGCGCGGTCGGCGTCACGCAGCATCCGCGCAGAGGTCGGCCGGGCATAGGCGCTCGAGATCGCGGTCCCGATGCTGGCGCTGACCCGGCAGACATGGCCGGCATAGGGGATAGGCACCTCGAGCCGCGCGATGATCCGCCGCGCGATCCGGTCGAGCGTGGCCGGGTCGTCGCAGCGCCGGCAGATCACGACGAACTCGTCGCCGCCGATCCGCGCCACCATGTCGTCGCGGCGGGTCTCCTCGCCCAGGACCTTGGCAACGTGGCAGAGGACATGATCCCCGGCCGCATGGCCGAGGCTGTCATTGACCTGCTTGAAATAGTCCAGGTCGAGATGCATCAGCCCGAAGGGCTCGGCCAGGTGCGCGTCGGTCAGGCGTTCGAGCAGATGTTCCAGCGCCCGGCGGTTCCGGAGCCCGGTCAGCGTGTCGGTCAGCGCCTCGCGTTCCGCGGCGAGCCGGGCCTCGTCGAGCCTGTGGTTCAGCTTGCGCGATTCCGCCAGGATCGCCGACTGCGCCTCGATCAGGTAGAGCATCTCGACCGTCGGATCGGAGGGCGGGAAATCGCTGCCCGTCAGCCCGAACCGGGCGACCGTGTCGGTGACGCTCAGCCCGGGCGACAGATCGAGCAGCGCCCCCTGCCCGTCCGCAAGGCGGACGAACGCCCCCTTGAGGCTGGTGCGCGGCGCGGCGCGGAAGCTCAGCTGCAGCTTCGCGCCGTCGCGCCCCAGAAGATCGGCGAAGCGGTGGACACCACGCGGCCGGCGCAGCTCGAACACCTCCAGCAGGCGCCGGCCCGCCAGCCCCTCGCCGGGTCTGAGCTTTGCCAGCGTCGGGCCCACGCGCTGCACATGCCCCGTCGGCCCCACCCAGACATGCAGCGGCATCAGCCGGTCGAGCCCGCACAATGTCAGGCGCGGCCCCGTCGTGGCATCCCACGCGCCTGCCCCGTCCCCGGCCATGGCGGCGCGGCTCACGGTTCGGCCCGGGCCAACGCGAAGTCGCGGCCCGCGGCATGGTGGCTTTCCAGAAGGCTGACGGTGATCGTCTCGCTCTCTCCGTGAACGCCCCGCGGCGCGTAGTCCAGCACCGCCAGGGTGCCGTAGTCATCGGCCATCGCCCGGATTGCCCCGAGGACCGCCTGGCCGAGACCGGAAGCCGACCAATCGAAATGCAGGCTGAACGATCCCGGTGCATGTTCACGCACGTCGAAGCGCGGCAGTTCCAGATCGGGCAGCGCCAGCCGGACCCTGTCATGCAACTCGTCCAGGGAATGCAGGAAATCGGCGAAGTTCTCGCCGCCGAAGCGCAGCAGCCGGCGCAGCGGCTCGGATGCGGGATTGGTCACGAGATGGTGCCCCATGTCCTCGAGTATGGCGCCACGGTCCTTTCCCAGCACGTCGACGGCGGCCTCTATCACCGCCTCCGTCAGGCCATCGTCATAGGTCAGCATGGTCTCGAAGCGATCGAAGCCGAGATCCGCGCGCAGGCAGATCTCTGACCAGGCCGCGTTGCCATACACCTGCATGACGAATGACTGGATGGACGTGTTGATCAGCCCGTGCATGGCGCCCTCTGCCGCGATCAGGGACGGAAGCTAGCGGGCAGGTCTTAAGAAAGCCCCAAGCGGTCAGGGGCGCGGCACCAGCGTCGGGCCGTTCTCGATCCGCAGCGCCGGGATGTCCGGCGTCCCGATGCTGAAGGCCCCGGCACGGAGCGCGGGGATCAGCACGTCCGGGTCCATATCCGCAAGCCGCGCCCCGTAGAGCAGCGGATCCCCGGCATCGCGGTAGCCGCCGGGCGCCGCCTGCAGCAGCCGCACCCGGAGTCCCATGCGGCCGGGATTGTCGAGGAAGAGCAGAGCTTCCTCGCCCGCCCAGGCGGGCACGAGATCGGCGAACAGCACGGTGCAGCCCGGGCTGCCATCCGCGAGCGCACGGGCACAGCTTTCGTCCGCCCAGGCCTGGGTCGCGGGCGCCAGTCTTGCGACGAACCCGTCCGGCAGGGCGCGGCCGTCCGGCGCCGCCCGCAGCCGTTCGGAAAGCCGCGCCGCGCGTTCGGGATCGGCGGGCAGGGCATTGGCGAAGGCGTACCGGCTCTCGGCGCGGGAGAGCGCATCGAGACGTTCCATCAGGACGGCATGTTCCGGATGATCGGTCATGGCCCGCAATTCGGCGAGCGCGGTTTTGCCGGGCTTGCCCCAGTCGCGCCCGATCGACCACAGATCGAGCGCCGCGACCGGCGTCTCGCCCGCGGCGAAGCGCGCCACCTGGTTCTTGGCAGAGAGCCGCTCGGCATTGATCACCGGGGTCAGCCAGAGCGCCGCGACGGCGACGATTCCGACCGCCATCGCGACGTTGCCGCGACGGATGCGTGCCATCCACCGCCCGCGCAGCGCCACCGACCCGGCATAGAGCAGCGCATATCCCATCACCGCCGCCGCCGCGACCGCCGCCACGAGACGATCCGGCGTCCAGCCATACTGCTCGACCCGAAGCCACACCGCATAGGCCGCCAGCCCCGCCAGCACCGGCAGCAGAAGCGACACCAGCTGCGCCGCCCCCAGCATCAGGGGGCTTTCGGCCGCCATGTCGTCGGAGTCGTCGAGCGCGGCCGCGACAAGCGTGATCGCCCCGATCGCCATCGCCAGCAGGACCGCCGCGGCCGACAGCCCGCCGAACGCGTCCTCGAGCCCGCGCACCGGGACCAGCAGCAGGAACAGCGTGACGACCGCCGCCACCACGGGCAGCAGCAGCCGCAACAGCCGCAGGACCAGCGACGGCGACAAGTAGGCGGCGAGTTCGTTGAGGACGGCCAGCGCCATGCCCAGAACCGCGCCCGAGAGCGTCGCCGCGAACCATCCCTCGCCGGCGAGATCCCCCAGCACGTCGACATCGACCAGGCCGAGCAGGGTATCGGAAAGCGCGTAGACCAGCCAGAAGACGCCCACGAAAAGCAACGCCGTCGCGCCGCGCACGACCATCGACCAGGCCTCGCGGAACAGCGCGGCGTAGTCATTCCAGCCGCCGGGGCCGGTTTCACGGGCGACGAGGAAAGGCGGGACCAGGCACACGACCCCGAGATAGGCCGCCACGGGATGCCAGGCGCCGAGATAGTCCCGGACCGACGCGAAGCGGAACGACGCCAGCAGCAGCAAACCGCCCGCCACCACCGCCAGCGGCAACGCCGCGCGCAGCGCCCGCCCGAAGGCAAGCGGCCCGGTCATCGCCAGGACGCCGCCGAACAGGGGGACGGCGATGCCGCCGCCCAGAAGAAGGATCCGTTCCAGCCCGGGAAAATCGTCGAAGCGGTCGAACAGCAGCCAGAGGCACAGCCCCGCCACGGCACCGAAGCCCCCCAGAGCCAGCCGGTTGCGTGCCAGGTCCCGATCCGTCGCCATGCCGTCCTCCGCGCTTGCCGGGGGCAGAGTAGCCGCTCGCGCCGGGGGGTTCCAGCGGCGAGACGGGCGGCTCAGAAATCGGTGGGGGCGCCGCCCTCGGCCTTGCGGCGCTCGACGAACCCCGCGAGTTCCTCGCGAATGGCGTCATCCATCGGGGGCGGTTCGAACTCCGCCATGATCGCCTTGAAGACGTTGTGCGCACGGACGGAGGTCCAGACCGCCCCGTCGAGCTGCCAGGCCTCGAAATTGCGCCAGTCGCTGAGATAGGGCGCGTAGAACGCGGTGGTGTACCGGTCCTGGGTGTGCTCGGTGCCGAAGAAATGCCCGTCCGGCCCGACGGTGCGGATCGCGTCGACGGCGATGTCGTCGGCCGATGTCGCGTAGGTGGCGGGCTCGAAATAGCGCTGGATCTGCTGGATGAGCTCACAGTCCATGATGAATTTCTCGGGGCTGGCGATCAGCCCGCCCTCGAGCCAGCCGGCCGCGTGGTAGACCATGTTCGTGCCCGACTGGACCGCCGCCCAGAGCGCGTTCGAGGTCTCCCACATGGCCTGCCCGTCCGGCACGTTCGCCGCGCAGGAGCCGGAGGCGCGCATGGGCAGCCCGTAGAACCGCGCGAGCTGGCCGGTCATCTGGGTGGCGCGGATGTATTCCGGGGTGCCGAAGGCCGGCGCGCCCGAGCGCATGTCCACGTTCGAGGTGAAGGTCCCGATGGCGCAGGGCGCACCGGGCCGGATGTATTGCGCCAGCGCGATCGCCGCGAGTCCCTCGGCCAGCGACTGCGCCACCGCGCCCGCCATGGTCACCGGCGCCATGGCGCCGGCCAGCGTGAAGGGGGTGACGACCACCGCCTGCCCGCGCCGCACGCAGCGCATCCAGCCGTCGAGCATCGGGATGTCGTGCTTCAGCGGCGAGGTGGAATTGATGTTGGTGTACATCCGCGGCGTGGCCTCGAATTCCTCGTGGCTGAGGCCGCCCGCGATCCGAACCATTTCCATCACGTCATCGACGCGCTCCGCCCCGAGGCTGTAGGCATGCGCGACCTTGTCGGTCAGCGTCAGCTTGTCGAAGAGCACGTCGAGATGGCGGACGCTGGCATGGATGTCCACCGGTTCAACCGGATAGCCGCCCGCGATGTGGATGCAGTTGAAATACTGGGTCAGTTTCAGGAGGTTCCGGCAGTGCTCGCGGGTCCCCGGGGTCTTGCCCGTGTCCATGTCCCAGTAGTTCGGCGGCGACGAGACGTTGACGAACACCATGTGCCTGCCGCCGATGGTGACCTGCCGGTCGGGGTTGCGCGGCGTGATCGTGAACTGCGACGGCGCCTTGCCGACCATCTCCATCACGAAGTCGCGCCCCATCCGGACATTGGTGCCCTCGACCGTGCAGCCGGCCTCGGCCATGATCCCGCGCGCCTCGTCGTTGAGGAACTCGATGCCGATCTCCTCGAGAATG
>CAJXYS010000045.1 GCA_913063035.1 uncultured Maritimibacter sp. | reverse complement strand
GTCGAGCCCGACATCGCCGTTCGCATCTTCGACCATCTGCGCCAGACCGAGAAGCTGCGCAAGGAGGCCGAGCAAATGCGGCTCACGCTGCGCGAGGAGCAGGTCGTCGGCTGCCTCATGGAAGGCATGACCAACCGCCAGATCGCAGAAAAGCTGGCGATCAGCGAGAAGACGGTCAAGCATTATGTCGGAACGCTCAAGGGCAAGTTCTGCGCCGCCAACCGTCTCGAGATCGTCCTTCATGCCCAGCGGCTGTCTCTCTGAGACGCCATGCGACGTCGCGACGGACGGATCCTCCCGGGCGAATCGGACCAAAGTCCCATGACCGGCCGGACCTTGGGCTCTTTCCCGAAAAGCCCCGTCCGGGCCAGCTGGCGACCCACACCGGCCGGCCGGGCGGGCCGGTTCCGGCGCAGCCTGCACCGGGCGGATGGCACCGGCGGACCGGCGGGGACCTAGCGCCGTGAGGGCACGGCGCACCTTTGGAGACGAACGACCATGCAGAACGCGACGATCGACACGGCCGGCGCTGCGCCCGCAGGCGGCGGGGCCGTCCGGGGGCCTCTCGGCGCACTGAGGCGGATGTTCTGGCCTTTGCAGAGACAGGTGGCGCTGGCGTTCTGCCTGTCCATCCTGATGGTGACGGCCGCGCTTCAGTTCTGGAACTACCGCACCTTCTTCGCGACCGAACTCGAGCGTACCGAGGAGAAACATCTCGTCATCGCCGAGAACCTCTCGCTGTCGCTCTCGCGGTACATCAACGATGTCGCCCGCGTCTTCCTGCACACCCAGACCGAACTGGCGATGGACGCGCCCGATGGGCCGAGCTTCCAGTTCATGCAGGATTTCGATCTCGACGCGGTCGCGATCCTGTCGGCAGGCAACACGGTCGAGTCGTTCTATTCCGTCGACGGGGCCCTGATCGGGCTGCCGGGCGAGTTCGTGCTCGAAAGCCTGCGGATCGGCGCCAACCGGGCGCTCGGCGGGGTCCAGGTCTCGGACGTGCAGTCCATCGGCGGGAAACGCTATCTCGTGCTGGGGTATCGCCTGTCCGGGGACCGTCTCGCGATCGGCTACCTGAACCTGCGCTACGTCAAGGAGGTTCAGCAGCGGATCTCGTTCGGCGAACTCGGACACTCGGCGATCTTCGACCACACGGGGCGGGCGCTTGCGCATCCCTCGCCACGGGTCGAGGCGAACATGATGGACGCGTCCGGGATCCCGATCGTGTCGCGCATGCTGAACCGGGAAACCGGCGTGGACCAGTTCTATTCCCCGCCCATGGATGCCGACATGATCGCGGGGTTCACCTTCGTGCCCGAAACGGGCTGGGCCGTGATGGTGCCGCAGCCGGTGCGCGAGCTGTCCGACGCGGTCAATCGCAGCCTTCTGCAAACCTACGCCATCGCGATCCTTGCCGCCCTGATCGTGGGCTTCATGGGCTGGCAGATCGCGCGCGGCATGGTGCGCCCGATCCGGCATTTCACCACGCTCGGCTCGCGCATCGCGGCCGGCGATTACGACGTGAAGCTGCCGGACCGGGAAGGCTCTTCGGCCGAGATGTCGATGCTGAACGAGGCGCTGAAGAACATGGTCGGCAAGGTGCGCGCCTCCGACGCGCGGCTGCGCGAGGCCCTGCGGCTGGAGGAAGAGGAAAACCTTCGCAAGAGCGAGTTCATCGCCATCGCCAGCCACGAGTTGCGCACGCCCCTCAACGGGGTGATGGGGATGCTTACCGTGTGCCGGGAATACAGCACCTCCGACGAGATCGCCAATTACCTCACCGTCGCGCAAAGCTCCGCGGGCCAGCTGAACGGTATCGTCGACGAGATGGTGCTCTATGCCGAGGGCGAGCTGGACCAGATCACCGTGCAGCCAGCCCCCTTCGACCTGGCGCGCGAGATGTCGGGCCAGGCGCTGATCTTCGAGGAAGAGGCCCGCAAAGCCGGGCTCGGTTTTACCTACGCGGGGCCGAAGCCCGATCCCGGCGCGATCGAGACCGACCGGAACCGCGTGATGCAGATCCTGTCGAACATCGTGTCGAACGCGATCAAGTACACCGAGGACGGCAGCGTGGGCCTTGTCGTCCGGGTCGATCGCGACGCGGATGGCGGCCAGCCCTGGCTGCATTTGCAGGTGACGGATACCGGGATCGGGATCGACCCGCGGGAAATCGGCCGGATCTTCGAGCCCTTCCACCAGCTCGACACCTCCTTTGCGCGCAGTCACCGCGGGCTCGGGATCGGCCTCTCGGTGGCCAGGAACATCGTCCGCAGCCTCGGGGGCACGATCACCTGCGAGAGCGAGAAGAACGTGGGAACAAAATTTGATGTTCACATACCGATCAAGATGCAATCATAGGCGCCCGGGAGACCTCCGACGGAAGGGCGACAGCTTGGGTGTTGGCAGCAAGATCCTCGTGGTCGACGACGACCCGACCAACCGCTTGGTCGTGCGGCTGCTGATGGAAAAGCGCGGCTACGAAGTGCTCGAGGCCGAAGGTGGACAGGCGGCGCTGACCATCTTTGACCAAGAGGGCGCGGATGTCGTGCTGATGGATCTCAGCATGCCGGGCATGGACGGCTTCGAGGCGACACGCCGTCTGCGCGCCGACTCCCCGGCCGGCGCGCGGGTGCCGATCATCGCGCTGACCGCGCATACCACGCGGGACGAACAGGACCGCTGTTTCGAAAACGGCATGAACGGCTTCCTGCCCAAGCCGTTCGATTCGAAGCGGGCCGAAAGCTTGCTGTCGCTTCTCGACTTCGAGAGCGGGTCCGGCGGCAAGCCCAGCTGACCGGTCCCTGATCCTTTCGAGAGGGCCCGCGGTTTCGATCGCGGGTCCTTTCGATTCCGACCGGACCCACCGGGCCGGGGCCGTGTCCGACTAAGGTCCGACAGGGCCGGGACCCAAAGTGCGGGACGCGGTGCGACCGGGGCCGCATCCGCCCAAGCCTGATTTCACCCATCTTGGCGCCAATCGCGACGGGGCAACTGTGCCTTCCGTCGCCCGGACAACCTGAAGCTGGAGAGCGTCAAGATGGTTTACGTCAACACGAACGACCTGAAGCATATTCTGGAACAGATCCGCATCGCGGAGCAGCATGCCGCGGGGACGCCCCTGGCCGAACTGGTCCCGGATCCCCTGCTGCCGCAAGGCCTGCGCCTCACCGATGGCTCGATGAACAACCTGACCCCGGGCCAGGAACGGTTCGGCGCCGCGGACGAGGTCATGCCGCGGCTGCTCGAGTCGACGTACCTGACGCAGCCCGCCGAAGCGCATCAGGCCGAGGCGAACATGCGCACCGGCCAGCCGACGACCTACACGCAGACCTCCGGGTCGGTCTATGACTCCGAGCCGCGCGTGATCTCCAACCTGATCGCGGACCAGACGCTGTCCAACCCGGCCGCGGTCGCCGCGGCGCTGGGCCACGCCGGTCTCGCCGGGCAGGAGATGCTGACGGTCGCAAACGAGATCGTGCAGGCGCATCAGCATGCGCTGGACACCCGGGCGGCCACCACGAACGCCGACCAGGCGCTGCAGCTGCAGCGCGAGACGCTTCAGGCAGCCGTGGATGCCATGACCTTGAGCCTGCAGTCCGTCGCCGCGGATGTCCGGGCCAAGACCGAGGCCAAGACCAAGGCCGACCGGACGGTGACCGCGGCCGAGACGACGCTGGGCCAGGAAAGCGCGACCCTTATGGCCATGCAGACGAGCGGCACCGTCGGCGAAGCGCAGACGGAGCTGGAGAAGGCGCAGGGTCTCATGACCGAGGCCGAGAATGCTCTGAGCCGGGCCGAGTCCGACCTCGCCTCTGCGCGCTCGACCGCGGCCTCTGCACTTTCCATGCGCAACGCCAAGCAAGGCGAGATCGACGAGCTTGAAGCCCGGAAAAAACAGGCGGACCAGGATCTGCTGGATGCGCAGGATCTCCTGTCGCGGGCCCGGACCGCCCTGGCGGCCGAAACCGACAGCTCGGGCGACGTGATTGCGGCGGAGGGAGCCGTCGCCGCGGCGGAAGAGGCCGTCGGCCTGGCTGAGGCCGCGGTCGCGGACCTCGAGGGCCGTCTCGCGACGGCGCGCAGCGAACTCTCGGCGCTCGACAGTGAGCTTGCGACGGCCGAGGCGGACGTGACCGCCGCCGAGGGGCGCCTCGCGGAGGCGCGGGATCTCGCGTTGCAAACGCAAGGCGAGCTGGACGCCGCGCAAGGCACCTACGACATCGAAGTCAACCAGGAAGGCGCGGCACGCGCGGCCTTCCTGAGCGTTTTCCTGGACGCGGACGCGACCTTCTCCGAGAAATCCGCGGCGGCGTCTGCGTGGACGATGGCGCGGAACGAGTTGGCGGATGCCGAATCGGCGCTTGCCACCGCCCGGGGCGACGACGAGGCGGCCGATGCCGAGGTGGTGACGCGCGAGAACGCGCTGGCCGACGCCCGCGCTCTGGTCACCTCTCTGACCGGTCAGCGGGACGCTGCACGCACCACGCGCGACGACCTTGACGGCCAGTTGACGGCTGCGAGGCAGGACCTTCAGGGCAAGAAGGCCACGCTGCAGGACGAGCAGGGGCGGCTCCAGACCGCGCAGGACAACAACGCGGCCTATGTGACGGCGCAAAGCGCGGTCCTGGCGGCAGAGACGGCCGTTCAGGAGGCTGAAAAAACCATCAGCGACCTGGAGTCGGCGCTCGTGACGGCCAATGGGGCGCTGCAGACCCTTGAAAGCAACCTCATCGATGCGGATGCCGACGTAACCCGCCTCCAAGGTGTCGTGGAGACCGCCACCGCCGAGGTCGGCGTGGCCGAGTCGGCCGTCACGCAGGCACGCGGCGAATTGCAGGCGGCGCAGTCGGCTGACTCGGGCATGCTGGCCCAGATGATGGTCGTGGCCGAGGCGACGGCCGCCGTTCAGTCCGCGATGGACGCGGCCGCGCTGGCCGACAAGGAGCTTGCGACGGCAGAGGCCGCGCACGGCGAGATGGAGGCCAGCCTGACCGCGACATCCGCCAAGCTGTCCGCCCTCGATCAGCCCGGCGCCGCCGAAGCCGCCCTTGCCGCGGCCGAGGCTGCCGCGACCGAGGCGCAGACCGCGCTCGAAACCCTGCTGGCGACCCATGGCATCGAGATGGACGGCGAGAACGTCCTGCTTCCCGACGTGGCCCCGGACGAGGGCCTCTCGGCCCCCTACAACGCGTGGATGACGCTCTTCGGGCAGTTCTTCGATCACGGCCTGGATCTGGTCGAGAAAGGGGGCAGCGGCACCGTGTTCATCCCGCTGCAGCCCGATGACCCGCTCTACGATCCGGCATCGCAGACCAATTTCATGGTGCTGACCCGCGCCACCAACCAGCCCGGCCCGGACGGGATGCTCGGCACCGCGGACGACATCCGCGAGCATGGCAACAAGACGACGCCCTGGGTCGACCAGAACCAGACCTACACCTCGCATCCCTCGCACCAGGTGTTCCTGCGCGAGTATGATTTCGCCGCTGACGGCACCCCCGTGTCGAACGGCTACCTGCTGCACGGCGTCACCGGCGGCATGTCGACCTGGGGCGATGTGAAGGCCCAGGCGGCCGAGAAGCTCGGCATCCAGCTCAACGACAGTGATGTGCTGGACGGCCCGCTCCTGGCGACCGATCCCTATGGCAACTTCGTCCCGGGCCCGAACGGCCTGCCGCAGCTGGTCGTGCCGAACCCCGATTTCGGCACGGTCGACGGCGCCCCCGAGCACATCCTGGTCGAGGGTGACCTCGACACCCCGGTCGACGCGTCGCAGGCGGTCCGTAACGGGCATGCCTTCCTGGAGGATATCGCGCATGGCGCGGTGCCGGGCAGCTTCACCAACCGGATGACCGGCGAAACCCTCGACAAGGCCGCGGATCCGGACTCCGACACCGGCAACGCGATCATCCCCAACCAGTTCGGTCAGAACGAGACCTACGACGACGAATTGCTGGATCGTCACTTCATCGCGGGCGACGGTCGCGGCAACGAGAACTTCGGCCTGACGGCGGTCCACCACGTGTTCCACTCCGAGCACAACCGCCAGGTCGCCGAGATGAAGCAGACCATCCTCGACAGCGGGGAAATCGACTTCGTCAACGCGTGGCTGGCCGTCCCGATCACCGAGGACGATCTCGCCATGGTGACCCCGGCGGATCTGGCCTGGGATGGCGGGCGTCTCTTCCAGGCGGCGAAATTCTCCACCGAGATGCAGTATCAGCACCTCGCCTTCGAGGAATTCGGCCGCCGCGTGCAGCCCTCGATCGGCGAGTTCCTCGTCAACAGCTCCCAGGAGATCGACGGTGCCATCTTCGCGGAATTCGCGCATGTGGTGTACCGCTTCGGCCACTCGATGCTGACCGAGAACGTCAAGACCATGTCGCCGGACGGTCAGACCACGACGAACGGTCTGATCGAGGCGTTCCTGAACCCGGTCGCGTTCGACCAGGACCGGCAGCTGACGTCCGACGAGGCGGCTGGCGCCGTGGCGCGCGGCATGTCCCGCGAGACCGGGGCCAATATCGACGAGTTCGTGACCAGCGCCCTGCGCGACAACCTGCTGGGCCTGCCGCTCGACCTGTCGGCGCTGAACATCGCGCGGGGGCGCGATGTCGGCGTCCCGTCGCTCAACGCCGCGCGCGAGCAGTTCTACGCCGCGACCGGCAGCGCGTTCCTGAAGCCCTACGAGACCTGGTCGGACTACGCCGCGAACCTCAAGAACCCGGCGTCGATCATCAACTTCATCGCGGCCTACGGCACCCACGAGACCATCGTGAACGCCACGACCGTGGTGGAAAAGCGCGACGCGGCCACCGACCTCGTGCTCGGCGGCGACGGCGCCCCGGCCGACCGGCTGGACTTCGTCAACGGCACCGGCGCCTGGGCGGGGACCGAGACCGGCATCAACGATGTCGAGTTCTGGATCGGCGGCCTGGCCGAGGAAATCATGCCCTTCGGCGGCATGCTCGGCTCGACCTTCGGCTTCGTCTTCCAGCACCAGATGGAAAACCTGCAGAACGCCGACCGCTTCTACTATCTGGGCCGGACCGCCGGCATGAACATGCTGGGCGAGCTGGAAAACAACTCCTTCGCGTCGATCATCACGCGCAACACCGACATCAAGGATGGCGGGGCGAGCATCCCGGGCGACATCTTCTCGTCGATGAGCCACATCCTCGAGGTGGACCAGTCGGTTCAGGTCGAGCCTGACCCGGTATCCGACGCCTTCGACCCGTTCCTTGCGGGCATGGGCGGCGCCCTGGTCGAGCGTGCGACGGCCGAGCCCGGTGCGCCGCTGGTCGAGGGGGCGCGCGCTTACGACAACAAGCTCCAGTTCAACGGGGGCGATCACGCCGTGCTCGGCGGCACCGGTGACCGCGACATCCTTGTCGGCGGCCTCGGGGACGACACGCTCTGGGGCCGGGACGGCGACGACGTTCTGATCGGCGACGCGGGCGTGAACACGCTGCGCGGCGGTGCCGGAAACGATATCCTCAAGGATGGCGACGACATCAGCTTCCTCCATGGCGACGAGGGCGACGACGTCATCTCCGCCGGGGGCGGCGCGGGCGAGCTGATCTTCGGCGGCCGGGGCAACGACGCCATCATGTTCGGCACCGACGACGTCAAGCATGCCTTCGCGGGCATGGGCAACGACTTCGTCATCGGCGGCGCCGGGGCGGATATCGTCGACGGCGGCGAAGGGGACGACTGGATCGAGGGCGGCGACGGTTTCGACTTCCTGGTCGGCGACAACAACGACCCGCTCGGGGGGTCGCGGGTGATCGGCCACGACGTTCTGATCGGCGGGCCGAACGACAACGACCTGCACGGCGAAAGCGGCGACGACATCCTGTTCCAGGGCCAGGGCACCCATGTGAACCTTGCCGAGCTGGGCTATGACTGGATCGCGCACAAGGGCATGGCGACCCATGCCGAGGTGGACCTGACCAAGCGCCTGACGACCGAGCAGACCGAGTTCTTCCGCGATCGCTACATCGATGCCGAGGCCGTGTCCGGGACCGGGCATGATGACCTGATCTGGGGCGACAACCGGATCGGCAACGCCCCGCCGGTCGACGGGGCCATCCTGGACAACGAAGCCACGCTGTTCGGCAACGAACTGACCCAGGAGGGCGTGGACCGCATCGAAGGCCTGCGCGAGTTGCTGGCCGACATGATGGGTGTCGGCCCCGACGACCTGTTCACCGGCGGCAACATCCTGCTCGGCGGTGGCGGCAGCGACACCATCCAGGGCCGTGGCGGCGACGACGTGATCGACGGCGACAAGTGGCTGGATGCCCGGATCTCGGTCCGCGATCCGCAAGACCCGGCGGTCGAGCTGCAGAGCGTCGACAGTCTCGAGGAGATCATCCCCCAGCTTCTGGACGGCAGCATCTCGCCCGGCCAGCTGGAGATCACCCGCGAGATCGTCGACCGCGGGCAGGAGGGCGACGTGGATGTCGCGGTCTTCTACGACGTGATGGCGAACTACAGTATCCGCGGCAACCCGGATGGCAGCGTCACGGTCACGCATGTCAACGTCACCCAGGGTCCGAACCCGATCGACCCGATCAACGGCGATCCCAACCCGATCCTGGGCGATGGGTCCGACCGGCTGACCAACATCGAGGTTCTGCGTTTCGCGGACCAGGAGGTCGACCTGCGCGTCAACCCGCCCGGAGACGGCGTCATCGTCGGCACGGCGGGCGACGACGAACTGACCGGCGCGGCCGGGATCGACGCGATCGTCGGTGCCGGGGGCGATGACGAGATCAACGGTCTCGGGGGCAACGACCTGCTCTTCGGGGACGCCGGGAACGACACCTTCGTCTGGGATGCCCCGCTGGGCGGGTACGACATCGTCGACGGCGGTGCGAACCGCGACGGCGTCACGGATGTCGACGTCGTCCAGATCAACGGCGACGGCACCGAGGAGGCGCTCACCATGTACACCGTGGCCGCCTGGACCGATGCCGGCGGCGCCGCGCCGCTGGACCCGGACTCGGAGATCATCCTGACCCGCACGGTCGACGGCGTCGAGACCGCGATCATGGAGATCCGCAACATCGAGGAGGTCGTGATCAACAACGTGCAGGGCGCCGAGACGATCAGCGCCGTGGGCGATTTCACCCAGACCTCGCTGGCGCCGAACACGATCTTCGTGAACGGCACGGCCGGCGACGAGATCATCGACTTCTCGGGCTTCCTCTCGACGCAGCGTGTCGTGGTCGACGCCGCCGCCGGCGCCGACGAGATCACCGGCGGCGCGGGCAGCGACCTGCTGCAGGCCGGCGATGGCGACGACACCCTGACCTGGAGCGTCGGCGGCGGATCCGACGTGGCCGACGGCGGTGCGGGTGAAGACATCTACACCGTCAACGGCGACGCCTCGGACGAGACGTTCCGCGTCTACGCGGCGGATGCCTGGACCGGCGCGGCCCCCGAGGCCGGGACCGACATCGTCATCACCCGCGATGCGGGCGAGGGCGAGCAGGTGATCGGCCAGCTCCGCAACATCGAGGAGATCCAGATCAACACCGCGGGCGGCGCCGACAACGTCGAGGTTATCGGCAACTTCGATCCGACCGCGCTGAACTTCAACACCATCACCATCGACGACGATGATGGAGGAGATAACGTGAATATCGAGAACCTGACCTCGGTCCACCGGATCCTGTTCCGCACCGAGGGCAACGACAACACCATCGTGGGCCCTGTCCGTGACACCGACGTGGTGATGCTGCCGCAGGCCTTCGACATGTCGGCCATGACCCGCAGCACGGATGCCGCGACGGGCATGGTCACGCTCTCGGATGGCAACAACAGCGTGTCCTTCACGCCGGCCGCGCCGGACGTCGAGCCGGGCATCGTCCGGGCCGGCACGCCGCAGGCCGCGGCCTTCGAGAGGGCGACGATCGACCCGGCCACCGGCGAGGCGATCGTGCCGCAGGGCGTGCTGGTGCTCGACAGGCTCGACGTGGACGCGCTCGAGTACATGGTCGAGGCGACCGACCAGGCGCCGGTGCTGCCGGCCGAGGACGGCGAGGTTCGTGAGCCGGGCGAAGCGACCGTGATGCGCGGTGTCCGCGACCTGCCGGGGTTCGACAACAACCTGGCGAACCCGGGCCAAGGGGCGGCCACCAAGCCGTTCATCCGCATCACCGAGGCGCGCTACGGCGAGGGCGAGGTGACGGACGAAGCCGGCAATGTGGTCAACCGCGAGATCAACCCGATCTTTGAGGGCATCGATCCGCGCGACGTCTCCGACGCGATCGGCGACCAGGAGCCCGGCACGGCCAAGGCGGCCTCGGCCAACATGTTCCTGATGTCCTTCGGCCAGTATTTCGATCACGGCCTGACCTTCATCCCGAAGGGTGACAGCGGCGCCCCGATCCATATCGACGGACCGGACACCCCGATGCGGGACAACTTCGCGGACCTGACCCGTGCCAAGGTGGTCGGTTTCGAGAACGGCGTGCCGCAGCACGAGAACATCACCTCGCCCTTCGTGGACCAGAACCAGGTCTACGGCTCGTCGGCGCAGATCGGACGGCTGCTGCGCGAGCCCGGCGAGAATGGCGGCCTCGGCGCCGAAGTTCTCGGCGGTGCGCTCGACCCGTCGCGGCCCGAAGGCTCGGACTTCAAGCTTCTGCCCACGCTGCGCGAGGCGCTCACGGCCCATATCGACGCCGGAACCGTGTTCGAGGCCCCGGACGGCACCATCGTGACGCTGGAGCAGTACTACCCCGGCCTGCTGAAGTCCGACACCAAGACCGAAGACGGCCTCTATGCCGACTTCGATGCCGCGCAGGTTGATTTCCTCGTGAAAGACTTCATGGACGAGGGCTGGCCGCTGCTGATCGACCTGAACCCGTTCATCGATCCGCTGGATCACATGATTGGCGGTGACGGCCGGCTGAACGAGAACATCGGGCTGACCTCGATGCACACGATCTTCGCGCGCAACCACAACTACTTCGTGGAGCAGCTGAAGATTGCAGGCTTCGAGGGCACGGATGAGCAGCTCTTCCAGGCCGCGAAGATCCTGAACGAGGCGGAGTATCAGCAGGTCGTCTTCAACGACTTCGCGGATGCGCTCATCGGCGGGCTCGAGGGTTCGGGACGTCACGGTCACGACGACTATTTCCCCGAGACCGATGCCTCGATCAGCCACGAGTTCGCGGGCGCGGTTTATCGCCTTGGCCACTCGATGATCGGCGAGACGCTGACGGTGGTGGGGCCGGACGGTCAACCGAAGGACGTGGCGCTCTTCGATGCCTTCCTGAACCCGTCGAACGACGCGGACGGCTTCAAGTTCGATCCGCCCGGACCCGCGCCCGAACTGACCGGCCAGGATGCCGTCGATGCCCTTGGCATGGGGCCGATGGGCTACACCCCGCAGCCCGGCTATGCCGAGCACGGGGCCGGGGCCGTCCTCGAAGGCATGGCGCAGCAGCCCTCGGAGGCGATCGACTTCAACATCGTCGATACCGTCCGCGACAACCTCGTGCGGATCAACGCGGACCTCTTCTCCTTCAACGTGGCCCGCGGCTGGGATCTCGGCATCGGGACGCTGAACCAGGTGAAGATGGACCTGCGGGACTCGACGGATCGCTACATCAGCGAAGCCATTGAACTCTCGGACATGACCATGGATCCCTACGCCTCGTGGGAGGACTTCCAGAGCAGGAACAGCCTTTCCGATACCGTGAGGGAGCAATTCAAGGCGGCCTATCCCGATCTCCTGCTGACCCCGGACGAGATCGCGAGCTTCCGGTCGGTGAACCCGAAGATCGGCCTGAGCCCCGCCGATCCGGCGGAGTATCCGGATGCGCCGGACGGCAGCATGATCGTCAAGGGCATCGACCGGGTGGATCTCTGGGTCGGCGGCCTGGCCGAGAGCCACATCAAGGGTGGCGTCGTGGGTCACACCTTCTGGGTGGTGATGCACGAGCAGCTCGACCGTCTGCAGGAGGGTGACCGGTTCTACTACACCGACCGCCTGGGCGAGATGCCGGCCTATGCCAACTTCATCTCCAACAGCACGATGGCGGATGTGGTGGCCCGCAACACCGGGATCGAAGGGCTTGGCGAGAATATCTTCAGCTACCAGCCGGAGAACCCGGACGAGGCAGAAGAGCCCGCCACACCGGATGCGCCCATGGCAGAGGCCAACGCGCCTGACGATCAGAACGATGGGCAGAACGATGGCCAGGACGTGACCGGGACGGGCGACGACGCCGCCAACCCTGGCGCGGACGACGAGACCGGGGCCGGGACGGGCGAAAGCGCCGAAGCCACGGAAGAGGAGACCGGCGACGCTACCCAGGAGACCCAGCACGGCACCGGGGACGCCCAGGACACGTCCGGCGCCGGCGCCGCCAGTGTCGAGGACGAGATCCTCATCGGCACCGCGGCGAACGACGCCCTGGTCGGCGCGGCGGGCGACGACGTGCTGCGCGGCGACGATGGCGACGACCTGCTCATCGGGGCCGGCGGACGGGACATGCTCTTCGGCGGCGCCGGGGATGACGATATCCTGGCGGGCGCGGGCGACGACATGCTCTATGGTCGCGACGGCGCGGACCGCATGATGGCCGGCGCGGGCGATGACCTCGTCGAAGGCGGCGCCGGGGAGGATGTCATCCACGGGGAAGACGGGGACGACACCTTCCTCGCCACCGCCGGGGACGACGGCATCGACATCTACTTCGGCGATGCCGGTGCCGACACGATCGACCTCTCGGCCATCCAGGAGAACCTGCAGGTTCGCCTCGGGTCCGCCGTCGGCGACCGGGGCTCCGTCAGCGGCCGAGATGCCGGCTCGACCCTTGGGACCGACACGCTCTGGAGTGTCGAGAACGCCATCGGCGGCGCAGGAGACGACAGCATCGTCGCAAGCGAGGCCGCGAACGTCATGGACGGAGGTGAGGGCGATGATGTGTTCGTCTTCGAGACCGTCTCGGGCGCCGATGGCGACGTCATCCGCGGCTTCAGCGTGGGCGACCAGCTCTGCTTCAGCGACATCGACGCGGATGCATCGATGGACGGCGACCAGGCCTTCACGCTGGCAAGCGCGGGCATGACCGCCGGCGCGGGACAGCTGAGCGTCGCCCACGACTCGGCCGGGGGCCACGACGTCACCCTGGTCCGCGGCGAAGCCGACGGCGAGACCTTCGAGGTCACGCTGGCCGGTCACCATGATCTCAAGGAGGAGAACTTCATCCTCTGATCCGGACGCCAATGTCCGCTTGCGGCAGCCGGCCTTCGGGCCGGCTGTTCGCGTTCAGGCTCCGCCGCATGGTCCCGGGTCCATTGGACCTTGGTAGCATCTCCGGTCGGACATAGCGCCGAGGCCGGGCTGTCCGCCCCATGCCATCTTGCCGGTGAAGATCGCCAGGCCCGCGGGGCCGTTCACGGCGCGTGAAATGGAGTGACCAATGTCGGCAAAGCATAGCAAGCAACGTGCAAAGGAGTCGCGGGTGGCGCGGCTGACGGCGGGGATGCGCTCTGCCGCGCTTTTCATTCTCGGCCTGTCCGGGGTCATCAACATACTGGCCCTGACCGGCGCCTTCTACATGATGCAGATCTACGACCGCGCCCTGCTCAGCGGCAGCGTGCCCACGCTGGTGATGATCTCGGTCCTCGCGCTCGGGCTCTACACCTTCCAGGGCGGGCTGGACGTCGTCCGGTCGCAGATCCTTCAGCGGCTCGGCGCGCGGTTCGACCAGCGCGTGGCGCCGGCGGCGCACCAGATGACGCTGGACATGCCGCGCTTCGGTTTTTCGCTGGCCGAGGCGCTGGAACGGGGCCGCTACGTCGACACGCTCCGCGGGTTCTTCTCGGGGCCTGCGCTGGTCGCGCTGTTCGATTTGCCGTGGATGCCGGTGTTCCTGGCGTTCGTCTTCTTCCTTCACCCGTTCCTGGGCGCCCTGACGCTTGGCGGCGCGGTCTTCCTGACCTGCCTGGCCGTGCTTACCGAGCTGCTGAGCCGCAAGGCCAACCGCGAGTCGAACCGCGCCGCGGTCGCGCGCAGCACCGTGGCCGAGGCCAATGCGCGCAATGCGGACGTCATAAAGGCGATGGGGTTTTCCGGGCGCGCGCTCGCGCATTTCCAGAAGGTCAACGACGAGCACCTGCGCCTGAATTCCCGGGCCAGCGGGGTCACCGGCACCGTCGGCTCGATCTCCAAGGTCCTGCGGATGATGCTGCAATCGGCCGTGCTGGGGCTCGGGGCCTACCTGACGATCATGGGCGAGATGTCGGCCGGTGCGATCATCGCGGCGTCGGTGGCCGCGGCCCGTGCACTTGCCCCCATCGACGCCTGCATCGGCAACTGGAAGAACATCATCATGGCCAAGGCGGCCTATGAAAAGGTCAAGGAGACCGTCGCCGCCCTGCCCGACGAGACGCAGCCGATGCAGCTGCCGGACCCGACGGAGCGTTTCGACGTCAGCGGCGTCACCGTCGTCGCGCCGGCCTCGGGCAAGGTTCTTCTGTCGGATATCTCGATCTCGCTCGAGAAAGGGCAGGCGCTTGGCCTGATCGGCCCGAGCGGCGGCGGCAAGTCCTCGCTGATGCGGGCGATGGCCGGGGTCTGGCCGGTCTTGCGGGGGCATGTCCGCATGGACGGCTGCGACCTGACCCAGTGGAGCGAGGACGCCATCGGCCGGTCCTTCGGCTACCTGCCCCAGGACTACACGCTGTTCGACACCAGTATCGCGCGCAACATCTCGCGGCTGGCCGATCCCGATCCCGAGAAGGTCATCGCGGCGGCCAGGGCCGCCGGGGTGCACGAGATGATCACCGCCCTGCCCGATGGGTACGAGACGGATCTCGGGTCGGGCGGTATCAACCTGAGCGGCGGCCAGACCCAGCGTCTCGGCCTAGCGCGGGCGCTCTACGGCGATCCGTTCATCGTCCTGCTGGACGAGCCGAATTCCAATCTCGACGCTGCGGGCGAGCAGGCGGTCAACGCCGCGATCCACGGCATCAAGGAGCGCGGGGGCATCGTCGTGGTGATCGCCCACCGTTCCAGCGCGCTGGAGCATGTCGACCTCGTCGGCGTGATCCAGGGCGGTCAGCTCGTCAATCTCGGGCCGAAGGAAGACGTCATGCGCGTGAAGCCGTCCCGAACCGCGGCCCGGAGTCCGGCCGCCGACGCCAAGCCCAGGACCGAAGTGGCCTGACCCTCGTCCAACCGCGGAGAAAGACCATGATCCCCGTCCATTCCAGAAAGCCGCAGCCGAGCCTTGGCCAGCAACAGCTGGACGCCATGCGCTCGCTGCGCCGCGACGAAGACGAGACGTCCAATCGCAAGGCGTTCGTGCTGCTCGGCTCCATACTTGCCGTGATCGCCTATCTGCGCTCCTTCATCGACCCGGGCGAGGCCTTCGCAAACGCGGCCCGCCCGAAACCGCGCCCCGAGCCCGAGGACAAAGGCGGGGACGCGGTGATCCCCGCAGAGGTCCGCGAGGCCTTCCTCGCCGACGAGCCGACCGGAAGCCTGCCCGGCGACGGTGCCGGCCAAGGCGCCGGTGAGGCAGGGCAGGAAGCGTCCGCCATGACGCAGCGCACGATTCCCGGCAGCGACAACCAAAGCTTCCTGATCGGCGTCGACGATCCGCCCGTCTTCGATTTCTCGGACCTGCCGCCGCCGCCGGACGTGACGGCCCGCCGGGTGCGGCTCGACGGTTTCGACGAGTTCGCCCTGTTCGACCCGGGCGCCGGCGCCTCGGCGTCCGGATCGCGCCCGGTCTCTGCGCCGCCCCCGGCCGCGCGCCCGTCCCGGGGATCGGACGAAGAGGATGGCGGGGTGCCCGGCGGTGACGAGATTCCGGTCCCGCCGCCTGCCAACGACAACGAACCACCGGCGCAGGACGGCGCGGCCGGCGGCGGTGCCACGAAGGACCCGGCGGCGGAACCCGGTCAGGGCGACGATGATGACGCCGGCGGCGCGGGTGCTGCCCCGGGCGCCCAGGGCCCCGAGGCAGGTGAAGACGACGATCCCGACGCGGGGCTCGGCGCCGGCGACTCCGGGGCTGGCGGGGCCGGCGGCGATCCGGGCGCGATCTGCGGTGATGGTGGACATGTCCCGCAAGACCCCGATGACGCGCGCGGCTGCGCCGGCGAAATGCCGCATCACGCCGCCCCGATCACGGGAACGGACGGGCACGATCTCATCCTCGGCACGCCGGGCGACGACGATATCCTGGGCCTTGCGGGCGCGGACCGGATCGATGCCCGCGAGGGAACGAACACCGTTTTCGCCGGCGCCGGCGACGATCACGTCCTTGGCGGTGCCGGGCGCGACATCCTTGCCGGCGGTGCGGGTGACGACACCCTCGTCGCCGAGGCTGGTCGGGACACGCTGATAGGCGGCGCGGGCGACGACCGGCTCTTCGGCGGCGCTGGCGACGACCTCGTGCGCGGCGGCGCCGGAGACGACATCATCCATGACGGGCCGGGGCGCGACACCGTCCTCGGCGACGGTGGCGATGACCATGTCGTCGTCACGGCCGATGCCGACCCGGACGTCTTCCATGGCGGGGACGGGACCGACACGCTGGATCTCTCTTCTGCCGAGGGCCTCGTCCATGTGGACATGGACGAAGGCGTGATCGAGTGGGCGGACGGCAGCGTTGATCTCTTCACCTCCTTCGAACGCTTCGTCGGCATCCCCGGCGGCGAGACCCGCCCGGGCATGGCGGGCCGCGACGAAGACGGACCGGCCTTTCACAAGGTGCTCGGTTTCGGGGTGGGGGATCGCCTGAAGCGCGACGACGACATGATGCGGCTCGACGATTTCTCCGACCCTGCCGGCCCGGCCCACCGGGTGGAGGGATCCGAGCTTGCCGCACGGATCGAGACGATGTCGGGCGCGACTCCCGATCGGCAACCGACCCGGCTGGCCTTCGAGGCACAAGCCGACAAGGCCGTCACGGATCGCCTCTTCGGGGACGATCCGCGCGGCATGAACAAGATCGACATCGAGAGCCGCATCGCCCGCGAGACCGGCGATGACGCGTTCGACACTCTGACCTCTCACCAGGAGTTTGCGGCATGACCGAGAAGAAAGCAGCCAACGGAACCGGCCAGAAAACCTACTCGATCACCGGCCATGTGATCTCCGGCGTGGTGATCTGCGGCCTGCTGGGCGCCGCCGTCTTCGGCTGGGCCGCCCGCGCGGAGCTTTCCGGCGCCGTGGTCGTGCCGGGCGAGGTATCGGTGGACCGCGACCTGCGGGTCGTTCAGCACCGCGACGGCGGCATCGTCGGGGACATCGTCGTGGACGTGGGCGACACGGTCGCGAAGGGTGACGTGCTCCTGCGTCTCGACGACGCGGCGGCGCGCACCGAGAAGGCGATCCTGCACGACAAGATCGTGGAACTGTCGATCCGGCTGAGCCGCCTCGAGGCCGAGCGCGACCTGCACGCGCGTTTCGAGCTGCCGGCTGGGCTCGGGCAGTTCGACGTGAGCGCGGCGGAAATCGCGGCGATCCATGCCGGCGAACGGCGGATCTTCGAAGGTAAGATGGCGTCCTTTACCAGCCAGCGCGAGCAGCTGGAGCTGAGCATCGACCAGGTCAATGTCGAGATCGAGGGGCTGGACTCGCGGCTGGACGCCAAGGAGGACGAAATCGGCCTCGTCTCTGCCGAGAACGCCCGGATCGAATCGCTGACCACGCGCAAGCTCAAGGCACAGAACGCGCTGTTCTCGATCAACCGCGAGCATGTGCGCCTGATCGGCGAGCGGGGCGAGATCGTCTCGGCGCTGGGCCGCGCGCGCAGCCGGGTCAGCGAACTGGAGCTTCAGATCCTGTCGCTGGCCGATACCGTCCGGACGGATGCGCAGCGCGAGATCCGCGAGATCGAGACGAAGCTGTCGGAACTGAACGAGCGGCGCCTGGTGATCGAGGATACGCTCTCGCGCACCGAGATCCGGGCGCCGATCGCGGGCCGTATCAACGACCTGAACGTCAACTCGATCGGCGGGGTGATCACCCCGGCGCAGGTGCTGGCCACGATCGTTCCGGCGGATGCCGAGCTGGTCTTCAAGGGCCAGGTTCCGGCCGTGCAGATCGAGCAGGTGACCGTCGGCCGCCCGGCCCGGATGCGCTTCCCGGCCTTCGAGCAGAGCAAGACGCCCGAAATCTTCGGCACGGTCGATTACGTCGCGGCGGCCGCCACCACCCCCGAGAAGAACGCACCGGGCGCGGTCTACGCCGTGACCGTCGAAACCCCGGCCGAGGAACTGGCGCGCCTCGGGGGCCGCGCGTTGCGCCCCGGCATGCCGGTGGAGCTTTACATCACCACCGAGGAACGCACCGCGCTCTCCTACCTGGTCAAGCCGTTCCAGGACCAGCTGGCGCGGGCCTTCCGGGAACGCTGAGCCCGATCCGGGCGCCTTCGGGTGCGCCCGGAGGATCCGCCGCACCCTGCACATGACCCACGAACCGGACACGCGGAGCGACAGGAATGATGAACACGAAAGATCCCGAAGACGCCCGCGAAACCGGGGAGGCGCGGCGGGAAGAGGCGCAGGACAGGCGCGAGGCGGCGCGAGAAGCCGCGGCCGAGGCTGCGGAGCGCGCCCGTGAGATGGCAGCCGAACGCCGCGAGGCCGCACGCGAGCGCTGCGAGGAAGATGCCGGATCGGCGGTGCTGCCGGGACTGCGCCAGGACTACGATGTCCTGTTCGACGGCGAAGATCTCGCGGCCCGCAACCGCTTCACCGGTGTGGAAACAGGGCTGGAGGACATCGCGACGCTGCGTTTCGACGACATCTCGGTCACGCGGTCCGCCCTCTTCGAGACCCTGTCCGCCGAGACCGTCCTGGTCGCGACCGGCGGGCCGGGACAGCTCCAGGTCAACACGCCGGATCCGACGCCCAGCGTTCTCTGGGACCAGGTCGTGCAGGCCGTCGTCGCGGAACTCGCGGTCGGCCCCACGCTGGCCGCCCGGAGCTACGCGCTGTTGCACACGGCCATCTACGACGCCTGGGCGAGCTTCGACGCCGACGCCGCCCGCGTATCGATCGACATCGAGGGCGACAACATTCGGTTCGCCGATCCCGAGCCGGAGATCCAGGAAGCGGCGATGCACGTCGCCGCCCATCATGTTCTGACCGCGCTCTTTCCCGAGAAGGCGGGCGTTTTCGATACCGTTCTCGCGCAGCGCCTCGAGCTCGACGAGGTTCCGGTCACGGCGGCCGCGGCCGGCATGGATGCGGCCGAGGATCTGCTCCACTACCGGGCCGGAGAACTGGCGCGCGCCGCGGATACGGCCGATCCCTACAGCCCGGTGAACGCCGGACCGGACGCCGAGCGTGTCGATATCGCGCGCTGGACGCCGGTTCCGCAGGGCGTCCTGTCGGACACGCCGGACGAGCTTCAGACCTTCCTGACGCCGGAGTTCCGCGTGCTCGAAGGCTTCGGGCTGCCGGAACGCCCGGATGGGACCACGGATTTCGAGGCCACGCGCCCCGAAGGCCCGGAACCCTTCTTCACCACGGCGCAGCAGGGCGCGTCGCTCGACGTCGAGGCGCGCACCGTGACCCTGGCCGCCGAAGCCGAGATCGCGGGCCGGGCCTATGCGGCCGGCGAGACCGTCGCCGTCGACAAGGCCCTGATCGGGCCGGTCATCAATCCCGATTTCATCCGACAGGCCGAAGACATCGTCGCGGCCAGCGCCGGGCTCACCGAGCGCGAGAAGCTCGTCGCCGAGTTCTGGGAAGACGGCAAGGGCACCTCTTTCCCGCCGGGCACCTGGATGACCTTCGCCCAGTATGTCTCGGAGCGTGACGATCACGGCATCGCCGAGGACGCGCTTCTCTTCATGACGATGGGCAATGCCGTCTTCGATGCCGCGATCGCGACCTGGGACGCCAAGGTGCATTTCGATTATGCCCGCCCGGTCACGGTGATCCGCGATCTCGGCGCGCTCGGGCTGATCGGGGAGCCGGGCACGGACGCGCTGACCGGCGAGACCGGCTACGTGATCGAGGCCTATGCCGGGCTCGATCCCGAAACCGGCGAGAGCCTGGGTACGCGAACGATCCTCGCCGAGAACTTCATCACCTACCAGCTGCCCGGGGGCGAGTTCTCGCCGCCCTTCGCGGAATACACATCCGGCCACAGCACGTTTTCCGCGGCCGGGGCCGAGGTGCTGCGCGCCTTTACCGGCTCGGACAGCTTCGGGGCCTCCGTCACGCTGGCGCCGGGCACGAGCGACTTCGACCCGGCCCTGCCGGCGCAGGAAACGATCTTTGCCTGGGACACGTTTTCCGAGGCGGCCGAGGGCGCCGGCCTGTCGCGGATCTACGGCGGCATCCATTTCGAGGACGGCGATCTCGACGGGCGCGCGACGGGCGAGACCTATGGTGCGGATGCCTACGACCTGGGCACACGCTTCGCGGAGGGAGACATCACCGATGCCGATCGCCCCTTCTTCGAGGAGTATTTCGTCCTTTAGCGTCGATGCCGCCCCGGCCGGGGCATGGGGTCAGGCGAGGGTCCAGAGCTGGAACAGAAGCCCGGCCGTGAATGCCCCCGATAGCGAGAGCGCGAGGTAAAGCAGGAAGACGCGCGGCTTGACCAGCGCCCAGACGGCGATGGCGGCGGGCAGCGATGTCACCCCGCCGGCGACGAGAAAGGCAAGACCGGCCCCGTGCGCCATGCCCTGGTCGATCAGCCCGCCGACCAGCGGCAGCGCCGCGTAGCCGTTCAGGTAGGCGGGCACACCCACCACCGTGCCGAGCGCGATCGGCGCCAGGCCCTTGCCGCCCAGGACGGAGGTTACCGTCTCGGCCGGGATGAAGGCGAGCATCAGGCTTTCCAGCAGGAAGGCGAGCGTCAGCCACTTGGCCAGGAACAGCGTGACGCTCAGTGCCTCGCGGCCGAATTTCGCGCGCCGGTCCGCGTGGGCCCAGAAGCGCCAGACAACCGGCTTGGGATCGTGGATCTTGCGCCCGCCGCAACCGCCGTTGCCGATGCCCGGACGGAGCGGATCGGAGAGCCCGCCATGCGCCGACAGCAGGTGCACCGCCCAGCCGCCGAACAGGCCGAGCCCGACAGCGGCCAGCGTCTTGGCGACGGCGAATTCCAGGCCGAGCACCCCGGTCGTCAGGACGAACATCGACGGGTCCATGACCGGCGAGGCCAGCCAGAACGCCATCACCGCCGAGAGCGGCACGCCCATGGCCAGGAGCGCTGCGATCAGCGGGATCACCCCGCAGGAGCAGAACGGCGAAAGCCCGCCGGCCAGCGCGGCCAGCAGGATCATCATCGCCGGCGCCCCCGTGAAGGCCCGGGCGATCAGGTTGTCCGCCCCGGTCGCCCCGGCCCAGGCCGCCAGCAGGATCGACAGCACCAGGAAGGGGGCCGTGTCCAGCAGGGACCGTGTCGTGAAGACGAGCGAGTCGCGCGCCTGCGCGGCGTCGAGTACCGCGACCGCGGCGAGGATCAGGGCCGAGGCCATCCAGACACGATGGTCGCGCCACAGAGACCGCAAGACCAGTGCGGGCCGGGTCGCGACGAGGCTTGTATCGGTCATTTGCAAAGCTCCGGCATCTTGATCGTGTCTGGGCGAGGGGCCCGGTGCGTGCGGGTCATGTTGCGGACTCTTCCGTCGCGACCCGGACGCCTACGCAGCATTCCGCGGTCAGGAAGGTCAGAACCCGCGTTATGGCGGGGTAGTCGGCGCGGTTGAAAACCTCGCGCCCGCGCTTTTCCTGGATCACCAGCCCGGCATCCACCAGCGTCGAGAGATGATGGGCCAGCGTCGAGGCGGGCAGCCCGAGATGCGCGCCGATATCGCCGACGCGCAGCCCCTCGGCACCCGCCTTGACCAGAAGGCGGAAGATCGACAGGCGGGCATCATGGCCGAGAGCGGCAAGCGCGCGGGCGTTGGGACTGGTCATGCTCATGGGTCCAATATAACCAGAAAACTAGTTTTGTAAATGTTTTCGAATCACATCGTCAGGTGCGCGCCCGGCCCGGCGGCGTCCAGCCGCGAAGATCGGGCCGTGGGCCGCGGTCCGGCGTTATATCTAAAGGTCAAAGGCCGAGGCTTCATAAAACTGTTACAAAAGTTTTACAAAAGGTAAGCGCAGCCGATCTAGTCACCGCAGCGAGGGCACGGCTCGCGTGCCCCGGACCCGAAAACTGAGGAGCGAACGAATGTCTTTCGCAAAAACCACCGCGTCTGCCCTTGCTATCGCGGCCGTCTCGGCCACCGCCGCCGCGGCTCGTGACAACGTCCAGGTCGCCGGTTCGTCCACCGTGCTGCCCTACGCATCCATCGTCGCCGAAGCCTTCGGCGAGAACTTCGAATTCCCGACCCCCGTCGTCGAATCGGGCGGGTCGTCCGCCGGCCTCAAGCGCTTCTGCGAAGGCGTCGGCGAGAACACCATCGACATCGCCAACGCGTCGCGTGCCATCCGGTCCGGCGAAGTCGAGACCTGCGCCGCCAACGGCGTGACCGACATCATCGAGGTCCGCATCGGCTATGACGGCATCGTCTTCGCCAGCCAGATCGACGGGCCGGCCTTCACCGCTTTCGAGCCCTCCGACCTGTTCAACGCCCTTGGCGAGAAGGTCCTGGTCGACGGCGAGCTCGTCGACAACCCGCACAACACCTGGGCCGACTTCAACGCCGACCTGCCGGACGTTGAAATCGCCGCCTTCATTCCGGGCACCAAGCACGGCACCCGCGAAGTCTTCGAAGAGAAGGTCCTGCTGCAGGGCTGCGAGGACACCGGCGCCATGGAAGCCATGATGGCGGCCGGCATGTCGGAAGACGACACCGAGGACGCCTGCATGGCGGTGCGCGCCGACGGCAAGTCGGTCGACATCGACGGCGACTACACCGAGACGCTGGCTCGCATCGACTCCAACCCGAACGGCGTCGGCGTCTTCGGCCTGGCGTTCTACGAGAACAACACCGACACGCTGAAGGTCGCCACCATGGGCGGCATCGCGCCGTCGACCGAGACCATCGCCTCGGGCGAGTACCCGGTTTCGCGTCCGCTGTTCTTCTACATCAAGAAGGCGCATATCGGCGTGATCCCCGGCCTGAAGGAATACGCGTCCTTCTTCGTCTCCGACGAGATCGCCGGCCAGGGTGGCCCGCTCGCCAACTACGGCCTCGTGCCCGATCCGGAACTGGGCGACACCCAGGCGAAGATCGAGAACGAAGTGACGATGAGCGAAGAGTAATTTCTCTCTCGCGGTGGGGGCGGCGGTTGCCGCCCCCATTCCCTTTTAGGTTCTTTCAACTCTCGACGGAGCGGATATGCCCTTATTCTGGCTGATCCTGATCGTGCTCGCCTTGGCGGCGGCGGGATATGTCGCGGGGCGACGGCGGGCGCTGGCCAGTGCCGGCGGCAGCAGCCATGGGCTTCATTCGCTACCGTCCTATTACGGTTCCAACGTTGCGCTGTCGGCCCTGGTGCCGGCTTTCGCGATCCTGGTGGGGTGGCTTCTCGTCCAGCCCCTGGTCATCGAGAACAGCGTCTCGGGAATGATCCCGGAGCGCGCCATCGACGAGGGCAGTTCGCTCAGCCTGGTCATGAGCGATGTGCGCCGGGTGGCCGACGGGCTCGACACCGCCGTCGCACAGGGCGCGATGACCCCGGAAGAGGCCGGCTCGATCCGTAGCGAATTCACGGATGTGCGGGAACGGCTGGGGGCGGTCGGCGTGGCGCTCGGCTCCGACGTCGGCCCCGAGGTTCTGCGCGCCGCGCAGCGCTACCGCGCCATGAGCTCCACCGGCAACCTGCTGATGACCCTCGCGGTTCTCGGCGCGGCCGTTGGCGGCTTCGGTTTTTCCTATATTCGCACGCACCGCGATTTCCGTGCGCGCAACGTGGTCGAGGCCGGTGTGCGGCTTCTGCTGCTTTTCGCCGCGTCCATCGCCATCCTGACCACGCTGGGCATCATCCTGTCGCTGATCTTCAACACGATCGAGTTCTTCAAGCTCTGGCCGCCTGCCGAGTTCTTCCTCGGCACCACCTGGCAGCCCAGCTTCGGCGGCGGCTCCGAACTGGGCGTCCTGCCCCTGCTCTGGGGTACGTTCTACATCTCGCTGATCGCGCTGGCCGTCGCGGTGCCCATCGGCCTTTTCGCGGCGGTCTACCTGTCGGAATACGCCTCGAAGCCGGTGCGCGCCTTCGCAAAGCCGATGATCGAGGTGCTCGCCGGTATCCCGACCATCGTCTACGGTCTCTTCGCCCTCCTGACGGTCGGGCCGATGCTGATGGCGGTCTTCGGCCGCGACGGGCTAGGCTGGATGCAGGCCGGCACCGCCGTGATGACCGCCGGGCTGGTCATGGGCATCATGCTGATTCCCTTCGTCAGCTCGCTCAGCGATGACATCATCAACGCCGTGCCGCAGGCGATGCGGGACGGGTCTTACGGGCTGGGCGCCACCAAGTCCGAGACCGTGCGCCAGGTGGTTCTGCCCGCCGCGCTGCCGGGCATCGTGGGCGCGATCCTGCTGGCTGCAAGCCGCGCCATCGGCGAGACGATGATCGTCGTGCTGGGCGCCGGCGCCGCGGCGCGACTCAGTCTCAACCCCTTCGACGCCATGACGACGGTGACCGCCAAGATCGTCAGCCAGCTGACGGGCGATGCCGACTTCGCCTCGCCGGAGGCGCTGGTGGCCTTCGCGCTGGGCATGACGCTCTTCGTCATCACG
>CAJXYS010000044.1 GCA_913063035.1 uncultured Maritimibacter sp. | reverse complement strand
GCGGGCCGCTCGCTGAACCCGGCGATCGATCTGGGCCAGGTCGAGGGCGGCTTCGTCCAGGGGGCGGGCTGGCTGACGACGGAAGAACTGGTCTGGGACGCGGAGGGCCGCCTCGCGACCCATGCGCCGTCCACCTACAAGATCCCGGCCTGTTCGGACCGGCCGCGGGTCTTCAACGCCCGCCTCTGGGAGAAGGGCCGCAACCGCGAGGACACGATCTACCGGTCGAAGGCCGTGGGCGAACCCCCGCTGATGCTGGGCATCTCGGCGCTGATGGCGCTGTCGGACGCGGTGGCGGCCTGCGGCGACGGGACCCGTTATGTCGCGCTCGACGCGCCGGCCACGCCCGAGCGGGTACTGGCCGCGGTCGCGCGCCAGCAGGCGGCGGCGCGATGAGCCTCGACCGCGGCCTACTCCGCCGGGCGGTGGACGCCCATGGCGCGGTGGCGCGCGTCGTCGTCGCGGCAGCCGCCGGATCGGCGCCGCGCGAGCCAGGCGCGGCGATGCTGGTCTGGGCCGGCGGCCAGTCCGGCACCATCGGCGGCGGGGCGCTGGAATACGCGGCCGCGGACCGGGCGCGGGCGCGCCTGGCGGCTGGCGCGGCGCCCGCCCTTTTCGCGCGCATCCCGCTCGGGCCGGGGCTCGGCCAGTGCTGCGGCGGTGCCGTCACGCTGGTGACGGAACTCTACGACAGCCATGCGCTGGAGCGGCTTGGCGACGCGCCCGGCGGCGTCCATGCGCGCCCGGTCGCGCCCGGCGCGGACGCCACGCCTCCCCTGGCGCTGCGCCGGATGCTGAACCGGGCCCGGTCGGCGGGCGTCCTGCCGGCGCCGCAGCTGGTCGAGGGCTGGCTCGTCGAACCGCTGACCACGCCCGCACGGCCGCTCTGGATCTGGGGGGCGGGACATGTGGGCCGCGCTCTGGTCGCGACGCTGGCCCCCCTGCCCGACTTTGCCATCACCTGGATCGACACGGCCGAGGACCGGTTCCCGCCCGAGATCCCGGCCGGCGTCACCCGGCTGGTCGCCGCGCACCCGGCCGGGCTGGTGGCGCATGCGCCGGCCGCGGCCGCGCATCTCGTGCTCACCTATTCCCACGCCCTCGATCTCGAGCTCTGCCACAGGTTGCTCGGGCATGGCTTCGCCAGTGCCGGGCTGATCGGGTCGGCCAGCAAATGGGCCCGTTTCCGCTCACGCCTTCGGCAGCTGGGCCATCCGGATGCCCGGATCGACCGCATTGCCTGCCCGATCGGCGACCCGGCGCTCGGAAAACACCCGCAGGCCATTGCGGTCGGGGTGGCGGCGGGGCTACTGAGACAGGAGAGTGCCGAGGACCGTGCCAGGGAGGCCATGTCGTGACCGCGCTGCTGACCGTCGAGGGTCTGACCAAGGCCTATCCCGGTGTCGTCGCCAATGACGACGTCTCCTTCGCCATCGCGCCGGGCGAGGTTCACGCGCTTCTGGGCGAGAACGGCGCGGGCAAATCGACCCTGGTCAAGATGATCTACGGTCTGGTGCGTCCAGATGCCGGCCGGATGCGCCTGCGGGACACCCCCTACACGCCGTCCGAGCCGCGCGCGGCGCGGGCCTCGGGCGTGGCGATGGTGTTCCAGCATTTCTCGCTTTTCGATGCGCTCGACGTGGCCGAGAACATCGCGCTGGGGATGGAGAACCCGCCGCCCCAGCGCCAGCTGGCGCGCCGCATCCGCGAGGTGAGCGAGGCCTACGGGCTGCCGCTCGACCCCGACCGGCTGGTCGGCGAGCTGTCGGCCGGCGAGCGCCAGCGGGTCGAGATCATCCGCTGCCTGTTGCAGGATCCCAAGCTGCTGATCATGGACGAGCCGACCAGCGTGCTGACGCCGCAGGAGGTGCAGATCCTGTTCGAGACGCTGCGCAAGCTCGCGGCCGAGGGCACGGCGATCCTCTATATCAGTCACAAGCTCGAGGAGATCCGCGCGCTCTGCGACAACGCGACGATCCTGCGGCTGGGCAAGGTGGTCGCCACCTGTGACCCGCGCGAGAAAAGCGCGGCGGAGCTGGCGGAGATGATGGTCGGCACCAAGCTGACACCGCCCGAGCGCGAGTCGGCCGCGCCCGGCGAGGTCGTTCTCGACGTCAGCGGGCTGTCGATGAAATCGGCCAATCCTTTCGGCACCACGCTCAAGAACGTGCATTTTCGTGTCCGCGCGGGCGAGGTGCTGGGCATCGGCGGCGTCGCCGGCAACGGCCAGGACGAGCTGCTGGCCGCGCTCTCGGGCGAGTCGCGGGTGGAGCCGGACGCGATCCGGCTGAAGGGCGCGGATGTGGGCCAGCTCGGCCCGAATGCCCGCCGCCGGCTCGGGCTGCTCTGCGCGCCAGAGGAACGGCTGGGCCATGCCGCCGCCCCGGACATGAGCCTGACCGAGAACGCGATCCTGACCGGCGTCATCCGCGAGGATCTGGCCGCCCGCGGCTTCCTGCGCTGGGGCGCGGCACAGGGTTTTGCCCGCCGCATCGTCGAGCGCTTCGACGTGCGCACGCCCGGCGTCGGGCATGCGGCGCGCTCCCTGTCGGGCGGCAACCTGCAGAAATTCGTCATCGGGCGCGAGGTGCTCCAGCGCCCCGAGGTCCTGGTGGTCAACCAGCCCACCTGGGGCGTCGATGCCTCGGCGGCCGCGGCGATCCGGCAGGCGCTGCTGGACCTGGCCTCGACGGGCACGGCGGTGATCTGCATCAGCCAGGATCTCGACGAGCTGATGGAGATTTCCGACCAGTTCGCGGCGCTGAACGAGGGCCGGCTCTCGGCGCCGCGCCCGGCGCGCGGCCTGAGCATCGAGGAAATCGGCCTGATGATGGGCGGCGCCCACGACATGGAGGTGGCCGATGCGGTCTGACGCGGCAAGACAGGGGCCCGGCGCATGATCCGGCTGGAAAAACGGCCCGAGCCCTCGCGGTTCTGGACCGCGGTGACGCCGGTGCTGGCGGTGCTGACGACCATGATCGCGGGCGGCGTTCTCTTCGCCATGCTGGGCAAGGATCCGCTGGAGTCGATCCGCACGATCTTCTGGGATCCGCTCTTCAACGCGCAGTTCGCCGACTTCGCGCGCCCGCAGCTGCTGGTGAAGGCCGGGCCGCTGATCCTCATCGCGCTCGGACTAAGCCTCGGGTTCCGCGCCGGGATCTGGAACATCGGGGCAGAGGGGCAGTACATCGCCGGGGCGATCTGCGGCGCCGGGGTGGCGCTGGCCTTCTACCCGCTCGACTCCTGGATCGTGTTTCCGCTGATGGTGCTGGCCGGCGCGCTGGGCGGCTGGGCCTGGGGCATGATCCCGGCGCTGCTCAAGATCCGCTTCGGAACCAACGAGATCCTCGTCTCGCTGATGCTCGTCTACGTGGCCGAGCAGTTCCTGGCCTCGATGTCGCTGGGGCTGCTGCGCAACCCCGAGGGCCACGGCTTCCCGGGCTCGCGGAACCTGCAGGAATACCCGGCGGCGGCCAATACCGAGATCATCGCCGGAACGGGCATGCACTGGGGCGTCATGACCGCCTTTCTCGCGGTGATCGCCGCCTATGTGCTGCTCAACCGCCACATCCTGGGCTTCCATATCCGGCTCGCCGGGCAATCGCCGCGCGCGGCGCGCTTCGCCGGCGTCAGCCCGCCCCTCCTGGTCGCCTTCTGCCTCGGCACCTCGGGCGCGCTCGCCGGGCTCGCCGGGCTGTTCGAGGTCGCCGGCCCCGCCGGGCAGATCTCGATCGATTTCAACGTGGGCTATGGCTTCACGGCGATCATCGTCGCCTTCCTCGGGCGGCTGCACCCGGTGGGGATCCTCCTGGCCGGGCTGCTGATGGCGCTGACCTATATCGGCGGGGAGCTGGCGCAGTTCATGCTGGGCCTGCCCGCCGCCGCGATCCAGGCCTTCCAGGGCATGCTGCTGTTCTTCCTGCTGGGCTTCGACGTCTTTTCCAACTACCGCGTCCGGCGCGTCACGAGCGAGGTGGCCTGATGGATCTCTCCGCGATCAATCCGCTGGTGCTCGTGGCGAGCCTGATGGTGGCCGCCACGCCGATCCTGCTGGCCGCCATCGGCGAACTGGTGGTCGAGAAGGCCGGCGTGCTGAACCTGGGCGTCGAGGGCATGATGATCACCGGCGCGATCTGCGGCTTCGCGACCGCGGTCGAGACCGGCTCGCCGCTGCTGGGCTTTCTGGCGGCCTTCGCGGGCGGCGCGGCGCTGTCGCTGGTCTTCGGGGTGCTGACGCAGGTCTTCCTGTCGAACCAGGTGGCGACGGGGCTTGCGCTGACGCTGTTCGGGCTCGGCCTCTCGTCGCTGATGGGCCAGGGCTACACCGGCATCAAGCCGCCGCCGACGGCCCGGATCGAGATCCCGGTGCTGGCCGACCTGCCGGTGGTCGGGCGCATCCTCTTCCAGCATGACTGGGTGGTCTATGCCTCGCTTTTGCTGGTCGCCGGGGTCTGGGCCTTCCTGCGCTACACGCGCGCCGGGCTCGTCCTGCGCGCCGTGGGCGAAAGCCACGACGCCGCCCATGCGCTGGGCTACAAGGTGGTGCGGATCCGCATCCTCGCGATCCTCTTCGGCGGGGCCTGCGCCGGCTTGGGCGGGGCCTATATCTCGCTGGTGCGGGTGCCCCAGTGGACCGACGGCATGACCTCGGGCGCGGGCTGGATCGCGCTGGCCATCGTGGTCTTCGCCAGCTGGAAAGCGCCGCGGGTTCTGCTGGGCGCCTATCTTTTCGGCGGGGTGGCCGTGCTGCAGCTGAATCTGCAGGCCGCCGGCATCGCGATCCCGGTGGAATACTTGTCGATGGCCCCGTATCTGATAACCATTCTGGTCCTTGTGATCATGTCGGCTGACCGCAGCCGCGCGGCGCTCAACGCGCCCGCCTCGCTCGGCCGATCCTTTCATGCCTCGAGCTGACCGCCGGGGCGCAGGCTGCCAACCCGGGCGCACCGCGTCCGAAACCAACGAGGGAGATGAAATGAAACCGATGCATAAACTACTGACGGCCGCGGCGCTGTCGCTGGGACTGGCCGGCGCCGCCGCCGCGCAGGACCCGGTCAAGGTGGGCTTCGTCTATGTCGGGCCGATTGGCGACGGCGGGTGGACCTATGAGCACAACAAGGGCCGCCTCGCCGTCGAGGAGCATTTCGGCGATGCGGTCGAAACCGTGTACCAGGAAAGCGTGCCGGAAGGCGCGGATGCCGAGCGCGTGCTGACCCAGATGGCGCTGTCGGGGGCCGACCTGATCTTCACCACCTCTTTCGGCTACATGGACGCGACGGTCAACGTGGCCAAGAAGTTCCCCGACGTGAAGTTCGAGCACGCCACCGGCTACAAGCGGGCCGACAACGTCTCGACCTACTCGGCGCGTTTCTACGAGGGCCGCGCCATCCAGGGCCACATCGCCGGCAAGCTGACCGAGACCAACAAGATCGGGTATATCGGGTCCTTCCCGATCCCCGAGGTCGTGCGCGGCATCAACGCGTCCTTCCTGCATGCCCGCAAGGCCAACCCCGAGGTCGAGTTCTCGATCGTCTGGGCCTACACCTGGTTCGACCCGGCGAAAGAGGCCGACGCCGCACAGGCGCTGATCGAACAGGGCGCCGACGTGATCATGCAGCACACCGACTCCACCGCGCCGCTGGCCGCGGCCGAGAAAGCGGGCGGCGTGATCGGCTTCGGCCAGGCCTCTGACATGGCCGAGTACAAGCCCGAGCCGCGCGTCTCGTCGATCATCGACAACTGGGCGCCCTACTATATCGACCGGGTGCAGGCCGTGATCGACGGCACCTGGGAAAGCCAGGACGTCTGGCACGGCATCGACGAGGGCATGGTGGAAATCGGCGAGATCACCGACGCCGTTCCGGCCGAGGTCCGCGAGGAGGCGCTGGCGCTGAAGGAGAGCATCGCGAGTGGCGCGTACCACCCCTTCACTGGCCCGATCAACAAGCAGGACGGCAGCGTCTGGCTGGCCGAGGGCGAGACCGCCGACGACGGCACGCTGCTGGGCATGGACTTCTACGTCGAGGGCATCACCGGCGACCTGCCCAAGTGAGCCCTTGCCGCCCCGCGGCAGTTCGATACCCTGCAAGGCCCGCGCCCCGGCGCGGGCCTTTTCCTTGAGGAGCCTGCAATGCCCAACGCCCCGCTCACCACCGCCGACGGCCAGCCGGCCAGCCGCTTCGTCTTCGGCACGATGCAGTTCGGCGGCCGCGCCGACGCGGCCGCGTCGCAAGCCCTGTTCGAGGCCAGCCGCGCCGCCGGGATCACCCATTTCGACACGGCGCATGTCTACACCGACGGCGCCTCGGAGACGCTGCTCGGGCGTTTCGCGGCACCCGAGCGCGACCGGCTCTTCATCGCGACCAAGGCCGGCTACAAGGGCGGGGCCGCGCGCGACAACATCCTGCGCACCTTCGACGAGAGTCGCACCCGGCTCGGCATGGACAGCGTCGACCTGCTCTACCTGCACCGCTGGGACGGCGACACGCCGCTCGAGGAAACCTTCGAGACCCTGGCCGGGCTGCAGGACCGCGGCCTGGTACGCCATGTCGGCGTCTCGAACTACGCTGCCTGGCAGGTGATGAAGGCACAGGCCGTCGCCCGGAGCTTCGGCACCGGGATCGACGTGATCCAGCCGATGTACAACCTGGTCAAACGCCAGGCCGAGGTGGAGATCCTGCCGATGGCCGCGACGGAAGGCATCGCCGTGCAGCCCTATTCGCCGCTGGGCGGCGGGCTGCTGAGCGGGAAATACGCGGCCGGCGGCAGCGGCCGGCTGACCGAGGACGACCGCTACGCGGCGCGCTACGCGCCCGACTGGATGCACGAGGCGGCCGCGGGCCTCGTCCGGCTGGCCGGGGAGACGGGGCACGACCCGGCGACGCTGGCGGTGGCCTGGGTGGCCGCGCATCCGGCCGTGACGGGCCCGATCGTCAGCGCGCGCAGCGTCGCGCAGCTGGGCCCGTCCCTGGCCGCCATGGGGCTCACACTCGACGCCGATCTCAAGGCCCGGCTCGATGCGCTGGCCCCGGCGCCCGCCCCGGCCACCGACCGGCTGGAAGAGGCCTGAGCCTCAGTCGTCGGAGCGCGGCGCGGGCGGCGCGGGGTCGCTCGACCCGTAGCGCCAGAGGAAATAGATGTTGCGCGAGTAGACCAGCAGCCCGAATCCCTGTCCGAGGATGAAGACCGGGTCCTTGCGGTAGATCGCGTACATGAAGAGCAGCGCGCCCCCCGCGAAGGAGAAGTACCAGAACAGTTCCGGCACGATGGACCGCCGGGCCCGCTCGCTGGCGATCCACTGGACGAGGAACCGCGCGGAGAACATCGCCTGCGCCAGGAAGCCGATGCCAAGCCAGGCGAGTTCCAGGGTCGGCGTGTCGGTGAGGAAGTTGCGGATGCTGTCGATCATTCTCGGCCAAGTTCTTCCGTTGCGGCGAAGCGGGTCCGGCGGACGAGCCACGAGACCCCGATCAGATCATAGGCTCCCATCACGCCCCGGCGCCAGTTCGTGTATTTCGATTGCCCGTGGCGGCGCGGACGGTCGCCGACGGGATGGTATGCGGTCACGCAGCCATAGGCCCGGAAGAGCGCGGGCAGATAGCGGTGCTGGCCGTGGAAGAAGGGCAGCCGCATATAGACCTCGCGGTCGAAGACCTTGAGCCCGCAGCCCGTGTCCGGGCAATCGTCGTGCAGCACCGCGCGCCGGATCGCATTGGCCGCCCGCGAGGCGAGCCGCTTGGAGACCGTGTCGCGCCGCTTGGCGCGGATGCCCCCGACCAGTTGCGGCCCGTCGGGTGCGTAGTGCCCGGCGAGCCCCGCGATGTCGCCCGGCGGGTTCTGCCCGTCGCCGTCCAGCGTGCCGATCACCGGGAAACGCGCGGCGGCGATCCCGCTGCGCATCGCCGCGCTCTGCCCGGCATTGCTGAGATGGCGCAGGCAGCGCAGCCCCGGATACTGCCCGAACAGCGCCGCGACCTCGGCGCCGGTGGCGTCGGTCGAGCAATCGTCGACGACGATCACCTCGCCGAGCAGGTCGGCGGGCACGGCATCGAAGGTCTCGGCCACGAGGGCGCCTATGTTCCCGGCCTCGTTATAGGCGGGGATGACGACGGAGAGTTTCGGCAAGGATCTGGCCCTCTGGACTGCCCGGCACGGGCTCGCGCGCCCTGTAGCACGGGGGCCCGGAGGTGTCACGGGGGATCGGGCGCGCGGCTATGCCTCGACCGGCGGCGCGCCCCCGATGAAGCTGTTTCCCTCGGCGTAGTTGCAGGGGGCTTCCTGCATCTCGAGATGCAGCCCCGTGCCCGTGTAGGGATGCGCCCGGGCGAGCTCTTCGTCGAAGGCAATGCCCAGTCCCGGGGCCTCCGGCGCATGGATGAAGCCCTCCTCCCAGGTGATCGCGTTCCCGATCAGCTGCTGGTGGAAGTCGCCGCCGGTCCCGATCGTCTCGACCACCAGCAGGTTGGGAATATTGGCGGCCAGCTGCAGGTTCGCGGCCCATTCCACCGGCCCGGCATAGAGATGCGGCGCCATCTGCGCGTTGAAGGCCTCGGCCATGCCGGCGATCTTCTTGGTTTCGAGGATGCCGCCGGACCGGCCCAGCGCCGGCTGCAGGATCGAGGCGCCGCCGGTGCGCAGCAGGGTGGCGAACTCGGCCTTCGTCGTCAGCCGTTCGCCGGTGGCGACCGGGATGCGCACCGCCTGCGCGACCCGGGCGAACTCCAGCAGGTTGTCGGGCGGGATCGGCTCCTCGAACCAGAGCGGGTCGAATTCCTCGAGCCGCCGCCCCAGCCGGATGGCCCCGTCGGTGGTGAACTGGCCATGGGTGCCGAAGAGCAGGTCCGCCCGGTCGCCCACCGCGCGGCGGATCTCGCGGCAGAAGGCGGCCGAGGTCTCGATGTCACGCATCGAGGGCTGATGCCCGCCGCGCAGCGTGTAGGGCCCGGCCGGGTCGAACTTGAGCGCGGTGAACCCCTCTTCCACCATCGCCAGCGCACTTTCCGCCGCCAGTTCGGGGCTGGTCCAGAACGCGGCCATGTCGTGGCCCGGCAGCGGATAGATATAGCTGTAGGACCGGATGCGTTCGTTCATCCGCCCGCCGAGCAGCGCATGCACCGGCCGGTCATGGGCCTTGCCGAGAATGTCCCAGCAGGCCATCTCGAGCCCCGAGAACGCCCCCATCACCGTCAGGTCCGGGCGCTGGGTGAACCCGGAAGAATAGGCGCGGCGGAACATCAGCTCGATATTCTCTGGGGTCTCGCCCTCCATGTGCCGGGCGAAGACATCCGCGATCACCGCGCGCATGGCCTCGGGGCCGACGGAAGCGGCGTAGACCTCGCCATAGCCGGTGATGCCGCAATCGGTGGTCAGCTTGACGAAGATCCAGTAGCGCCCGCCCCAGCCGGGCGGCGGCGGCGCGGTGACGAAAATCTCGAGATCGCTCAGACGCATCCTGCCCTCCGATTGCCTGCGCCCACGCTGCCGCGCCGCCACCCGGGTGGCAAGCGGGAAATGCCCGTGCTCGCACGCCGCGGGGCCCATCCCGCTCGACCCGCGCAATGGACGCCCTGAAAAGCCGGGGGTTGAAACGGAAAAATCACGGCTGTTAGCCGTGGAGGAAAACGCTTCCGAAATTTCAAAAGACGGAGGAAGAATGAAATACGGCCTGATCCTGGCGGTTTCGGCGGGCCTCACGGCCTCCACCGCTTTCGCGGGTAATATCAAGGAGCCCGCGCCAGACCCCGTCGTGATCGCGCCGGCCGATCCCGCGCCACTCTGGTCCGGCCCCTATGTGGGCGCACAGCTGGGCTACGGCCAGTTCGAGGCCGGGGACGACGATGGCAGCGGAATGCTGGCCGGTATTCACGCAGGCTACATGCACCAGTTCGGCAACAGCTTCGTGCTGGGCGCCGAGATCGACTACGATACGGCG
Organism: uncultured Maritimibacter sp.; assembly: GCA_913063035.1. Lineage (GTDB taxonomy): Bacteria > Pseudomonadota > Alphaproteobacteria > Rhodobacterales > Rhodobacteraceae > CAJXYS01. The sequence continues at coordinate 14,912 of CAJXYS010000044.1, read as the reverse complement.
AATGTCGAGTTGCCCTCCAACTCGGACGGAGAATTCACGCTGGAGTCGCTCGCCCGCCTCAAACTCCGCGGCGGCATCGCATCGGGCCGGACCCTGTTCTAGGGCACGGGCGGGATCGCGACGGCCGATGTCGATCGCTTCGGGCAAGCGCTTTCCGACCGGGGTCATGTCCTGGGGGCAGTGGTCAGCCGCATGATCGGCGCAAACGGCATGCTGACCGGCGAGATCCTCTACCATGATTTCGATGATTTCGACGGGGCAAGCTTTGATCTCGACGGCACCACGGCGACCCTGCGCTACTCTTTCCGCTTCTGAGCGGTCACCGCGCGGCGGCGGTGCCGGGGGCGCGGCGGCTGCCCCCGGCACATGACGGCGCGCGACGGGCCGGACCGCAGCGCCCCGGCTTTGGGCAAGGCGCAGATCGGTGTAGGATACCCGTGTCGACCGCGCGTTTCGGCACGAAGGAGGCAGCCGGTGTCCCGCGCCCTGCGCAATCTCACGGAGCGCCAGATCCGCAAGGCACTGGCCGAGGGCAAGCTGTCCGGCCTCGCCGGCGAAGGGCAGCCCCTGCCGGACAGCTCCGGCGCGGCTTTCACGGACATGGCGACCCAGGTCGCGGTGCGGATCATGGCCGAGGCAGGCGCCCTGCCCGAGGAGTTCAAGCTGAAAAAGGCCCTCGACGCCGCACGCGCGGCCTATGGCACTGCCGGAACCGAGGCTGAGCGACGCCTCGCCATGGCGCTGATCGCGGATCTCGAACAGCGTTACAACACTGCCGTTGAGGCGCGAAGATCCTTCATGCGCTGAGCGGCACTAGCGCAGCACGATGACGTTGCGCCGCGCGCGCCCGGCGCGGGTATCGGCGATGGCGGCGTTGATGTCGTCCAGCGGGTAGCGCCCGGAGATCAGCGCGTCCAGCTCCAGCCGCCCCTGCTTGTAGAGATCGACAAGCCACGGAATATCGCGCGAGATCACCACGTCACCCATCTTCGAGCCACGCATCACCTGGCTGGTCGCCGCGACCACCACCGGCTCGTAGGTCACCGTGGCGCCCGTGGGGGGCATCCCGACCATGACCAGCGTGCCGCCCGGCGCCAGGAATTTCGGCGCGTCCTGGTAGGCCTGCGCCGCCCCGACCGTGACCAGCACGTGATCGGCCCCGCGCCCGCCCGTGATCTCGCGCACGCTGCGGTGCGGCTTCGGATCGGTGGCCAGAACGCCATGGGTGGCCCCGAAGGCGCGCGCGTCGTCGAGCTTTTCCTCCGACAGGTCGACCGCGATCACCTGCCGGGCACCCGCGATCACGGCGCCCTGGATCGCGTTCAGCCCGACGCCGCCCGCCCCGACGACGACAACGCTCTCGCCCGGCCGCACCCCGGCCGAGTTGATGACGGCGCCGACCCCGGTGATCACCCCGCAGGCCAGCAGCGACGCCACGTCCATCGGCATGTCGTCCGGGATCGGGGCGACCTGGCTGCGATGGACCACCACCTTCTCGGCGAAAGCCGCGGTGGACAGCCCCTGCACCAGCGGGCCGCCATCGGCACGGGTCAGCGGCCCGGCATCGGCCGCGGGCGTCTCGCAGCGCACCGGGTGGCCGCCGGAACAGCTGGGGCACTGGCCGCAGGATCGGATCAGCGTCACGATCACCGGGTCGCCGACGGCCAGACGCCGGACCCCGGCGCCAACGGCGGTGACCCGGCCGGCGGCCTCGTGTCCATAGACCGCCGGCAGCGCGCCGCCCCAGGCGCCGTCGGCATAGGAGATGTCGGAATGGCAGATCGCCACGGCCTCCACCGCGACCTCGACCTCGTCGGCGCCGGGCGCGGCGAGCGTCACCTCCTCGATGGAAAGCGGGGCGCCGAATTCGTGGCAGACGGCGGCGCGGATAGTGGTCATGGACGTCCCCCTGTGCAGCGTGTCGGCCGGCGGACCCGGCCCTCGCCCGAACCCGACCGCAAAGCCCGGTTCCGGTCAAGCCGAAACACGCCGCCGCCCCGGCGCCGGGGCGGTCCGGCGGCCGGGGCCATGGCGGCCGGACGGCAGGATAGTTGACATTGCCAATCACCTGCGCCCATCCTCTCGGCACGCCACCGGTCGAGGGAGGAACCGATGCGTACCCAGGTCGTCATCATCGGCGGCGGGCCCGCGGGCCTGCTCCTGTCGCAGCTTTTGCATCGCGACGGGATCGAGACCATCGTGCTCGAACGCCGGTCGCGCGACCACGTTCTCTCGCGGATCCGGGCCGGCGTGCTGGAATGGGGCACGGTCGAGATGCTGCGCGCCGCGGGCGTCGGCGCCCGCATGGACCGCGAGGGCTTCGTCCATGACGGCACCTATCTCGCGGCCCAGAACCGCGGCTTCCGGGTCGATTTCAAGGCCGCCACCGGCAAGCCCGTGATGGTGTATGGCCAGACCGAGGTCACCCATGACCTCTATGCCGCGCGCGACGCCGCCGGCGGCACGATCATCGACGAAGCCGAGGGGGTGATGCCGCACGGCCTCGACGGTGACGCGCCCCATGTCACCTATGTCAAGGACGGGACCGAGCATCGCATCGACTGCGACTTCGTCGCGGGGTGCGACGGCTATCACGGTGTCAGCCGCGGCTGCATCCCGGCCGGCGTCCTGCGCGCATTCGAACGCGTCTATCCCTTCGGCTGGCTCGGCGTCCTGTCGGAGACGCCGCCGGTCTCCGACGAGCTGATCTATGCCAACCACGAGCGGGGCTTCGCGCTCTGCTCGATGCGGAATGCCCGGCTCAGCCGCTACTACGTGCAGGTGCCGCTCGAGGACCGGGTCGAAGCCTGGTCCGACGACGCCTTCTGGGACGAGCTGCGCCGCCGCATTCCCGGCGATGCCGCCGACCGCCTGGTGACCGGCCCGGCGGTGGAGAAATCCATCGCGCCGCTGCGATCCTTCGTGGCCGAGCCGATGCGCTGGGGACGCCTGTTCCTGGCCGGCGACGCCGCGCATATCGTGCCGCCCACCGGGGCCAAGGGGCTGAACCTGGCCGTGGGCGACGTGCATTACCTGCACACGGCTCTGGCCGCCCATTACCGCGACGGCGAGGATGCGGGGATCGAGACCTATTCCGAGCGGGCGCTCTCCCGCGTCTGGAAATGCGAACGCTTCAGCTGGTGGATGACCACGATGCTGCACCGCTTCCCCGAACAGTCGACCTTCGACCAGCGCATGCAGGAGGCCGAGATCGCCTATCTCGAAACCTCGGTTGCCGCGCAGACCGCGATGGCCGAGAATTACGTCGGACTGCCCTACTGAGGAGAGCCGCCATGCGGATGATCGAGCTGGACGACATCATGGTCCATTACGCCGACGAGGGCGACCCCGACGGCGCGCCGGTCGTCTTCGCCAACTCGCTCGGCACCGATTTCCGGCTTTGGGACCCGATCCTGCCGCACCTGCCGCAAGGCCTGCGCGTCATCCGCTATGACAAGCGGGGCCACGGGCTGACGAGCTGCCCCCGCCCGCCCTATTCGATGGGCGCCCTGGTCCGCGACGCCGAGAACCTGCTCGACGCGCTCGGCGTCAGGGACTGCGTCTTCGTGGGGCTTTCCATCGGGGGCATGATCGCGCAGGGGCTGGCGATGAAGCGCACCGACCAGGTGCGCGCGATGGTGCTGTCGAACACCGGCGCCAAGATCGGCACCACCGAGATGTGGCACGAGCGGATCGCCGCGGTTGACTCGGGCGGCATAGAGGTGCTGGCCGACGCGGTGATGGAGCGTTGGTTCTCCAGGCGGTTCCGGACCGAGCAGCCCGTCGACCTGGCCGGCTGGCGCAACATGCTCACGCGGACGCCCGACGCGGGCTATGTCGGCTGTTCGGCCGCGATCGGCGGCAGCGACTTCTATGCCTCCACCGCGCAGCTGACCCTGCCGACGCTGGCCATCGCCGGCACCGAGGACGGCTCGACCCCGCCGGACCTCGTGCGCGAGACCGCCGAGCTGGTAAAGGGATCGCGCTTCGAACTGATCCGCGGCGCGGGGCACCTGCCATGTGTCGAGAAGCCGGAAGCCTTCGCCGCGCTGCTGACCACCTTCCTGGAGGAGACCGGCCATGTCTGAGCGGCACGACCGTGGCATGGCGACCCGCCGGCGGGTGCTGGGCGCCGCGCATGTGGACCGGGCCGAGGCGGCGAAGACGGCCTTCGACGCGCCCTTCCAGGACCTCATCACAGAGGCCGCCTGGGGCCATCTCTGGTCGCGCGAGACGATCAGCCTGCGCGAGCGGTCGATGCTGACCATCGCACTCCTGGCCGCGACCGGCAGCCATGACGAGCTGGCCATGCATATCCGCGCCACCGCAAATACCGGCGCCAGCCGCGAGGACGTGATGGAAGCGCTCCTGCATGTCGCGGTCTATGCCGGCGTGCCAAGGGCCAACCACGCCATCCGCATCGCCAAGGAGACCTTCGCCGCGATGGAGGCCGATACCACGGGGGGACAGACATGACCAAGGGCGGCTTCATCCAGCGCGACCGGGCCTGGCACCCTCCGGCCTATGCGCCCGGCTACAAGACCAGCGTGACGCGGGCGCCCGGCCGGCCGCTGATCTCGATGCCGACGACCCTGTCCGAGGAGACCGGCCCGGTCTTCGGCCGCGACATGCTGGGCCCGCGCGACAACGACCTGATCCTGAACTTCGCCCGCGACGGCGAGGCCGCCATCGGCGAGCGGATCATCGTCCATGGCCGCGTGACGGACGAGCATGGCCGCGGCGTGCCGAACGCGCTGATCGAGGTCTGGCAGGCCAATGCGGGCGGGCGGTACCGCCACAGGAAAGACGGCTACCTTGCGCCGCTCGACCCGAATTTCGGCGGCTGCGGGCGCATGGTCACGGATGCCGAGGGGCGCTACGAGTTCCGCACCGTCAAGCCCGGGCCCTATCCCTGGCCCAACGGCGTCAACGACTGGCGGCCGAGCCACATCCATTTCTCGCTCTTCGGCTCGGGCTTCGCGCAGCGGCTGATCAGCCAGATGTATTTCGAGGGCGATCCGCTGATCTGGCAATGCCCGATTGTCCGCACGATCCCGTCCGACGCCGCGGTCGAGCGGCTGATCGCGGCGCAGGACATGACCGCGACGATCCCGATGGACGCGCTGGCCTACCGCTTCGACATCGTGCTGCGCGGCCGGCGCCAGACGCTGTTCGAGACCCGAAAGGAGGGGCTCTGATGACCCGGCGACCGGACACTCTCAAGGAAACGCCCTCGCAGACGGCCGGGCCTTACGTCCATATCGGCTGCACGCCGAATTTCCTCGGCAATACCGGGATTTATCCCGAGGATCTCGGCGCGCGGATGGTCAACGACCGGACCCGGGGCGAACGGATCACCATCACCGGCACGGTCTGGGACGGCACCGGCACGGCGCTCCGCGACGCGCTGGTGGAAATCTGGCAGGCCGACGCCGACGGGCTCTACCCCTCGCCCGAGGAGACGCGCGGCGCGGCCGATCCGGACTTCGCCGGCTTCGGCCGGTCAGGCTGCGACTGGGAGACGGGGGCGTTCACCTTCGCGACCGTGAAGCCCGGGCGCGTCCCCTACCCCGACGGGCGCCTGCAGGCCCCCCATGTCACGGTCTGGATCGCCGCGCGCGGGATCAACACCGGGCTCCATACCCGGATGTATTTCGCCGACGAGGCGGACGCCAACGCCGAGGACCCGGTGCTGGCGCGGATCGAGCATCGCAACCGCGTGCCGAGCCTGCTTGCACAGCCCGAGGGGAATGGTGTCTACAGGTTCGACATCCGCCTGCAAGGCGACCACGAAACCGTCTTCTTCGACATGTAGCCCCGGAACGTCATGACCACCCCCTGTATCATCTGCGTCGCGATCACCGGCTCGGTGCCGCGCAAGGAAAACAATCCCGCCGTCCCGATCACGGTCAGCGAACAGATCGAGTCGACCCATGAATCCTTCGAGGCGGGCGCCAGCATCGCGCATTGCCATGTCCGGCTCGACGACGGCACGCCAACCTCCGACCCCGAGCGCTTCGCGCGGCTGAAGGAGGGCATCGAGAAACACTGCCCCGGCATGATCGTCCAGCTTTCGACCGGCGGCCGGTCGGGGGCCGGCAGCGCGCGCGGCGGCATGCTGTCCCTGGCCCCGGACATGGCCTCCCTGTCGGTGGGGTCCAACAATTTCCCCACCCGCGTCTACGAGAACCCGCCCGACCTCGTGGACTGGCTCGCCGCGGAGATGCTGAAATACGACGTGAAGCCCGAGATCGAGGCCTTCGACCTGTCGCATATCTTCCAGGCGGTGAAGATGCAGCAGGACGGCCGGCTCAGGGGGCCGCTCCACATCCAGTTCGTGATGGGCGTCAAGAACGCCATGCCGGTGGACCGGGCGGTGTTCGATTTCTACGTCGAGACGGTCAGGCGTCTCGCCCCCGATGCGACCTGGTGCGGTGCGGGCGTCGGCAAGGACCAGGTCACGCTCAACGCGTGGTCCATCGCCGCGGGCGGGCACACCCGCACGGGGCTCGAGGACAACATCCGCTGGGACCGCGACACGCTGGCGCCGTCCAACGCCGCGCTCGTCCGCCGCACGGCCGAGATCTGCGAGAAACACGCGCGCCCCGTCGCCAGCTGGCAGCAGGCGCGCGAGATCCTCGGCCTGCCGCTGAAAGCCGGCTGAGCCATGGCCGTCTCGCCCTTCGAAAGCCAGGTCTTCCGCGGCCTCTTCCATGACGCCGAGGCAGGCCAGCTCTTTGCCGACAGCGCCGAGCTGCGCGCGATGCTGATCGTCGAGGGGGCGCTGGCCAAGGTTCAGGGCGGTCTTGGGCTGATCCCCGAAACGAGCGCCCAGGCGATCCACCGCGCCAGCCTCGAGATCCAGCTCGACCCGGGCGGGCTCGCAGCCGAAACCGGCCAGAGCGCGGTGATGGTCCCGGCGCTGGTCAAGGCCTTCCGCGCGGCGATGCAGGCCCCCGAACACGCGCAATACGTCCATTGGGGCGCGACCAGCCAGGACATCATCGACACCGCGCTGGTGCTGCGCCTGCGGCAGGTGGTGACCCTGCTGGACAAGCGGCTGGCCACGACCGCGGCCGCGCTCGGCCGGCTGGCCGCGAACCATGCCGAGACGCCGATGGCCGCGCGCACCTGGGCGCAGACGGCCACGCCGACCAGCTTCGGCGCCGTCTGCGCGGCCTGGGGCCGGCCCCTGCTGACCCATCGCGCGCGGCTGGCAGAGCTGCGTCCGCGGCTCCTGCGGGTCAGCCTCGCCGGGGCGTCCGGCACGCTGTCCGCGATGGGGGACAAGGGGCCCGGGGTGGCCGACGGGCTGGCAGAGGCCCTGGGGCTCGACCGCGCGGACGGCGCCTGGCACGGCACCCGCGACGGCATCGCGGAATTCGCCAACTGGTGCGCGCTCGTGGCGGGCAGCCTTGCGAAGATGGGCGAGGATCTCGTGCTGCTGACCCAGTCCGACACGGGCGAGGTCCGGCTCGGCGCGGGCGGCGGGTCGTCGACCATGCCGCAGAAACAGAACCCCGTGCAGCCCTCGCTGCTGGCGGCGCTGGGGCGGTTCGCGGCCGCGCAACAGGCCGCGATCTCGGGCGCCATGGCCCATCGCCAGCAACGCGACGGCGTGGCCTGGATGGTGGAATGGCTGACCCTGCCGCAACTGGTGATGGCGACGGCGCGCGGACTGGCCGTGGCGGGCGAGCTGGCCGAAACCATCGCGCCCGATCCGGCGCGCATGGCGGCCAATCTCGACGGCGACGGGCTGGGCCTGATCCATGCCGAGGCGCTGAGCTTCGCGCTGGCGCGCCACATGCCGCGCCCCGACGCACAGGCGGCCGTCAAGGCGCTCTGCCAGCAGGCGCTGGCGGCGGGCACGCCGCTGGCCGATCTCGCCCGCGCGCGCTGGCCGGAGGCCGACCTGGCCGGGGTCTTCGACCCGGCGGCCCAGCTGGGACAGGCCCCGGCGGAGGCGCGGGCCTTCGCGCAGGCCGCGCGCGACCCCGGCTAGCGCACGGCGCGGGCCGGCGCGGCGGCGTCAGTCCTTCATGTCGGGCACCTTGCGCCCGCGGTATTTCACCGTCAGCTCGAGCGGGACGTCGTTCTCGTCGTAGATGCCGAGCAGCACCCCACGGCGCCGCGACTTGCCCCGCATCTCGCGCAGCTGCGCGTCGCTGCGGGTCGTCCTCTGGGCGACGCGCCGGGTCCAGCGGAAGAGCTTGTCATACATCGCGGCGATCACCGCGGCGTGGTCGGGACTGTCGCCGAGATCGGTCAGTTCGTCAGGGTCGTGTTCGAGGTCGAACAGCACCGGCCGGAAACCGCCCTCGCAATGGATCAGCTTCCAGCGGGTATCCGCGACCATGAACATGACCGCCTCGCGGGCGTCGACGCCCAGCTTCTCGGCCATCGGCGTGGCCGAGAAATCATATTCCGAGATCACGAAATCGCGCCACTCCGCGGGGTCCGCGCCTTGCAGCAGTGGCATCAGCGACCGGCCCTCGACGATGTGGCCGGGCACGGTGCCGCCCGCGGCCTCGATGAAGGTCGGCACGAGGTCGATCGCCTCGACCAGCCGCTCACAGGCCGTTCCGCGGGTCGCGTCGGCCGCGGGCGCGGGATCGTAGACGATCAGCGGGATCTTCACGCTGGCATCGTGGAAGAACATCTTCTCGCCCATCCAGTGATCGCCGAGGTAATCGCCGTGATCGGAGGTCAGCACGATCATGGTCTCTTCCATGCGGCCGGTCTCTTCGAGCCAGTCCAGCAGCACGCCGATCTGGTCGTCACACTGCTTGACCAGCCCCATATAGGCCGGGATCACCGCCGCGCGGGTCTCCTCGCGCGAGAAGGCCTGCCCCAGCGGGCTCGTCATGAAGGCGTCGAGCACCGGATGGGGCGCGGCGCGCTCGGCCTCGGTGCGGGCGGGCGGCAGGATATGCGCGGGCCCGTACATCGAGGCATAGGGCTCGGGCACCACGTAGGGCCAGTGCGGCTTGATGTAGGACAGGTGGCAGAGCCAGGGCGCCGCGGCCTGCGAGACGAAGTCCATCGCCCGGCGCGTCATGTAGGGCGTTTCGCTGTCTTGCTCGCGAATATTGGCTGCCTGGGCGGAGTTCTTCAGGAACCAGCCCGAGAGCAGGTTGCCCACGGCGTCGCGACCCGAATTCGCGAAATCGTGCCAGGGGTTGTCGGCGTCGTAGCCGCGCGCGCGCAGCCAGTCGTTATAGGCCGCCGCACCGCCCGGGTCGTAGAAGCCGTCCGGCCCCTCGGGCCGCATGCCGTCGTCGCGCTCGAAGACGTCGAAGCCGCATTCGGCAACCCGCGCGCCGATGATCGAGTCGGGCGCGAGCCCCAGCCGCGCCATGCCCTCGGCATCGGCGCGCATGTGGGTCTTGCCGACCAGCCAGCAGTCCATGCCAGCCGCCCGCAGGTGATCGCCCAGCGTCATCTCGCCCACCTTGAGCGGGATGCCGTTCCAGCTGGCGCCGTGGGAATGGACGTAGCGCCCGGTGTAGAAGGACATGCGCGACGAGCCGCAAATGGTCGACTGCGCGTAGGCCCGGGTGAAGCGGACGCCGCGCGCGGCCAGCCGGTCGATATTCGGCGTCTCCAGATGCGGGTGGCCCGCGCAGGACAGGTAATCCCAGCGCAGCTGGTCGAACATTATGAACAGGATGTTTTTCGTGCCGCGTGCCATCGCGCCCCCCTCGCGCAACAGGGTTACACCGCGCGCCCCCGCGGGGGAAGCCGACACCGCTTGCACCCCCGCACGGCCCGGCGCAGGATCGCCCGCGAAAAGGGAGGAACCATGATCGCCGTCATCTTCGAGGTCACGCCCGCCGCCGGCCGCAAGGAGGCCTATCTCGATATCGCCGCCACGCTCCGCCCGCACCTGGAGCAGATCGACGGCTTCATCTCGGTCGAACGCTTCGCCAGCCTGACGACCGGGGGCAAGATGCTGTCGGTCTCCTTCTTCCGCGACGAGGCCGCGGTCGCCGCCTGGCGCAACACCCAGTTCCACCGCGAGGCCCAGGCGGCGGGCCGGGACGGCGTCTTCGCCGACTACCGGCTGCGCGTGGCCGAGGTCATCCGGGATTACGGGATGACCGACCGCGCCGAAGCCCCCGCCGACAGCCGCGACGCTCACGAAGCCGGCTGAAGCCCGGGCTCAGCGCCCGGCGGCATGCGCCAGCAGATCGGCCACCGCCGCGCTCTGGGCGGCGCGCGGGCCGCGGCCCGGCCAGACCAGCCGGCGCTGGAACGAGAGCCGCGGCCCGTCCCCGGCGATCTCGACCAGGGCGCCAGCGCCGAGATGGCTTTCCAGCACGGCCTCGCTGGCCAGCAGCACGCCCTGCCCCGTGATCGCGGCCTGCGCCGCGACGAGGCCGAGGCCGAAATGCACGCCGCGATCCGCCTCTGCCGCCGGGAACCCGGCGGCGGCGAACCAGTCGCGCCAGCCGGGATAGACGTTGTCACCCATCGAGGGGTCGATATGCAGCAGCGGCAGCCGCCGCATCACCCCCGGCGCCCGGGTGTTCGCGATCCCCTCCAGAAGGTCCGGCGCACAGGCCGGGACGATCCGCTCGGGCGGAAACGCCACCGTCTCGAGCCCGGCCGGGATATCGGCGCTGTAGCTGATCGAGAGATCCACCGCCTCGTCCAGCATCGCGCCCAGCGGCACCGGCGCGACGATCCGCACCTCGAGCCCCTCGACCGCGGCGCGCAGCGCGGGCAGCCGCGGCGCAAGCCAGAGCGCCGCGAAGGACGGATCCGCCGCGACGGTGAAACTCTGGTGCAGGCTCTCGGTGCGCAGGCGCTGCATGCCCTGGCGCAGCGCCTCGAAGCCCCGGTCGATATCCGGCAGGGCGCGCTCGGCCGCGCGGGTGACCTGGACGCCGTTCCCGGCCCGGGTCACGAGCTTGACCCCCAGCCTGTCCTCGAGATGACGGATCTGGTGGCTGACCGCCCCGGGGGTCACGCCGAGCCGCTCGGCCGCACCGCTGAGGCTGCCGGCCCGCGCCACCGCGGCAAAGGCCCGAAGCGCCGAGAGAGGCAGGTCGCGAAGTGCGGTCATCTTTTAGTTTTCCTCAATATATTTCGAGCCAATCTCGATAGCATAGCGTGATCTCTGTGCCTATCTTTTTCAAGACATTCAAACCCGGGACACGAAAGGACCGCCGTCATGATCTCTGCCCTGAAACTGCTGCGCCGCTACCGCGACCGCCTGCAGACCCGCAACCAGCTCTACCGCCTCTCGGCCCATGAACTGGAGGATATCGGCCTGGCGCGCGGCTCTATCGACGAGGTGACCGACCGGATCGCCAGCGGCCGCTGAGGGCATCTCCGCATCCGGGGATTGAGGCAGTTCGCCGCGGCCGCCGGACCGGGTCTGTCATTTTCCCGTTACCCGGGCGATGGCATCACGCGGCCAGACGTGACCGACCGAAAGGACTGCCCCATGCGCGAGACCAGCCCCCGACCCGCCAGTGCCGAGACCCCGGCCGGCCTCGACGCGCTGGCCAGTCGCTTCGACCGGCGGATGCACGCGGCCGTCGCGCGCATGACGGGGGGACTCTCGCCGGTCGCGCTCAGCCAGGTCTACCTGGACTGGGCGCTGCATCTCGGCTTCTCGCCTGGGAAATGCGCGCAGCTCGCAGACAGCGCCGGTGCGCGCTGGCTTACCTTGATGAACGATCTCGGGCGCGACATCGCCGGGCAGCCGGAAGATCCGGGCGACAAGCGCTTCCGCGACCCGGCCTGGCAGCGCTGGCCCTATAACCTGCTCTATCGCGGTTTCCTCGCCCAGCAGGACTGGTGGCAGGAGGCCACGTCCGGCATTCGCGGCATGAGCGACCAGCATGACCGGGTCGCCTCTTTCGCGGCGCGCCAGCTGCTCGACACCATGTCACCTTCGAATTTCTTCTGGACCAACCCCGAAGTGCAGCGGCGCACGGTCGAGGAAATGGGCGCGAACCTTGTCCGCGGCGCCGGGCACCTGGCCGAAGACGCCACCCGCATCGCCGCCGGCGAACGCCCCGACGGCACCGGCGAATATGCCGTGGGCGAGAACCTCGCCGTCACGCCGGGCAAGGTGATCTACCGCAACGCCCTGATAGAGCTGATCCAGTACGCCCCCGCGACGAAGACGGTGCACCCAGAGCCGGTGCTGATCGTGCCGGCCTGGATCATGAAATACTACATCCTGGATTTGTCGCCGCACAACTCGATGATCCGCTACCTGACCGGACAGGGCTTCACCGTCTACGCGATCTCGTGGCGCAATCCGGGCCCCGAGGACGCCGATCTCGGCATGGAAGATTACCGCGCAGAGGGCGTGATGGCTGCGCTGGACGCCATCGGGCAGGTGCAGCCGGGCCGCAGGATCCACGCCACGGGCTACTGCCTGGGGGGCACGCTCCTGTCGATCGCGGCGGCGGCGATGGCGCGGGACGGCGACGACCGGCTGGCCAGCCTGAGCCTGCTGGCCGCGCAGGTCGATTTCACCGAGGCGGGCGAACTGACGCTCTTCATCGGGCCGAGCCAGCTGGCCTTCCTCGAGGACATGATGTGGGACCAGGGCGGGCTCGACCCCGCGCAGATGGCCGGCACCTTTCAGCTGCTCAGGTCGAACGACCTGATCTGGTCGCGGATACTCAAGGAATACATGATGGGCGAGCGCACCAGCCCCAGCGACCTCATGGCCTGGAACGCCGACGCGACACGCATGCCCTACCGCATGCACGCGGAATACCTGCGCCGGCTCTTTCTGGACAACGATCTCGCGGAGGGCCGCTACGAGGTGGACGGCCGGCCGGTCTCGGTCACCGACATCCGCCGGCCGATCTTCGCGGTCGGCACCGAGAAGGATCACGTGGCACCCTGGCGCTCGGCCTACAAGATCGCCCACCTGACCGACACCGAGGTGACCTTCACCCTGACCAGCGGCGGCCATAACGGCGGCATCCTGTCCGAACCCGGCCATCCCCGGCGGCGCTACCGCGTCTGCACGATGGCCGATCACGCGCCCTATGTCGATCCCGACAGCTGGTTCGCCAGCGCCGCCATCAAGGACGGTTCGTGGTGGCAGGAATGGTCCCGCTGGCTCAAGCGCCGGTCGGGCCGGCGGGCCGCGCCGCCGCCCATGGGGGCGCCCGATGCAGGCCTCGCGCCGCTCTGCGACGCGCCGGGCACCTATGTCTTCCAGACGTAGAGGTAAGGTTAACCTGACCTATCCTAAAGATACTGAAATTTCGCAATTTTTCAGCGCAAACCTTGCGCTGGATCAAGGGCACCGCACCGGCAGACGGCATGTTGGGGACCGGGAAACGCGTAACCGAGTCCGGAGACCCTCATGAGACATATCCTCCCTGCCTTCCTGGCGACCACCTGCCTGGCCGGGGCGGCCTCGGCCGAGGCCCTGCGCGAAGACGCGCTGGTCTATTTCGAGCCGCTGCCCTCCACCATCCCGCAGATCGCCGACAACCGCGTGACGGAAGAAAAGATCGAGCTCGGCAAGGCGCTGTTCTTCGACCCGCGTCTCTCGGCCTCGGGCGTGTTCAGCTGCTATTCCTGCCACAACCTCGCCACCGGCGGTGACGACAACCAGGAAACCTCGATCGGCCACGGCTGGCAGAAAGGTCCGCGCAACTCGCCCACCGTGCTGAACGCGGTGCTGAACGAGGCCCAGTTCTGGGACGGGCGTGCCGAGGACCTCAAGGCCCAGGCCAAGGGGCCGATCCAGGCCGGCGTCGAGATGGCCAACACGCCGGAAAACGTCGTTGTCACGCTGAACTCGATGCCCGACTACGTCGACTGGTTCGAGGCCGCCTTCGCCGAGGAAGAGGCGCCGGTCACCTTCGACAACATGGCGCGCGCGATCGAGGCCTTCGAGGCCACGCTGATCACCCCGGCGCCCTTCGACGCCTATCTCAACGGCGATGACATGGCGCTGAACGCCATGCAGAAGGACGGGCTCCAGCTCTTCATGGACAAGGGCTGCGTGGCCTGTCACAGCGGCGTCAACCTCGGCGGCGAGGGCTACTATCCCTTCGGCCTGATCGAGAAGCCCGGCGCCGAGGTTCTGCCGCCCGACGACAAGGGCCGCTTCGCCGTGACCGACACCGTGGACGACGAGTATGTCTTCCGCGCCTCGCCGCTGCGGAACGTGGCGCTGACCGCGCCCTATTTCCATTCCGGCAAGGTCTGGGACCTGAAGGTCGCGGTGCAGATCATGGCCGAGTCGCAGCTCGGCGCGGCGATCACCGACGACGAGGCCGACAAGCTGGTGGCCTTCCTCGACAGCCTCACCGGCCGCGCGCCGGACGTGACGGTGCCGATCCTGCCGGCCGAAACCGCCGCCACCCCGCGCCCGACCGCCGAGATCATGGCACAATAAGCGCGGCGACGGCCTGAAAGATCGGCGGCGCCGGGGGCTTGGCCTCCGGCGCCGTTTCTGTCCAAATGCGCGCCATGAGCGCGCTCTCCGCAGAAAACACCCTGCGCCGGATCTGGCAGGCCGGGGTGGACGCCGTGCGCGGCGATACCGCCGTGGCCGCGGCGCTGGCCTCCCACCCGCCGCCGTGTCCCGACCGAATCCTCGCCGTCGGCAAGGCCGCCGTGCCCATGGCCCGCGCGGCGCTGGCCCGCTACGCCGCGGTGCCGGCCCTCGCGGTCACCAAGTACGGCCACGGTACCGGCGCACCGCCGGGGCTGACCGTCCTCGAAGCCGCCCACCCCGTGCCCGACGCCGCGAGCCTCGCGGCGGGCCGTGCGCTTTACGATGCGGTCGCGGCGATGTCCGCGGACGAGACGCTGCTTCTCCTGGTCTCGGGCGGCGCCTCCGCGCTGGCGGAATGCCCGGCCGAAGGCGTGTCGCTCGACGATCTCGCGGCAGAGAACGCCCGCCTTCTGGCCGGCGG
>CAJXYS010000043.1 GCA_913063035.1 uncultured Maritimibacter sp. | reverse complement strand
GCGCACCGGGTCCGCACCCCGCTGGCCACGGTGCGCGCCAAGGCCGAGATCGCGCTCCGCCAGTCGGAAAGCGAGCCGCAGCGCCAGGCGCTTCGCGACGTGATCCGGGCCGTGGACGAAAGCTCGCGCTCCGCCGGGCAGCTGCTCGATCATGCGATGGTCACCTTCCGCAGCGACCAGATGGCGCGCGAGCCCGTCGACCTGGAAGCTCTGGTACGCGAGGTGATCCGCGGCCTCGCGCCCACGGCCGACATGCGCGACATCGAGATGCGATTCGAGGCGCCGCCCGGCACCGTGACCGTCGAGGGCGACCCGATCCTGTTGCAGGGCGCGCTGAGGAACCTGCTGGACAACGCGATCAAGTACTCGCCGGCCGACAGCGCGATCAGCCTGCGCATGGTGGTGTCGCCCGCCGAGGCCGGGGTCGAGATCCGCGACCGCGGCCGGGGCTTCGGCGACGTGCCGCTGGACGCGCTGCGCCGGCGCTTCGGGCGCGGCGCCAATGTCGCGGACGTGGTCGGCTCGGGGCTGGGTCTGACCATCGCCGAAGAGGTCGCCGCCGCCCATGGCGGCCGGCTCGACCTTGCCCACAACGAGGAGGGACAGGGCGCATGCGTTTCGCTCATCTTGCCGCGGGCCTGATCCTGGCCTGCCTGCCGAGCTTGGCCACCGCCTTCGAGATCGAGGAAGAGCGCCGCTTCGCCGCCGGCGACGAGGCGGTGGAGCTGCGAATCCTCTCCACCGCCGATCTCGCGGTCTTCGCGCCGGTGGTCGAGGCGTTCCGCACCCGCCGCCCGGAAATCGCGGTGCATTACCGGACCGTTTCCTCGGCGGTGCTCTACGAGGTGATCCGCGGCGGCACCGCCGAAGCCGACATCGCCATCTCGTCAGCCATGGACCTGCAGACCAAGCTGGCCAATGACGGCTTTGCCCGGCGCTACCGCTCGTCGCTGACGGATGCCCTGCCCGGCTGGGCCACCTGGCGCAACCAGCTCTTCGCCTTCACCCAGGAGCCGGCGGTGCTGATCGCCGCGCCCGCCGCCTTCGAAGGGCTGGAGATGCCGGGCAACCGGCAGGAACTGATCGCGCTCTTGCGCGACAATGCCGAGCGGTTCCGCGGACGTGTCGGCACCTACGACCCGCGCGAAAGCGGGCTGGGCTATCTCTTCGCGACCCAGGATGCCAGGCAGTCCGAGGCCTTCTGGCGCATGGCCGAGGTCATGGGCAGCCTCGACGCGCAGCTCTACGGCAGCTCGGGCGACATGATCCGCGATGTCGAGTCCGGCCGCCTCGCGCTGGCCTACAACGTGCTGGGCTCCTATGTGGGCCTGGGTCCCGGCGTCGAGGTGGTGGAACTGGCCGACTACACCCACGTGATGCTGCGGACCGCGCTCATTCCCGCCAATGCGCAGCGCCCGGCGCTGGCGGGGGAATTCGTCGATTTCCTGATCTCTCCGGCGGCGCGGGAGGTGATCGCGGACCGCACCGGCCTGCCGCCGCTCGATACCGACGACCTGCTGCAAAACCCCGCTTTCCGCCCGATCCGGCTGGGACCCGGGCTGATGGTCTTCCTCGACCAGCTGAAGCGCCGCAGCTTTCTCAGTGCCTGGGTCTCGGCGGTCGTTCAGCCCTGATCCTCGGCAGCCGGACCGGTATAGGTCCAGCGGTATCGCGGCGGGGTCGGCCCCTTGTTCCGACCGCCCTCGCCCTGCTGTTCCCAGGCATGGGCCAGGATGCCGACGGACCGCGACAGGCAGAAGATCCCGCGCGCCAGCGGCGCGGCGAAGCCCAGCTCGGCGAAGATCACCGCCGTCGCCCCGTCGATGTTCATCGGCACGGGCTTGCCCTTGCGCGCGGCCAGTTCAGCCTCCACCGCGCGGCCGATCGCCGCGAAACGCCCCGCGCAGACGCCGTCGGCCGTCGCGTCATCCACGAGCCCCAGCAGCCGCGGCGCGCGCGGATCCGCGGGCTTGTGAAAGCGGTGGCCGAAGCCGGGAACGAACCGGCCCCGCTCTGCCTGCCAGCGGTCGATCTCGGCCCCGGCCGCCCCCGGGCCGCCGGCCGCGTCGATGGCGGTGTAGAGCTCCACCGCCTGCTCGCCGGCCCCGCCATGCACGTCGTCGAGCATGTTGACCGCGCTGGCCATCGCGCCGTTCAGCGGCAGCCCGCAGGTCACGGCCATGCGCGCGGCGGCGATCGACGGGGCCTGCGGCCCGTGATCCACCGCCGCGACGAGCGCGGCTTCTAGCAGGCGGGCCTGCCCGGCGGTCGGGATCTCGCCGCGCAGCATCAGCCAGATCATCTGCGGGAAGCTGAGCCGCCCGATCAGGGTCTGGATCTCGTGGCCCCGGATCGAGATGCGTCCGGGTTCCATGTCGATGATGGCGGTCTGCCACCAGTCCGCGACGTCGCTCATATCACCCCCTCGTCCTTGAGCCGCGCCAGCTCCGCGGCCGCGATGCCAAGCTCACCGTAGACGCTTTCGTTGTCCTGCCCCAGCTCCGGCGGCGGGCTGTCGACCGCCGGCGGCGCGCCGTCCAGCTTCACGCCGGTCCGCACCACGTCGATGCCGCGCCCGACGCCCGGCACGTCGTCGAAATGCCCGAGCATGCCGCGACCGGCCACCTGCGCGGATGCCAGCACCTCGGGCACCGACAGCACCGCGCCCGCCGGCACGCCGATCCGGTTGAGCGCACGCGCCCAGTCCCGCGCGCCCCGGGCGGCCAGCGCCTCTTCGAGATCGGCGCGCAGCGCGTGGCGGTTGCGCTTGCGATCCTCGCGCGTGGCATACTCGGCCCGCTCGAGCAGGTCTTCGCGGCCAAGATGACGGGCCAGCAGCTCCCATTGCTCGTCCTTGTTGGCAGAGATGTTCAGCAGCCCGTCGCCCGTGCGAAAGGTTCCGGAAGGGGCCGAGGTGGGATTCTCGTTGCCGTTGGGCTGCGGCGTCTGCCCGGCGATCAGGTGGTTGGACACCACCCAGCCCATCGTGGCGATGGTGGACTCCAGCATCGAGGTATCGATGACGCAGCCGCGTTCCGGCGCGTTCAGCGCCGCGGCAACGGCGAAGGCCGCGGTCATCCCGCCGATGGTGTCGGCGATGGGATAGCCCACCCGCAGCGGCGCGCTCTCGGCGTCGCCGGTGATCGACATCACGCCGGACGCGCCCTGGATGATCTGGTCATAGGCGGGGCGATCGCGCCAGGGCCCGTCCTGCCCGAAGCCCGAGATCGCGCAATAGACAAGCCGCGGGTTCACCGCCCGCAGCGTTTCGTAGCCCAGCTCCAGCCGGTCCATCACGCCCGGGCGGAAGTTTTCCACCAGCACGTCGGCGCCTGCCACCAGCCGCTTCAGCAATGCCTTGCCCCCGGGCGCCTTGAGGTTCAGCGTCACCGATTTCTTGCCGGCGTTCTGCGCGAGGAACGACACGCCCATGCCGCGCGCGTTCAGCGCCGGGTCGGCCCCGAGCTGGCGGGCGAGGTCGCCGCGGCCCGGGGCCTCCACCTTGATGACCTCCGCGCCCATATGGGCCAGCTGGTGACAGCAGAACGGCCCGGCCAGGACGTTCGTCAGGTCGAGAACCCGGATCCCCTGCAACGGTGTCGGCGCGCCCATGATCCCCCCTCTGCCGGCTGTGCGGCTGCACCATCCGGCGTCAAGCTGACACGGACCTGTCGCCGCGGGCCTTCTGCGCCCCGCGATGGACGCCCCGGCGCCGAACGACTACCAAGGGATGGTCGGGCGCGCTTGGGGATCGCGGCATGCGGATCGTCAGTTTCAACGTTCAGAACCTCCGGCTCCGCCACCGCGCGGAGGGGCCGCACCTGGACGGGGCGCGCGACAGCGACGTGCCCGGGGATGCCGGCGCCGCGGCCGAGGCGCTGGACCCGGTCGACCGGCGGCTGACGGCCGAGATCCTGCGGGCCGCCGACGCCGACCTGGTCGCGCTGCAGGAGGTCTTCGACCGCGAGACGCTCGATTTCTTCCACGACCGCTATCTCGTCCCGTCCGGCGCGACGCCCTATCCGCACCGCGTCTGCCTGCCCGGCAATGACGGTCGCGGGCTCGACGTCGCGGTGATGAGCCGCCGCCCGCTCGACGCCGTCGAGAGCCACGCGGCGCTGCGGCCGGCCGATCTCGGGCTCGCGCCCCCGCCCGGCACGGCCCCCGACCTGCCGCTGTTTCGCCGCGACTGCCTGCGGGTGCGGGCCGGGCGGCTCGATCTCTACGTCTGCCACTTCAAGGCGCCGACCCCGGACGCGGCCGCCGCCTGGGCCGTGCGCCGGATGGAGGCCGAGGCCGTGCGCCGGCTCATCGCGCGCCGGTTCGAAGACCCGGCCGAGGCGTTCTGGCTGATCGCCGGCGACCTTAACGAGCCCGAGGCGCCGCTGCCGGGCCACGGTCCCGCGACGGCGCCGTTGACGCGGGATTTCGGCGTGGATCTCATCGACCGTCTTCCGGACGCCGAGCGCTGGTCGTTCCGCGGGCCGGAAACCGGGCATTACGGACGGCCCGACGCGCTGCTGGCCGCACCCGCGCTGGCGCGCGCCTGGCCCGACGCCATGCCCCGCATCCTGCGCCAGGGGCTGGGCCGCGAGGTCACCCGCCACGACGGCCCCAGGCTCGAAGGCGTCGGTGACCACCGACCGCATGCCAGCGATCACGCGGCGGTTCTGGTGGAGTTCCCGGGGCTCTGAAGGATCAGCCGGCGGCCTCGACCACGCGGCTTTCCAGCGCGATCAGCGCCGCGTGGGTGCGGTTCTTCGCGCCCAGCTTCTGCATGAGATTGCGCATGTGCATCTTGACGGTCACCTCGCTCAGCTCCAGATGACGCGCGATTTCCTTGTTGCTCATGCCTTCGCAGAGCCCGGCGAGCACCCGGCGTTCCTGGCCTGTCAGCCCGCTGGCCGCCTTGCCGGTGGCCTGCGCTGTGCCATCCTCCTCGTGAATGCTGGACGGCAGGAAGACCTCTCCGGCCAGCACGAAATTGACGGCATTGATCAGCGCGCGGGGCGACAGCGATTTCGGCAGGAACCCCTTGGCCCCGGCCGAAAGCGCCGCGAAAACGACCTCGCGCGACGCGTTGCCGGACAACAGAACCACCGGTTCGGGATGGTTCAGCTCGACCGTGCGCGCCACGTCGGGCACGCCACGGACGCCCGGCATGGCGAAGTCAAGCAACACCGCGTCGAAGGGGCCGTCGCGCTCGATCGCGGTATGCACCTCTTCCAGCGTGCTGCAGGTCGATGTCACGAAACCGGACTGGCGGTTGAGGTAGAGCGCGAGGATATCCCGCACAAGCGTCTCGTCGTCGGCGATCAGGATACGCCGGCGCTGCGCCGTATCCGCGGCATCGATATCGGAAAACACGTCACCCAAGGAACCTGATCCTCCACGCTCTTGTAACCCAAGGGCAGTTAGCCCGATTTTCCGAATGACAACCAGCCTGCATTTCGTGGGCAGCCAGAATCTCTTTAGGGTGTATCAAACACCATTTTGATTTCTTGAGGCGGGTCTGTATATCGCCGCAAATAGGGGGCGGTAGATGCGAATGAACATAGCGAGGAGATATCTATTGGAAACCGATACATGGGCACCAATCCGCCGTGGCCGGGCCGCGCTGGTCGGGCTGGCCCTTGCGATTGCGATGGTGTGCGGCGGACAGGCCCGCGCCGAAGATCCGCTGCTGACGGTCAATACCGCGGACGGCGCGGCGGATTTCACCCGCGCCGAGCTCGCGGCACTCAGGCAGGTGACGTTCGAGACCGGGACGATCTGGACCGAGGAGCCGCGCAGCTTCACCGGTCCGCCGCTCTCGGTCGTGCTCGAGGCAGCCGGGGCAGAGGACGGCGAGATACGGCTCGTGGCGCTCAACGACTATGCCATCTCGATCCCGATGTCCGAGATCGGCGCGGATTACCCCATCGTCGCCCACGAGATCGACGGCGCGCCCTTCCCGGTGCGGCAGAAGGGTCCGCTCTGGGTGGTCTACCCCTACGACCAGGACCCCGCCTACCAGAGCGAGGTGATCTACGGCCGCAGCATCTGGCAGCTCCGCGAGATCACGGTCCAGCCCTGAGCCATGACCGGCGCCCCGGATAACGCGCCGGCCCGCCCCGGTGCCGGGGCGCGCCCCGTCCCGCGCCGGGCGATCCTGGCCGGGACGGTCCTCCTTTTCGTCGCGGGGCTCGCAGTCCTGGTCTACGCCCTGGTGCGGATCGACGAGCAGCTGGAGCGTGCGGCGACGGCCCAGTCCGACAACGCCACCTGGGTGCTCGCCCAGCTCGAGGTCGATTACCTCAACTTCCTGCGCGCGATGGACACGGCCGAAGAGGCCGGCGATCTCGGCGAGGTGCGGCTGGCCTTCGACATTCTCTACAGCCGCGTCGCGCTGATCCGGAACAGCGATGCGCTCGACCGGCTCATCGGCGAGGTCGGCATCCTGAGCCAGCTGGACAGCGTCATGGCCTTCCTGGACAGCCAGACCGCCGCCATCGACGGCCCCGACGCGGGGCTCGCCGCGGCGCTGCCGGAACTCCAGCGCCGCACGCTGGCCTTCGACACGGTGATGCGCGAGGTTCCGGTCGCGGCCATGAACGCCATCGTGGCCGTCTCCGAGACCCGGCGCGCCCAGCTTTCGACCCTGCTCAAGACGTTTTCGGTCTTCGCCTTCATCCTTCTGGTGACGATGGCGCTCTTTGCGCTCTGGACGCTGCACCAGCGCCGGATCGCCAATGAGCGCGCGATCCAGAGCGAACGGACATCGTCCAATTTCCGCACCATGATCGAGGCTTCGCTCGACGCCGTGATCGTCAGCGATGCCGACGGGCGGGTGACCCATTACAACAGCGCCGCCGCCAAGATCTTCGGCTACCCGGCATCGCAGTCGATCGGCGGGCAGATGTCCGAGATGATCATTCCCGAGGCCACGCGCCCGATGCACGACGCCGGCATGCGCCGCTTTCTCGCCGGCGGGCCGTCGCGGGTCATCAATGCGGGGCGGCTGACCCTGACGGCGATGCGCGCGGGCGGCACGGAGTTTCCCGCCGAGGTCACCGTCGCCTCGGACACCGACGAGGTCGGTGCGCCGATTTTCATCGGCTATGTCCGCGACATCTCCGAGCGCGTCGCCACCGAGCGCCAGCTGACCGAGGCCCGCGACGCCGCCCAGCGCAGCGAACAGGTCAAGTCGCGCTTTCTCGCCGTCATGAGCCACGAACTGCGCACGCCTCTCACCGGGCTGACCGCGGCGCTCGACCTCGCGCTCGACACCGCCCCGGACGACCCGGTGCTGCAGAACTACCTCTCTACCGCGCGGCTCTGCAGCGACTCCGCGCTGGAGCAGATCTCGGACATTCTCGAGCTGATCCGCCTCGAGGACGCCGGTCGCGACGAGCCGCGGGCGAGCTTCGACGCCGTGGCGGTCCTCGAGCAACTGCTCGCGCAGATGCGCCCGCTGGCACAGGAAAGGAACACCCGGATCAGGCTGAGCCGTCCGTCCGGGACGGTTCCCGTCTTCGGCGTGCGGCGGCTCTATTCCAACGCGCTGCGGAACCTGCTCAGCAACGCGGTGAAGTTCACGACGGACGGCGAGATCCACGTCGCCCTGCATATCGACCGCGAGGGCGACACGCCCCGTCTCCGCGTCGAGGTGGCCGATACCGGGATCGGTATCCCGGCCGACCAGGTGCACCGGATCTTCGAGAATTTCGAACGGATCGACACCGGCTACAGCCGCGCGACCGAAGGCAGCGGCCTGGGCCTGTCCATCGCACGCCGCGCGGTCGAGCGCATGGGCGGCGCGATCCAGGTCGAAAGCGCCGAGGGCCAGGGCAGCCGGTTCTGGTTCGACCTGCCCCTCGGCGACCCCGCCCCGGACCTGCCGGAGACCGACCTCGCCCCCGTGGCCGATGCCGCCGCCGCGCCGCGGGTCACCGGGCCGCGGCGGGTTCTCGTGGCCGAGGACAACGACATCACGCGCCGGCTTCTGGTCGATATGCTGACCGGCATGGGCCACGTCGTGCTGCAGGCCCGGAACGGCGCAGAGGCGGTCGACAAGGCCGTGGCCGACCCCCCGGATGTCGCGTTGCTGGACATCTCGATGCCGGTCGTCGACGGCCTCACCGCCCGCGCCGAGATCGCGGCGCGTTTCGGCCCGGCGGCGCCGCCGATGATCGCCCTGACCGCCCACGGCATGCCCGAGGACCTGGCGCGCTTCCGCGCCGCCGGTTTCGACGATGTCGCGGTCAAGCCGATCAAGAGGGCGGCGCTGGCGGGCCTCGTCGCCGGCGCCCCATCCGGGACCGGGACCGCGGCCGGGACCAGGAAAGACGACACGTCCCGGCCGATCCTCGACGAGGAGATGGTGGCGGATATGCGCGCCCACCTGGACGCGGCCACCTTCGCCGGCTTCGTCCGGCGTTTCGTGGCGCATGCCGACGGGGCGCTGCCAGGCGCGCTGGCCCCGGATGCCGGAACCCCGGCCGAAACGCTGCATGCGCTGGCGGGCGAGGCCGCCATGCTCGGGGCCGCGGCCTTCGCGGACGCGCTCCGCGCCGCCGAGACGGACACCCGGGCCGACGCCTCCGCGGTCAGGCAGGCACATGCCGAGACCCTGTGTGCGGTCTGGGCAGAGACCCGGCGCGTCTATTCCGAACGCTTCCCCGGCTCCGAGGAACCGGCCGACACGTCCTGAGCCATCGCGCGGGCCTGCTGGCGCCGCTCCCGGTGGAACACGTAAAAGCCCGACGCCAGGATGATCGCGGCCCCGAGCCAAGTCAGCCGGTCGGGAAACTCGCCGAACACCAGGTAGCCCATCAGCGTGGCGCCGATGATCTCGAGATACTGGAACGGCGCGAGGACACTGGCCGGCACGCGCCGGAAGGCCTCGGCGATCATCAGGAAGCTGATCCCCGAGAGCGCCCCCATCAGCGTGAAGTAGGGCCAGATCCCCGGATGCGCGGCCAGCGCCGCCCAGGAGAACCACCCCAGCCCCGCGCCGACCGTCAGCCCCGCGCCCAGGATCAGCGTGGCGTAAAACGACATGCCGCACTGGATCTCGAGCCCCGAGAGGCGCGGCGCGAGCCGGCGGATCAGGATCATGTTCAGCGCGAAGGCCAGCGCCGCGCCGAGCGGCAGGATCGCGTAGACCCCGAATGTCGACCAGCTCGGCCGGATCACGACCACCGCGCCGGCCAGCCCCACGGCAACCGCGAGGTAGCGCCGCCAGCCGGTTTTCTCTCCGAGGATCCAGGCCGAGAGCAGCGTCAGGATCAGCGGCTCGACGAAGAAGATCGAGATCGCCGTCGCGATCGGCATCACCGTGAAGGCCGAGATCAGGAAGACCAGCGTCGCCGCGCTGGTGATCCCGCCCAGCGCGAGACCCGGCGCCAGCGCGCGGCGCGGCAGCGCGCCGGTCAGGGCCACGGTCACCGCAAGAAGGATCACGCCCTGGAACAGGAACCGCCAGAACGCGATTTCCACGGGTTGAATCCGATCGGTCAGCAGCTTGGACATGACGTCGTTCATCGGGACCAGCAGCATGGCCAGTGCCATCAGCACGAAGCCGGCTTCCTTGGTCTGCGGAATGACGCCGATCCAACGCCGCCGCGTCCCGGACGCTGACATGCGAACCTCCCCCGGTTTCAACTGGGCCGCGCCGTTCCCCCGCGCAGCCCCCCGGCAGAGTGGCCGCTGGGCCGACCGGGTGCAAGGGCGCTCAGAGCAGGACGTCGATCACCAGCTTGGCCGCCGTCGCCGCCAGCAGCAGCAGCACGATTCGGTCGAAGGTTCGTGCCGACATGAAGCGCGCCAGCGCATTGCCGAGCGGCATCGCGCCCGCCAGCGGCACCAGCGCGAGCAGGCCGTAGAGAAACATCTCGCCGGTCATCAGCCCGAGCTTGGCCAGAACCGGCACCTGGATCGCCGCCATCACGGCGAAGAAGACCGAGATCGTGACGATGAACTGGGGCCGCGCCAGCCGCATGGCGTTGAGGAAGGTGATCGCCACGGGCGCCGAGATGCCCGTCGCCCCCTGCAGGATGCCGGCCGTCAGGCCCGCCGGCGCCGCAAGCCGCCTGGCGATCGGGAAGGCGAGCGCCCAGCCCGGGTGCAGGAACCGCACCAGGATATAGATCACCACCGCCACGGCGACCGTGATCGCCAGCACGTCCGGCGACAGCGCGACCAGCGCCAGCGACCCGAGCCCGACCCCGACGCCGCCGGCCAGCGCAAAGGCCAGCGTGAACCGGTCCGGCAGGCGATCGGCCCGGTAGCGCCAGATCTGCACCAGGTTGGTCATCAGGTTCGGCACCACCATCAGCGTCACGGCGAAGCGCACGTCATAGGCGGCGGCCAGCACGGGGATCGCGACCACCGGCGCCCCGGCGCCGGTCGCGCCCTTGACCATGCCGCCCAGCGCCAGCGCGAGGAAAACGAAGATCATGATGTCCACCCTGGCCCCGCTGGCGGGGCGGCGGATCCGGTCTGTACGGCGCGGTTCATGCTGCGCCGCGGGTCGAAAGATGCTGTATCATGCGCGCACTGTCTTACGATGCGGCGCGGAAGTCCACGCCCTGCCGGGTCATCCCGCCGGCCGCCCGGATCGGCCGGCAGCATGTCGATGGCCGCGGCCCGGCTCAGAGGCCGAGCACCAGCCTGCCTCCGGCCGCGCGCGAGCAACAGGTCATCATCCGGTCGCCCGCCGCCCGTTCCGCGCGGCTGAGCACCTTGTCGCGGTGATCGACCGCACCGTCGAGCACGGCAACTTCGCAGGTCCCGCACAAACCCTCGCAACAGTCCGACGGCACGTCGATCCCGGCCGCGCGCAGGGCATCGAGCGCGGTCTCGCCCGGCCCGACGCGAACCGTGAGATCCGAGTCCTTCAGCACCAGGTCGAAGGCATGTTCCTTCTCGGGATCGAGCGTGGCCGCATCCGACGTGAAATGCTCCACATGCAGGGTGTTCTCGGGCCAGGCGGTGGCGCGGGCCTCGAGATCTTCCAGCAAACGCTCGGGTCCGCAGGCATAGACCTGCACCCCCGGGGGAAGATCGCCCAGAAGCGCGTCTAGATCCATGCGACGCCCCTCGGCCCGGGGATAGAGATGCAGCGCATCCCCGTGGTCGCCCGCCAGACGGTCGAGATAAGCCATGGAGGGCCTTGCCCGCCCGCCGTAATGGATCGCGTAGGGCTTGCCGAGCGCCTTGAGCCGATCCGCCATCGCCAGGATCGGCGTGATCCCGATGCCGCCGGCGATCAGAAGGTAGCGCGCGGCGGTCTCGTCCAGGTGGAAATGGTTCTTCGGCCCCGCAACGCGCACCTCGCTGCCCGGCGCGAGGGTGTCATGGAAATGGGCCGAGCCGCCCCGGCCCTGCGCTTCGCGAAGGATGGCGATTTCCAGGCGCCCTGCATCGTCCGGGGCCCCGCAGAGCGAGTACATCCGCGAGACCGCGCCGTCGGCCAGGTCGATATGCGACCCGGCGCTCCATTTCGGCAGGGCGCGGCCGCGCGGGTCTTCCAGGACGTAGGCCCGTACGCCGTCGGCCTCGTCGCGGATCTCTGCGACCCGCAGCCGGCGCGCGACCGCGGCCTGTTCGGGCGGGCCGATGGGAAAGCCGCGCGTGGCGCCGCGCAAAGCGGGATCGCGGCGCTCGGGGTTGTCTTCGGGGGTCCAGCGCACGCGCAGCCGCTGCGGCCCGCGGAACGACGTGTTCGGCAGGTAGCGCAGCGCCTGGTCCGGCACCAGCTCCATGTGGGGCAGCCGGCGGGTGAATTCCTCGAGGAAGATCCGCATCTCCATCCGGCCGATATTCTTGCCGAGGCACTGGTGGCTGCCATAGCCGAAGGTCAGGTGATCGGCGGTATTCGCGCGGTAGATGTCCAGCTCGTCCGGGTTCTCGAAATGGCGCGGGTCGTGGTTGGCCGAGGCCTGCACGATCAGCAGTTTCGCGCCTTCGGGAATCGGCACGCCGCCGATGTCCGTGTCGCTGGTCGCGCGCCGGCGCCAGGCCACGACCGACCCCGCGTAGCGCAGGCATTCCTCGGCGGCGTTGGGGATCAGCGCGGGATTCCGGCAAAGCTCTTCCCAGGCATCGCGGTTCCGCAACAGCGCGTTGAAGGCGTTGAGAGAGGCATAGGACGTCGTCTCGTGCGCGGCGACCAGGATCGCCATCATCATCGAGTGCAGGTAGGAATCCGTGATGACGTCCGGGTATTTCTTCTGCTGGCGGATGGTGAACTGCATCCAGCCATCGCCGGAGGGATCGGCGCGCATCTTGTCGAGGATCCGGCCCGCGGCCTGCCAGAACCGCCCCACGGACTCCGCGACCGCGAGTTGCTCCTCGGGGGCCGGGCGCCCCCAGGTGTTGACGGTATGAGCCGCGGAGAACTGCTTGAGATCCTCGATGTCGTCTTCCGAAACCCCGAGGAAATGGAGCCCCACGACCAGCGGAATCTCCCAGAACACGTCCTCGACGAGATCGGCCTCGCCCCGGTCGATGATACGGTCGACCGCGCGGCGGGTCAGGTCGCGGATCATCGGTTCGTGGCGCGCGAGGTTCTCGGGGGTGAAGGACTCCAGCAGCGCCCGGCGCCGCTCCATGTGATCGGGCTCGTCCTCGTTCACCAGGGTCCGGTTCAGCTTGTAGCCGTATCCCTTGAGGATCTCCTCGGCCTCCTTCGGCGCCGGGGTGATCTTTTCCAGCGCGATCGACGGCGAGAAGGTGATGTTGTCGCGGAAGACGGCCTTCACGTCGTCGTAGCGGCTGACCACCCAGTAGCCGAGCTTCGGGCTGTAGAAGACCGGCTCTTCCTCGCGCGACCAGCGCAGCGCCTCGGCCGGGTCGAGCTGGTAGGGCCGGTCGAAGGGATCGAAGGCCGCCGCCCGGGGCGAGACCGGGCAGCCGTTCGGCGCCGGCCCGGAAGCGGGGCAGCTGGCCGCGGCGGCGGCGTCCGACTGGGGCTGGGCGGGGGCGTCTGTCATTGCGCACTCTCCATGCGGGTCCGCCGGCGCCGCGGCCGGGGCCGGTGTGATCTGTCGGTTGTGCGCTCTGCGCACAATATGCGCGTTATTGGTAACTTTCTCGATGATCCGAAGTCAAGCCGGCTCGACCCGCGCCGTCAAATCGCCTAGCGTCCAGCCGGCACCGGAGGTGGAGACGCACGCGCATGAACACCCTTCAGACCCTGGATCGTGGCCTCAGCGCCCTTGAAATCATCGCGCGGCGGCGCGACGGGATATCCATCGCGGACCTGTCCGAGGAGCTGGGCATCCACCGGGCCGTGACCTATCGCGTGGTCGCCACGCTCGAGGCCCATGGCCTGGCGACCCGCGGCGGGACCGGGGCGATCCGGCTGGGCGCCGGTGTCATGGCGCTGGCCGGCCGTTTCCGCCCGCAGCTGCGCGCCATTGCCCGGCCCTTCCTGGCGAAGCTGGCCGCGCGCACCGGTGCCACCGCCTTTCTCTCGGTGGCCGAGGGCGAGGATTGCGTGGTGATCCTGGTCGAGGAACCCGAGGCGGGCGTGCTGCGGGTCGGGTACAGGACGGGCAGCCGCCACCCGCTGTCGCGCGGCGCGGCCGGGATCGCGATCCTCTCGGGCCGCCCGCCCAGGCAGGACGACCCCCAAGCGATCCTGCGGGCCCGGGCGGACGGTTACTCGGTGACCCGCGGTCAGATCCAGCAGGGGGCGATGGGCGTGGCGAGCCCGCTGCGGGACATGACGGGCGCCGCACCGCGGCTCGAGGCGGCGATCGGCGTGGTCACCATCGGCGATCTTCACGTGGCCCCCGCGGCCGAGGCCGTGAAGGCCGGTGCCGCGGAGTTGTCTGACCTGCTGCTGGACGCCCCCCGCGGCGGGGGCTGACCCGCGGCCCATCCCTTCGGACGGGTACCATACCCCTTTCGCCATCTGGAGCGCGGCACGACCCGTCGCGTACCCTATGAGTGTGTGTGTATTCACACGGATCGCGCCCGCATGTTCCTGGTTTCCCGGTCCGGCGGCGCGGTGCCGGACAGTCCCATGCCGCTGGCGCATCTGCCCGCGGTCGGACCATCCTGCGGATCAGACTGGCATCGGAGCGCAGGCTTCGATGCCTTTTTTCAACGATCCGTCCGGGACGTGTGGCACGCCGGGAGTTCCATCGAACACCCGCGGAACTATCCGGACCGGGCCACGGCCCGGGAAGCAGCGTCGGCGCGTGTTGTGCTGTTTCGACCCTGGCGGGCACCGTCCGACGTCATCGTCGTCGGCGCCAGCCCGAGTCCTAGTCGTCGTCGTCATCGTCGTCGTCATCGTCGTCGTCATCGTCGTCGATGCGCTCATAGATATTGTAGATGCCGTCCCCGTTGGGATCGATGTAGACGGTGCCCCAGCGCGGATTGCCTTCGTAGACCCGATCGCCGTCGACACTCCAGGCGCCCCTGTCCCAGATACGGTCGCGCTCCCAGTCACCGCCGTCGGGCCGGTAGATCGCCTTCACCTTTTTGCCGTTACCGGTGAAGTCGAAGCGGAAGATCGCGTTGGTCTTCTTGAAGCCGGGGACATCGGAGGGGTCAGAGGCGGCTCTGCCGCCGGCGCCGCTGTTGCCGCCGCCATTGCCGCTGTTGCCGTTACCGCTGTTGCCGTTGCCGTTACCGCTGTTGCCGTTACCGCTGTTGCCGTTACCATTATCGCTGTTGCCGTTGCCGCCGCCGTTGTCGTCGTCGTCGTCGCTGTTGCCGTTGCCGCCGCCGTTGTCGTCGTCGTCGTCGTCGCTGTTTCCGTTGCCGCCGCCGTTGCCGCCCGACGTGTCGACCTCGTCACCAGCCCCACCGGCGGCAGGTGCCTCGACGGAAGGGGTCGACCAGACCATGCTTCCGCTGATGCCCTCCCATTCCTCGGTCACCGTGTCGGAAAACCCGTTCACGGCCACCAGCCCGGCCACGGCGATCCCGCCCAGCATGATCACGTATTCGGTCAACGAGGTGCCGTCCTCGCGGCGCCAGAAATCCTTGAACGACATTCCATCGATTCCTTTTCGTTTCGAAATACCCGCCGGCGACCAGAAAGATTGATCTACAGAATCATTCGATAACTTAGAGAATTGGTTAACGATCAGAACCCTATCCTTCGGGTGTATTTTTCCCTTCGGATAGGGGCGCTTACCGGAACGCGGCCGGCGCCGCGCCCTACTTCAAGACGTCGATGCTGACCGCATCCGCGGCGCGCGAGGCCGATACGTCGGATACGCTGGTCACGATGATCACCGCGAGCGCGCACAACACCGCCGTGAGAATGACCCAGTCGACCGTGACCGCGCCGCTTTCGCTGCGCGCAAAGCTTGATTGTTCGTTCCGTTTCATGACGACACCCCGTCCTGGTTAAATGATCCTTGCGGCGCACACTCGCCGCGAAATCGGGCGAAAACTTGGTTCGGAGAGCCGAAAAACCGTTTCAATAGAATGGTTTGCAAAACCATTTGGATGGTGACAGCCCATTCGGACGTACCCGCTGACCCGATCGGGTGGGGTGGCGGTGCCGGTCCGCCCGGTTCCCCGCGCGGAATCGGGGCGCGCATGTCATAATGATTGAATGACAATGCCGGTTTACGACCGGGAAAAAGACATAAATAACCTGCATAGCATAGAAGTGATATCAGTAGACCGGGGACGCATTTCTTTATGTCCGATCAAGACGACAGCTTTGACCGCCCCTTCGATGCCGCCCCCACCCGCGTGCTCGTGGCCGACGACGATGCGCTTGTGGGCGATATGCTGGCGCTTTACCTCAACCGCCAGGCCAGCTTCGCCGCCGCGACCTGCAAGTCGCTGGGCGAGATGGACAGCCTGATCCGCCGGGACGGCGTTTTCGATCTCGTCCTGCTCGATTACGGCATGCCCGGAATCCGCGGCATCAACGATGTCACGCGGGCGATCGGGATGAACGCCCCCCACCCGGTGATCCTGCTCTCGGGCAATATCTCGCGGGCCAATGTGCGGGCGGCGATTTCCTCGGGGGCGCGGGGCTTCATCCCGAAATCCCTTCCGCCACGGACGTTGGTCAATGCCGTGAACCTCGTCCTGTCGGGCGAGACGTTCCTGCCGTCGTGGTTCCATGACGAAAGCGACGGCGCCGCGCACCGGCACGGCCTGCCCGGGTCGCTGACCCCGAAAGAGCGGGACGTGCTCGCGGGGCTCTGCGAGGGCATGTCGAACAAGGAAATCTCCATCCAGCTCGACATCAGCCTCGAGACGGTGAAGATGCATGTCCGCAACCTCATGAAGAAACTGGGCGCCAAGAACCGCACCCATGCCGTGCTGATCGCGCTGGAGCACCGCCAGAACCTCTGACCGGGCGGGCTCAGGCGCTGTCGGTGCCCTCGGTCTCGATCTTGAGCGGCGCGCCGCAATGCTTGCAGTGGATCGCGTCCGGATCGTGCCGGGTGAGACCGCAGTCCGGGCATTTGTAGTGCACCTTGGACGGCTGGAAGATCGCCCGGGCGAGCTGCACGAAAAGCGCGACGCCCACGACCATGATGAACACCGACAGCAGCTTGCCCTGCGGCGTGGTCATGGTGATGTCGCCGAACCCGGTGGTGGTCAGCGTCGCGACCGTGAAGTAGAGCGCGTCGATATAGGCGGCGGGGCCGGTCTGGTCCTCGAAGGCCATGACGAACACGAAGGACGTCGTGACGAAGACGAAGACGAACAGGTTCACCGCCGCGTAGACCGCCCCTTCGTGGAGGCGGAAGAACCGGCTCTCGCGGCGCAGGTCGCGGATCAGGTGATAGGAGTGGATCAGGCGCAGCCCGCGCAGGATCCGCAGGAAGGCCAGTTCGCCGCTGAAGAAGGGCGCAAAAAGCAACGACGCCACCACGACGATGTCAGCCAGCGTGTAGACCCGCAGCAGTTCGCGCCGGCGATGCTCGGAAATCCAGAGCCGCGCCGAGAGATCCAGCAGGATCACCACGCCCAGCGCCGCGTTCACGAGCGTCACCCACCCCGTCTGGGGCAGCGCGGCGGTGAAGATGAAGAAAAGGATCGTGGCCGCGTCGAAGGTGATCAGCGCGTAACGGAACCGCCGGGCCTTCTGGCTCCGGCCCGTGTAGAGCAGGCGGATGGCACGGTGCAACTCGTCCATGCCCCTTCCCTACCCGATCCCGTTTCGGGTTGGCGAGTCGGTTTCGCCCAACGCCGCCTTCCCGGGGCGCGCAGGCCACGACCGGCCGCCGTGACGCGCCTGCGGTATCCCCGTTCCCCGCCGTCACGCGGGGGCCGCAGACTTCCAAAGTAAATTAGTCAGGTTTTCCTTGAAATCTGTGTGCCGGCTGTTATCAGACAAAAACACTAAGGAATGAATCACGGGAGATCCTCATGACCCTGACGACAAGAACCTCGGTTCTGGCGCTCACCATCGCCAGCCTCGCCGCCCCGGCCTTCGCCAATGGCGAACTGAACCTCTACTCGTCGCGCCACTATGATACCGACGAGCGCCTGTATTCCGATTTCGAGGACATGACCGGCATCACGATCAACCGGATCGAGGGCAACGCGGACGAGCTGATCGCCCGCATGCAGGCCGAGGGCCGCAACAGCCCGGCCGACATCCTGCTGACGGTCGACACCTCGCGTCTCGAGCGCGCCAAGGACGCGGACCTCCTGCAATCCGTGGACAGCGACGTGCTGGAGCAGCGCATCCCGGCCTATCTCCAGGACGAGGACAACCAGTGGTTCGGCTTCAGCCAGCGGGCGCGGATCATCTTCTACGACAAGGCCGACGTGGCGAACCCGCCGCAGAGCTATGTCGATCTCGCAGACCCGGCCTATGAGGGCATGGTCTGCCACCGCTCGTCCACCAACGTCTACTCGCAGACGCTGCTCTCGTCGATCATCGAGAACCACGGCGAAGAGGCCGCGCGCGACTGGGCCGCGGGCGTGGTGAACAACTTCGCGCGCGATCCGCAGGGCGGCGACACCGACCAGCTGCGCGGTCTCGTCTCGGGCGAATGCGACATCTCGATCTCGAACACCTACTACTTCGCCCGCGCGCTGCGGAAAGACGTCGAAGGCCTGTCGGACAGCACCGACATGATCGGCTGGGTCTTCCCCGCGCAGGACGCCGAGGGCGCGCATATGAACCTGTCGGGCGGCGGCGTGGCCGCCCATGCGCCGAACCGCGAGAACGCGGTCGCCTTCCTCGAATATCTCGCCTCCGACCAGGCGCAGCAGTACTTCTCGGCCGGCAATGACGAGTATCCGGCCGTGCCGGGCGTGGCGATCAGCGAGTCCGTCGCGCAGCTCGGCATGTTCAAGCCCGACGACGTCGATCTCGGTGCGGTCGCCGACAACGTCGCCACCGCGCAGCAGATCTTCAACGAGGTCGGCTGGGAGTAAGCCCGGCCCCCAAACGGCCTTGCGGGGGCGCGGTCCATGCGGACCGCGCCCTTTTTCCGTGCCCGCGCTACTTGCGATGCAGCGCGACCTGCCGGCAGAGCAGGATGACCGGCAGAAGCCCCACGGCCACGATCACCAGGCTGGGCACCGCCGCCCCGTCGAGGCGTTCGTCCGAGGCCAGCCTGTAGGCCTGAACGGCGAGGGTGTCGTAATTGAAGGGCCGCATGATCAGCGTCGCCGGCAGCTCCTTCATCACGTCGACGAAAACGATCAGCGCGGCGGTCAGCAAGCTGGGCGTCAGGATCGGGACATGCACGCGGCGCAGCAGGCCGAAGGCGTTCAGGCCAAGCACCCGGGCCGCGGAGTCGATATTCCCGCTGATGGCGCTGATCCCGCCCTCGTAGGCGCCGATCGCGGCCGCGAGGAAGCGGATCATGTAGGCGACGACGAGCAGCCAGATCGAGCCCGTGACAAGCAAGCCCGTAGCGATGCCGAAGGTATCCCGCATCCAGGCGTCGAGCGTGTTGTCGAAGGCCGCGAAGGGCACCAGCAGTCCGACCGCGATCACGCCGCCCGGCACCGCGTAGCCCAGGCGCGCCGTGTAAAGCACCGTGGACGAGGGAACGCCCGGCCGCATCCGGTTGTAGCTGCCCACGATCACGGCCGCCGCGACCGTCACCAGCGCGGTCGCGGTCGCGAGCGTCAGGGAATTGCCGATGAACCCGATATACCGCCCGCTGAACAGGTTCTGTTCCGAGCCGATCGCCATCTCCGACAGCGCGACCACCGGAACGATCACGCCGAAGAGAACCGGGACGAGGCAGGCCGCCATCGCCGCGCCCGCGCGCGCGCCGCGCAGCTCGATGCGGGACATCGTCTCGACACGCCGGCCGTAGTCGTAGCGGGCCCGACCGCGATTGGCCCGCTCGAGCCCGGCCAGCAGCAGCGCAAAGGCCAGCAGCCCGAGCGAGATCTGCGCCGCGGCGGCGCGGTCGGCCATGGTGAACCAGCTCGTGTAGATGCCGGTGGCAAGGGTCTGCACGCCGAAATAGGCCACCGTGCCGAAATCGGCGATGGTCTCCATCGCAGCGAGCAGGACACCGGCCATGATCGCCGGGCGGGCCATGGGCACCGATACGCGCAGGAACGCGCCGAAGGGCGACTGCCCCAGCGCACGCGCGGCGTTGAACGTCGAGGCCGACTGCGCGACGAAGGCCGCGCGCGCCAGAAGGTAGACATAGGGATAGAGCACCAGCGTCAGCATCGCCGCCGCCCCGCCCAGCGACCGGATCTCGGGAAACCAGTACTCGCGCGGGCCCCAGCCCATCACCTCGCGCAGCGTCGACTGCACGATGCCCGGGTGATCGAGGAGATGCGTATAGGCATAGGCCAGCACGTAGGCCGGGAAGGCGAGCGGTATGACCAGCGCCACTTCCAGCAGGCGCCGCCCTGGAAACTCGGTCATGATAACGAGCCAGGCCGCGCCGGTGCCGATGCAGAAGGTGCCGATCCCGACAAGCACCACCAGCGTGGCCGTCGCAGCCATGTAGCGCGGCAGAACCGTGTCCATCAGATGGGCAAGCGTCTCGCCCGTGCCGCCGAGGGCCGCGAAGAGCACGCCCAGATGCGGCAGGACACAGATCAGCGCCAGCAGCGATGCAATCACCACCATGACGCGGTCCGCCGATATCCGGCGCTGCCGCGGTGTCGCGTCCGCCCCCATCATGACCGGCCAGCGCCCTCTCGGCCCGTCGGCGTGCCGGTCCTGCGGCACGGCCGGTGCGCAGACGACGCGCGGCATTCGGTCGTGAAGTGCATCTTCGTTGGGTGCCCCGGGCTGATATCGGATATCCTGACTCTGCGGACCGGCGCCGCCTGGCAGCGATCGCGCAAGCGGATGCACCGTGACCAAGGCGCCCAAGAATGTCAATGTTGAGCAAAACGCTCGGATGAAGCGCGGCGTCGCACCGGCCCGCCCGCGGCAGGGGGCGGCACCGGGGCGCGCCGCGCGTCCTTGTGCCCCCCGGCACCACCCTTTCCGCCATTCGCCGACCGGTGCCGCGCGGCACCGATTTTCCGGCGCCAACCCACTTGACGCCCCCGCGCGCTTCGCTTACCTACCGCCTCGCTCTTGGCGGAGTAGCTCAGTTGGTTAGAGCAGAGGAATCATAATCCTTGTGTCGGGGGTTCAAGTCCCTCCTCCGCTACCATCGCACCCCACACTCCTTTCACACCTTGCGGGAAGGCCATTGGGCCAAGCAGGTGGTTGAGGCGTCCAGCAATCTCGACCTCGACGCCGCCCTTGCGGGGTAGATCGCGGGACACGGTGACAGAATCGACGAGTTCGCGCATGGCGTGAGCCGCTTCGGTGTCGCCAGACCGGACGCCCTTGGCGAGAGCGGCCTGGAGATCTGCGAGTTGTTCCTCGCATCGTTTGAGAGTCGCCGGGTGCAGTGAGATGACTTCAGGTGGCTCCGGTGCCACTTCCAATTCTGCGCGGAGTTCTGTCTTCTCACCTTGAAGCGCTAGCATCTTGGGTTCTAGTTGCTGAATGACAGCTGAACCGTCGCATATCGCGTCAACGAGCCGGGCAATCTCACGTTCAATTGCGGCTAGCCGGTTCTCGATCCTGGTTCTGCCTTTGACTGCGTCGGCAGCGAGGCGCTTACGTTCGTCATGGTAGGCATCGCCGACCGGCTGCATCGAACCTGGCGATATCATTGCCCGCAACATCCCGATCTTCTTCTGACACGCAGCGGATTTCTCGTCGAGATCCTGCCGCCCCGCTGCAGAAACGATGTCGCGCTCGTGGTTCAGGACGCTTTTTCCCCGGGCGTGGCGAGGTCATGCTTCATGCGTGGCAATCTTCGATTCACATACATGGCTGTCAATCTAACGTTTCACGGACGACGCGGGCTCCTCATCCGCCCGGGCCGCCTGCAACGCCGCCACATCGATGATCCCGGTTCGTGGAAACCTGTCCGACAGAACGTCGGCGCGGGCGCTGGTCACGATATCGATGACGACAGGTGATGTTGCGGCAAGGAAGTGGTTTCGCGCATTCGGCAAGCCAGTTAGATCGAGCACCAGCAGATCGAGCGCCGCGAGCCGGCCGCGGTCCCGCGCCGAGCCGAGCCGTTCCGGTTGCGCTGTCAGAAGCGATGAGAAGCGCAGCGCATAGTCGCTCTCGGAGGTCATGACCACGAAGGGATTGGGCAACGGGTCGATGCGCTCGTGCTGGGCTTCGAACAGATCGAGGTCGATATCGGGCGACACCAGAATGACACCACCGATCCGGCTCAGAACGTCCCGCTGTCCCGTGATCGACAATTGCCGCAGCGTTTCGACCACAAGCTGCGTGCCCATGGAGTGCCCGAAAACGAAGACATTCTGGTTGCCGCGTGTCAGCCCGACCAGCAATTCTTCGAGATGATCGCGTGCGATCAGGATGCTGTCCTTGTCGCGCACGTAGCCGACCGTGCGTTCGATCGAGGGCCAGGCGAAGGTGACCTGCGGACCCTGCAAACCGTAATCATGGGCGATCTGCGCATGACGATAGACGGCATATTCCATCGCCGTGTTGAAGCCGTGCACATAAACGACCGTACTGTCTATCGGTCGACCCGATGGCCCAGCCTCGCGAAGTACGTTGCGGGCAAGGTCGGCAAGCGTCTGCACGCCGCGCGCGTCTGCGACGGTGAAGCTACGGGCGGGATCGGGATCTGCCGCCGAGAACTCCACCTCGCCCGGCCGATGCCCCGGCGGGATTGTGATGTCGAACCGGGCGAACGACAGGGCGCCGCCGCGTTGCGTGGTCCCCGACAGGTTCGGCGCAAGGATGCGGTCGGTGGCTAGATAGATGCGTTGCACCTCGGCCGCGCCGATCTGATCGTTGGGAGCGACGAATTCCTCGGGTTTACCGGCGCATCCCGCAAGGGTCGCAAGGGACAGGCAAAGAAAAAGAGCGGTGCGCAGAGTCATATCACGGGTCTCCCAAAAGGCGGTTCGGTGGATCGTGCGGAAGGCCTCTTCCTCGATGCCGAACGAGGCCGAAGGCACGTCACGGACCCAGCGCGTCCGGCCATCACGCGCGCCCCTCGGTCGCCCGGTCCGGCGACCTGGTGAGAAGCGCCAGGCATGTCAGGGCAAGCGCGATTTCGGCGACAAGGTAGAAGACCAGGATCGAGGAAGGCCACCCGTCGAGGCCGAGGCTCAGCACCCGGCCAAGGGCGATGCCGGTCACGAAGACAAGCACAGTCCACAGGGCTGCACGCCGCATCCGCGGCAGGACCACACCGGCCAGCCAGAAACAGATCATCCCGAGGTAAAGCCCCATGACTGCCCGGAAGACATGCCGAGTGGGAAGGTCGGGGGCGCTGATGCCGTAGAGCAAGGGCAGGCTTTTCTCCGGTATCCCGCCATAGGACAGGGCCACGGGAAGGAGGCCGACTCCCATTGCAAGCAGGAAGAGCCGTTGCGCCCGATCAACTGACATCGGCGAAGCTCCTCTGTCGGGCGGCATGGAGTTTTATCCCGCCGGGCTTCAGGTCACCCCGGTGCATCCGTGTGCTCCATGCGTTGCACGATGCGAAAACCGATATGGGCGGTGCTGAAATCGACTTCGAAGCTTTCGCGTGCAGCGACGCGGTAGCGTTGGCAGTAGTCCTCGCTGCAGAGGTATGATCCGCCCTTGATCGTGAAGCGCGGCACGGATGGGGCGAAGGGGCTCTCGGTCCATTCCCAGACATTGCCGATCATGTCGTAGGCACCTGTCAGCCCCGGCTCGTAACAGCCGACGGGCGCGGTGCCGGCGAAGCCGTCGCGCCTGGAGTTGATGACCGGGAAGATGCCCGTCCAGATATTGGCGCGGGCGGTGCCATCGGGGGCGCGGACACCGGATTCGGGGTCCATCGGATCGAAGAGCCCCCGGCTGGCGGCATATTCCCATTCGACCTCGGTCGGAATGCGCCCGCCGGCCCAGGCCGCGTAGGCCCGCGCGTCGTTCAATGTGACATGAATGACGGGGTGCAGATCGCGGCCCGTGAGGTCCGAGCCCACGCCATCCGGCGTGCGCCAGGTGGCATCCCGGTCCAGGGACCACCACGACTGGACGACCTCCGGCGTGTCGCTTTCGTGGACCTGGGCTGAGCCGCTGTTCAACTCGGCCTCAGTGACATAGCCCGTCTCCGTCACGAAGGCGGCGAATTGGCTGTTGGTCACGTCATGGGCCTGCAACCGGAAGGGCGAAACCAGCACGCGCCGCGGCGGGCCTTCTTCCGGGAAGACGGGATCGACCCCCATGACGAAGCCGCCGCCGGGGATGTCGACGAAGCCGCCGAGCTGGGCCTCACCCAAAGCGCAGGCCCGCGTACCTGTGGCCGACGGCACGGCGTTCGACGAGAGCGCCAGGGCAGCCACGGCCGCAATCGTTGCGGTCACGGCACCAATACCGGCAAGCAATTTAGCTCTATGGCCCATTTTGACGCTCCGCTTTCTTCAGTGAATCGCGTATTTCATCGCGGCCAGTCCAACACCCACGCTCCCCGCAAAGAGCGCCCCGGCGATGGGCAGCCACCAGCTGTGGTTGATGACCCATCCGACGCGTGCGCCGAGCACGACAAGAACGAAGACGCAAAACGCTTGCGCCACCGCAGTGGCCGTCTCCACGCTGAACACGCCCAGCCCGGCCAGGATGAAGATCGCCGTCGGCACATTGGCGACCAGCAGGGTCGAATGGCTGTGCGACCAGGCAGCGCCGAAGGCCTTCCGGGTCAGGATACGCTCGCCCGTCTCCATCGAGTGAGACAACACCTCGGCGAAGATCTTGGCCAGCGTCACCGCCAGCACCGAACCGAACAGGACGATGGCGGCCTCAAAGGGGCCGTCGCGGACCTCGTCCATGGCCATCAAAAGGCTCAGGACGAGGATCGAGCCGTAGATCAGCCCGAAGGAGGCCCGGTGCACAGGTCCCCAGGCAAGGTGGGGATGGAGCCCATGGCGCGGCATTGCCATGGACCCCCGGTGGTGCCGATCAGCGTCAGACATTGCGCTGGGTCGCCATTTTCTCGAGGATGCGATGCGCCGTCTCGTAGCCGCTGTTCTGGTTCTGGCCAGTGATCAGGTTGCCGTCGATCGTGGTGTGCGTCGCGAACGGGTCACGGAACGCATGCTGGCATTCGTAGATCGCGCCCAGCTTGCGCAGTTCTTCCTCGGGGTGCTTCGGCGTGACGGCGATGCCGAAAGTGTTGATCTGGTTGTTGGTCACACCGGTGACACGGCGGCCCTTGACCAGCGGCTCACCGTCGAGCCCCTTGGCGCCGCAGAGCCCGAGCGCGCCGTGGCAGACCGAGCCGAGGATCTTGCCCGCCGCGTTGGCGCGGGTGATGAAGTCGTTCATCGCCTCGCTCTGCATCAGGTCGTAGGCCACGCCCCAGCCTCCGGCCATGAAGATCACGTCATAGTCGTTCGGGTCGAGATCGGAGACCGCCTTGGAGTTCTTGAGGTCATGCATGGCCTTCTTGTCCTTCATGAACCGCTTGTCTTCGTGACAGGCGAGCGGCCAGGACCAGGACCACGGCTGGATCGGGATCTTGCCGCCCTTCGGGGAGGCCATGTCGACCTCCATGCCGGCGTTGACGAAGACGTAATAGGGCACGGTGAATTCCGACCCGAAGGCGCCGGTATCCCGCTTTAGGGGGTCGAGCCGATCGTGATTGGTGCAGATCATCAGCGCCCGCCGTCCCTTCATGTCGAAATCGGGGACGGTGTAGTGACGGTGGATACCCAGAAGGCGCAGGAAAGCGGGGAGGTAAAGGTAGGTGAGGATGGCCAGAAGGGCCAGGACGAGAAGTGTAATTACGATCCAGTTCATGACAGGTCTCCGAAGTCAGGGATTGGGGAAAGTGCCCCTGAAGCGGGGCACGCATGGGTTCGAGGATCAGTGGGCCGGGCGGCGGACCATCATCCGGACAACCCGGAAGAGGACATAGAGGCCAGCGAGAAACGCCACGATGAGGCCAGCGAGGTAAGGCCAGTATTTGCCGATCACCCGCTCGGTCAGGTTCGAAGCCAATTGCGCCGTGGCAAACTCGTCGCGTCCGAGATCGAGCACGCCGTTCTCGGCGGCATAAGCCTCGTACTCGGCCCGCATTTCCGCAAACAGCTCC
This sequence comes from uncultured Maritimibacter sp., assembly GCA_913063035.1. Lineage (GTDB taxonomy): Bacteria > Pseudomonadota > Alphaproteobacteria > Rhodobacterales > Rhodobacteraceae > CAJXYS01. Next base: position 2,245 of record CAJXYS010000043.1, on the reverse strand, counting down.
GGATTTTCGCCCGACAGATCGGTGGTTTCGCCCGGATCGACCGAGAGGTCGAAAAGCCGCCAGGTGAAATCGCCCCGGGGCAATGCGGTTCGAACGAGTTTCCAGTTGCCGCGATAGAGCGACGCATTGCCGCTGACCTCTCCGCCAAAGACCTCGTCGGGGCCGCGGGTTTCGTCCGTTTCGCCAGCAAGCACGGGCAGGATACTGCGCCCATAAAGTGCGCCCGCGTCATAGGCCACACCGGCTGCTTCCAGCAGGGTCGGCATCAGGTCGGAGACATGCACCGGGGCGTCCAGAGGGCCGCGCGCCGCGCCCCCGGGACCCGCAACCACCAGCGGCACTCGCAGCCCGCCTTCGCTTGAATAGAATTTGTAGAGGTTGAACGGGGACGCAGAGACCGAGGCCCATTCCGGGCCGATGGCGGTCAGACTGCCGGGGAGCCCCATGTTTTCCGGCGATGTGTCGATCCCTTCGAGACGATGGATTCCGTCGAGAAGAAGATTGGCGATCGGGTTTCCGAGCGACGTGACGGCGGAATCCGGGCCGTTGTCGGAGGTCACGACGACGATGGTGTTTTCAAGCTGTCCGGTCGCCCCGAGGTGATCCAGAAGACGACCGATGTGGAAATCCGCCGCTTCGATCATGCCGGCATTCACCTGCATCTCGCGCGCGGCGATGGCCTGTTCCTCGGGTGAAAGGTCATCCCAGGCGCGGTGGTCTTCGTGCACGGGCGCCAGCGTCGTGGTCCCTGGCACGAGGCCAAGCTCGATCGTGCGCTGCCAGCGCTCCTCGCGCAAGACGTCCCATCCAGCATCGAAGACACCGTTGTAATTGTCGATGAACTCCGCCGGGGCCTGCACGGGGATGTGGATCGCCTGAAGCGATAGGAAGCCGAAGAAGGGCTGATCGGCATCCCCTTCGTCGATGTAGCGGATCATCTGATCGACAAGATTGCGGGAGGAGTAGAAATCCTCAGGCAAGCGGATCGGTTCGCCGTCCTCGTACCAGGACACTTCCGGATAGCCGGGCAGATAGTGGGTATGGTCGTAGTTGCTGCCGCCCGTCGAATCCATCACGTAGGACCGGTCGAAGCCGAAGCGGTCGGGCAGGTTCGCGCCCTTCGCGCCGATGCCCCATTTCCCGGTCACGTAGGTCTGATACCCGGCCTCCGACAGAAGGGTTGCGATCGTCGCCTGATCGTCATCCCAGACCATGGAATAGCCGGGCAGTTCGCTCTGCGCGGGCGTCACGGTTTCGACCAGCGTGCCCATGCCCGTCTGGTGATTGTCGAGACCCGTCATGAGCATGGCGCGGCTCGGTCCGCAGAAGGGCGAGGAATAGTAGCGTGAAAAGAGTGTCCCCCACTGCGCCAGAGCGTCGATATTTGGCGTGCGCGCGTCCCCGCCATAGGCGCCGAAGCCGGTGAAGCCGACATCGTCGAACAGCACCACAAGGATATTCGGGCGCGTGTCCTGCGCCATGGCCGGCAGTGCGGTCAGGGCGGTGAGCGTCAGGGCGCCAAGCGTGTGTCGGGTGGATCCAATCATGGTACGGGCCTTTTTCCAGGAGAGCGCCGCGCGCATATGCGCCAGCGCGTTGCGGCGGATGGTGTGGGTCAGGGTCATTGCTTCGCCAGTCCTTCCTTGCCGAGACGCCAGCCCAGGGTTTCGATCCGGTCCTGACCGAAGAAGGGCTCGCCCTCGAACACCATAGTGGGCACGCCCCAATGGCCGGAGGCATCAAGCGCCGCCTGGTTCGCGTCGATCTCGGGCGCGGGATCGTTTGCGGCGATAGCGGCGTCCATCTCCGCAAGATCGAGACCTGCCTTTGCGACAGCGTCGGCGAGCCGATTGCCTTCATTCCAGCCCGGCGTGCCGCCCCAGATCAGTGCGGCAACGTGATAGGCGAGTTCCAGCCCCTTGCCGCGCCGCGAGGCTTCGACGCCGAGACCGGTCAGGCGGTGGCTGTAGGGCTGCTCGTCTGCGACTTCGAAGGTCTTGAGATCCTGCACCACGGGATCGGGCGAGGGCCGCCCGAAGGACATGTCGAGAAACTCGGCGCGCCGCACCATGTCGGCGCTGTCGACCTTCGGCAGCAGCACCGCGTCGCAGTTCATGCCGGCCGCCGCGGCGAGGTCGGCGTAGCCCCAGGGGGTGTCCAGGCCGTTCACCCGCACGATCAGCTCGCGCGGGCCTTAGGCGTCGCGGTCGGCGAGGGCCTCCGCGACGAGCCGCCGGGCCTCGGC
>CAJXYS010000042.1 GCA_913063035.1 uncultured Maritimibacter sp. | reverse complement strand
GAGCCGATCTCGCTCGAGACGCCCATCGGCGACGAGGAGGACAGCCAGCTCGGCGATTTCATCGAGGACAAGAACGCGGTCCTGCCGCTCGACAGCGCGATCCAGGAAAACCTGAAGGAGACCACGACCCGCGTGCTCTCGTCGCTGACGCCGCGCGAGGAGCGGGTGCTGCGGATGCGGTTCGGGATCGGGATGAACACCGACCACACGCTCGAGGAAGTGGGCCAGCAATTCTCGGTGACCCGCGAACGGATCCGCCAGATCGAGGCCAAGGCGCTGCGCAAGCTCAAGCACCCGAGCCGGTCGCGCAAGCTGCGGTCGTTCCTCGACCAGTAATCCGGGAGGCGCACGCATGTCCTGGCTCTCACGTCTCTTCGGCACCGGTGGCGGCGCGGGCGGCTCCGACGCGGCGCCTGCCGCGGAGACCGAGGAGTACAAGGGCTTCCGCATCACGCCCGAGCCGATCCCCGAAGGCGGCCAGTTCCGGCTGGCCGCCCGGATCGAGGCGGAGACCGAGGACGGGGAGACCCGGCATCATCACCTGATCCGCGCGGACATGCTGCGCGACCGGGACGAGGCGGAGACCGCCGCGCTGCGCAAGGCCAGGCAGATGATCGACCAGCAGGGCATGCGGCTCTTCGACTGACGGCCACGGGGCCCGGACGGCACGGGATGCAGACGACCTTCACCATCGCCACGCGCGGCCCCGGGCTCTACGAGTTCACCGACGAGGTCTGCGCGTGGTGCCGGGATGCGGGCGACGGCGTCCTGACGCTCTTCGTGCGCCACACCTCCTGCTCGCTTCTGGTCCAGGAAAATGCCGACCCCGACGTCCGCCGCGATCTCGTGGCCTTCTTCCACCGGCTGGTGCCGCCGGCGGACGATCCGTCCATGGGCTACCTCACCCACCGCATGGAAGGCCCCGACGACATGCCGGCCCACATCAAGGCGGCGATGATGCCGGTCAGCCTGTCGATCCCGGTGCGGGACGGGCGACCCCGCCTCGGCACGTGGCAGGGAATCTATCTCTTCGAACATCGCGCCGCGCCCCACCGGCGGCAGGTCGCGGCGCATGTTTCGCGCTGACGCCCGGCGCCGGCCCGCGTCAGTCGTCCAGCAGGAAGGTCACCTGCATGTTGACCCGGTAGGCCGTCACCGCGCCGTTCGCGACATCGACGTTGTTGTCCTTGACCCAGGCGCCCTGGATATGGCGGAGCGTCTTGGAGGCGCGCTCGATCCCCTGTTTGACGGCATCGTCGAAACTCGTGGGCGATGTCGCGGAAATCTCGGTAACGCGTGCGATACTCATGGGAGCCTCCTTTCCTTGCTTGCACTAGGCCAACGCGGCCCCGCCCCGGGACGTTCCTAGTTGCGCGGCATCAGGAAGACCTCGCGCACCGCGGCACGCGGATCGGCCTCGAGCGCGTAGAGGACGGCATCGGCCACGTCCTCGGCCTGCAGCTTGTCCGGTTTCGGCGCGTCGAAGAAGGGCGTGTCGACCATGCCCGGCGCGATCACCGTGCACCGCCCGCCCCATTCGGCCATCTCCTCGGCCATGTTGCCGGCATAGCCGTGCACGAACCACTTGCTGGACCCGTAGATCGAGCCCGGGATATGCCGGCGCCCGGCCGCCGATCCGGTCAGGACGAGATGGCCCTGCGTCTCGCGCAGATGCGGCAGGGCCGCGCGGGTGGTCAGCAGAACCCCCATGATATTGACGTCGAGCATGCGCCGCCATTCCTCCGGATCGCCGGCCTCGGTTCCCGGCGTATCGAGCCCCATGCCCGCATTGGCGAAAACGGCGTCGAGCCGGTCGAAATGCCCGGCCACCCGATCGGCGGCCTGGGCGATATCGGCCTCGCGCGTCACGTCCCCCGGCACGGCCAGCGCGGCATCGCCGAGTTCGTCGGCGAGCGCGGCAAGCTTCTCGGCGCTGCGGGCGAAGAGCCCGACATTCCAGCCACGGGCCACGGCGGCGCGGGCGGTGGCCGCCCCGATGCCGGTCGAGGCCCCGGTGATGAGCAATGTTCTGCGGCGCATCGGCTATCTCCTTTTTCAATGCGTCATGGCCCCGGCCAACGCACGGGACGCGCAACGGTTCACCCCGAGATGTCGAAAAGCACGGCATCCTTCGCGGGGATGTCCGGATGCCGGGGGAAAACCGTCTCCAGCCGCTGGAAATCCTGCACGTGTCCGATGACGCGCCCGGATCGGCATCCACCGCCTGGCGGACCGCCGACGGCAAACCGGGCCGCGCCGCTACGGGCGGTTCGCGTTCGGCGTGCCGCTCCGGTCGTCAGTGCTCCGGTCGGCCAAGGAACCTCCCTGCGGCAGAGGATCATGCCGGGCCGGCACAGGCAAGTCCGTGCGTGCCCGGCCCAGCCCAGGGGCGGCTCCTCTGCATATTGGGGCGGCAATTGCCCCCTACCCAAATTATGGCGGCTCCCCTATAGTCTCTGTGGATAACAGGCCACCACCACCGAGGGAGAGGCGATGCGCTGCCCGTTTTGCGGAAACATCGACACGCAGGTGAAGGATTCCCGGCCTGCCGAGGATCACGTTTCGATCCGGCGGCGACGGTTCTGTCCGGCCTGCGGCGGGCGTTTTACCACCTATGAGCGCGTGCAGCTCCGCGACCTCGTGGTGATCAAGTCCAACGGCAAGCGCGAGGATTTCGACCGCGACAAGCTGGAACGCTCGATCCGGATCGCCCTGCAGAAGCGCCCGGTCGATCCCGAGCGGATGGAGCAGATGATCTCGGGTATCGTCCGCCGCCTCGAGAGCATGGGCGAGACCGACATTCCCTCGAAGACCATTGGCGAGATCGTGATGGAGGCGCTGGCGCGGATCGACACCGTGGCCTATGTCCGTTTCGCCAGCGTTTACAAGAACTTCCAGGCGGTTGAGGATTTCGAGAGCTTCGTCTCGGAACTGCGCCCGCCCGCCCCGGCCGAAGACTGATCCCGTGCCCCTGCCCGGCGACGACCGCTGGATGGGCCTGGCGCTGGCGCTGGGCCGGCGCGGCATGGGACGTGTCTGGCCAAACCCCGCCGTCGGCTGCGTGATCGTGAAGGATGGCCGCCTGCACGGCCGGGGCTGGACGGCGCCGGGCGGCCGACCCCATGCCGAGACGCAGGCCCTCGCCCAGGCCGGCGCCGCGGCGCGGGGCGCCACCGCCTATGTCAGCCTCGAACCCTGTGCCCATCATGGCCAGACCCCGCCCTGTGCCGATGCCCTGGCCGCAGCCGGTGTCGCGCGGGTCGTCACGGCACTCGAAGATCCGGATCCGCGGGTGGCAGGGGGTGGGCACGGCCGGCTCCGCGCCGCCGGCATCGCCGTCGAGACGGGGCTGCGCTGCGACGAGGCCAGGCGCGATCATCGCGGCTTCCTGCTGCGCGTGCGTGCGGGGCGGCCGATGGTGACGCTGAAACTTGCCGCCACGCTCGACGGGCGGATCGCGACCGCCGACGGCGAAAGCCGCTGGATCACGGGACCGGCGGCCCGGCGCGAGGTGCATGCCCAGCGCGCGCGCCACGACGCCGTCATGGTCGGGAGCGCCACGGCACGGGCCGACGACCCCGCGCTGACCGTGCGGGGGCTTGGTATGGGACACCAGCCGGTGCGCGTGATCTGCGACACCCGGCTTTCTGTTTCGACCGAGAGCCGGCTTGGCCGCACCGCGCGCGAGGTGCCGGTCTGGCTTTGCCACGGTGCCGACGCGCCAGAGGCCGCGCGGCAGGCATGGACGCGGGCCGGGGCACGCCTGCTGCCCTGTGAAACCGGTGCTGACGGACATCTCGACATCGCCGACGCGCTGGGGCAACTCGGCGCGGCCGGGCTGACACGCGTGTTCTGCGAGGGCGGCGGAACACTGGCCGCCGCGCTGCTCTCGGCCGGGTGCGCCGACGCGCTGGTGACGTTTTCCGCCGGCCTCGCGATCGGCGCCGAGGGGCGACCGGCGCTCGGCGCCATGGGCCTGGACCGCCTGGCGGCGGCGCCGCGGTTCACCCTGCGCGAGACGCGGGCCATCGGTGACGACGCCATGCAGCTCTGGGACCGGGCCTGAGCTAACCCCGCCAGATCCAGGCCTGTCCGGCAAACACGCCCTGCAGCTTCGACAGGCCGCGATTGACCGGGCCGGGGCGGGGCACGATCCCGGCGCCCAGCCGGTCGACGGCGACCTCGACCGGGCAGGGCCGCCCCGACAGCGGATCGACGTAACGCGGATAGGCGATAAGCGCCGCGTGGACCAGCGCGTCCAGGCTCGGCCGCGCCCGCCTGCGCGCGGGCACCGGGCCGATATCCTCGGTCAGGCCCCAGCCCGCGTAGAACGGCACCCCGAGACAGGTCACCGGCACCCCGCGCAGGAGCGCCTCGAACCCGAGCAGCGAGGTGAGCGTCCAGACCGCGTCGACCCGCCCGAACAGCGCCGCCGGGTCGGCGTCGGCCGCCACCACGTCCGCCAGCGCGGCGAGCGGCGCGGCCGGGATCACGCCCGGGCGCAGCCCGGCCTCCACGTCGGGGTGCGGCTTGTAGACGAGACAGGCGTCCGGATGGGCGCGGCGCGCGGCCTCGAGCAGTGCCTGATTGCCGCGAACCGCCCCGGCGCCCCGGAGAACCGACGCGTCGTCCTCCACCTGACCGGCCACGAGGATGACCGGACGATCGCGCGGCAGCGCGGGCAAGCCGCCGCCGAGATTGTATTTCGTCAGCCCGGCCGCGGTCAGCTGCGCGCGCAGCCGCCGGGCGCGATCCCGCGCCCATCCGGGCAGATCGGCGGAGTCCGCGATCAGCCGCTCCAGCCGGCTTTCGCGGCCGGGATCGTAGTAGATGCCGAGATCGTCGGCCACCAGCGAGAGCGGCGGCACCAGCGCCGCGCCCAGCCCGCGCGACCGCAGAAAGCCGTCCTCGACGGCAAGGCACCGCACGCCCTGTCGCCGCGCCGCGTCCCGGATCCCGTCGGGCGCTGTCCCGGCCCAGGCCAGCAGGTCGCGCCCCTCGCGCGCCGCGCGGCCGAGCGCCCTGTCCGCGCCGTCGGCAAAGCGCACGCCGCGCCCGGCCGTGCCGAAAACCCGCGCCACCTGCGGCCGCTTCCAGAGCCGCATGCCGAGCGCGACGTAACCGCGGCGGTCGGCCCGCCAGGCCCGTGCCTCGGCCTCGAGGATTTCCAGCGCCGTCTCGAAGTCCGCGCGCCGGTCGCGGAACGGGTCGTACCAGACCGGCGCCTCCAGCATCGCCGCCGCGAAGAGCTGTGCCGCCGTCAGCGACCGGCCGCGCCGTGGCGGCGGGCTGCGATCCTCGCTCAGCCCCCAGCCCGCGTAGAAGGGCTGGCCGAAAACGACGGGGCGATGCCCGGCAAGGATCGCCTCGAAGCCAAGTTGCGAGCTGACCGTGTAGACCGCCGCCGCGCCGTCGAGAAGCCGCCATGGCGAGACCGGCGCGGTCAGCAGGTCCGTCCGGCCATCGCGATCGCGGGGGGTGAAATGACCGGCCCGGTGACCGGCCGCGGTTTCGGGATGGGTCTTGATGACGATGCGGGCCCGGGGATGCGCGGCGCGGGCCGCCGCGAGCATCGCGGCAAAAGTCTGCGCCGACGCACCGCCATGGCGGATCGCCGCATCCCCGCGCACCTGGTCCGCGACCAGCACGTATCCGGGCGGGGGCGGGTCCTCGGCCGGGTCGCAGGCGGCGTATTTGCCGAGATGTGCCGCCCGCATGCGGGCCATGCCGGCCTCGGCGCGCGCGATCAGCGCCGCGTCGTCCAGCCGCGCCCCCGCCAGCAGACGTTCCAGCGCGCTGGGCCGGCCCGCGTCGTAATGGACACCTTCGCCGTCGATCAGCAGACCGAGCGGAGGGCCGCCCGACCGGCCGGGATGCAGCGAGCGCAGGAACGCGTCCTCGATCCGCAACAGCTGCGCCCCGCGTCGACGCGCCACCGCCTCGCCCCGCCAGGCCGTCGGTCCGCGCCCCCAGACGGCCACGAGATCGCCACCGCCCGGCAGACCGAAGCGCAGCTCATACCCCGCCACCGCCAGGAGGCGCCGCAGCCACGGCCGGCGGAAGAAACCCGCGCTGAACGCATAGACAGGCCGGGCCGCCGCCGCGGCGGTGTCGCGGCGGGCTCTCTCGGCGCCGGAGCCGGGCACGGCCGGGCCTCAGCTGCCGTTGGCCAGGGAATTCACCGAACTGACGGTTCCCACCGACCCGGTCAGCGCGGACAGCGTCTTCTGCCACTGAACGTAGGGAGCCTCGGTGACATAGACGGTATCGCCGTCGCGGATCAGGAAATCGCGGGCCTGGAACATGCCGTTCGGCTCGGTCAGGTCGAGGACATAGACCATCCTCTGGGTGCCCGCGAGGTCGTCGCGCCCCAGGACGCGCCGCGCGGTCTCGGCAGGCTCGTTGCGGAATACGAAGACGCCGGTCGGATCGGCGCGGTCCGAACTCAGCCCGCCGACCTGGGCGATGGCCTCCAGCGCCGAGAGGTTGCGCGTGTTGAAATCGACCAGAGACTGCGCCCCCGTGGCCCCAAGCGCCGTGAAGGCGCGCCGGTCCTTCTCGACGATGATGCGATCGTCGGGACGCAGCGCGATATCGGCCTCGGGATGGTCGTAGAGATCCTGCAGCCAGACCCGGCCGCGCCGGTTGCCGCGAACGACGGTGATCTGTGCCACGTCGGAGGCGATGGACACGCCGCCCGCCCTGGCCAGCATGCCGGACAGGGTGCGGGTGGAACGCTCGATCGGGTAGACCCCCTCTGCCCCGACATCGCCCATCAGCGCGACGGTTGCGCCGTCGCCGGCCAGGCGCTTGACCTGGACCTGCGGATCCGGCGTCTGCGCGTCCAGCTTGCGGGTCAGGAGCCGGCGCAGCTCCTCGGGCGACTTGCCCGCAGCAAGGAGGCGCCCGGCATAGGGCACGAAGATGTGGCCGCTGCTGTCAACCTGGATCTCGTCGAGCGGTGCCGGCCCGGAGAGACCGGAGGTCAGAAGCCCGTCCTCTATGTTCTCGTAGACCACCAGCCCCAGCACGTCGCCGGGGCGGATCGTGTCGGACCCGATGCGCCCGGCGGACCGGAACGCGGCGCCGAAGCCCAGCGCCGGGCGGACCGCCGTGGCGCGCGTGACGTGATCATTGACCGTGACGACGAAAGCGTCGCCCTCGCGCTGCACGGATCCCGCGAATATTTCCTGCTTGCTCGGCCCCGGCCGCGGCAATGCGCAGCCCGAAAGCGCAATGACAAGCGCCGTCAGGACCAGGGTCCTGGCCTTCTTCCCCGTTCCGAATGTCAGCAATGGGGGTCCCTCGCTGCTCGTGCCTGCCTTTATATTTTGGACAACCATAGCGAAAATGCCTTCCTGAAACCAGTCCTACCGTTCCCGGCCACCCACAACCCGGAACGGGTGTGGCATCGATGCGCCGGCCATTCCTTGCCGGCTGCGGGTCCTGAGTGCGCCGTAAGGATCTTCCGGCGCGAGCAGCATGTCGGTCACGCGGCGGACCAGCCGGCGGCGGCCCGCCGCCGAGTAGTAGCTGCCGGGCACCTGGCTCGTTTCCTGGAGATACTGGCGAAAGCTGCGATAGGCCCGGCTGTCGGGCGGCGCGGGATCGGCGAAGAACGCCGCCAGCGGCTGGGCGGACACGAATTCCGGCTTGGCATAGACCGCCTGCCCGAAGGCGCGCACCGGGATGCCGCGCCAAAGCGCCTGCTGCGCGGCGGTGGAGTTCACGGTCACCACGCTTTGCGCGTGATCGAGCAGCCAGGCAAGCTTGCCGCCCTGCACGAAATGGACACGCTCCCCGATCCCGTGGCGCCGCGCCAGGTCCCGTGTCACGCGCCGCAGCGGCCGGCGCCCGTCGTCGAGCGGATGCGCCTTGACCACCAGCCGGTGATGGGCCGGGGCCCCGGCGGCGAATTCCGCGATGCAGAGGCGCAGAAACGCCTCCATGCCCGCGAAGGGGCTGTGGGCCAGCACGGAGGCATCATGCGGCAGCTGCAGCAAGGCGAGGTGATAGGCGAAGCCGCCGGTCCTGACCCGCCGCGTCGCGATGTGGCGCCGCAGCGCCTGCACCGGCATCGTCACCAAACGCCGCAGATAGACCCGGAATTCCTCTGCGACGGTCAGGCTCCGGTGCGGGCGGAACAACGGGTAGGCCCGGTTCCGGCACAGGACATGAAAATGGTAGAGCGCGCCGTAGAAGACGTGCTGGCGCAGGTCACCCCAGCGGGCGGGGGCCTCCGGCAGGTCGGGGTCGATGCCGGCCAGATCGGCCCGCATTTCAGCGACGCTCATCCGCATCAAGGCCGAATGTCCGTTTGCGCCGCCACGCTCATAGGTGACCCAGTAGGGCCTCAGATATCCCTCCTCGAAGACATGGAGCCGGATCGCCTGCGCGGCTGCATGCGCCGCCGCCGCGGCGTGGACGGGGCGCGTGTCGCCATAGAGCACGATATCGGTGATCCCGCGTTCCGCGCAGATCGCGGCAAGGCTTTCAGGCCAGCGCGCCGCCGGGCCGAGATAGGGGATGTAGCTTGCGCGGTCGGGCCAGAAGGCGGCGTCGCCCGCGTTGAAGCCGACCCGCGCCACGTCGGCCCCGGCACAGCGCAGCATCCGCGCGAGCGTCCAGAAGAACGGGCCGTGCGGCCCCTGCAGGAAGAGAAAGCGCCTGCCCGCGCCCGTGTCGTGACCTTTACCCGTCAAACTGGTACCTCTCTGCCAAGACCGGTCCGGCCCAGCGACGAGAGTCTAGCCGGACAAGCTCGGCCCTGTCACGCGCCGCGGGGGGGGCATGGAACGCGCATCGCGGTAAGCATGGGGTTAAGCGCAGCCGCCGCGCCGCCTTCGGGCTTGCCCTGCCTGCCCCGTCGGGATAGGTCAGCGGCGAAACGGCAAGGGGTGTCCCGATGTTCACCGGCATCATCACCGATATCGGAACGATCCGCGAGATCGAGCGCCGCGGCGACCTGCGCGCGCGGATCGCGACCGGCTACGACGCCGCCACCATCGAGATCGGCGCCTCGATCGCGTGTGACGGCGTCTGCCTGACGGTGATCGCCAAGGGCGCCGCGCCCTCGGACTGGTTCGACGTGGAAATCTCGGCCGAAACCGTGTCCAAGACCAATCTCTCCGGCTGGGCCGAGGGAACCCGCGTCAATCTCGAGCGCGCCCTGCGCGTGGGCGACGAACTTGGCGGGCATATCGTCTCGGGACATGTGGACGGGGTGGCCGAGGTGACCGCCCGCCGCGACGAGGGCGACTCCACCCGCTACACCTTCCGCGCGCCCGAGGCGCTGGCGCGGTTCATCGCCCCCAAGGGGTCGGTCGCGCTGAACGGCACCTCGCTGACCGTGAACGAGGTCGCGGGATGCGAGTTCGGCGTCAACCTGATCCCCCACACCAAGACGGTCACCACCTGGGGCGCGGTGGCCGAAGGCGATCCGGTCAACCTTGAGATCGACACCATGGCGCGCTACGTCGCGCGGCTGAGGGAATGGAGCTGACCATGGCCGCCGAAGACGATTACGCAGACGCCATCTCGCCGATCGAAGAGATCATCGACGACGCCCGCAACGGGCGGATGTTCATCCTGGTCGATCACGAGGACCGCGAGAACGAGGGCGACCTGGTCATCCCGGGCCAGATGGCGACCCCGGACGCGATCAACTTCATGGCCACCCATGGCCGCGGACTGATCTGCCTGGCGCTGCCCGGCGAGCGGATCGACGCACTCGGCCTGCCGCTGATGGCCTCGTCCAACTCCTCGCGCCACGAAACCGCCTTTACCGTTTCCATCGAGGCCCGCGAGGGCGTGACCACCGGCATCTCGGCCCATGACCGGGCGCGCACTGTGGCGGTGGCCACCGACCCGAACGCGCTGCCGGCCGATATCGCGACGCCGGGCCACGTCTTCCCGCTGCGGGCGCAGGACGGCGGCGTGCTCGTCCGCGCCGGCCACACCGAGGCCTCGGTCGACGTCGCGCGGCTGGCCGGGCTCAACCCCTCCGGCGTGATCTGCGAGATCATGAACGAGGACGGCAGCATGGCCCGCCTGCCCGATCTCGTGAGCTTCGCCCAGCGACACGGCATGAAGATCGGCACGATCTCGGACCTGATCGCCTATCGCCGCCGCTACGACAACCTCGTGAACGAACGCGAAGCGCGCGCCGTGACCTCGGATTTCGGGGGCGACTGGCTGATGCGGGTCTTCGCCGACGAGACCCATGGCGCGGAGCATATCGTGCTGACCAAGGGGGACATCACCGGCGACGCGCCCGTTCTGGTGCGCATGCACGCGCTCAACCCGATGGACGACATCCTCGCGCTGCGCCCCGGCCGCGCCCGGCAGATGGAAGGCGCGATGAAGATGATCGCCGAGGAAGGCCGCGGCGTGATCGTGCTGCTGCGGGACACGGAAATGAAGATGACCCGCGACGCCGCCTCGCCGCAGACGCTGCGCCAGTACGGGCTCGGCGCGCAGATCCTCGGCGCGCTCGGCCTGAGCCGGCTCGTCCTGCTCACCAATTCCCCGAGCCCAAAGGTCGTCGGGCTCGAAGGCTACGGGCTCTCGATCGAGGGCACGCGCCCCATCCCTCTGAAGGACTGACATGGCCGGAACCGAAACCCATTACGCGCTGCCTCTGCCGGCGTTCGACCGCCCGCCGAAGCTGCTGATCGTCGTCGCGCCCTACTACAAGGACATCGCGGACGATCTCGTGGCCGGCGCCCAGGCGGTGATCGCCGAGGCCGGCGGCAGCGCCGAGATCATCGAGGTGCCCGGCGCGCTGGAGATTCCGCCGGCCATCCGCATCGCGCACCGGCAGTCGAATTTCGACGGCTTCGTCGCGCTGGGCTGCGTGATCCGCGGTGAGACCAGCCACTACGAGACCGTGTGCAACGACAGCTCGCGCGGCTTGATGCTGCTCGGGCTCGAGGGGGCGCATATCGGCAACGGCATCCTGACGGTGGAAAACCGCGACCAGGCGGTCGTGCGCGCCGAACCGGGCGGCCAGAACAAGGGCGGCGGCGCGGCGGCGGCGGCGCTCCACCTGATCGCGCTGTTCCGGAAATACGCCGGGGCTTCCAAGGGGATCGGGTTCCGCCCGGCCGGCGAAGCCTTCCGGGTGGCGGGCGCGGCCGACGGCGACGAGGGACCCCAACGCACATGACCGACCGGACCGCCAAGCGCCAGATGCGTTCGGCCGCGCGGCTCTATGCCGTGCAGGCGCTGTTCCAGATGGAAGCCTCCGACAGCGATAGCGAGACGGTGCGCCGCGAATTCGAGACCCACCGTTTCGGCAGGGGCTACGACGAGGTCACGGAACTTGCCGAGGGCGACGTGAACCTGTTCCGCGCGCTCATCGAGGGCGCCGTCGCCCGGCAGGCGAAGATCGACCAGATGACCGACCGCGCGCTGGTGGCGAAATGGCCGATCAACCGGATCGACCCGACGCTGCGTGCGCTGTTCCGTGCCGCCGGCGCCGAACTGGTCGCCGGCGAGACGCCGCCGCGCGTCGTCGTCAACGAATTCGTCGACATCGCTCACGCCTTCTACCCCGAGGGCCGCGAGCCGCGCTTCGTCAACGCCGTTCTGGACCACATGGCGCGAGAGGCCCGTCCCGAAGCCTTCGGCTGATCTCTCGCACGGGCGCCTGCGGCGCCGGACTCCATGCCTCCGGCGGGGATATTTCCACCACCTGGAGGACAAGGTCCCATCCAAGTGGTTCAAATATCCGCGTCGCAGACCCCCGAGCGCGCACCGCGCGCGAGAGGAAAAGCTCGGCGCCCCCGCACGGGGGCGCCTCATTTCGAAAAGACGGTCCAATGTCGCAAACGGAGCGGCATCCCCGTGGCGGCGGCGCAGACTGACCGGGTCATGCGCCTGATCATCTCTTTCGCCGCCCTGTTCCTGTCGGTCATCCTCCTGCAACTCAGCAACGGGGGCATCGCCCCGCTCGACGCGCTGTCGGGGCTGGCCTCGGGTTTCACCGCCGCCGAGGTCGGCCTGCTCGGCTCTGCGCATTTCGTCGGGTTTTTCATCGGATGCTGGTGGGCGCCGCGCCTGATGGGATCGATCGGGCATGCGCGTGCGTTCGCGGCCTTCGCGGCCGCCGGCGCGATCGGGATCCTCGCGCATATGCTGGTGGTCGATCCGCTGGCCTGGGCCGGGATGCGGATCATGTCCGGGCTGTGCGTCGCGGGCTGCTACACGGTGATCGAGGCCTGGCTGCAGGCCAAGGTCACCAATGCGACGCGCGGGCGGACGCTGGGCGTCTACCGGCTGGCGGATATGGGCGCGTCGCTCTGCGCCCAGCTGCTGATCGGCGTTCTGGAGCCGGCCTCCTACGTCTCGTACAACCTTCTGGCGATCCTTTGCTGTGCCGCGCTTCTGCCGCTGACGCTGACCCGCGTGGCGCAGCCGGCCACCCCGGTGACGCCGCGGCTGAAGCCGATGATGGCGATCCGGCTCTCGCCCCTTGCCGCTGCCGGCGTGGTCACGGCCGGGGTCACCAGCGCCGCGTTCCGCATGGTGGGGCCCGTCTATGGCCAGGAGGTGGGCCTGCGTGCCGACCAGATCGCCCTTTTCCTCGCGGCCTTCGTCGGCGGTGGTGCCGCGGCGCAGTACCCGATTGGCTGGCTCGCCGACAAGTTCGACAGGCGCTGGGTGCTGATCTGGCTCTCGGTGGCGGCCATCCTGGCCTGCGGACTGACCGTGGCGCTCAGCACCTCCGGCACGGTCGCGGTCTTCTCGGCGGCGGTCGTCTTCGGCCTGACCACCTTCCCGATCTTCTCGGTCTCGGCCGCGCACGCCAACGACTTCGCCGCGCCCGAAGACGCGGTGGAGCTGAGCTCTTCGCTCATGTTCCTGTTTGCCTTCGGCGCGATCGCCAGCCCGGTCGCGGTCTCGGCGCTCATCGGCGGCTACGGCCCGCCCGCCATGTTCGCCTTCATCGCGCTGGCGCACCTGGCCCTTTCGATCTTCGGGATCTGGCGCATGCGGACGCGGCGCCGCGCGCCGCGGCACACGCGCTACGTCTACACGCCGCGCACCACCTTCATCCTGGGCCGGCTCATGGGCCGGACCCGCGGCGGGGCCGACGACCCGCCGCGCTGAACCCCGCCCCGCGGGACCATCTCCGGCCCGCCCCGCGGCGGGGCCGGATCCGCCGCGGGGCGGGGCGCGCACTGGCCTCTGGCCCTCGGCCCGGCTTGGCGTTACACGGGGGGCGAACCGGGACCGAAGGCAACGACATGGCACGCATCCTCATCACCTCGGCGATCCCCTATATCAACGGGATCAAGCATCTGGGCAATCTCGTGGGCAGCCAGCTGCCGGCGGATCTCTACGCGCGCTACTGCCGCGCGCGCGGCCACGAGGTGATGTTCATCTGCGCCACCGACGAGCACGGCACCCCCGCCGAGCTGGCCGCGGCCAAGGCCGGCAAGCCCGTGGCGGCCTATTGCGCCGAGATGTACGAGGTGCAGAAGAAGCTGGGCGAGGGGTTCCGCCTGTCCTTCGACCATTTCGGACGCTCGTCCTCGGGGCGCAACGAGGCCCTGACCCAGCATTTTGCCGGCAAGCTGGCCGAGAACGGCTATATCGAGGAGGTCACCGAGCGACAGGTCTATTCCAACGCCGACGGCCGGTTCCTGCCCGACCGCTACATCGAGGGCACCTGCCCCAATTGCGGCTACGAGAAAGCCCGTGGCGACCAGTGCGAGAACTGCACCAAGCAGCTCGACCCGACCGACCTGATCGATCCGCGTTCGGCGATCTCGGGCTCGACCGACCTCGAAGTGCGCGAGACCAAGCATCTCTACCTGCGCCAGTCGGCGCTGAAGGACCAGCTCGAGGCCTGGATCGACTCCAAGACCGACTGGCCCGTTCTGACCACCTCCATCGCCAGGAAATGGCTCCATGACGGCGAGGGTCTGCGCGACCGCGGCATCACCCGGGACCTTGACTGGGGCGTGCCGGTCAAGAAGGGCGACCAGGATTGGCCGGGCATGGAGGGCAAGGTCTTCTACGTGTGGTTCGACGCGCCCATCGAGTATATCGGGGCGACCGCCGAATGGGCCGATGCCCACGGCCATGACGAGGCCGCCTGGCGGCGCTGGTGGCGGCTCGACGAAGGGGCGGAGGACGTCACCTACGTCCAGTTCATGGGCAAGGACAACGTGCCGTTCCACACGCTCTCCTTCCCGGCCACGATCATGGGCTCGGGCGAGCCCTGGAAGCTGGTCGACTACATCAAGTCGTTCAACTACCTCAACTATGACGGCGGGCAGTTCTCCACCAGCCAGGGGCGCGGGGTGTTCATGGACCAGGCGCTCGAGCTGCTGCCGGCCGATTACTGGCGCTGGTGGCTGCTGTCCCACGCGCCCGAGAACCAGGACGCCGAGTTCACCTGGGAGAATTTCCAGGCCAACGCGAACAAGGACCTGGCAGACGTCCTCGGCAATTTCGTCAGCCGGGTCACCAAGTTCTGCCGGTCGCGTTTCGGCGAGGAAGTGCCCGCCGGCGGCGCCTGGGGGCCTGCCGAAGAGGCGCTCGTCTCCGATCTGCAGGAACGCGTCGCGGCCTATGACGCGCATATGGCGGCGATGGAAATCCGCAAGGCCGCCGCCGAGCTGCGCGCCATCTGGGTCGAGGGCAACGAGTATCTTCAGGCCGCCGAGCCCTGGGCCAAGTTCAAGACCGATCCCGAGGCCGCCGCGGCGGCGATCCGGCTGTCGCTCAACCTGATCCGGGTCTACGCGGTGCTCTCGCAGCCCTTCATCCCCGATGCGAGCGCCACGCTGATGGGCGCGCTGCAGACCCGGGACGACAGCTGGCCCGAGGACATGCGCGCCGCGCTCGACGCTCTGCCGGCGGGCCATGCCTTCACGGTGCCGGACGTGCTTTTCCGCAAGATCAGCGACGACGAGCGCGCCGCCTGGCACGACCGCTTTGCCGGCGGGCGGGGCTGACGGCGTCGTGACTTGACGCGCCACGTTGCGGCGTCATGCTGGGACATCATGCGCTGGCTCGTCCTTTCCCTCGCCCTTGCGGCGCCCGCCCCGGCCCTGGCCGACTGTCCGCCCCTGCCCGACCGCGCCGAGGAACGCGCACGGCTGATGGAAGACCTGCGCAACGCCCCCGACCCGCTGGCCGGGCAGCGCGCCTCCGACGCGATGTGGGCGTTCTGGGCGACGGCCCCGGATGCGCGGGCGCAGGAAATGCTCGACCGCGGCATGGCGCGCCGCGCCGCCTATGATTTCGACGGCGCCCGCGCCGCGTTCGAGGATCTCATCGCCTACTGCCCCGAGTACTACGAGGGCTACAACCAGCGCGCCTTCGTGCGGTTTCTCACCGGCGATTACGGCGGTGCGCTGGAAGATCTGAACCGCACCCTCGCGCGGCGCCCGGACCATGTCGGCGCGCTGTCGGGCAAGGCGCTGACGCTGATGCAGCTCGGCCGTATCAAGGCCAGCCAGGGCGTGCTTCGCGAAGCCGTCAAGCTGAACCCGTGGCTGCCCGAACGCGGGCTGCTGATCGAGGAGCCGGGCACCGAGCTCTGAGCCATCCCGCCATTGTCAACGCCACGGCCCGCGGCTAGGAAACGCGGACGGGGTGCGCCCCGTCCGCGCCGTGCGGGCGTGGTGGAATGGTAGACACATGGCACTTAAAATGCCTGGGCCGAAAGGCCGTGCCGGTTCGAGTCCGGCCGCCCGCACCACGCGGTTCCGCGCCCCCCGCGCGCCTCTCGAGCGCCAGATTTGGGCGAAGAATGGCCCGAATCGGAGCAATCCCAAGACATATTCCTTTGGTTAACGGGTCTCGGGGCCGTCTATCCGGCGGCCGGAGGACCGAGATGCGAGACTTGCGCGCTGCAGTAAGACTGTTCCGCCGGGATGACGCGGGGGGCACGACCGTCGAGTGGGTCGTGCTGACGGCGAGCGCGATCTCGATCACCCTCAGCGTGTTCAGCATGGTCGCCAGCGGCAGCGGCAAGATGACCGACACGCTCGGACAAACGCTCTCGACCCAGAAGCTCGGCGGCGTGGAGATCCCCGGGACCGCGCCGGGGGCTCCGTCCCCCGAAACAGAAGAGGACGCCATGTCCGACGACGGGGCCGGCAGCACGCCGACGCGCCGTTTCGGCGGGGCCGTCAGCGGATCGGGCGTTGGCGCGACGGTGGGCGACGACGAGGAAGATCAGGACGAGGAAGAGGCCCTGGCGGCAGAAGACGACGGCGCGGAAGAGCCCGGCGCCGAGGCCGTGGCAGAGGGCGCGGAAGAGCCCGGCGCCGAAGCCGTGGCCGAGAGCGCGGAGGAGGAGACCCTGCCAGAAGAGCCGGCGGACGAGGATCGCACCGCGGCCGCCGGGGAAGATGAAGGCGCCGAGGCAGAAGACCCCGCGGAGGCGGAAGAGGTCGCCGGGGCGGAAGACGATGGAGCGGCGGAAGACGGCGACGAAGCGACCCCGCCCGGAGCGCGCCGGACGCCTCCCGCGTTGCCCGAACAGGCCGACGACCGGGCCCGCGAGGCGCTCGGCATAGAGATCGACGGCGCGCAAGCGACGGAAGACGAGGACGAAGACGAAATCGTCCGGGCCCGGGACAATGACGCCCCCGCCCGCGGCAGGGCCAACGGCCGCGGCAACAACTAGCCCTACGCGCATCCGGTGGCGCCCGCTGAAAACGCAATGCCCGTCCGGGATCGCCCGGCCGGGGCCTTGCGCCCGCGGCCCGGTCCGGCCTCCGGATCAACGCGCGTGACGACGGGACGGCCCTGCCCGACGCCGCGACACGGCTATCCCTGCCATGCAAACCATGCAGCGGACCGCCCGGAACGTCCCGCCCCCGCACGCCGCGAATACGCCGGAGCCGCAATGGCTGGCTGGCCTAGGGACCTTGAATTTGGGTGAAAAATGGTGCCCGGGGGCGGAGTCGAACCACCGACACGAGGATTTTCAATTAGGCTTGTGATCCGCGCGCACCGTCTCAGGATCGCTCAACCCGTGACGTAGCCGATTGAAAACCTTTATCTTTGCGCTTAGCAGATCGTCTCGACCCGTCTCGCGCCGGAGCATTCAAGCACACCGCTCCTGCTACCCCAGCGATACCCAAAGACGCCGAAGACCACACGGGTATCTCGAACCAGCGCAGCCCGATCCAAAACCCTGCAAACCTTCTAGGGTTGTCCCTGACGAGGAGCAAGCGCCCATCTTATCATGGGCTTATGAAACGCAAACTCACCACCAAGTTCATCGAGGGGCAGAAGCCCAACCCGTCAAAACGCCTCGATTATCGGGACGAGTTGATGCCGGGTCTGGTCCTGCGCATCAGCACGTCCGGCACCAAGACGTTCTGCCTGCACAAGCGCATCAACGGCAAGATGCGGCGCCTGACCATCGGGCGGTTCGGCGTCGTGTCGCTGGCCGAGGCGCGTGAACGGGTGCGGCAGGTTCTCTACGAAATCGAGACGGGCCGTTTCGAGGATCGTACCGGCGTCGAGGTCGAAACGAAACCGACGCTGGGCGACGTGATCCCCGACTACATCGAGAAGCACGCCAAGGTTCACAACCGCGACTGGAAGCGCAAGGAAGCCCTGCTGGCGAAGTTCACCACCCTGCACGGCAAACGGATCGACGAGATCAAGCGCGCAGATGTCGTGAAAGCCTGCGACGTGATCCACAAATCCGCGCCGGTCAGCGCGAACCGCGCGCTGGCCCACCTCAAGCACCTGATGGGCTGGTGCGTCGAGCGCGGCATGATCGATGCCTCCCCCATCGCCGGGATGAAACCACTGTCCAAGGAACGGTCGCGCGAGCGTGTGCTGACCGATGATGAGCTGGGCGCGCTGTGGGCGGCCTGTGACGCCGAACGCTATCCTTTCGGGGATTGCATGAAGCTGCTGATCCTCAGCGGCCAGAGACGCGCCGAGGTTGCCGAGATGCGCTGGTCGGAAATCGACCTCGAAAAACGCCTGTGGACCTTGCCTTCGCAGCGCGCGAAGAACGGCAGGCAGCACACCGTGCCGATCACCGACGCGATGCTGGACGTGCTGCGCAGGGTGCCGAGGTTCCTCGGGTCGGATTACGTGTTCACGACCACCGGCAAGTCGCCCGTGTCAGGGTTCGGTCGCCTGAAAGACCGGCTCGACAAGGCGCTGCCCGAAGGCACGGAACCTTGGATCATCCACGACCTGCGCCGCACGATGTCGACCAACATGGCGATGCTGGGCATCCCGCAGCCCGTCACCGAGGCGCTGTTGAACCACAAGACGGGTGTGGTCTCAGGCGTTGCCGCTATCTACAATGTCTATTCATACGCCGACGAGAAGCGCGAAGCCCTCGGCGCTTGGTCGCAACACGTGATGAAATTGGTCAGGTCAAGCAATGACGCCACTGAAACGGAAATTGCGCAAGCGTCAGGTTGACCTCCTGCTTCTCAGCATCATCCGCGCCTACGACCATCCAAACGGTAAAAGCGAAGCAGATCGTTTAGCAATGGTTCGCGAAGCCCTTTTTGGTAAGAAACGTGGACGCGGGCGGACGGGTGCATTCGACGATCTGGCATTGTTCAAGCTATTCGACGAAGTGCGCAAGCGCGAGCTTGATGGGCTGCGAAATAGCATCGCGAAAAAAGACGTGAGACTGCAATCCCCCGGGTGGGAAGCCAAAATCGCACGCGACCCGATGAAAGTCCGTGAGGCTGCACGGCACTTCGCAGATATAGCTGGAACAAGCGAAAACGTCGAGCATGATACCGTCGAGCATCGGCTGCGCCGCAAAGCAAGGACACAATTGACCACAAAGGAAATGGCCGAGATCGAGTCTCTGTTCGATCCTGATGCGCCTCACACCAGAACGATCATGACGATCCTCGAATTGCTCGACGACCTCGGCGTTCAGTCTGAAACAATCTGGGACGAAAACCCCTGATTTGTGTTCCGCGACTGCGCTTTGCGCCCCTGCTAATCTGCCATCACACGTGAAATAATGGGGCGCCCCTTCATCTAACCGATGGAGGACCATCATGAAAATCGACGACGGTTGCAAGACCTTGGCCACACGCGCGGACTTGAAGCGCCTTGGCATCAATGTGAGCAACACGACCCTGCTGCGCTGGGAGGCCCGTGGGCGCTTCCCTCGGCGTATCAGGATGGCCGGGACCAGCGTTGCATGGTTCCTGTCCGAGATCGAGGATCTGGCTCGCTGACCGTGCCGCCGAACGCGCCCGCACGTATTACGCCGAATACTGACCGGCGATTCCCCCTGACACACACCACTGACGTGCAACGCGCTTTATCGCGCGCCTCATGGTGTGCCTTCTCGAAAGACAAAACAATGGAAAAGCACAAGAAAAAGACTGAGTACCCTGCCCTGATGGCCGAAGGCGCAATAGAACGCGCTGTTCTGCAAGGCCAGTACGATTTCCTCTGCGACCTGTGGTACGACCCGGCGTTTCTCGCACCTGATGCTTATGGAAACCTGTGTTTCCGCCGCAGGGGCACCACGAAAATGATCGACAAGTTCGTTCCCTTGCGAGGGAAAATCAGGATCGACCGCCTTCTCTGTCGCTATGATCGCCATCGTTTCGATCAGTATTTCAGCCCTAATGTCTACGCACGCCCGAGCCGCAAAACCAGTTGCGTCCAGATCACGCGCCTTGGCTGGTGCGACGTGGACGATGCCGACCCGTTCGCCTTCGATCCGAAACCGTCCGTGGTTTGGGAAACCTCGCCGGGACGCACGCAGGCGCTGTGGTTCTGGGATCGGCCACACAGGCCCGCGCAGGCGTCGGCTTTCTCGAAGGCGCTCGCGCATCGTCATGGCGGCGACAAGGGCGGCAGCGCGCCTAACAAGTTGCTTCGGTTGCCGGGGTCATTCAACCACAAGCCGGAATACGACAAGCCGTTCATTCCACTGTTGAAGTTCGACTCAAGCCCGATCAAGGCACGCCCCAAGCTGCTGACGGGTCAACATGGCGTCGGCGCGGCTGCACCCGAGGCACTGGACATGAACCCCCATGCGCATGACCGGCTCGCCGTCCTGAGGAAATACCGATCCAAGCTGGACACCTCGACGCGGTCACTGATCCGGCACAAGCGCGTGATGGCGGAGGATCGGTCCGGCAGGATCTTCGCGATGGTCGCTGGCCTGCACGAGGCAGGCGCAACGCTCGACGAGATCGCCAGCGTGATCTGGTCCAGCCCGTACTTCCGCGACAAGTACGGCGACGACCAGAACGCGCTGGAAACCGAGGTATCGCGCATCATCGCGCGGGTGGGAGGGGCGCAATGACCAAGCGGCATCCCCCGAAAAGCTACCGACGCCAAAATCTTAAGACCACACCGCGCCCACCAAAACGGAAAAACCGCACCGCGAAGTTCGCACCAATGTCCGCGACGGGTGAAGCGATTTCGACCATCACGGCTAACACCCTTCAATCCAAGGAGTTTCCACCCCTTCGATATGCCGTGGACGGCTATCTTGCCGAGGGCGTGACCCTGCTGGCTGGCAAGCCGAAGATCGGGAAGTCGTGGATGGCGCTCGACTTCGCAATGGCCGTCGCCACCGGGGACTTGGCGCTGGGAAGCGTCAAATGTCGCCAAGGCCCCGTGCTGTATTGCGCGTTGGAGGACAACCATCGCCGTCTAAAGCGGCGCGTGAGCCAGCTCTACGGCGATGTCGAGCACTGGCCACCGGGCCTGCACTTCGCCACGCAGGTCAGGCGTTTGGGCGACGGGCTGGTTGACGACTTGCGCGATTGGATTGAGGCACACCGCCCGAAACTTGTCATCATCGACACATTCGCTGGTGTTCGTCCGCAGTCGCGGCGCGAGGGCTACGACGCCGATTATGCGGCCCTATCGCCCTTGCAGGAAATGGCCGGTCAGATGGGCGTGGCGATCCTCGTGATCCATCACCTTCGGAAAATGTTGGGTGATGACCCTTTCGACATGATTTCCGGCACCACCGGGCTAACGGGCGCGGTCGATACTGCCTTCGTTTTGCATCGTGGCAAGCAGGGGGTCACGCTCTACGGTCGAGGCCGGGAAATCGAAGAGATGGAGCAAGCTGTCGAGTTCGTCGGTGGTATGTGGAAGGTGCTGGGCGATGCAGCCGAGGTACGACGCTCGGAAGAACGCAGCGCAATCCTTGAAGTCCTAGAAGGTGCTGACGATCCGATGGGACCCAAGGAAATCGCTGACGCCTTGGGCTGGAAGACGGACAACGCCAAGCAACTGCTGTTCAAGATGCACAAAGACGGTGAACTCAAGAAGCAGGGACGCGGTCGGTATTGCGTCGCTGACGAAACATGACGAACTCAGTAACCTCGGTAACCTGATAACCAACGGCCATGCTGAAGGTTATCGCGTTACCGAAGTTATCGATGGTTGCCGGTTTCACGGCTGGGGGCCGAAAACCTCGGCAGTATGCACGGCCCCTTGTCTGCCCAAAGCGCGCGCGCCGATAAAAAAACGCCTCCCCCCATCCCCCTGTGGTCGCCCTTGGACAGCACCGCGCGGAACGCCTCGGGCCGACCCGTTGACTATCTATCAGTCTGTCGGATGCGAGCCGGACCCAAATTGCCGAGTCTTTTCATACAGTCCGCATTCGCGCTGGGTTTCGGTATCGCGCGCCGGGTTCCACTCGGGTGGCAAACTGCTCGGGCGGAGGTGCTGGTGGTCATTCCTGCACCCACCCCTTGCGATGGTAGTGACGCAGCACGATGGCGCGATTGAACAGGGGGAAGCCGACCCACAGACCGTTGGCCGTGATCAGCGACAAGATCGCCCACAGGAACATGCCCTTGAATACATAGTATAGCGGGCCAAAGATGAAGCACCAAAGCCGGTGCCAGGGTCCAAGTATGACCTTGGTCTCGCCGTTGAAGGCCCAAGTCGCGCGTATCGTCATTTTTGTCTCCTTGCTTTCAGGTTCGACGCAAGCGCAATAAGATCGTGGACCATCGCCCGTCAGGGTAATTCCCGCGCGGCCTATGGAGACCACAGGGGTAGCCATGCCGACGCACCGCAATTGCACAACTTTCGAGACGGTTCAGGCGCGCTGGCCGCGCAGCGCCCCAGATCAGGCGCTGGAGCGGCGATATGTGTTTGCGCGCGCCCCCTCGCCGGATCGACCCTCTGCGGCCCGCTCCGCTGCTCGACGGGCGCACTCCCATCGGGTTCCCCCTGTGGTCACCCTGCGCAGCGGCAAGCGTGCGCCAGACGCCCTGTAGCGGGCGCGGGATGGGTGGGCAGTGTTCTTCGGGTCGAGCGGGATTCTTTGCGTGGATCACGCCCTAGCGGCCGCCTCCGAGGCGCTGGCGTCCAAGCCGACACACGCATCCCCGCGACCATCTCGCGCGGATCAAGCACGTCTTGGCGCAGCGCACAGCGCTCCAGCCGGGTTCGCGGCGGGATCACCATGACCGAGGCACGCCCCGGCACTCCTGGCTCAATATACGCGGCCACGCGCGCGTTTCGCTCTCGATCCTCGGGGTTAGTTGCAGGTCACTCCGAGTTGCACACTGGCAGCCCACCATGCGCCTCGACATGCTCCCAGATCAGTCGTCGCTCGGCATAGGCGATGTAGGGGTGCAGGATTTCCGGCTTGGGGTCGATGCCGTCAGGCAGGTGCACCGAAACGAACAGGCCAGTCGTGTCGCCATCGAACACGCCATGGAACTTGACGCCCCCGGCATGGCCCTTCTGCCCGGTGGTCGCTGACCTGTGGAACGTCCGTATCCTGCGGCGTATCCCCTTCGCACCCCATGTCCGACCGATGTAGACGGTGTTGCCCGGTTCGCCACGCGCTATCAGATACACGCCTGCACGATCAGGCAGGCTTGCACGGTCGGTCCAAGCGACGGGATGGGACAGCGCCAGTTCCACCAAACCCCGATCTGCGAGCGCCCTCGCAATTGACTGGTGATCGGGGTGTTGGAAATCCGCTCTGACACGGACCCTGTGCCTTTAGCCGGGCGGCCTGTTGTATAACACAGGCACCCCGACCATAGGTCAAAGGTGTTCAGCCGGTTGCCCGGCCTAGTCAGAGAGGGGTTTCCACGCCCCAACACGGCTGCGTCTGCCGCGTCGGGATCAGTAATAGCAGCAGATCGAGAAAAGCTAAAGATGTTCTGGGGTTATCCCTGACACGCTGCCAGGCTTCGTCTTATCGATCTGCATCAGCAACTTAGGAGATCGACATGACCGACATCGTGACGCTCAAGGCCATCTGCGACGAACTCAAGATCGACCCGCGCGAGGCCCGCGAACGCCTGCGCGCCGCTGCCAGCGATGCAAAGGCGAACCCTGAACTAGCCAAGGCGAGGAAGCCGCGCACCCCGTGGCAATGGGTGAAGGGGTCCGCTGCTGAGAAGGAGGCTCGACGCGCCTTGCAGCCGAAGAAACCTGCGTAGACCAGATACACCCCATAGCGTATGGGTCGAAGGGGCGCGGTACTTCATGCCGCGCTCTTTTGGTGCCTCACGATCACAACAGGTGCCATGTGCACGGAAAGTGAATACTACTACTTGTACTTAAGGATTGGGTGCGATAAGGTAACGTCTGAACACGAAGGAATCATCGATGAACCAGCTTTCCCTCTTTGAGAACGCACGGAGTCTGTCGTCCACCGACGAATTCATGGCTGACATACTTGCGTTTTCGGAATTCGGTCGGACGACCGGAGAGGAACTGATCGACGGAATTCCGTATTTCATTAATGAATTTTGGACTTCGGGTCAGCGCCAAGCTCACTCGATACACGAGGTTTCCTATCGCGCCTGCTTCAAAGCGCAATTACCTGAGTTCTTCATTGCGCGCCTAACCCAGCCCGGAGACGTGGTGTTTGATCCGTTCATGGGACGGGGAACTACGCCAGTGCAGGCCGCGCTGATGGGTCGTCAGGCGTTTGGAAATGACATCAATCCGCTGTCCGTTCTTTTAACTCGCCCACGCCTGCGACCCATCACCTTGCAAGCTGTGGCGACGGCGCTCAATTCAGTTGACTGGTCTCGTGGAAAAATCGAGCGCGAAGATCTGCTCGCCTTTTATCACCCCGAAACACTTAAGAAGCTGGAGGCTCTGCGCCTGTGGCTCGCGGAGCGCGCGCCGCTTGGCGGTGAGGACGTTGATCCCACGGCCGACTGGGTTCGGATGGTAGCAATCAATCGCCTCTCCGGTCATTCGCCCGGCTTCTTTTCTGGCCGATCAATGCCGCCAAACCAAGCGGTCTCGATCAAGTCACAACTCAAGATCAACGAAAAACTGGGCGTGAAGCCACCGGAACGCGACGTGGCTGCCGTGATTATCAAGAAGTCGAAGACCCTTCTGAAAGACGGCTGCGCTCTTAGCCAGGTGCGTTCTAGCCTTCACACTGGCGCGGCGTGGGATGTGCCGGGCATCCCTGAAGCCTCAGTCGACCTCACAGTTACGTCACCGCCCTTCCTTGACATAGTGCATTATGCCGCTGACAACTGGCTGCGTTGCTGGTTCGCGGGCATCGACCCTGAGACGGTCGCTATCGACATGCACCGCACAGAAGAGGCGTGGACGGCGATGGTGCATCGCGTTCTTGCCGAACAAGCGCGCATCCTGCGCCCAGGTGGCTATGTAGCCTTCGAGGTCGGGGAAGTGCGCAACGGCAAGGTGCTACTTGAACAATTGGTCTGGAAGGCAGCGGAAGCCCTGCCATTCAATCGCCTTGGCGTAATGGTGAACGCTCAAGAGTTCACTAAGACGGCTAACTGCTGGGGAATTGCTAATGGCACGAAGGGCACCAACACAAATCGCATAGTCCTCCTCCAGCGCAACTAGGGAATCTGCCAACTCGTGTGGTCGCCAGCTGCAAGGAGTTTGTGAGAAGTCGATGCCTCTAGCCTAATGTTCATAGGTGATGATGGGTCAAGGAAATCGAGTCTGAAGCCTTCCACGGTGGCACCGCCGCTTTGGTAAAGGACCGTAGCAACCGCGTGAGCCGGAGGGTCTTCGACGCTGCCCGACTCGATGAGGCTACGCATCTTCAGTGGGGAACTCGTCAACACCCGTCGATTGCCATCATTTGGGTTCCAATCAGATGTAGCCTTGAACTCCAGAAAATGTCGCTCACCCTGAATTGTTAGTATCGTATCTGGGTAGCCTTTACCGGGCGCCATTTCTATTCGGAAAGCATTGGTGAACGCAGGCGAGATCTTCGCCAAAAAAGCTGCTGCGGCTTTGTTGCCCAAGGATTGATTGGAGCCAGTAAAGTCGGGCATCTGCCAGCCTATGTAATTCTGTGACTGGATAGCTTGGGCGATTGCATTCTGTGCGCTTCTAGCAATCCCAGCGTCCCACGCTGAAATTAGCTGTCGCGGCTGCAACCCTGCATACGCCTGCAACTCGTCGAGATAGTCATCAAAGCGTGGCACCCTAGTCTCCTTGAACCGTGCCGGCAATCGTGGCACTCCGCCATGGGTAGCAGGGGGAAGACTTAGATGGAAAGACGATTTCAACTGCGCTGGGACGAGGAAGAACTTGCCAGCGCGTTCAGGGTGACACCACAGGACGTCCGCGAGTACCTCACCGATGGACGGCGTGTGTCCTTCATCATCGAGCGACGGCTGATGTGGGAAAACCCGGGATGGAAGCTCGCGCCATCAGAGGGCGCTGGCTATGACCTACTCGACCCGGAAGGCGGAATGTGGGAAGTGCGCTCGATCACCCGGCAAGGGGTGTATTTCAATCCAAGCAATCAGGTGGGTTCCGGCAGAGCATTTCACGAAGAAGGTTTTCAGGCAAAACTGTCAGGGATCGAGGGCTTTATTTTGTCCGATATCGTTGGCTTCCCGATTGTCGATGTGTTCGTGGTGCCGGTAGGAAATGTTATCCGTTGGCACCAACAACGGATGCTTGGGACAAACGCAAAAGTTTCACGGAAGAAGTTTCTTGATGAACTAGCCAGAGATATTCATTTCTAGGCTTTCGGGAAACTATTTGCCTGAATGCTCAAGGAATGTTCTGTTTCCAACTTTCTTGGGTTGCTGACGTTTCTCGACTGATCGCACGATTGCAGAAGAAACCCTAGCTTTCATGAAATCATCGAAGCCTCGCGCCTGCTTCAGGATACGATCCCCTTTTGGGCCAAAAGCCCCGGCTGATCGCTTTAGATATGAATAGAATGTCCAGCTTCGGTAGTCGCTGGACAGGTTCGCCTTCTTGACCTTGCTGAAGCGCTGCGAAAACAACGGAAAGTCAAAGCTGTCGATCAACGCCTTGACGTCCATAGCTGGATTGTCTTCAACATGCCGCCGAGCGTCGCGCTTCGCAGCGCCCGCAACCTTGCTGAAGAAGCGAGAAATTGTACTGTCGCGAACGTAAACACGTTGTCCATCGTATCGGAAGCCCAGATACTCAAATCCGTTCTTAGAAGGTTCGTCAGGACGTTGTTTCAAGTGGCGAAAGTAAAGCCCATCAGGGGCGCGAAAAAACTGGGCAACGCACGTCTTCGCATCTTTGATACGCAGCTCCGGTCCGTGCTTGCGCATTTCTGTTGTCGTGAAGTCGATGGCTGCCCGTGCCTCCGCGCTACCGCCCGGCAAGATCAACAGGATGTCGTCGGAGTAGCGCATGTAGCGCCCTCCCTGCGACTGCGCGTAGTCGGCCATCACTTTGTCAAATTCGAGCAGGTAGAAGTTTGCGATCAAGTCAGAAATGGGAGCGCCCTGAGGTATACCATGCGGAAGGGCATTCTTCTGGACAAGGGACGGGCCATGTTTCGGATCGCCGCCGCAGATCTTCGCTCGGAACTCGGCGTTCGAGCATAACTGCTTGGGCATATCGCGAAAGGGCACCAAGAAACCGGGGACCCAATGGCCATTCCGCTCGCGCAAACCAAAGTAACCTAGCCGCGCGTAAACCTCTCGCTGATCCACAAAGCGGTAGTTGGTGATGTTCTTGAAGACCGCATAATGGTCTGGTGGAAGTTTCTGGACACCAAGCAGGTCGCACCAGATGCGTTTGATACGCCCGTGGTCCAAGTTCTCAAAGTAGCCCTTGATATCGAGAGCGACGGCGACACAATCACCTAGCCGGTCGATTTCATCGAAGGCATCCTTGGCGAAATCGATATTGCATTTCCCACCGCCGCGCCCTGGCTTCAACACTTGCCGGTACGCAATTGGGCAATCCTCAATACCCAGTTCATGCAGACGCGCCTCATAAAGGCGAGAAAGCTTTCGGCGATAGAAGGCGAAGATGTAGGCATCGCGACGCGCGCCATATCGGATCGGGCGAGTCTTCTTGTCGGGCTTCGCCGCATCGATTGAGCGGAATGGTTGCCATGACTCCTCATAGAGAAAGAACGGGTAAAACGAGTTGGACGCAACCCGTTCCCGATCTGTGACAAGGTTCCGAATTTCCCTCAAAGTGATCGGCGCATCAAAATGCGGATAGTGCTTGAGGTCCTTGGCGGTGAAATCGAACTCGTCGTCCATCAGCCTCCGCGAGAGGGGGCAAGAGCATCAGGTCAACGCACCGACCTTTGACATCTCCGCCCCCGCCGTTCTGCGGTGTGCGTTCGTCTTCGACGTGGTCGTGTATACTGTGAAGCATCTGGCAATGTGGTATTGCCGGATTGCCACAAAGCCGCCCGCGTGGCTGGCGAGAGGAGCCCGAATGATTGAACTCGCGATCTGCACCGGCAGCGAAACTGGCCTTGACAGTTTAAACACGTAACTGAAACGCCCCCAATTGAGCGCCATAGTACATATATGGGGACGGCGCGCCAAGGGCACAAGGGCCGCCAAGTTCGTTTTTCGTTCCTTTTAGCGCAGATTCAGTAGCAGGTCGCTGGGTGCTGGATGATACCCGAGTGATACCCACGACGAGACTGGCCCTGATGCGAGGCAACGGAACCTGACCAAACATTTGTTTTAATTGGGTTTTGTGGTGCCCGGGGGCGGAGTCGAACCACCGACACGAGGATTTTCAATCCACTGCTCTACCACTGAGCTACCCGGGCGA